>NZ_CP021992.1:631695-1263390 GCF_002205495.2 Cryobacterium sp. LW097 | reverse complement strand
CGGACAGGTTGAGCTCGACGACCGCGACCACGGCGGGCAGGTCGGCGCCGCGGGCCACGGCGGGCAGCAGTTCGCCCGCGAAGCCCACCGACAGCTCGCCGGCATCCGTGGCCACGAACAGCTCGGCGGTGCGGCCGGGGTGCATGGCCTGGTGGGTGCCCTGGCGCACCAGGATCGGCAGGCCGAGCGCGAGGCCGATCTGCGCGACGGCGGTGAGGGCGTCCTGCCAGGATGCGGCGATGGGTGCCTGGCCGGGCTGGTGCCGCACGGTGTTGCCGAGCAGCACGATACCGGCGGTGAACGGCTGCGGCGGGATGCCGGCGTTCAGTTTCGCCTCGAGTTCGGCGCTGGGCCGCACCGCGGCCGGCGGCACGATGGTGCTGCCGTAGCTGACGCCCTCGACCGGGCGGAAGACCGAGCCGAGCTCGAAGATCGCCAGGTCGGTCGAGCCGCGGGACAGGTTGCGGTGTGCGATCTGCAGCAGGCCGGGCAGCATCGAGGTGCGCATGAACGGGGCCTCGCCGTCGAGCGGGTTGGCGACCTTGATCTGCGGAACCGTGCTGCTGGCGGGGTCGCCGAACAGGTTGTTCGCCTTCTCGGCGACGAACGGGTAGGCCAGCACCTCGGTGTGTCCGGTGGCGGCGAGCACCGTGGCGACCGAGCGCTTGAGCTGCTGGGTGCGGGTGAGGCCGCGGCCGGGCGGGGCGATGGGCAGCACAGACGGGATGCGGTCGTATCCGACGATGCGGGCGACCTCCTCGGCGAGGGTCCACTTGTCGGTGAGGTCCGGACGCCAACTCGGCGCGGTCACGGCCAGGCCGGTCGCGGTCTCGGTCATCGAGGCGCCGATCTCGGCCAGCGAGGTGCGCACCTCCTCGCGGGTGTACTCCAAGCCGATCAGGCCGGAGACGAAGCCGGTGGGCAGGTCGATCGGGGCACGCTCCGGGGTGGCGTCGTGCAGCGAGCCGAGTCCGTCGGCCACTCCCCCGGCGAGTTCCACGAGAAGCTGCACCACCCGGGCGGCAGCCACGGCGGCAACCTCGGGGTCGACGCCGCGCTCGAACCGGCGGGACGCTTCGCTGGGCAGCTTGTGCCGGCGGGCGGTGCGTGCGATCGACACCGGGTCGAAGTTCGCGGCTTCGATCAGCACGTTGGTGGTTCCTGCGCCGATCTCGGTGGTCGCGCCGCCCATCACACCGGCGAGGCCGATCGGGCCGGACCCGTCGGTGATCAGCAGGTCTTCGGGGTTGAGGGTGCGGGTGACGTCGTCGAGGGTGACGAGCTTCTCGCCGGGCTGCGCGCGACGCACGACGAGGCCGCCGGTGAGCTTGTCGAGGTCGTAGCCGTGGATCGGCTGGCCGAGTTCGATCATCACGTAGTTGGTGATGTCCACGATCAGCGAGATCGAGCGGATCCCGGCCAGCTTGAGCCGGGCGATCAGCCAGGCCGGCGACGGCCGGGTGGGGTCGACGCCGCGCACGACGCGGGTGACGAAGACGCTCGCGCCGATGCGGTCGCGGATCGGGGCGGTGTCCTCAATCGAGACCGGGAATACCTCGGTGGACGCTGTCGCGGTGACGGCCAGGGCCGGGTCGCGGAAGGTCGCTCCGGTGGCGTGCGAGTACTCGCGGGCCACTCCGCGGATCGAGAAGGCGTAGCCGCGGTCGGGGGTGACGTTGATCTCCACGGCGGAGTCGTCCAGGCCCAGCAGGCTGATCGCATCCGTGCCCACCTCGGGGTCGAGCCCGAGGTCGCCGAGCACCAGGATGCCGGCGTGCTCGTCGCCGAGGCCGAGCTCACGGGCCGACGCGATCATGCCGTCGGAGACGTGGCCGTAGGTCTTGCGCGGCGCGATCGGGAACGGGCCGGGCAGCACGGCGCCGGGCAGGGTCACGACGACCTTGTCGCCGACGACGAAGTTGTGCGCGCCACAGACGATGCCGTGAATGGCGGGGCCGCCGTCGGCGGCGAGTTCGCCGTCCGCGGCGACGCGCACCTGGCACCAGTTGATGGTCTTGCCGTTGGTCTGCACCTCACCGACGAACTCGAGAACCTGGCCGACCACGATGGGTCCGGTCAGCTCGAAGCGGTGGATCTCTTCTTCTTCCAGGCCCACGCTCACCAGGGCGGCGTGCACGGCTTCGGGGGTGGTGCCGGGTTCGACGTCGACGAATTCGCCGAGCCAGCTCAGGGGAACGCGCATCAGACGGCCATCCCATACTGCTGGCTGAACCGAACGTCGCCTTCGACCATGTCGTGCATATCCTTCACATCGTTGCGGAACATCAGTGCTCGTTCGACGCCGACGCCGAACGCGAATCCGGAGTAGACCTCGGGGTCCAGGCCCGCGGAGCGCAGCACATTGGCGTTGACCATGCCGCAGCCGCCCCACTCGATCCAGCGGGCACCGTCCTTGAAGGTGGGGTGCCAGAGGTCGAGCTCGGCGCTCGGCTCGGTGAACGGGAAGTAGTTGGGGCGCAGGCGCACCTTGGCTTCGTCGCCGAACAGGGCCTTGACGAAGTGGTCGAGGGTGCCGCGCAGGTGCGCCATGGTGAGGCCCTTGTCCACGGCGATGCCCTCGATCTGGTGGAACACCGGGGTGTGGGTCGCGTCGAGCTCGTCGGTGCGGTAGACCCGGCCGGGCGCGATGCGGTACACGGGCGGCTCGGTGCCGAGCAGCGCGCGCAGCTGCACGGGCGAGGTATGGGTGCGCAGCACCAGGTGCGCCTCGGGCGGGTCGATGAAGAAGGTGTCCTGCATGGCGCGGGCCGGGTGGTCCTCGTCGAAGTTGAGCGCGTCGAAGTTGAACCACTCGCTCTCGAGCTCTGGTCCTTCGGCGACCTCCCAGCCCATGCCCACGAACACGTCAGAGACGCGTTCCTGCAGCAGGGTGAGCGGATGGCGCGCGCCGGCCCGCCAAGTGGAGGCGGCGGCGGTGACGTCCACGGCTTCAGCGGCGAGCTGGGCGGTGGCCTCGGCTTCGACGATGGCGGCTTCGCGGGCGCCCAGCGCCTGGTTCACCCGGGCGCGGGCCTGGCCGACGAGCTTCCCGGCGGCGGCCTTCTGGTCGCCGGGCACGCTGCGCATGAGGGCGTTCAACGCGGCCAGCGGCGAGGCCTCGCCGACGTGCGCCGAGCGCACGGCCTTGAGGGCGACGGAGTCAGTCGCGGCGTCGATGGCCGCGAGGGCGGCGTCGACGGCCGCGGTGACAACGGGTTCGGATATTTCAGTGGGGGCAGACACGAGACCCAAGTTTAGTGCCCGGCCGCGGGTGGGCTGCGGCCGGGCACAACGTGGTCGGGTCAGCGGCCGGAGTCTCCGCCGTCGGCACCGGCACCTACACCGGCACCCGCACTCAGTGAGCTATCGGGAATCGGCTCCGGCGCCACGGGGCCGATCAGTTTGCCTGACTTGGGGCCTGAACGCCGGGCGATGAACCGCGCGAACCACGACAGGGACAGGTTCATGGCCAGGTAGATCACGAGGACTACGAGGAAGAAGGAGAAGAAGTACCGGTTACCGAAGTAGTCCGGCAGGTTGCGCGCGCCGACGCGCAACAGTTCGCTGTAGCCGACGACGAAGGCCAGCGAGGTGTCCTTGAGCAGCACCACGAGCTGCGCGATGATGATCGGCAGCATCTGACGGAACGCCTGCGGGAACTCGATGCGGAACCGGGTCGACAACGGGGTCAGGCCGATGGCGAGGCCGGCTTCGCGTTGACCGCGTGGCAGCGACTGGATGCCCGCTCGGAGCGCCTCACCGATGATTGCGCCGTTGTACAGGCCGAGGGCTGCGACACCGGCCCAGTATTGACCGCTGGAAAAGACCAGCAGGATGAAGAGCATCATCAGCAGGACGGGCATCCCGCGGACGAACTCGAGGATGATCGCAGCCGGGATCGCGATGGCCTTGTGGTCGGCCGCGCGGGCGAAGGAGAACACGACGCCAAGCACCAGTGCGATCACGGCGGCGACGCCGGCCATCCGTAACGTGGCGAGCACTCCCTCGCCGATCGATCGCCACACCTGGACGTCGGTGAAGACGTCCCATCGGGTCGGGTCCCAGAGACCGGGCTGCACGGCGCCGTTGGCGTTGGGCTTGGGGGCGCCGAGGGCGAGCACCAGCAGGGCCAGGCCCGCGAGGATGATCACGATACCGACAACGGAAATGACTCTGGAACGGGCGCGGGCCCTGGGCCCCGGCGCGTCGTACAGTACCGAGGTCATCGCAGCACCGCAACTTTCTTTTCCACCCGGGCGGCGATCTGCCCGAGCGTGATCGTGATGATCAGGTAGAAGAACGCCACGGCGAGCAGGATCGCGATGACGGCGTCGCCGCGGTCGTTGACGACCCGGCGGGCTGCCCCGAAGAGCTCGAAGACGAAGAAGGCGCCGGCGACGGAGGTGTTCTTCGTGAGTGCGATGAGAACGTTGATCAGAGGCGGGATCACCATGCGGATGGCCTGGGGCATGATCACGTACGACAACGACTGTCCGAAGGTGAGGCCGACGCTGCGTGCCGCCTCGGCCTGGCCGACCGGGACCCCGTTGATGCCGGAGCGCAGCGCCTCGGCGATGAACGGCGAGGTATAGACCGTCAGACCGATCACGGCGAGGGGGAAGTAGCCTGGCGAGAATTGCAGGTACGGCAGCATGAAGGCGCAGAAGAACAGCACGAGGGTGAGCGGGGTGTTCCGCACGATTTCGGTGTAAACGGTTGCAAATCCGCGGAACGATGCGATGGGCGAGATTCGCAGGGCGGCGACGATGGTTCCGAGCACGAGCGCGCCGATGCCGGAGAGAATCAGCAACCCGAGCGTGTTCCGGAAGCCTTCCAGAAAGAGCGGCAGGTTTTCGATGACTGCGTCCATGACTCACCTCCTCTTCTGTGTTGGTCTTCAGTTGGGTCTGGGTGTTTCAAAAGCGGAAAAACTGCCGATCGGGGTGGCCGGTGCGGCCACCCCGATCGGTCGGTGCGGTGGTGCTAGTAGCGGTCGACCGCCGGCGGCTCAGGCGTTTCGAGCACGGAGCCCGCGGTGGCCTCCCAGGCCTCGGCCCAGGTGCCGTCCTCGTAGGCTTCTTCAAGAACGTCGTTGATGAAGTTGCGGAACTCGGTGTCGTCCTTGGCCAGGCCGATGCCGTAGGGCTCCGCGGTGAACGGGTTTCCGACAACCTCGAACTCACCGGCGTTCTGGTCGGCGAGGCCGGCCAGGATCACGTTGTCGGTGGTGACTGCGTCGACCTCGCCGCTGCGCAGCGGGCCGAGGCAGTTGGAGTAGGTGTCGGTCGCGATGACGTTGGTCGTGTAAGCGGCGATGTTCTTCTCCGACGTCGAACCGCTCACGGTGCAAACCTTCTTGTCAGCGAGGTCCTCCGGTCCGGCGATGTCAGCTTCGTTACCCGCGAGAACGAGGAGATCCTGTCCAGCCTCGTAGTACGGGCCGGCAAAGGAGACAACTTCCTTGCGCGCGTCGTTGATCGTGTAAGTGGCGACGACCAGGTCGACGTCACCGTTCTGGATGAACGGCTCGCGGTTGGCGGACACGGTCTCGGTCCAGGTGATGCCCGACGCCTCAATGCCGAGCTTCGATGCGATGAGCTTGCCGATTTCGACGTCGAAGCCGACCGGGTCCCCATCCGGGCCCTTGAGGCCGAAGAGCGGCTGGTCGAACTTGGTGCCGATGGTGATCTCGCCGGCCTCGTTCAGCGCCGCCATGGTGGTGCCCTCGTCGAAGGTCACCTCTTCCACGGGTGCCGCGGACGGCGTGCTTGCGCCCGAATCGGTGCAGCCGCTCAGCGCGAACGCTCCGGCCAGAGCGATGGCTGAGATCATTAGACCCTTGTTGCGTCTCATGGTTTCCTCCTGTGTGCTGTGTGTCTCGCCGACAGATTAGTGGGCAAGTATTTTGGAGAGGAAGTCCTTCGCTCTCGTGCTCTGGGGGTTGGTAAAGAATTTCTCCGGGGTGGTTTCCTCGACGATGTCACCCTCGGCCATGAAGATGACCCGATCGGCGGCCTTCCGGGCGAAGCCCATCTCGTGCGTGACGACGATCATGGTCATGCCCTCATTGGCGAGGTTGACCATCACTTCGAGCACCTCATTGATCATCTCGGGGTCGAGCGCGCTGGTGGGCTCGTCGAGCAGGATCACCTTGGGGTCCATGGCCAGGGCCCGGGCGATGGCCACACGCTGCTGCTGGCCACCGGAGAGCTGGGATGGCATCTTCTTGGCCTGGTTGGCAACCCCAACGCGTTCGAGCAACGCCATGGCCTTCTTCTCGGCGTCCGCCTTGCTCATGCCGCGCACCTTGATGGGGCCGAGCGTCACGTTCTCGAGCACGGTCTTGTGCGCGAAGAGGTTGAACGCCTGGAATACCATGCCCACGTCGGCCCGGAGATGGGCGAGGGCCTTGCCCTCGGCCGGCAGTTCCATGCCGTCGATGGTGATCGAGCCGGAGTCAATGGTCTCGAGCCGGTTGATGGCCCGGCACAGGGTGGACTTGCCCGAGCCGCTGGGACCGATGACCACCACGACCTCGCCGCGGGTGACGGTGGCATTGATGTTCTTCAGAACGTGCAGTTCCCCGTAGTGCTTGTTGACGTCCGTCATAACGACCAGGGGTTCGCCCCGGCGCACGGTGATGTTGGACGTCGCCGGTGATGCGTCTGTTGGCTCCATACCCTCCAACTTAGGCCCGTGCTGCCAGACCGACCACCTTTACCGCAGCTTTAACCCGGTCGGTAACCCAAACGTAATAGACGCCCGACCGGGAAAGATGCTAGGGGCGGTGCGAGAACGCGCTTTCGTAGAGACACACCGAAGCGGCCGTCGCCAGGTTCATCGATTCCGCGTGACCGTAGATGGGAACGCTGATCGAACGGTCCGCCATGGCCAGGTCTTCCTCGGTGAGACCGCGGGCCTCATTGCCGAACAACCAGGCGGTGGGCCCGGCGAGTAGGCCGCTATTGCGGGCCGCGAGCAGGTCCTCGCCCTTGATGTCGGCGGCGAGGATCTGCATGCCGGCGAACTTCGCCCGCTCACGCACATCGGTGAGAGTGACGCCAACGGCGACGGGCAGGTGGAAGATCGAACCGGTGGAGGAGCGAACCACCTTGGGGTTGTACAGGTCCACGCTGCGGCCGGTGAAGATCACGGCGTCGGCGCCCGCCGCATCCGCTGCCCGGATGATGGTGCCGGCGTTGCCGGGATCGCGCACCTCTTCGAGGATGGCGATGAGCTTGGGCTCGTTGGCGAAGATCTTCTTGATCGAGGTGGGGAACTGGTGGCACACCGCGATGAAGCCCTGCGGGGTGACGGTGTCGGCCATCGTCTCGAGCACCTGCTCGGTGACGAATTCCACGTCCACGCCGGCGGCGACCGCGGCATCGCCGATCTCGGTGTAGCGCTCGAGGGCCGTGGGAGTGGCGTACAACTCCACGACGAGTTCGGGGCGGAAGGTGAGGGCTTCGGAGACGGCCTGCGGACCCTCGAGGAGGAACAGTCCCGTCTCGGAGCGGGCGGCTCGGTTCGCAAGTTTCGCGACGGCACGCACGCGAGGAGATCGGGGGTTATCTAGCATGCACCCAGTTTAGGTGCCGGGCACCCCGGCCATCTAATGCGCCGCAGGGTACGCAAAACGGGAGCGACCATCAGTGATGGTCGCTCCCGTTAAACAAGCAGGTGTGACTACTTGGCAACCTTGGCTGCGGAGGTGTCAGCGGGCAGTGCTGCCTTGGCGCTCTCAACGATGGCCGCGAAGGTGGCGGGCTCGGTGACGGCGAGGTCGGCGAGGATGCGACGGTCAACCTGGATGCCGGCCAGGGCGAGGCCCTGGATGAGGCGGTTGTAGGTCAGGCCGTTCGCACGGGACGCAGCGTTGATGCGCTGGATCCACAGGCGACGGAAGTCACCCTTGCGTGCACGACGGTCACGGTAGCTGTAGACGAGGGAGTGAGTGACCTGCTCCTTGGCCTTGCGGTACAGGCGTGAACGCTGACCGCGGTAACCCTGGGCGCGCTCAAGGATTACGCGACGCTTCTTGTGGGCGTTTACGGCCCTCTTTACTCTTGCCATTTTCTAATTCCTTTAGGGGTACGGGGCCTAGTGGCCGAGAAGCTTCTTGATGGCCTTGACGTCGGCCTTGGCGAGAACCTGGTCCTGGTTCAGGCGGGACTTGCGCTGCGTGCTCTTGACCTCGAGGTTGTGGCGAAGTCCGGCCTGCTGCTTCATGATCTTGCCGGAGCCAGTGACCTTGAAACGCTTCTTTGTCCCAGAGTGGGTCTTCTGCTTAGGCATTCTTTTCCTCCTGTTTGGCTGCTTTATCTGCAGCTCTATGTGCATTGGCCTCTGCCTTGGCCTCTGATTTGTTCTTCAGCGGGCCAATCACCATGACCATGTTTCGACCGTCGATGGTCGGGCTCGATTCCACAGAACCGAATTCCGCGACATCCTCGGCAAATCTCTGAAGCAGACGTACACCCTGATCGGGACGGGACTGTTCACGGCCACGGAACAGAATCATGGCCTTGACCTTGTCGCCGGCCTTCAGGAAGCCTTCGGCGCGCTTGCGCTTGGTCTCGTAGTCGTGCTTATCAATCTTGAGACGGAAACGAACCTCTTTGAGGATCGTGTTCGCCTGGTTGCGCCGGGCTTCTTTCGCCTTCTGCGCAGCTTCGTACTTGAACTTGCCGTAATCCATGATCTTCGCGACCGGCGGCTTGGACGTGGGGGCTACTTCGACCAGATCGAGGTCAGCCTCCTGTGCCAGGCGCAGGGCGACATCAATCGCCACGACCCCAACCTGTTCGCCGTTGGGACCAACGAGACGGACTTCGGGGACGCGGATACGGTCATTTGTACGGGGATCGCTGATGCGTCTCTCCTCTACTCAAGCATCGTGGCTACAGCCTGACAACGGATGTCGTCCGGAGACGAAGAGGAGACAATCGCGCGCGCAATTCCTGGGATCTGGAACATTTCCTTGTTCCGTCACTCATCAACCACGTACGGCACCCTATCTACCGTGCAAGCTGGAAACCAGCGAGCGACGGCGGAGTGCAAACAACCCGGTAACCTTTATGAAGCGGTCAAGCGCGGGTGGGAGATTATCCACTTTCGTACCGAGACTTTCATCTCGGAGCCCGGGTAAGCATAGCAGAGGAAACCAGTGAGCGACAATTACGATCAGGACCAGTCCGGCCAGGCCACGAGAGACATCGCGGATGTGGCGGCGGTGGAGATCATCACGACCGCGGCGGTGCACCTGATGAGCGCCTCGGCGGTCAAGGTGGGCCTCGCCGACGACCCCGACACGCAGATCGACCTGGACGAGGCGCGCAAGTTGATCACGGCCCTCGCCGGCCTGATCACGGCATCCGCCCCCGATATCTCGGACATGCACGCGCGGAGCCTGCGCGACGGGCTGCGGTCGTTGCAGTTGGCGTTCCGCGAGGCGTCGACCATCCCGGACCCCATCGGCCAGGGCCCCGGCGAGAAGTTCACCGGCCCGGTCAACTAGCTCCTCCCCCGCAACTGTTGCCGAATCGGACGTGTGCGTCCGGTGCGCCGGGCACAATTGTCCGGACGGGCAACAGTTGGCTCAGGTTTGGCAGCGCGGGCACCAGTAGGTGACCCGCTGTTCGAGTTCGCTGCGGCCCAGCCGGCCACTGCGGATGCTCGTGCCGCAGCGTCGGCACGGCTGCCGTTCGCGCCCGTAGACGAAAGTGCGTGCGCCCCGGCGCAGGTTGCCGGTGGTGGTGCGCTCCGAACGGTCCCGGTTGGCCGTGATCAGCCGGTGCGCCAGCGCGACCAGGCCGTCGACATCGGTGACCTCAGCGATCGGCCGGGTGGGCAGCAGCCCGCGCAGGAAACACAGTTCGTTGACGTACACATTCCCGAGCCCGGCGAGGTTGCGCTGGTCGCCGAGGGCGACCGCCACCGGCCGGTCCCCCGCTGCACTGTCTTCGGCAGTGCTGTCTCCGGCCGTGCTGTCTCCGGCCGTGCTGTCCCCGGCTGCGCGGAGCCGGCGCACGGCCTCCCCGGCGTCCCAGTTCGGGCCGAGCAGGTCGGGACCGAGGTAGCCGAGGTGCTGCTCGTCCTCCGGGGTGGGAAACAGCTCGAGGGTGCCCAGCTCGAATCCCACGGCCACCCAGTCCGCGGTCTCCAGCACGATGCGGGCCTGGAATGCGGGCCGCTGCCATTTGGTGCCGTGCCGGTAGAGGTGCCAGGTGCCCTCCATCTTCAGGTGCGAGTGGATGCTGGTCTCCCCCACGTGCGCCACCAGGTGTTTGCCGCGGCTGATGACCTCGTGCACGGTCTGGCCGGTCAGGTCGACGGTGGCGAAGGCGGGTACCCGGACGTCGCAGCGCGTGAGGGTGGCGCCGTGCAGGGCGTCATCGAGGCTGCGGGCGCTGCGGTAGACGGTGTCACCCTCAGGCACTGAGCCTCAGCCCCCTCGGCGTCTCGGTGAAGCCGGCGGCGCGCAACGCGTCGCCCACGGTGGTGCCGAGCACAAACTCGGCGTTCACGGTTTCCACGGCGAGCTTGGGCACCCGCCCGGCGGTGACGGTCGCGGCCAGCGACCGGGTCGCCGCGAGCACGGTCTCGGATGCCGCCGGTCGTGGGGTGCCCGCTGTGCCCGGTGCCGCGCGGGAGGCAGTCGCCGGAGCCGAACGCGGCGTCGCGGCGGCGGCGGGTGCGGATGCGTCTTCGGTGGCACCCGCACCGGTCTCGCCGGCCTCTCCGTCAACGGCGGCGGCCGGATCGAACACCAGCATCGACTTGCCGCCGCGCTCCACGTAGAGCACCAGGTGCCCGTCGACGAGTACCACCAGGCCGCCGGCCTTCCGGCCGGGCCGGTGACCGGTGCCCTCGGGCAGGGCCGGCCAGGGCAGCACGGCGCCGTAGGGGTTGGCCGGGTCGGTGGCGGCGAGGGTCACCGCGGCGGAAACCGACCTGTCGCCGCGTTCGGCGCGTTCCCGCTGGTCGACGTAGCCGCGCATCCGGTCGATGGTGCCGGCGGTGGCGAACTGGGAGGCGCCGAGGCCCTCCACGAAGTAGCCCCGGCGGCAGCGGCCCATCTCCTCGAAGCCGCTGAGGGTCTTATAGACCAGGGCGAAGCCGCCGAGCACGTTCTCGCCCATCACGGCGCCGCGGGTGACCACGCCGTAGCGTTCGAGCATGGTCTCGCCCAACGCGTGTGCGCGGCGGGTGGCCGAGGTGTCGGCGACGGGCACGATCGACCAGCGGCCGGAGACCGTGGGCGGGCCCTGCCGGCTGGGCAGGCTGGGCCGGGGCAGGGCGCGGCCGCGGTGCAGCCGGGCGCGCGGTGCGGCCCGGCGGGTGGAGTGCGCGGTCTTGCCGCCGGAGACCAGCGAGCGCACCGGGGCGAAGGTGTCGTTGCTCACCAGTCCGGACCAGACCAGGTCCCACAGCGCGTCGACGAGGGCACCGTCGTCCTGGCTGCCGACCGAATCGGCCAGCTGCCGGAAAAAGTAGCCACCACCACCGCCCAGCGTGGCGAGGATCTCCCGCTGCAGCGCCGTGGTGTCCAGCTCGGTGGGCACCGGCAGGGTGAGCGGGGCGGTGTCGGCCAGATGCAGGCTCACCCAACCATCGTTGCCGGCGAGCGTTCCGGCGCCGGCCCAGAGCACCTCGCCGGCGTTGGTGAGTTCGTCGAGCATGCCCGGGTTGTAGTCGCTCACCCGGGCGGGGAGGATCAGGGTCTCCCAGGCGGAGGCCGGGATGCGAGCGCCCTCGAGCTGTTCGATCACGGAGACCACGCCGTCGACACCACGCAACTTACCGCCCACGTGCTGCCAGGCCGGCAGGAATCGACCGAGGGTGGCCTGGTCGACAGGCTCCACCTCGTGTCGGAGCGCTGCGAGCGAGCGTCGCCGCAGGCGCCGCAGCACCTCGGCGTCGCACCATTCGCTGCCGCTGCCGTGCGGGCGGAACTCGCCCTCGACGATCCTGCGGGCATCCGCCAGGCGGCGCAGGGCGCCCAAGGCGATGGCCGTGCCGAACCCGAATCTGGCGGCGACATCGGCGGTGGTGAACGGGCCGTGGGTGCGGGCGTACCGGCTGACCAGGTCGCCGAGCGGGTCTTTCACACTTTCGGTGAAGGCCTCCGGGATGCCCGGTGCCAGCGGAACGCCGAGGGCGTCACGCAGCCGGCCGGCGTCCTCGATCACCGCCCAGCGCTCCTCGCCGGCGATGCCCACCCTGAGGGCGCGGCGCGCGGCGGTGAGCGCATCCAGGTGTGCACGCGCCTCGGCCTCGCCGGCGGCGGGCGGGGCGGAGGCGCCGTCGGACTCCGACTCACCGACCGCATCCGCCGGCTCGCTCCGTTCGGCAACGCCGGTCGCGGCTTGCAGTCGGGCGGCGACCTCGGCCACGGTGAGCGGGCCGAGCCCGCGGAGCAGGTCGGCCACGCCCTCCAGGCCCTTGGCCCGGCGGTCGGGGGCCAGGCGCTGCAGCTCCGCGTCGGTACGGTCGATCACGACGGGATCGAGCAGCTCCCGCAGTTCCACCCGCCCGAGCAGTTCGGCGAGCAGGCCGGAGTCGATCGAGAGGGCGGTGGCCCGGCGTTCGGCCAGCGGCGAGTCGCCCTCGTACATGAACGCCGCGACGTAACCGAAGAGCAGAGCGTTGGCGAACGGGCTGGCCGAGTCGGTGCTGGTCTCCACCAGGCGGATGGCGCGGCTGGCCACCTGCTTGGCCAGGGCCACGAGGGCGGGCAGGTCGTAGACATCCTGCAGGCATTCGCGGATGGTTTCGAGGATGATCGGGAACGACGGGTATTCGCGCGCCACGTCGAGCAGCTGGGCGGCTTTCTGGCGTTGCTGCCAGAGCGGTGAGCGGCTGCCCGGCCGGTACCGGGGCAGCAGCAGCGCCCGGGCGGCGCACTCCCTGAATCTGGAGGCGAACAGGGCGGAGCCGCCGACCTCGTCGGTGACCAATTGCTCGAGTTCGTCGGGGTCGAAGACGAAGAGGTCAGCGCCGGGCGGTTCGGCCTCGGTGTCGGGGATGCGCACGACGATGCCGTCGTCGCTGGCGACGCAGGCGCCGTCGATGCCGAAGCGTTCCCGCACCCGCGCGCCGACCGCCAGGGCCCACGGGGCGTGCACGGTGAGGCCGAACGGGGAGTGCAGGATGACTCGCCAGTCGCCGAGCTCGTCGCGGAACCTCTCGACGACCAGGGTCTGGTCGGTGGGCAGGTAGCGGGTGGCTGCACGCTGCTCGTCGAGGAAGACCAGCAGGTTGGTGACCGCCCGTTCGTCGAGGCCGACGGCCAGGCAGCGGGCTCGGGCCTTCGCGGGCGTGAGCGCGGACACCTCGCGGAGGAACGCGCCGATGGCCGCGCCAAGCTCGGCGGGCCGGCCCAGGCCGTCGCCCTTCCAGAACGGCAGCCGGCCCGGTTCGCCGAACGCGGGCAGCACGAGCACCCTGTCGTGGGTGATCTCCTGGATGCGCCAACTCGTGGCGCCGAGCGCGAAGACGTCACCGACGCGGGACTCGTAGACCATCTCCTCATCGAGCTCGCCGACCCGACGGCCGGTGGGCTGGTCGCCGCCGACCATGAAGACTCCGAACAGGCCACGGTCGGGGATGGTGCCGCCGCTGGTGACGGCCAGGCGCTGTGCGCCGGGCCGGCCGGTGAGCAGGCCGGTGTCGCGGTCCCAGATGATCCGTGGGCGCAGTTCGGCGAACTGATCGGACGGGTAGCGTCCGGCGAGCAGGTCGAGGGTGGCCTCGTAGGCGGAGCGGGGCAGGGTGGCGAACGGGGCGCTGCGCCGTACGGCGTCGAACCATTCCTCGGCGTCGATAGGTTCGAGCGCGACGGCGGCGATGGTCTGCTGGGCGAGGATGTCGAGGGGGTTCGCGGGCACCTGCAGCGACTCGATCATGCCCGACACCATCCGCTCGGCGGCGACGGTGGCGTGGATGAGGTCGGCCCGGTGCTTGGGGAAGATGATGCCCCTGGACACCTCGCCGACCTGGTGGCCGGCCCGGCCCACGCGTTGCAGGCCGCTGGCCACCGACGGCGGCGATTCCACCTGCACGACCAGGTCGACCTCGCCCATGTCGATGCCGAGTTCCAGGCTCGACGTGGCCACCACGCAACGCAGCCGGCCGGACTTGAGGTCGTCCTCGATCATGGCCCGCTGTTCCTTGCTGACCGAGCCGTGGTGGGCGCGGGCGAGGAGCAGCTCGGCACCTTCGGTCTGGCCGCTGCCGCCCATCAGCTCGGCGGGCGGCCGCGGTGGCGGTGCGGTGGCGGTCGTTCGGGCAGCGGATGCCGCGCCGGCCTGGGCACCGGCCGCTCCCCCGGCGTCCGGGCCGCCCGCGAGCACCAGCTCGGCCTCCTCGGCCGCGGCAAGCCGCTCACTGTAGATCTCGTTGAACCGGGCGGTGAGCCGTTCGGCGAGGCGGCGGGAGTTGGCGAACACGATCGAGGAGGAGTGCGCGAGCACGGCGTCCACGATGGCTTCTTCCACGTGCGGCCAGATCGACCCGGTCTGCGGGGCCGCGGCGGAGGTGGCGCCCTCCGAGGCGGGCACGGCGCCGAGCTGGGTCATGTCGTCCACGGGCACCACGACGCGCAGGTCGAACCGCTTCTCGTTCTTGGGCGCCACGATCTCCACGGGTGCTTGACCGCCGAGGAACCGGGCCACCTCAGACGCCGGCCGCACCGTGGCGGACAGGCCGATCCGCTGCGCGGGGGTGGCCAGGAGCGCGTCGAGGCGTTCGAGGGACACGGCGAGGTGGGCGCCGCGCTTGCTGGCCGCGACGGCGTGGATCTCGTCGATGATGACGGTGTCAACGCCGCGCAGGGACTCGCGGGCGGCGGACGTGAGCATCAGGAAGAGCGATTCGGGGGTGGTGATGAGGATCTCTGGCGGTGTTTTCACGAGCGCCCGGCGGTCCGCGGCGGGGGTGTCGCCGCTGCGAACGCCAACGGTCACCCGCACCGGCGCCAGGCCCAGCCGTTCGGCGGCCTGGCCGATGCCCACCAACGGGGCGCGCAGGTTGCGTTCCACGTCAACGCCGAGAGCCTTCAGCGGCGAGATGTACAGCACCCGGGTGCCGGTGGGCGCGGCGGCCGCATCCTGTTCAACCGGTGTCGTGGAGGTCGAGTACAGCTTGTCGAGGGCCCAGAGGAACGCGGCCAGGGTCTTGCCCGACCCGGTAGGGGCGACGACGAGGGTGTGCGATCCGCGGGAGATGGCGTCCCAGGCGCCGAGCTGGGCCTCGGTGGGCGCATCGAACGCGCCGGAGAACCAGGTGCGGGTGGCCGGTGAGAGGCGCTGGAGGATCTCCGTCATCTACCCATCCTTGCCGATACCCCCGACATCGGCTCGTAAAGCCGCTCTTATCTGTTGCCGATGCGGACATCTGCGCCCGGTGCGCCGGGGGTGGATTCAACTGGTCGATGCAACACCGCTGTTTTCTTGGTCTGAGAGTAGCTGATGCAGGGCTTCTCGCGGGGTGGCTGCGTCGAGCCGTTTTCGTGGTCGGTCGTTGAGCTTGTCGGTGACGAATTCGAGGTATTCGGGGTGGTAGCCGGAGAGGTCGGTGCCCTTGGGGAAGTACTGCCGTAACAGCCCGTTGGTGTTCTCGTTCGAGCCGCGCTGCCAGGGCGAGTGCGGGTCGCAGAAGTAGATGTCGATGCCGGTGGCGATGGTGATGTCTCGGTGCTTGGCCATCTCGATGCCTTGGTCCCAGGTCACTGTTTTGCGCAGTTCTGCGGGCATCTTCTCGATCGCGATGATCATCTGGTCGCGAACCTCGATCGCGCCGTGTTTCTCGGGGAGGTGCAGCAGCATCAAATATCCGGTTGCGCGCTCAACCAGGGTGCCGATCGCTGAGGCGTTTCCGGCGCCGGTGATGAGGTCGCCTTCCCAGTGGCCGGGAACGGCGCGGTCTTCGACCTCCGCGGGCCGGTCGGTGATCATGACCATGTCGCGGATGCGCGATCCGGGTTGTTGCCGACCCTGAGATTTGCGCAACGTCCGCCCGGTCCGCAGCGCCGTAACCAGGTCGCGGCGCAGCTGGCCGCGCCCTTCAACATAGAGGGCCTGATAGATCGTCTCGTGAGACACCCGCATCTCCATGTCGTCGGGGAAGTCTCGCCGCAGCCGCAGACTGATTTGCTCCGGGCTGTGTTCGGCGCTCAACCCAGTTTGCACGTATTCCAGCAACCGGTCGTTATTGGCCAGCTTCCCGCCGCGGGGCCGGCGCGCTCGATACCGGGACTGTTGCTCAGCGAACGACGGACGATACCCGCGCCTCGTCATCCCGCCGCGCAGTTCGCGGCTGATCGTGGACGGCGCCCGCCCAAGCCGGGCCGCGATCGAGCGCATGCTTTCGCCTTGAGAACGGCCAAACCAGATCTCCTCCCGATCGAGGAACGTCAAACGGCTCGACGGGTCAACGCGCGGGGGAACCATCCCGCCAGCCTGACTTACCCAGTTCGCAGCCGTCGACCGATTCACCCCCGCGCCGGCAGCCGCATCCGTGACCGTGCCGCCGACCCTGAGCTCCTCCCAGAACCGACGACGAACCTCACGCGGAAACCCAACACGACCACCCATAACCAACACCTCAATCAATCAGGTGTTGCAACGACCCCCTGAACCCAAGGGGCGCACATGTCCGCTTGGGCAACAGTTGTTTCTGCGGGCGACGGATGGGCCGGGCGGGCGGCGGGCGTGGAGGGTCAGGCCGAGGCGACGAGCTGCACCCGCAGGGAGTCCACCCCGGTGGCGATCACATCGTTGGCCGCCCAGCGCGCCGCGAGGCGGGCCAGGGTGGCGTCCAGGATGGCACGGCTGAGCCCGTCGACGAGTTCGAGGCGCACGATCAGTTCGGGCCCCGCCAGCCGGGACTGCGGGTCGCCCGCGGTCAGGCTCACGGAGAGTACTGACAGCTCGGTCGCGATGGACTCCTCGAACGCCACGGCGACGGAGCGGCTGGCGTAGCTGGGGGTCCAGGGCGCGCCCTGGGCGATCGCCCAGAGCGCCGGTCGGCGCACCGCGAACTCGGTGTCGGCGGTGGGGTCGAGCACCACGAGGTCGGTGCTCTCCTGGGCCGCCGCCAGTGCCACCCGCACGGCGTCGGCGGGCACCGGGCGCGCCTGGGCGTTCCACTGGTGCATGGCCGCGGCCGAGGAGAACACCGGGAGCACCGCGCGGCCGTCCGGGCCGGCCACGGTGATGATCGACAGTTCCTGGGTCTTGTCCACCCGCAGCCCGTGCGGGCCGGCGGCTCCGTCTGAAACGGTGCCGGCCTCATCCGCGCCGAGGGCGGTGACCAGAGGGATCAGCAGGCGCGCCGAACGGAAGGCGTCGACGACGTCCTCCTCGCCGGTCTCGCGGGCCTGGAAGCGGCGGAGCGCGCGCAGCAGGGCGGGCGGCGCGAGGCCGTCGTCGTCGGCGAACGCGGTGTCCTCCAGCGACCGGTTCGCCCAGGGCTGGCCGGCCGAATCCGCGGACGTGTCGCCGGCAGCCCCACCGGCGGAGCCGCCGGCGGGGTCAGGCCGACCGGTCGAGCCGAGGTTACGCGCCGGAGACATCCAGCGCCTCGGCGAGGGTGAAGGCGCCCGCGTAGAGGGCCTTGCCCACGATCGCGCCTTCCAGGCCGAGGGGTACCAGTTCGCGCAGCGCGGCGATGTCGTCGAGGCTGGAGATACCTCCGGAGGCGATCACGGGGCGGTGGGTGCGCTCCATCACTTCGCGCAGCAGTTCGATGTTCGGTCCCTTGAGGGTGCCGTCCTTGGTGACGTCGGTGACGACGTAGCGGGTGCAGCGGGCCTCTTCGAGGCGCTCCAGCACCTGCCACAGGTCGCCGCCGTCCTTGGTCCAGCCGCGGGCGGCAAGGGTGGTGCCGCGCACATCCAGTCCCACCGCGATGGCGTCGCCGTACTGGGCGATCACGCTGGCGGCCCACTCGGGGTTCTCCAGTGCGGCGGTGCCCAGGTTGATTCGCTTGACGCCGGTGTTCAGCGCCGCTTCGAGCGACTTGTCGTCGCGGATGCCGCCGGAGAGCTCCACATTCACGCCGCGGAGCTGCTTGATGACCTTCTTGAGCACAGCGGTGTTGTTACCGCGCCCGAATGCGGCGTCGAGGTCGACGAGGTGGATCCACTCCGCGCCCTGGTTCGCCCAGTCGAGGGCGGCATCCATCGGGTCGCCGTAGTTGGTCTCGGTACCGGCCTCACCCTGGGTGAGACGGACGGCCTTGCCGTCGGCGACGTCGACGGCGGGCAGGAGGACCAGCTTCGGGGTCTTGTTGAACTCGCTCATGATGTGCTGTGGTGACCTTTTCGTGTTGGTGCGGCCGCGATGGAGCGACCGACGGGGGAATGTCTAGTCGCGGAGCGTGCCGAGCCAGTTCTTCAGCAGCCGGATGCCCGCGTCGCCGCTCTTCTCGGGGTGGAACTGGGTGGCCGACAACGGACCGTTCTCCACGGCGGCGAGGAACGGGGCGCCGTGCTCGGCCCAGGTGAGGCGGGGAACCGGGAAGGGCGGCATCACGTCGAGGCTCCATTCCTGGGCGGCATAGGAGTGCACGAAGTAGAACCGTTCCTCTTCCAGCCCGCGGAACAGCACGGTGTCGGGGTCGGGCGTGACCGTGTTCCAGCCCATGTGCGGCAGTACCGGTGCCGGCAGGGCGGTGACGGTTCCCGGCCACTCGCCGAGGCCCGCGGTGTCGATGCCGCGCTCGACGCCGTGTTCGAACATGACCTGCATGCCCACGCAGATGCCCATCACCGGCCGCCCGCCGGAGAGGCGCTTGTCGATGATGTCGCCGCCGTGGGCGTCGTTCAGCGCCGCCATCACGGCGCTGAACGCGCCGACGCCGGGGACCAGGAGTCCGTCGGCCTCGAGCGCGAGCTTGCGGTCGCCGGTGAGGGTGACGTCGGCGCCGGCGAGTTCGAGCGCCTTGACGGCCGAGTGCACATTGCCCGTGCCGTAGTCCAGGACGACGACCGAGGTCACAGTGCGCCCTTGGTGGACGGGATGCCGGAGACCAGCGGGTCGTAGGCCTTGGCCTGGCGGAAGGCTCGGGCGAAGGCCTTGAACTCGGCTTCGGCGATGTGGTGGGGGTCGCGGCCGCCGAGGACGGTGACGTGCACGGTCAACGCGGCGTTGAAGGAGATGGCCTCGAAAACGTGCCGCACCATCGAGCCGGTGAAGTGCCCGCCGATGAGGTGGAATTCGAATCCGGCGGGCTCGCCGGTGTGCACCAGGTACGGCCGACCGGAGATGTCCACGACGGCCTGCACGAGGGCTTCGTCCAGCGGCACCAGGGCGTCGCCGTATCGGGAGATGCCAGCCTTGTCACCGAGGGCCTGCTTGATGGCCTGGCCCAGGACGATACCGATGTCCTCGACGGTGTGGTGCACATCGATCTCGATGTCGCCCTTGGCGTGCACGGTGAGATCGGTCAGCGAGTGCTTCGCGAACGCCGTGAGCAGGTGGTCGTAGAACGGCACGCTGGTGTGGATGTCGCTCACCCCGGTGCCGTCGAGGTTGATCGAGAGGTCGATGCTCGATTCGCTCGTTTCGCGCTGCAGGTGGGCACGGCGAGGCGAGGGCGTGACGTTGCTCATGGCGTTAGTTTATTCGGCTATCGGGCGGAGCCGTGCGATGGCGGCCAGGAACGCGCTCGTCTCGGCTTCGGTGCCGGCCGAGACCCGGAGGTGGCCGGGGATACCGACGTCGCGGATCAGGATGCCTTCGGCCAGGAGCGCTTGGAAGATCGCGTGCGGGTCGGAGACTCCGCCGAATAACACGAAGTTGCTTCCGCTGCGCAGTGGGCTGAAGCCGAGGTTCGTCAGTTCGGTCACCAGGCGATCGCGTTGCACCCGGATGTCGTCGACCATGGCGAGCATCTCACCGGTGTGGGCGAGCGCGGCCACGGCCGCCGCCTGGGTGAGGGCGGACAGGTGGTAGGGCAGCCGGACCAGGCGTAGCGCATCCGTGACAGCCGGGTCGGCGGCCAGGTAGCCCAGCCGCACGCCGGCGAAAGCGAAGGCCTTGCTCATGGTCCGGGACACGAGCAGGCGCTCCCGGCCGGGCAGCAGGGTGAGGGCGCTATCGGTGCCGTCCGGTGCGAACTCGGCGTAGGCCTCGTCGACGACAACGATGCCGGGGGTGGCGTCGTAGACGGCCGCGATGGTCTCCAGCGACAACGGGGTGCCGGTCGGGTTGTTCGGTGAGCAGAGGAAGACGATGTCGGGCGAGGTTTCCTCCACCCAGCGGGCGGCGGTCTCCGGCGAAAGTTCGTAGTCGGCGTCGCGGCCGCCGGGGATCCAGCGGGTATCGGTGCCGGAGGCGAGGATCGAGTACATCGAGTAGGTCGGCGCGTAGCCGAGCAGCGACCGGCCCGGCCCGCCGAAGGCCTGCAGAACCTGCTGCAGAACCTCGTTGGAACCGTTGGCGGCCCAGATGTTGTCGCGGGTGAGACCGTGACCGAGGTAGCCCGCGAGGGCGTCCCGCAGCGGGCTGAATTCCCGGTCGGGGTACCGGTTGACGGTGAGGATCGCCTCGGCCAGGGCCTCCGCGATGTCGGCGGCGACCGCGGGCGGGATCGGGTGGGTGTTCTCGTTGACGTTCAACGCCACCGGCACGTGCAGCTGGGGTGCTCCGTAAGGGGTTTGTCCGCGGAGGTTGGCACGCAGGGGCAGGTCGTCGAGGCTGGTCACCCGAACAAGCTTAGTTGCGCCCGCGGCCGACCCCTCGTATCCGAGGCGGGGCGGGGCGAGCGGCTCCGGGCTGATCGGCTCCGGGCTGAGCGGCTCGGGCTGAGCGGCTCAGTAGTCGGCGGGAAGGGCGAGGCGCTGGCCGGGCTGCACGGCCTCGGAGGACAGCTGGTTGAGGTTGACGATGTCAATGATCACGTCGCGCGGGTCTTGTCCGGGGGCGACAGACTCGGCCAGCTGCCAGAGCGACTGGCCGGCCTCAATGGTGACGTAGTCGAACGCGGCCGCGCCGACACCCGCGCTGCCCTCTGCCGCGGCCATGCCGCCGTTGACGGCGATGCCGATGACGCCGAGTACCAGGGGCACTGCGGCGAGGGCCGTGAAAACGGCCCGCCCGCGGCGGGTCAGCCGCAGGTGTGTGGTGGGCGGGGTGGCCGGGCTGTGGTTGTCCGGTGCTGCATATGCTGCGCTCATGTCAAACCTCCTGGTAACGCATCTGGCCCTCGGCCGGGAGGGCCAGATGCGAATCTATGTTCCGAATATATCTTCGAGTGTTCGAACAATCAACCCTGTTTCCGGATATTATGGAGACAGATTCCGCAACACACTCGAATGCATGTCTACGAACCGCTGCTCTGTGGCTACAGTTTCGATCGGGTAGCTGCACTCAAACAGACACCACCGACATTGCTGCCCGAGCCCGAGAAGTATGAGCCCGACGAGCACCAGCCCGGCGAGCACGAGCCCCACCAGCACCAGCCCGAACCGACTAACCAGAGGAGCGTCAACGTGGCACAACAGAGCACACCTCGGGACAAGGGCGGCACGCGACGCCGCAAGAGCCTGAGCGACAAACAGCGCGCGGTGATGGACGTCATCCAGCGTTCGGTTCGCGACCGCGGTTACCCGCCGAGCATGCGCGAGATCGGCGACGCCGTTGGTCTGTCCTCGTTGTCGAGCGTGACCCACCAGCTGCACCAGCTCGAGCTGAGCGGGTACCTGCGGCGCGACCCGCACCGGCCGCGCGCACTCGAGGTGCTCATCGAGCTGCCTCAGTCCTCAGAGGAGGTCACGCCAGGCGCCGCCGATGACTACCAGTCCGGCATCCAGGTGGGTGATGCGGCGATGGTGCCGCTCGTCGGCCGCATCGCCGCCGGTATCCCGATCATGGCCGACCAGCAGATCGACGAGATCTTCCCGCTCCCCCGCCAACTGGTGGGCAAGGGCGAGCTGTTCATGCTCAAGGTCGTCGGTGATTCGATGATCGACGCCGCCATCTGCGATGGCGACTGGGTGGTCATCCGCCAGCAGAAGACCGCGGAGAACGGCGAGATCGTCGCCGCCATGCTCGACGGCGAAGCCACGGTGAAGGTGCTGCGACAGCGCGACGGCCACACCTGGCTGCTCCCCCGCAACACCAACTTCGAGCCGATCCTGGGTGACTTCGCCGAGGTCCTCGGCAAGGTCGTCGCGGTGTTGCGTTCGGTCTAGATCCGCAACGCTCCAGGCACACAACAGGCCCGACCCCGCGAGGGGTCGGGCCTTCGTGTTGTGCCGGCGTAGTCAGGGCGGGCCAGGTCAGACCAGCGTCGCCCGAACTGCGCGGGTGGCATCGACGATGTTGCGCAGGGACTCCACGGTCTCCGCATACCCGCGGGTCTTCAGTCCGCAGTCCGGGTTCACCCAGACCTGGCGAGCGGGGATCGATTGCAGGGCCCGCTCGAGAAGTTCGGTGATCTCGGCCACACCGGGCACCCGCGGCGAGTGGATGTCGTAGACGCCCGGGCCGATGCCGTGGTCGAAGCCACTGGTCTGCAGGTCGGCGACGACCTCCATCTTCGACCGAGCGGCCTCGATGCTGGTCACGTCGGCGTCCAGGTTGCGGATCGCGTCGATGACGACCCCGAACTCCGAGTAGCA
This sequence comes from Cryobacterium sp. LW097, assembly GCF_002205495.2. GTDB lineage: Bacteria > Actinomycetota > Actinomycetes > Actinomycetales > Microbacteriaceae > Cryobacterium > Cryobacterium zongtaii. Next base: position 1,240,763 of record NZ_CP021992.1, on the reverse strand, counting down.
GAGGTGGGTGTGGATCTGGGTCTGGTCGGCGACCCCCGCGGTAGCGAGCCTGAACGACCCGACCGACCAATCCAGGTAGTCGGCGTGGTCCTTCTTCTTCAGGGGCAGCAGCTCGCGCAGCGCGGGCTCGTCGACCTGCACCACCCGGATACCGGCCGCCTCGAGGTCACCGATCTCGTCGCGCAGCGCGAGCGCCACTTGCCGTGCGGTCTCCCCCAACGGCTGATCGTCGCGCACGAACGACCAGGCCAGGATGGTGACCGGTCCGGTGAGCATCCCCTTGACCGGCTTCTCGGTAAGGGTCTGGGTGTAGCTGGACCACTCCACGGTGATGGGCGCCGGACGCCGGACGTCGCCCCACAGGATCGACGGACGGGTGCACCGGCTGCCGTAGGACTGCACCCAGCCGTTCTCGGTGACGGTGAAGCCATCGAGGTTCTCGGCGAAGTACTGCACCATGTCGTTGCGCTCGGGTTCACCGTGCACGAGAACGTCGAGGCCGAGGTCTTCCTGCAGCTGCACGACCCGGCCGATCTCGGCGCGCATGAGCTCCTGGTAGTCGGCGGATGCGAGTTCGCCCGAGACCAGGCGGGCGCGGGCGCGGCGGATATCACTCGTCTGCGGGAACGAGCCGATGGTCGTGGTCGGTAGCGGGGGCAGGTCGAGCACGGCATCCTGAGCGGCCAGGCGGGCCTCGTAGTCGCCGCGGCTGAAGTCGGCCGGGGTGAGGGTGTCGAGGCGGGCGCGCACGGCGCCGTCACGCACGCCGGGCGAGACCCGGCGCGCCTCCAGCGACGCGGTGGCCGCGTCGAGATCTGCCTGCACGGCAGCCTGCCCCTCGGAGAGGCCGCGAGCGAGGGTGGCGACCTGACCGATCTTCTGGTCGGCGAACGCCAGCCAACCGGTAAGGTCGGCGCCGAGCTTGGTCTCGTCGGTGACGTCGTGCGGCAGGTGCAGCAGCGAGGTGGAGCTGGAGACCGCGATCCGGTCGCTCAGCGCGCCCAGCTGGGCCACCTTGTCGAACGCCGCCTCGAGGTCGCCCCGCCAGATGTTGTGACCGTCGATCACGCCGGCCACGAGGGTGGTGTCGGCCAGGCCGGGCACGTCGGCGGGCACCGTTCCGCGCACGAGGTCCAGGCCGATGGCCTCGACCGGGGTCTTGGCCAGAACGGGTAGGGCGTCGTCGAGGCTGCCGTAGGGCGCGGCCACGAACAGTCCGGGCCGCCTGTCGAGGCCGCCGAGGGTGTCGTAGGCCCGGGCGAGGGCGGCGAGGGCACGGTCGCGCGGGATGTCGATGCTCTCGCTGACGAGGGCCGGTTCGTCCAGCTGTACCCACTCTGCACCCGCGGCGGCGAGGCGCTCGATCAGGGTGGCGTAGACCGGCAGCAGGTCGTCGAGGCGATCGAGCGGGTGAAAGCCGGCCGGGGCCGTTTCGCTCGGCTTGGCCAGGAGCAGGAAGGTGACCGGACCGACGATGACGGGTCGGGTGAGGAAGCCGGCGGCGACGGCCTCGTCGAACTCCCGCACGATGCGGTCGCTGGCGAGGTGGAAGCTCGTCTCCGGGCCGATTTCCGGCACCAGATAGTGGTAATTGGAATCGAACCACTTGGTCATTTCGAGCGGCAGGTTCTCGCCGGCGCCGCGGGCCAGGGTGAAGTAGCCGGCGAGGTCGAGGTGACCGTCGGCGTCGACGAGACCGGCGAAGCGGGTGGGGATGGCGCCGACGGTCACCGCCGCATCCAGCACCTGGTCATAGAAGGAGAAGCTCTCCGGAATCGACGAGTCGCTGCGGCCGAGCCCGAGGCCGACGAGCCGCTCCCGGGTGGTGTTGCGCAGGGCTGCCGCGGTGGCTTCGAGTTGAGCGGCGTCGATCCGGCCGGCCCAGAAGGCTTCGACGGCCTTCTTCAGTTCGCGGCGGCGGCCGATCCGCGGGTAGCCGAGGATCGTTCCGGTGGGGAATGCGGGGACGGTGATGGTCATCAGTAGTGGTCCTTCGTGGAGTGGATTCCGGCACGGGTGTCGGCAGGGCTGGTCGAGGGATGGGTCGGAGGTGGGTTGTGAGCGGAGACGACCGGTTGTGCCGGTGCCAGCGCGCCGGCGCGGTCGAGCACGGCGAGCACGGTCTCGTGCTGGTTGAAGGCGTAGAGGTGCAGGCCGGGAGCCCCGCCGGCGATGAGCTTCTCGGCGAGGGCGGCCGCGTGGCTGATGCCGATCTCGCGCTGGCCCTCGAGGGTGGGTTCCACTTCGAGCTGGATCGAGAGTTCGGCGGGCAGTTCCTCCCCGGAGAGCTCGAGGATGCGCCGCAGCCTGCCGGGGCTGGTGACGGGCATGATGCCGGGCAGGATCGGGAACTCCACTCCGGCTTCCCTGGCTCGCTGGATGAAGCTGAGGTAGTGGTCGGCGTGGAAGAAGAGTTGGGTGATGGCGAGGTTGGCGCCCGCCGCCTGCTTGGCCAGGAGGGTGTCGATGTCCTGCGCGGTGGATCGTGAGCGCGGGTGCCCGTTGGGGAACGCGGCCACGGCGATGCGCACGTGCTCACGTTCGGTCTTCACGGCCCGGGCGCGAGGGAGTCCGGGGATGGGGGTCTCCTGGTACGGCACTCGCTCGGCCTGTACCCGATGGATCAGTTGCACCAGCTCGCCGGCACTGTGCAGGTCGCCGAGGAAGGCGTCGTTCTCGGTCAGGCCTTCGGGCGGGTCACCGCGGAGGGCGAGGAAGCTGCTCACGCCGGCATCGAGGAACTCGCGGATCAGGCTGCTCGCCTCGGCGTGCGAGGAACCGACGCAGGTGAGGTGCGCCATCGGGTCCACGATGGTGGCCCGGCGGATGTAGCGCAGCACGTCCAGGGACGAGGTGCGGGAGGAGCCGCTGGCACCGTAGGTCACCGAGATGAACTTCGGACGGGCCGCAGCCAGGGCGTCGATGGTGACATGCAGGGCCGTCGTCGCGGCATCCGTCTTGGGCGGGTACAGCTCAAACGAGAACGGGATGCTCGACCGACAGTCGGGGTCCGCCGGTGGGGTCGTGGGGGTCGCTGTCATGGTTCCTCATTCGGCATGGTGGGTTCAGTTCGAAGGGCCTGGCGGCCGCGGACCGCCACGGATACCGGGCGGCTGCTCGCGGGCGGGTGCCGGGCTCGGCTGTCGCTCCATGCCGGGCAGAGTATCCCGCCGGCAACGAATGTGATGACTCTAACAACGCACCTTCGAGCGCGCTGCTGCGTGGCCGATTGTTACGTTCGCGGCCGATCTGGGGCGTTAACGGCCGAAGGCGGCACCCGTCCCTGGTTCAGGAGCGGGTGCCGCCTTCGGGCGGATCGGGGTCAGCCGGAGATGGCCGGTGCCACCACGAACGGGGTGAACTGGGCCTCGATACCGGGCGACACGAGGGCCGTTACCTGGGTGCCGGTCTCGGAGTAGTCCAACGCCAGAACCTTGCCCTGCTCGTGCAGGATCGGGATGAGGTCACCGCGGTCGTAGGGGATCAGCAGTTCCAGGCGGATTTCCGGACGGGGAAGCATGGTCTCGAGAACCCGCAGCACCTCGTCGATGCCCTCGCCGCTGCGCGCCGACACGAAGATCGCCTGGGGGGCGAGGCCCCGCAGCACGAGCCGGTCGTCGTCGCTGACCAGGTCGCTCTTGTTGAACAGCACCAGCTCGGGGATGTCACTGGCACCGACCTCGCCGATGACCTCGCGCACCGTGGCCAGCTGGCTGGCCGGGTCGGGGTGGGACGCGTCGACGACGTGGATGATGACATCGGAGTCCGCGACCTCCTCGAGGGTGGAGCGGAACGCCTCCACCAGCTGGTGGGGCAGGTTGCGCACAAAACCGACGGTGTCGGTGAAGGTGTACAGCCGACCGTCGTCCGTGGTGGACTTTCGCACCGTGGCGTCCAGGGTGGCGAAGAGGGAGTTCTCCACGAGCACGCCGGCCTTGGTGATGCGGTTGAGCAGGCTGGACTTGCCGGCGTTGGTGTACCCGACGATCGCGACCGACGGCACCGCGTTGCGCTTGCGGTTGGCGCGCTTGGCCTCGCGGGCGGGCTTCATCTCCAGCATCTGCTTGCGCAGCCGCGACATCCGGGTGTGGATGCGGCGCCGGTCGAGTTCGATCTTCGTCTCACCGGGTCCACGCGAGCCCATACCGGCACCGGCGCCACCGACCTGGCCACCGGCCTGGCGGGACATCGAGTCACCCCAGCCGCGCAGCCGGGGCAACAGGTAGGCGAGCTGGGCGAGTTCGACCTGCGCCTTACCCTCCCTGCTCTTGGCGTGCTGGCTGAAGATGTCCAGGATCACGGCGGTGCGGTCGATGACCTTCACCTTGACCACGTCTTCCAGGGCTCGCCGCTGGCTGGGCGCGAGTTCGGTGTCGGCGATCACGGTGTCGGCGCCGAGCGCCGCCACGATGGAGGCGAGCTCGAGGGCCTTGCCCTTGCCGAGGTAGGTGCTGGGGTCCGGGGTGGCGCGGCGCTGCAGCAGACCGTCCAGCACCGTGGCGCCGGCGGTTTCGGCCAGGGCGGCGAGCTCGCGCATGGAGTTCTCGGCGTCGAGCAGGCTACGGGCGGAGTAGACGCCGATCAGGACGACGTTTTCCAGGCGCAGCTGGCGGTACTCAACCTCGGTGACGTCCTGCAGTTCGGTGGAGAGCCCACCGACGCGGCGCAGGGCGTTGCGGTCTTCACGTTCGGTCTGTTCGCCGTCGTGGTCGCCGCCGTCGAAACCGCCGTTGGCCGGGCGTGCCGAGAGGGCCTGCGCCGATCCGCTCGCGAACAGCGAGTAGCCGGAGGACCGGCTCTCGGCGCTGGCCAGCACGCGCGCAACTACATCGTCATCGCCATCGTGTGGAGCGTTTATATCAGTCATTGCTTTAACTCTAGTTCCTCTTTTTTCGATAAGTTCGCTGTATGGCTTCCGAACACTATTTCTCGTCGACTCCGGGCAGCGACCTGAAATTGCGGCAGATCACCGTGAAGATCGCCGGTCAAATCCGTGCGGTCACCACCGCGAACGCGATTTTCTCCCCCGAGCACATCGACACCGGTACCAAGGTGCTGATGCGTGAGGCTCCGCTGCCCTCCGGCGGCGGGGATGTGCTGGACCTCGGCTGTGGCTGGGGACCGATCAGCCTGCATCTGGCGCTGGCCGATCCCACGGCCACGGTGTGGGCCGTCGACGTCAACGAGCGAGCCCTCGAGTTGGTGCGGATGAACGCCGCCAGCCTGGCGCTCACCAACATCAACGCGGTCCTGCCGGCGGATGTTCCCGATTCCGTCGTGTTCGCCGGCATCTGGTCGAACCCGCCGATCCGGGTGGGCAAGGCCGAGCTGCACACGATGCTCGAGCACTGGCTGCCGCGTCTGAAGCCCGGCTCGGATGCCTGGCTCGTCGTGCAGCGCAACCTCGGCTCCGATTCGTTGCACCGCTGGCTCGCCGAGGAGTTCCCCGGCGCCGGGCAACCCGGCGCGCTCGAGGTTTCCCGCTACGCCACCGACAAGGGCTTCCGCATCCTGCAGGCCCACAAACCCGCCTGACGCTCCCCCTCGAACTGTGAGGTAGGCCCCACAACCCGGGGGCCTTTGTCACAGTTCGCGGCGGGGTTAGGCGAGGGCGAGGGTGCCGTCGAAGACCAGGGTGGCGGGGCCGGACAGGGAGACGTGCTCGCCGTCCTCGGTGGGGAACATCCGCACGCCCAGAACGCCGCCGGGGACCTCGACACGCCACTGGTTTGGCGCGCCCTGGCCGGCCCAGTGCCGGGTGGCCAGGGCCGCCGCGACGGCACCGGTGCCGCAGGACAAGGTCTCTCCGCTGCCGCGTTCGTGCACGCGCATACGGATGCGGCCGACGCCGTCGACGACGAGCGGGTCATGCGGCAGCACGAACTCCACGTTGGCGCCCTCGGCGGGCTCGGGGTCCAGCTGCGGAATGAAGGTCAGGTCGGCGCTCTCGAGCTCGTTTTCGTCGGCGAGGGCCACCACCACGTGCGGGTTGCCCACGTTGATGCCCAGCCCCGGGCGGGCAACGGCGAGGTTCTTGGCACGCACCAGGGTCTCCCCCGGTTCCAGCCGCCACCGGCCGAGGTCCACCTGGAACCCGGTGGCGTTCTGCTGCACGTCGCGCACGCCGCTGCGGGTGCCGATGGCCAGAGTGTCGCCGGGGCCGAGGTCGACGAGGCCCTGTTCGAGGAGGAATCGGGTGTACACCCGGATGCCGTTGCCGCACATCTCCGAGACTGTGCCGTCGGCGTTCCAGTAGTCCATGAACCACTCGGCGCCGTCGTCTTCGGCGAGGGCCGCGGCACCCGCATCGAGGTTGGCCGAACGCACCGCGCGGATGATGCCGTCGGCGCCGACGCCGAACTGGCGGTCGCAGATGCCCTGGATCTGCTCCGGGGTGAGGTCGAGTCGGCCGTCGGGGTCGGCGAACAGCACGAAGTCGTTGCCGGTGCCGTGGCCCTTGGTGAAGTGGAGATCGATGCCCATGTGTTCAGTTTAGGGACTCGGGCTACGGTATTCGGCGTCAGGGCAGGTGGCTGACGGCCTGGTCGACACGGTCCGCGTCGTCGGCGTCGATCCAGTGCGTGTGCGGGTCACGTTTGAACCAGCTCACCTGACGGCGGGCGTATCGCCGGGTCAGCTGCTGGGTCGCCTCGACGGCATCCGCCTGCGACATTGTGCCGTGCACCTGGCCGAGGGCCTGGGCGTAGCCGATGGCCCGGCTGGCCGTGACGCCGCCTTCCAGGCCGGCGGGGATGAGGGCGCGCACCTCCTCGACGAGTCCGGCCGTCCACATGCGGTCCACTCGGGCGTCCAGGCGCGGGGTGAGCACCTCGCGGGGCAGGCGCAGCCCGAGGGTCACGGCGGGCATCCAGTAGACCGGGTCGCCGGGCAGGGCCGCGGTGTGCGGGGCGCCGGTGAGTTCGACGACCTCGAGGGCGCGCACGAGCCGGCGGCCGTTGCTGGCGCCGATGCGGGCGGCGGCGCCGGGGTCGACGGCCTTGAGCCGGTCGTACATCAGGCCGGGGCCCTGATCCACGAGCTCGGCCTCGAGGCGGGCGCGGAGCACCGGGTCGGTGCCGGGGAACTGGAAATCGTAGACGACGGAGGACACGTAGAGACCGGACCCGCCCACGAGGATGGGCACGGCACCGCGGTCGAGGATGCCGGTGATGGCGGCGCGGGCCTCCACCTGGTAGCGGGCGACGGTGGCCTCGTCGGCCACGTCGAGCACGTCGAGCAGGTGGTGCGGCACCCCGCGGCGCTCGGCGGGGGCGAGCTTGGCGGTGCCGATGTCCATGCCCCGGTAGAGCTGCATGGCGTCGGCGTTCACGATCTCCGCCGGCCGGCCGGCCGCGATCAGCCGTTCGGCGATGTCCAGGGACAGCTCGGATTTGCCGGTACCGGTCGGCCCGACGATGACAACGAGCACCGGGTCCTAACGTTCCGCGTCGTCGACCGGGTAGATCGGGATCGTCGTGGCGCCACCGTGCAGTGTCAGGCTGGGCCCGCCCACCCGCAGGGTCGGCAGACCCAACGAGACCGCGCCGCCGGTGGACGCTGCCGGGGCGGGCACACCGCAGGACTCGGCCTGCTCCCGGTCCCAGGCGTCGCCGGCGATGGTGCGGCGGATCCGGAGCGGCGTGCCGTCGAGGGAGTCGGCGATGAGGTGGAACGGTGCGGCCTGGGTGACGGTCACGGTGACCATGTCGCCGGGCCGGGGCAGGTCGGAGCCGGCGGGCACGTCGAAGTGCACGAGCCGGCTGTCGGGGGCCCGGCCGCTGAGCCGGTGGGTGTCGGCGTCCTTGCGGCCCTCACCGTTGGCGACGAGGAGTTCGACCTCACGGCCGATGATGGCGCGGTTCTCCTCCCAGGAGATCCGTTCCTGCAGGGCGATGAGCCGTTCGTAACGGTCCTGCACGACGGCCTTGGGCACCTGGTCGGCCATGGTGGCTGCGGGGGTGCCCGGCCGGATGGAGTACTGGAAGGTGAACGCCGTGGCGAACCTGGACTCTTCGACGACCCGCATGGTCTCGAGGAAGTCTTCCTCGGTCTCGCCGGGGAAGCCGACGATGATGTCGGTGCTGATCGCCGCGTCGGGCATCTGCGCGCGTACGCGCTCGAGGATGCCGAGGAACTTGGTGGACCGGTAGGACCGGCGCATGGCTTTGAGCACCCGGTCGGAGCCGGACTGCAGCGGCATGTGCAGCTGCGGCATCACAGCGGGGGTGTCCGCCATGGCGTCGATGACGTCATCGGTGAAGGCGGCAGGGTGCGGGCTGGTGAAGCGGATGCGTTCCAGTCCCGGGATCTGGCCGGCGGCGCGCAGCAGCTTGCCGAACGCCAGCCTGTCACCGAACTCCACCCCGTAGGAGTTGACGTTCTGGCCGAGCAGGGTCACCTCGATGGCGCCGTCGTCGACGAGCGCCTGGATCTCGGCGAGGATCTCGCCGGGGCGGCGATCCTTCTCCTTGCCGCGCAGGGCGGGCACGATGCAGAAGGTGCAGGTGTTGTTGCAGCCGACCGAGATCGAGACCCAGCCGCTGTAGCTCGAGTCGCGCTTGGTCGGCAGGGTGGACGGGAAGGTTTCCAGGGATTCGAGGATCTCCAGCTGGGCCTCACCGTTGTGCCTGGCGCGTTCGAGCAGGCTCGGAAGGGACCCCATGTTGTGGGTGCCGAACACCACGTCCACCCACGGCGCCTTGGCCAGGATGGTGGCCTTGTCCTTCTGCGCCAGGCAACCGCCGACGGCGATCTGCATGCCCGCGTGCTTGCGCTTGACCGAGGCGAGGTAGCCGAGGTTGCCGTAGAGCTTGTTGTCGGCGTTCTCCCGCACCGCGCAGGTGTTGATCACCACGATGTCGGCCTCGGCGCCCGCCGCCGACACATAGCCGGCCGCCTCGAGTGAGCCGCTGAGCCGCTCGGAGTCGTGCACGTTCATCTGGCAGCCGAAGGTGCGCACCTCATAGGTGCGCGCCCGGCCCTCGTCATCCCTCGCCGCCGAGGACGGCGCGATCACGGTCGCGCTGTGCGGCGACGGGTCGAGGGATGACGGGGTGGCGAGGGGTGGTGCGGTGACGCTGCTCATAGTTCCCCCAGCTTACGCGTGCCGTCGTGAACAGACCTCAGCGGAACCGCACCGTGGAGGTGCGGCCCGAACCCCGCCGGGACGCGAGAGCGGCCTTGACGGCGTCGCGCACCACGGAGGAGGCGTATCCCTTGCGCATCAGGAAGCCGGTGAGCCGACGATCGATGGTGGCATCGTCGAACCTGTCCAGCTGCTGCACCCGCTTGAGCGCCAGTTCGGTGGCCCGTTCGGCTTCGTCGTCCGGCATCTCCTCAAGCTTTTCGGCGATGAGTTCGGCGTCGAGCCCGCGCTGGCGCATTTCGGCGCCGACACCGCTGCGGCCCAGGCCCTTGCGTTCGTGGTGGCTGTGCATGATCTGGTCGGCGAGCTTCTCCTCGTCGAGGTAGTGCAGCTCGGTGAAGCGTTCGAGGATGTCCTGCACGGACTCCTCGTCGATCTCGGTGGACCGCAGCAGCTTCTGGGCCTCGACGATCGACAGGGACCGGCCGCGCAGGCGCTGCAGCAGTAGCTTCTCCGCGTGCTCGCGTTCCTCGGCCGCCTCGTCCTCGGCGTCATCGGCCTGATCGGCCGGGCTCGCCCCGGGCAGGTATGTCACCGGGGCGAGGCCCTCCCGGCCGGCCGAGGAGCCGGCGTCGGTCTTGCCTCGGGAGGGTTCGAAGTGAACCATGGCGGCTAGGCGCCCTTGCGTGCGGCGGCCTTGGCCGCGATGGACGGAACCTTGGCACCATCCGTGCCCGTGGCGGCACCCGTTGCCGCGGCGGCCGCTGCGGCGGTGGCGGCGTCGTCTGCGGCCTTCTTGGCCGCCTTGCCCTCCGCGCCCACACCGAGCTTGTTGAGGATCTTGGTTTCGATCTCGTTGGCCATGTCCGGGTTGCGCAGCAGGAACTTGCGGGAGTTCTCCTTGCCCTGGCCGAGCTGGTCGCCGTCGTAGGTGTACCAGGCGCCGGACTTCTTGACGATGCCCTGGTCGACACCGAAGTCGATCAGGCTGCCCTCGCGGGAGATGCCGATGCCGTAGATGATGTCGAATTCGGCCTGCTTGAAGGGCGGTGCCATCTTGTTCTTGACGACCTTGACCCTGGTGCGGTTACCGACGGCCTCTGTTCCGTCCTTGAGGGTCTCGATTCGACGGATGTCCAGACGCACAGACGCGTAGAACTTGAGCGCCTTTCCGCCGGAGGTGGTCTCCGGGCTGCCGAACATCACGCCGATCTTCTCGCGCAGCTGGTTGATGAAGATCATGGTGGTGTTGGTCTGGCTCAGACCACCGTTGAGCTTGCGCAGCGCCTGCGACATCAGGCGGGCCTGCAGGCCCACGTGGGAGTCACCCATCTCGCCCTCGATCTCGGCGCGCGGAACCAGGGCTGCGACGGAGTCGACGACGATGAGGTCGATGGAGCCGCTTCGCACGAGCATGTCGGCGATTTCCAGCGCCTGCTCACCCGTGTCGGGCTGGGAGACGAGGAGGGCGTCGATGTCGACACCGAGCTTCTTCGCGTAGTCGGGGTCGAGGGCGTGCTCGGCGTCGATGAACGCGGCGATGCCGCCGTTCTTCTGGGCGTTGGCGATGGCGTGCAGGGTGAGGGTGGTCTTACCCGAGGACTCCGGGCCGTAGATCTCCACGATGCGACCGCGGGGCAGGCCACCTATGCCGAGCGCGACGTCCAGGGCGATCGACCCAGTGGAGATGATCTCGACGGGCGCGCGATCGTCGCTGCCGAGGCGCATGACCGAGCCCTTGCCGAACTGGCGGTCAATCTGGGCGAGGGCGGTGTCGAGTGCCTTCTCGCGGTCTGCTGCTGATGCCATGGTGTGCTCCTTTGGGTCGTGCGCGTGGCGCCTATAGGCTGTCGTTTCGACCAGCGGGAGGATCCCGGTGACCGCCCTCGACAAGGCAGGTGCGCGGTTGTCGTTGACGAATCCGACTGTACGCAGCACCACCGACACTGGCCGGCAGGCACCGCGACGGTGGACAATCCGTCTTCGACTTCTACTGTGGAGGAGCCTACCAAGAACCGAACAGACATTCGACGCTGGGGTGGTGTGTCGGAATCTTCTCGCGAAACGAGGAACGGCCCGGCTGGAGGGCCGGGCCGGTGGTGGCTCATGGTTCGCTGGTGTCTGGGTGCTGCCGGCGTGACCGGATCAGCTGCGGGCCGGAGGAAGCCCGGCGCCGTGGCGGCGGGCCGGCGGAACATCCGTTTCGGCACAGAGGGCCAACCAAACGTCGCGAGCGGGAACTCCGCCCGCGAGGGCCTGGTCGGCGGTCCGTCCGAGCGGACCCAGCACCAGATCCCGGGTGAGCACCCTGCCGTAGCTCTCGCCGAATTCGTCTTTCAGGGCCTGACGAAACTCACTCAATCGCATGCGGTACTCACTCGGTTGATGCTCACTCGGTTGACGCGCACTCGGTGCGAAACGTGGAGAAGACCGATTAGCGCATCATCATGCTGGCGTCGAACTTGGCAACCAGCTCGTCGGGTACGGTGTCGGGGAAACGATCGATTCCCTCGATGACGGCCAGCCGATCGCCGACCTCGCGCATGATCACCGAGATCGGTGTGTCCAGCGCGTCTGCGACCGAAGCAAGAATCTCGGAAGACGCTTCCTTCTGACCGCGTTCAACTTCAGACAGGTAGCCGAGGGCCACACTTGCCTTGCTCGCAACCTGACGCAGGGTGCGACCCTTCTGCAGGCGGAAGTCCCTGAGCACATCGCCGATTTCCTGACGAACAAGAATCATCGGAACCTCCTTCTTCGTGCTGTCTAGTCTGCTGGGGCCCACTCAACCGGTCAGTTTTGTGTGGCGGATGGCCAACAGTACTCTATCCATCCGACACCTCAGATTACCGAGGATGACTGGACTTTACTTGTGAATATGTGTTCTGTAACCCACCGGTAACAGGAACTATTCCGCGATCTGAAGCTTTGTGGATTCAATCAGCTGACACACAGCTTCGATCGCGTGCGCAACGGTTTGCATCCGGATCGCTGCCCGGTCTCCGGTGAGACTAATCGGTATGGCCCGCACCTTATCCCCGAAAGACACTCCCAGGTAGACCGTGCCGACGCTCTGGCCGTCTTGTTCGTCGGGGCCGGCGACCCCGGTGGTCGAGATGCCGATGTCGGCCGGGCGCCCGTCGATCGCCAGCGCGGTGCGCACACCGGTGGCCATCTGTCTGGCGACCTCGGGGTGCACGGCACCGTGCTCGGCCAGCAGCAGGGCGTCCACGCCAAGCAGGGTGTGCTTGAGCGGGGTCTGGTACGCCACGACTCCCCCGGCCACGACGACGGATGCGCCGGGGATGCGCACGAGCTCGGCCACGAGCAGTCCGCCGGTCAGGGATTCGGCTACGGCGATGGTGAGGTGTCTGGCGGTGAGGGCGGCGACGAGGGCGGCCGCGGCATCCGGGCCCGACGTCGGTTCAGCGCCGGACGGGTCAGGCATTGCTGGTCGGCTTGGCCTGCTTGTTCTCCCGGCGCGCGGCGACGAGGTATTCGACGCCGGTGTACACGGTGAGCACCAGTGCGATCGTCATGGCGATGGTGTTGACCCAGTGGATCCAGTCGCCGAAGACCAGCCAGAGCGGCAGCAGGGCCAGAGAGATCGCCACGGACTGCGCGATGGTCTTGAGCTTGCCGCCGCGGGACGCCGGGATGACCCTGTCGCGCAGCATGGCGAACCTGAAGACGGTGATGCCGATCTCGCGCACCAGGATGACCAGGGTGACCCACCAGGGCAGCTCGGCGAGGATGGACAGTCCGATCAGCGCGGCGCCGGTGAGGATCTTGTCGGCGATCGGGTCGAGCAGTTTGCCGAGGTCGGTGACCAGGTTGTACCGGCGGGCGATGGCCCCGTCGACGCCGTCGGTGGCGATGGCCACGATGAAGAGCACGGCGGCCCACCAGCGGAGGGCCTCGTCGGCGCCGTTGTCGGCCAGCAGCATCCAGAAGAACACCGGTGCCAGCAGGATGCGCACGATGGTGATGATGTTCGGCAGGTTCCAATTGGACGGCGGGGCCGCAGGTGTCGGTGTAGCCATGGGGTCATTCCCTGTCGGTGAGTTGCCAGGCGTCTTCGTCCGAGTCGCCGTCTTCCTCAGCGTACCCTTCGCTCATCTTCGCCACCGGGTCGTCGGCGTAGCGCGGGTCGGGGGTGGCCTGCTCGTGCGCCTGCGACCGCTGGGACTCTTCGAACTGCGATCGGGCAGTGGCGGCGTGGTGCTCGGCGTCGGAGCCGCGCAGCTTGGCCAGGACGCTGGGCAGCTGTTCGGCGGTGACGAGCACGTCGCGGGCCTTGGAACCTTCGGACGGGCCGACGATCTCGCGGGACTCGAGCAGGTCCATCAGGCGGCCCGCCTTGGCGAAGCCCACCCGCAGCTTGCGCTGCAGCATCGAGGTGGAACCGAACTGGGTGGACACCACGAGTTCGGCGGCCGCGAGCAGCACCTCGAGGTCGTCACCGATGTCGGAGTCGATCTCCTTGCGCGGCGCCTCGGCGGAGACGTCGGGCCGGTAGTCCGGCCGGGCCTGCTGGGTGACGTGCTTGACAACCCGTTCGATCTCGGCCTCGTTCACCCAGGCGCCCTGCACCCGCAGGGCCTTGGAAGCGCCCATCGGCAAGAACAGGGCGTCGCCCTGCCCGATCAGCTTGTCGGCGCCGGGCTGGTCGAGGATGACCCTGGAGTCGGTGACGCTGGTGACGGCAAAGGCCAGCCTGGAGGGCACGTTGGCCTTGATCAGGCCGGTGACCACGTCGACGCTGGGCCGCTGGGTGGCCAGCACCAGGTGGATGCCGGAGGCCCGGGCGAGCTGGGTGATGCGCACGATGGAATCTTCGACGTCGCGCGGGGCGACCATCATCAGGTCGGCGAGCTCATCCACCACCACGAGCAGGTAGGGGTATGGCTTGAGTTTGCGGGCGCTGCCGGCCGGCAGCACGATCTCGTTGTTGACGACGGCCTTGTTGAAGTCATCGATGTGCCGGAACCCGAAGCTGGCCAGGTCGTCGTAACGCATGTCCATCTCCTTCACGACCCACTGCAGCGCTTCGGCGGCTTTCTTGGGGTTCGTGATGATGGGAGTGATCAGGTGCGGTACGCCGGCGTATGCGGCGAGTTCGACGCGCTTGGGGTCGATGAGGACCATGCGCACGTCGCTGGGCTTGGCCCGCATCAACAGGCTGGTGATCATCGAGTTCACGAAGCTGGACTTACCCGAGCCAGTGGATCCGGCCACGAGCAGGTGGGGCATTTTGGCGAGGTTGGCGATGACGAAGCCGCCGCCGACGTCCTTGCCGACACCGATGGTCATCGGATGGGTGCTGTTGGTGGCCGTGCCGGAGCGCAGTACGTCGCCGAGGGTGACGATCTCGCGGTCGGTGTTGGGGATCTCGATGCCGATGGCGCTCTTGCCGGGGATCGGCGAGAGGATGCGCACCTCGTTGGAGGCGACGGCGTAGGACAGGTTCTTGCTCAGCGCGGTGACCCGCTCGACCTTGACGCCGGGGCCGAGTTCGATCTCGTACTGGGTGACGGTCGGGCCGCGGGAGAAACCGGTGACCCTCGCATCCACCGAGAACTGGCTGAGCACCTCGGTGATGGACTTGACGATCTCGTCGTTGGCGGCGGAGCGCGCCTTGGCCGGCGGACCGGCGATGAGGGTCGTGGACGACGGCAGCACGTAGGGCAGGTTCGGCTGCTCGCCGAAGCCCAGCTCGGTCGCGGACCGGTCCACCGCCGAGGCGGCCTCGTCGAGGTCGTCCAGGCCCGGCAGTACCTCGGTGAGGCCGGTCGGGTCGTCGGCCTGCAGGCCCGTCGCGTGGGGCACCGCGGCAACCTCACCGGTGAAGCGTTTGATGGCTTCCTCGGCCTTGAGCAGGTCTTCGAGCACCTCGGTGCCGTAGTGGTCGGTGTGAACGGGGGGAACGTGGGCCTGGGGAGACTCGAGCGCGGTGTCGAAGCCGCCCTTGGCGGCATCCGCCCCGCCGTTGAGCAGCGTGCTGAGCGGGTCGGCAGCGGGAGGCCGGGCCTCGTCGGACTCCGACGACATGGCGCTGGAAAAGTCGGGGTCTTCTTCGCGTTTGCTGGTGTTGCGTCGCCACCAGGGCAGGGCGCCCTCGTCGGTGTCGTCGTCGTGGGCCGGGTCGAGGCCGTCGAGTTCGATCTGCTTGGTCTTGAGGGCCTGGATGCGTTCCTGGCGGATCTCCTTGGCGGCCGCGCGCTCCTCTGGGGCCGGCAGCGGGGTGCCGAAGAGCCAGGCGTAGAGCTCACGGCTGCGTTCGCCGATCTTGTTCGGCGGGGTCTTGGTGATGATGAAGAGGCTGAGGATCAGCAGCAGGATCACGACGATGGCCGCGCCGACGGTGGTGATCAGGAAGATCAGCGGGGCCGCGATCATCCAGCCGAGGACACCGCCGGACAGGGCGAGCACCTCCACGCCCTGGGTGGGTGTGGGCTGCCCGCCGAAGATGTGGCAGAGGCCGGAGACCGTGACCAGGAGCAGCGAGAGGCCGATACCGATGCGGCCGTTGTCGTGCACGGAGCTCGGATTGCGGAACAGCCAGATGGCGAAGAGCAGCAGGATCACCGGCAGGGCGAAGGCCAGCCGGCCGAAGAGGGCGCCGAAGGTCCAAGCGTCCAGGGTCTGGGCCACCGGGTCGTTGATCAGGAACCACTCGATCACGGCGCCGGCGACGGCCAGCAGCACGAGGAAGAAGGGCAGGCCGTCGCGGCGCTCCTCTTTGGAGAGCTGCTCGGGGCCGAGCGCGCGGGCGGCGCCGCCGGCGACGTGGGCCAGACCCATCCACATGCGCACGGCGATGGCCGGCTTGGGCTCGGTCGGGGCGAATTTGACGGTCTTCTGGGTCGCGGTGCTGCCGGCTTTGGTGCGCGCGGTCGTTCCGGTGCCGCGCGCAGGTGTGCTGCGGGCACGCCCGGTCGACTTAGTGCTCGTAGCCATGTGTTCCACGGTACCGCCGACGGCCGACATCGGTGTGAGCCCACGCCCAATTACCCGGTCGTGGAAGGTCCCACGGCTCGCGAAAGCGGCTGTATGGCTGCTTCGAGAGGGCCGTGGCGACCACCCGGCCGCTTTCGCGAATGGTCAATAGCGGATGGCGTCGATGACCTTGACGCGCACCGCCACCAGCGCGGGCAGCAGGCCCGCGAGGGCGCCCACGACGGTGGCGCAGACCAGGCCGAGGATGGCGGCCTCCACGGGGAACGGCGGAAAGTCGGTGACCATGCCCTGGCTGATGAACTCCTGCAGCATGGGATTGGTGACGATGAGCACGGCTCCGATCACCCCCACCACGCCGGCCACCAGGGTCGCCACGATGCTCTCCATCATCACCGAGAAGAACACCCGGCCGGCGGTGGCGCCGAAGCTGCGCCGCACCCCGATCTCCCGGATGCGCTGCTTGAGCGTGACCAGGGCGATGTTCACCAGACCCAGCGCGCCGAGCAGCAGCACCAGGCCGGCCACTCCCCCGACGAGCAGCTTGATCGACGCGAACGGGTCCTCGTTGTAGGCAGCGTAGTCCTGTCGACTCACCGACACGTTCGTGCCGGCGCCGAGCGCCCCTTGGGCATCCCGCTGCAGCGCAACGATCAGGTCCTCGCTGATTTCCGGCGGCACCCATAGTTCGTAATTGGGGACGCTGCCGCTGGCCGCGAGCTGGTCGGCGGGAGTGAGAGCGGTGATGGTGTCCATGAGCAGGTACATGGCCGGCTCGGTCTCCCAGACGCTCACCGGGTAGACCCCGGTGATCACGGCGGTGGTCGGGGTGGCGCCCAGCAGCGTGGTGGTGGGGTGCGTGGCCAGGTCGGGCCGGCCGAGTCGGTCCCAGAAGACCTGGTTGACCAATACCGCCGGTGCGAGGCGGTCGGCGTCGTCAACGCTGAACCAGTCCCCCTCGGTGAGTGCCACGCGGTGCATGGTGCCGTACGGCTGGTCGACGCCGATCGCCTGCACGGGCACCGCACCATCCGTGAACTGCACGGTCTGGGTGGTGTAGAGCACCCGGCTGGCGTAGTCGATGCCGTAGCGCTCGAGCGAGGTGTCCCAGAACTCTTGCATGACATCCGGGTCGATGGCGCTGCCGTCGTTCGATCCGGCGTAGAGCGAGAGGGTGGCGCTGCGGCCGCCGCTGCGTTCGTTCTGTTCCACGATGGACTGCTGGGCCACCGCGCCGAGGCCGACGACGGTGGTGATGGCGCAGACCGCGACGGCCACGCCGATGAGGGAGAGCATCACGCGGGTCTTGTGGATGCGCAGTTCCTGCCAGGCCTCCACGAACGAGCCGACCACGTTGCTGAGCAGCCGGTTCATGCCGGCACCGTCGCCAGCTCGTCGTCGCGGACGACCGGGGCCACCGGGCCGCCGGCCACGGTGAGCACGCCGTGGTCCAGGCGCAGATGCCGGCTGGCCAGCGCCGCGATGGCCGGGTCGTGGGTGATGGTGATCAGGGCCGCGCCGGAGCCGGTGGCGACCTCGTCAAGGAGCGCCATCACATCCGCCCCTGTCTCGAGGTCCAGGGCGCCGGTGGGTTCATCGGCCAGGATCAACCGCGGACCGCGCACGAGCGAGCGGGCGATCGCCACCCGCTGCTGTTCACCGCCGGAGAGTTTGTCGGGCATGGCGCCCAGCCGGTGGCCGAGGCCGACCCGTTCCAGCATCGCGGTGGCGATTCGGGCCCGCTGCCAGAATTGTTTGCCCTGCGCGTAGAGCAGCGGGGTCATCACGTTCTCGAGGGCCGTGCGGCCTT
This sequence comes from Cryobacterium sp. LW097, assembly GCF_002205495.2. Taxonomy (GTDB): domain Bacteria; phylum Actinomycetota; class Actinomycetes; order Actinomycetales; family Microbacteriaceae; genus Cryobacterium; species Cryobacterium zongtaii. Next base: position 1,222,911 of record NZ_CP021992.1, on the reverse strand, counting down.
GGAGCAGGTTGAACTGCTGGAAGATGAAGCCCACGTCGCGGCCGCGCACCCTGTCGCGCTCCCCGGAGGAGAACGATTTCACCGGTCGACCGTCGAACTCGAGGTCACCCGAGGTGGGGTTGTCGAGCAGGCCGAGCAGGTTGAGCAGGGTGGACTTGCCGGAGCCGCTGCGGCCCACGATGGAGACCCTGTCGCCCACCTCCACGTCGAGGTCGACGCCGGAGAGGATCGTCAGCGGTGGGCCGTCGACGAGCTGGACGGTGCGCGTGACGCCGGCCAGGTGCAGGAGCGTCAATGGAGGGTCATTCCGGGCTCGGGGCAGACCTCGCTGCCGTCCGGGGCGGTGCTGCAGCCGCTCACGGCGGTGGCGCCGGGTACGAACTGGTTGATCAGGTCGCCCTCGGCCAGCCCCTCGACGATCTGCACCGAGGTACCGTCGTTCATCCCGAGTGTCACCGGGCGTTCCTCGGTTGTGCCGTCGGGCAGCACGAACCAGACGACCCCGGTTTCGGCAGAGCCCTTCACGGCCGTGGTGGGCACGACGAGCACGTTCTCGGCCTTGCCGCCGGCGATGGTGATCTGGGCGGCGAGGCCGGGGAAGACCGTGACCTCGGCCGGGATGGCGCAGCTGACGGTGGTGCCGCCCGCCCCGCCCGTGCCGGTGCCGGTGCCGGTGCCCGACGCCGGATTGGTGCCGCCGCCGGAGCCGCCGGCATCCGCCCCGGCCAGCGGGGTGGTGATGCGCAGGCCCGTGCAGGTGAACGGGGCCGGACCGTTGGTGATGGCGATGGACGCCTCGGTGGGCTGAGTGACGAGACGGTATTGCTGCTCGGGGCTGAGCGATCCGCTCACCGAGTAGCTGGGCGGCGCGACCTGGCCGGTGGTGTCCCCGATGGCGACGGACTGGCCGTGGATGACGGTGAGGGCGCTGAGCACGCCGTCGGCGGGGGCGAAGACCTTCTCGAAGGTGACCGCCGGTTTGGGCTGGGTGATGGCGATCATCCCGGTGGCGGGGTCCGTCGTCTCAACGGGGTCGCGCACGGTTTCGACCTTGATGTCGTAGATCTTGTCGCCGGCGGCGACGGTCGCTCCGGCGGCGAAGAAGATCTCGTCGACGGTGCCGGCCGCGACGGCCTTGACGGGCACGGCGGCATCCGCCGACACGGTTCCGGGCAGCGTCACATCGTTGGTGATCGTGCCCAGGGCAACCGGGATCTGCGGTTCCACGACCTGGCCGGTCGGCTGGGCCGGGTCCTGGGCTTCCGCGGCGTCGGCGAAGAACGCCAGCTTCACCAGGGCCACCGCGATGGCCGCGACGACGAGCAATCGGAGGATCGGAAAGACCCATTTGCGCATCACATTCACTGATTTCCCCCATGCTCGCATCGCACCTGACGGTGTCGACTGGCACGAGCCTAGGGGCAGTTCCGGCCCGTCGAGGCGGCTTTCGGGCAAAATCCTCCTGAAGGATGACCCCCGGTGTGCGGGGACCCAAGAACGCGTCAACCCCCGGCGCCGAGGGCGGCCGGGGGTTGACAGTGGTGCTGTGCAGCGGGCGGTTACGCCTCGATGATCATCGGAACGATCATCGGGCGGCGGCGGAACGACGCCTGCACCCAGCGGCCGACGGTGCGGCGCACGACCTGCGTGAGCGCGTAGGTGTCGTGGGTGCCGTTCTGCGCGGCCTCGGCCAGGGCGGCCTCGATCTTGGGCCGGACGGAGTCGAAGACCGAGTCGTCTTCGGCGAAGCCCTTGGCGTGGATCTCCGGGCCGACGATGACCTTGCCGGTGGACTTGTCCACCACGACGATGATCGAGATGAAGCCTTCCTCGGACAGGGTGCGCCGGTCGGTGAGGTCGGCTTCGGTGATCTCACCGACGGTGGAACCGTCGACGTAGACGTAGCCGAGGTCGAGCTGGCCGACCTTCGTGACGTTTCCGTCGCGCAGGTCGAGAACGGTGCCGTCCTCGGCGAGGATGGCCCGTTCGACGGGCACCCCGCTCTGCACGGCGAGCTTGGCGTTGGCCACCAGGTGGCGGTATTCGCCGTGCACGGGCAGCACGTTCTTCGGGCGGAGCACGTTGTAGACGTAGAGCAGCTCGCCGGCGGCGGCGTGTCCGGAGACGTGCACCTTGGCGTTGCCCTTGTGCACGACGTTCGCGCCGAGCTTGGTCAGGCCGTCGATGATGCGGTAGACCGCGTTCTCGTTGCCCGGGATCAGGCTGGAGGCCAGAATGACGGTGTCGCCGGGGCCGACCTCGATCTGGTGTTCCTTGTTGACGATGCGGCTGAGCACCGCCATCGGCTCGCCCTGCGAACCGGTGGACATGTAGACGATCTTGTTGTCCGGGATGTTCCCGGCCTTCTTGAAGTCGATGAGCACACCGTCGGGCACCTTGAGGTAGCCGAGGTCGGCGGCGATGGTCATGTTGCGCACCATCGAGCGGCCCAGCAGGGCCACGCGGCGGCCGTTGGCGTGAGCGGCGTCGAGCACCTGCTGCACCCGGTGCACGTGGCTGGAGAAGCTGGCGATGACCACCCGGCGCGGGGCGCGGGCGATGACGTCTTCCAGGACCGGGCCGATGGCACGCTCGGACGGCGTGAAGCCGGGAACGTCGGCGTTGGTGGAGTCGACCAGGAACAGGTCGATGCCCTCTTCGCCCAGGCGGGCGAAGTCGCGGAGGTCGGTGATGCGGTTGTCCAGCGGCAGCTGGTCCATCTTGAAGTCACCGGTGTGCAGCACGCTGCCACCCTCGGTCTTGATGGCGACGGCGAGGGCGTCGGGGATCGAGTGGTTGACCGCGACGAATTCGAGGTTGAACGGGCCGAGGCGTTCCTTCTGGCCTTCCTTCACCTGCAGGGTGTAAGGGGTGATGCGGTGTTCCTTGAGCTTGGCCTCGATGAACGCCAGCGTCAGGCCGGAGCCGATCAGCGGGATGTCCTGGCGCAGCTTGAGCAGGTAGGGCACCGCGCCGATGTGGTCCTCGTGGCCGTGGGTGAGCACGACGCCGACGATGTCTTTCAGGCGGTCCTTGATCGGGGTGAAGTCCGGCAGGATCAGGTCGACACCGGGCTGGTGCTCCTCGGGGAACAGCACGCCGCAGTCGACGATCAGGATTTTGCCGTTGATCTCGAAGGTGGTCATGTTCCGGCCGATTTCGCCGAGTCCGCCGATGGGCGTGACGCGGAGTGTTCCCTTGGGGAGCGCGGGCGGTGCGTATACGTCGTTGGGCATAAGCCCTCCTATTGTGGAGTTGGTGGTGCGTGAAGTTAGTGGTGGGTGGAGTTGGTGCTGCTGTTGATCCGTGGTGCGTTTATCTTTTAGCGTGTGGTTCCGGCGACCTTGGGCAGCGCCCCGCCGGCGGCGGCGTTGCGGTCGGGGCGGAAGTTGGTGAAGTCGACGCCGGGGATGTTCCGGACGAGGTCGATTTCGTCTTCGATCATGGCGGCCTCGGATTCCTCCGGGCCGACCAGGGGCAGGCGCACGCGCGGGCTGCTGATGCGACCCAGCCCGTGCAGGATGTACTTGGCCGCGACGGTGCCCGGCACGTGGGTCATCACGGCGCGCACGAGGGGTTCAAGCTGCTGGTGCGCGAGCGTGGCCGCCTTGAGGTCACCCGCGTTGACGGCATCCACCATCTGGCGGTACGGCTTGGCCGCGATGTTCGCGGTGACGCCGATCAGGCCGGTGGCGCCGATCGACAGGTGCGGCAGCACGTTGGGGTCGTCGCCGGAGAAGTAGAGCAGGTCGGTCTGGTTGAGCACCCGGCTGACCTGGGCCAGGTCGCCCTTGGCGTCCTTGACGGCGAGGATGTTCGGGTGCTTCGCGGCGCGCAGGATGGTCTCGTAGGTGATCGGGATGCCCGTGCGTCCCGGGATGTCGTACAGGATCACCGGCAGGTCGGTGGCATCCGCGATCATGCGGAAGTGCGTGAGAACACCGGCCTGGGTGGGCTTGTTGTAGTACGGCGTGACGATCATGTTGCCGTCGGCGCCGGCCTTCTCGCTCTGCTTGGCGAGTTGCATGGCGTGGGCGGTCTCGTTCGAGCCGCCGCCGGTGATGATCTTGGCGCGACCGGCCGCAACGTCCTTGCCGACCTCGACGAGCCGGATCTTCTCGGGGTCGGTGAGGGTGGAGGTCTCGCCGGTGGTGCCGGTGACGACGATGCCGTCGGCCCCGGCGGTGATGACGTCGTCGATGTGCTTCTCGACGTCGGCCCAGGCGACCTCACCGTCAGCGGTGAAAGGTGTCACCAGGGCGACGAGGACCTGCCCGAAGGGGTTGTAAGGAGTAGACACGTTTTACAGGTTATCGTCTAGCGCGCCCTCCCGCGCCTCCACGCCTGCCCTCGCGCGCGTCATCTGCCGTCATACGAGGGGTCTGAGGCCCGCCGCGGCGTAACCTCGCCTGCATGAACCCCGCCGCCGCCCTGCTCGTTCTGGTGTTGTTGGTCGCGTTGACCACCGCGCTGGGACTGGTCTGGCGCCGTCGGCAGGGCCGGCTCACGAGCTCGACCGACTCGGTGGATGCCGTCACGGCCGCCCAGCTGGGCCTGTCCGTGTCGGACATCCCGGGGGTTTTCGGCGCCGAGGCGACGCTGCTGCAGTTCTCCACCGAGTTCTGCGCCCGCTGCCCCGGCACGAGCGTGCTGCTGGGCCAGGTGGCGGATGCCCGCACCGGCGTGCGGCACGTGGAGGTGGACCTCACCCATCGCGCCGACCTCGCCCGGCGGTTCAAGGTTCTGCAGACGCCCACCACACTGGTGCTCGACAGGGCCGGCCGGGTGCGCGCCCGGGTGGGCGGTGTGCCGGACCGGGCCGCCCTGCACGCGCACCTCGATGACCTTGCCCGAAACGTTCAGGAGTCCCGATGACCCAGCCAGAATCCGCTGCGACTGCTTCCGCCGCCGCCGCTGCTGCCGCTGCCGGGAAGCGGACGGGCATCGACCCGCGCGGCCCCCGGTTCGGCGCGGCCGTCACCGCCGTCGTGCTGCTGGCGGTAATCTTCCTCGCGCTCGTCGGAGCCTCCGACGCCGCCCTGGCGCTGCTCGCCGTGCAGACCGCGGTGTTCGCCTGGGGCACCATCGCCGGGGCCGCCCGGCATCCGTACGGGTGGCTCTACAAGGCCCTCGTGCGCCCGCGGCTCGGCCCGCCGGCCGAACTCGAAGACCCGGCCCCGCCCACCTTCGCCCAGGGTGTCGGCCTATTGGTCGCCCTGACCGGGGTGCTGCTCGGCCTGGCCGGGGTGATCGTGGCCGTGCCCCTCGCGGCGGCGGCCGCGTTCGTGGCGGCTTTCCTGAACGCGGCCTTCGACTACTGCCTGGGCTGCCAGCTGTACCTCCTGCTGGTGCGGGCCGGCGTCCTCGGGCGTAGCCCGGCGGCGCCCTGACCGGCGGGTCTGGCGAACCTGCCCGTCGCCCGAGGATTCCCTGTGAACGGTTCAGGCCCGGCGGATAGGCTGGTGCTCCACTTCCAGGAGGTATCACCATGGCCCTGACCAGCGAAGCAACCACCGTATGGACCGGAGACCTGACGACGGGTTCCGGAACCGTCACGCTCGATTCCTCGCACGGCGGGTCGTTCCCGGTGAACTGGAAGGCCCGGGCCGAGGGAACCGCCAATACGACCAACCCCGAGGAGTTGCTGGGCGCGGCGCACGCATCCTGCTTCTCGATGGCACTGGCCCTGATCCTGGCCGACGCCGGACACACCCCCACGAGCATCCAGACCACCGCGGCGGTCACGTTCGTGGCCGGCACCGGTGTCACCGGCAGCCACCTGCTCGTCAGCGCCAACGTTCCCGGTGTCACTGAGGCGGAGTTCGAGGCGTTCGCGCAGGACGCGAAGGTGAACTGCCCGATCTCGCAAGCGTTGACCGGCATCCCGATCACCATCGAAGCCGAACTGGCCTGAGCGGTGCGCGTACTCATCTCCGGAGCCTCCGGGCTCATCGGCACCGAACTGACCCGCCAGCTGGAAACGGCCGGCCACACCGTGCTGCGTCTGGTGCGACGCCCCGCGCGCTCCAGGTCGGAGGTGCGCTGGGACCCGGCGACACTGACCCTGGATCCCACCGTGCTCGACGGCGTGGACGCGGTGATCAACCTGTCCGGCGCGTCGATCGGGCGGTTGCCCTGGACCAAGTCCTACCGCCGCCAGATCATGGAATCGCGGGTGCAGGCCGCTCGTACCCTCACCGACGCGATGCGCCGGGCCGGCACGCCACCGACGGTGCTGCTGAACGCGTCCGCCGTGGGGATCTACGGCAACCGGCCCGGCGAGGAGCTCACCGAGGAGTCCGCACCGGGCTCGGACTTCCTCGCCACCGTCGTCACGACGTGGGAAGCGGAGGCCCGGCTGGCCCCTGAGGGCACCCGGGTGGTGCTGCTGCGTACCGGCCTGGTGCTCGCCAAGGGCGGCGCGCTGAAGCCCCTGATGCCGATCGTGCGGCTCGGCCTCGGCGGACCGCTCGGCCGTGGCAGCCAGATCTGGCCGTGGGTAAGCCTCCACGACGAAGCCGCGGCGATCGTGCACCTGCTCACCTCGGAGCTGAGCGGCCCGGTGAACCTCACCGGCCCCACCCCGGCAACGGCCAACGAGGTGATCCGGGCCGTGGCCTCGGCGCTGCGCCGGCCGTTCTTCCTTCCGGTGCCCGAGTTCGTGCTGACCCTGGCGCTGCAGGATGCCGCCAGGCAACTGTTGCTCGCCGACCAGCGGGTGAGCTCGGCGAAGCTGCAGGCCGACGGGTTCCGTTTCACCCACCGTACGGCCGCCGAAGCTGTCACCTGGATGCTGCGCTAGGCCTTTGGGGGGCGCAATCTCGTTATGCGGGGTACGCGCCGTTATGCGGGTGGCGCGCCACCCGCATAACGGCGCGTGACCCGCACTACGCATCCCAGGGGGCCGCCCCGCGCGATGGCTGGGCAGTCCTCCACAGGGGCGCCGGCCCGATGTTGTGAACGACCACGGTTCGATCGCCGTGGCCGCGGCACCCGGCGCCGACACTCGCTGGATGACCGATCGTCGAGAACACCCGTCCTTCCCGCCCGAGGTGCTCCTGGCCGCCGACTATCGGCGAGCCCTCGGCGCCGATCTTCGCCTGCGTCGCGGTGCCGAGCGCGGTTACCTGCACCGCATCGGCTGGGGCCAGTACTGCCCCGCGGCGGTCTGGGCCGGCCTCGACCGTGACCAGCGGTATGCACTGAGAGTGCGGGCGGCGGCGCTGGCCCGACGAGGCGCGTTGCCGCTCTCCCACCAGTCGGCCGCGGTGCTGTGGCACCTACCGCCGCAGGCACCGTGGCCCGATGAGGTGCACTTCCTGGGCCCGCGTGCAGCCGGCGGCCGCTCGGACCCGGGCATCCGCAAGCACACGGTGGGCTTCGACGCCCGCGATGTGGAGCTGAAAGACGGAGTGCTAGTCACCTCGGTAGCCCGCACGGTGATCGAGCTCGCGACGATTGTGGACCTTCGGTCGGCGGTCGCCGCGGCCGATCGGGCTCTGGCGGTGGATCGGACCGGTCGCATCCTGCCGCTCACGGACCGGGTGACCCTGCTCGAAACCTGGCACCGGATGCTGCCGTTCCGCGGTTCGGTGCGGGCGCGCACGGTAATCGACTTTGCCACGCCGCTCTCGGGCTCTCCCGACGAATCGGGCACTCGGGTGACGATCGCGCTGGCCGGACTTCCCGAACCCGAGTTGCAGCATCCGTTCATGATCGAGGACCGCACCGACTTTTCAGACTTCTTCTGGCGGAGCGTGCGGGGTGTTGGCGAGAGCGACGGTCGAGTGAAGTACTTCGATCCCGTGCTGCTCGCCGGACGCACCCCGGCAGAGGTCGTGTACGAGGAAAAGCTCCGCGAGGATGCCATTCGGCTGCAGGTGCTCGGCTTCGTTCGCTGGGACCATGCCACCGGGATGAGCGTGCCGCGGTTGTCGGCGCGGCTGGCGCACCTGGGCCTCACGCCGGGGCGCCCCCGGCTGGCCGGGCGCTGAGCGGGCCGGTGCGGCGCGGAGCTGGCCGGGCGCGAGGTGGGCGCGAGGTGGGCGACTCGAGGTATGCGGGTAAGGCGCCGTTATGCGGGTGGCATGCCACCCGCATAACGGCGCGGCACCCGCATAACGGCGCGGCACCCGCATAACGGCGCGGCACCCGCGCGACGGCGCACGCGCCGAGCTCAGGCCGCGGACTTCTCCAGGGCCATCGCGGTGCGAAGCGCCGAGCGGGCGCGGCGGCGGTCGCCCGACGCGTCGTAGGCCAGGCCGAGGCGGAACCAGGCCCGCCAGTCCTGCGGCGCGGCATCCACGGCCTCTTGATACTGCGGGAACTGAGCGTCCGCCGCCTCGCGGTATGGCCGGCCGCTCGGGCGGCTCGGTAGATCGTTGACCGGCAGGGCACCCTCGGCGTCGAGCTGCTTGACCAGCCGTTCGCACCGGATGCCGAAGCTGATCTCGCGAACCAGCGCCCACGCGCCGATCAGCGGCAGCACGATGAGCGCAACGCCGATGAGGATGCCGACAGGGTCACCGCTCTGCACGAAGAGCACCGCGCGCCAGCCGACGAGCACCAGGTAGAACACGAGCAGGAGTGCCATCACGACGACGGCGATGCGGCCCTTCATTCGCCGGGCTCCATTTCGGCATCCTCGGGGCCCGGCGGTGGCCCAGCAGGCGGCTCGTCCGGCGACCCTGCGGACGCCGCGGCGGGCTCGAGCACCTCACCGGTGAGCCCCAGGTCGATCAGCTGGTCGAGTCCGACGGTCACCCCGACGCAGTCGCGGGCGGCGGCCAGGGCCACCAGGATGCCGCGCTCGTAGGCCTCGGCGGAGAGCGTGTTGTGCGTGATCGTGAGGGTCTCCCCCGAGCCGCCGAAGATCACGTCCTGGCGGGCCAGCACGCCGGCCAAGCGCAGGCTGTGCACCGGCACCGTGGCGACCTGCTGGCCGCGGGCACGCTGGTCGACGTGCGGCGCGGAGACCGGGCCGAGGCCGGCGCGGGCGGCGGCCATCAGCTCGGCGGTGCGCACGGCGGTTCCCGACGGGGAGTCGACCTTGCCGGCCTGGTGCGCCTCGACGATCTCGATGGAGTCGAAGAATCGGGCGGCGAGGGCCGCGAAGGCCGTGCCGAGCACCGAGCCGAGTGAGAAGTTGGGGATGATCACGGCGCCGACATCCGTGCGGCCCTTGAGTTTGTGGCCGAGCGCGTCGATGCGGGGCTGGGACCAGCCCGAGGTGCCGACAAGCACCCGGATGCCGTTGTCGATGGCGAAGTCGACCACGCCCTGGCTGACCGCCGGAACGGTGAGGTCGATCGCCACATCCGCGCCGAGCATCTCGGACAGGGCACTGGTGGAATCAAGCCGGGCGACCACGTCGTACCCCGGCGTACTCTCGACCAGGCCGCCGACCAGGCGGCCCATCTTGCCCGTTGCGCCGACGATGGCCACCCGTGTTGTCATGCTGCCAATCTACCAACCGGGGCGGTTGCCCCCGGCACCGAGGCACGTACCCTAGGGGCATGCCTGAATTCACCGCGGTCTCCGTCACGGATGCGGGGTCCATCACCCTGCTCACCCAGTACTTCAGCGATCGCGCGTCCACGTTCCCCTCCGCCGGCGGCTATCGCACCACGTTCCCGGCTCCCGAACAGTTCGTCCCGCCGCGCGGCCAGTTCCTGCTCGTGAGCGAGACTCAGGGGTCGCGCACCTTCGTGGGCTGCGGCGGCATCCGTCGAATCGATGACGGCGCGGATGGTGCGGTGCGGTTCGAGGCGAAACACCTCTGGTTGCAACCGGAGGTGCGCGGCCGCGGCTGGGGCACCCTGCTGCTCGCCGAACTCGAAACCCGGGCCAGGGCGTTCGGGGCGACGGAGCTGGTGCTCGACACGAACTCGAGCCTCGAGGCGGCCGGGGCGCTGTACCAGCGCTCCGGCTATCAGGATGTGCCGCCATACAACGACAACCCGAACGCCACGAACTGGTACCGAAAGGTACTCGCCCCGGCCCCCTGACCCGTCAGTGCTGGCTGCTCTCACAGCAGGCGGCGCAGATGCGCAGTAGGAGGAGGCCGGTCGAGATGACGGTCACACGCGACACGCTGACGGGGTTCCTGGCGGCGTTCAACAACCACGACCTGGACGCGATCATGGGCTATTTCGCCGATGATTGCGTCTTCTACCTGCCCAGGGGTGCGAAGCCTCGGGGCAATCGTTTCGTGGGCAGGGCCGAGGTGCGGGCGGGGCTCGCCAGCCGGTTCGAGGGCATCCCGGACGTGCACTATGGCGACGACCGGCACTGGGTGTGCGGTGATGATCTCGGAGTCTCCGAGTGGACGCTGACCGGCAGGTCAGTGTCCGGCCGGCGACTCGACGTGCGCGGCGTCGACCTGCTCGAATTCGATGCCGCCGGGAAGATCCGCCGGAAGGATTCCTTTTGGAAGATCCTCGACTGAGGCGAGTTACCGCCTCGTCCCTAGAACAACAGCGGGTCCGGCAGGCCGGTTCGAAGCTCTACAGGCAGGTGGCCGAGGTCGTTGTGGGTGACCAGCGACCACGGCCGGCCGGGCTTCTGCTGCAGCACAGTGAGGCCGCAGTTGGCCTGGTTGATGCTGATCCAGCGCCAGTCGGGGGCGCCGAGCACCTCGCGGACGAACCAGGCGATCACGAAGTTGTGGGTGATCAGCAGGTCGTGTCGGGGACCCCGGTGCGGATGCAGGAATTCCGCGACTGCGTCCTCCATCTGAGCGCGGCCGGCCTCGATCTGGTCGTCGCTGACCGAGTTGAAGAACGGCGCGTATGCTTTCGGCATCTCCGGCGCCCGGCCGGAGGGAACGCAGTCGAACAACAGCGGCGACGGCTCCGAGGTGAGCGACGGCAGCCGGTCGGCGATGATGGCCGCCGTCTCCGCGGCGCGTTGTAGCGGCGAATGCCAGGCGCCGGTGAACGGCACCCCGCCCAGGCGTTCGGCGATGAGGTGCGCCTGACGCTTGCCCCGCGGTGACAGCGGGCCGTCCGGCAGGCCGTATTCGGCATCCTGCTGTTCACCGTGTCGCACGAGGTAGAGGTACTGGGGCATCATCGCCCTTTCGGTTGATGTCGTAAGAAGTCGAACGGGGCTCGCCGTGAACCGATCAGTTCGGCGGGAGGGGCGCCGCCCGGCGGGACAGCACGGCGTCGAAGGCGTCCTCCTCGAGGGCGCCGACGGCGGCCACGGAGAACGGCCGGGAGACCATGTCGGCCGCCAGCTGCTGCACATCGTCCGCGGTGACCAGCGCGAGGCGCCGCAGGGCCTCGTCGAGGTCGACGAACTCGCCCAGCGTGATCTCGGAGCGGCCGAGCCTGGACATCCGGGTGTCGGAGTCTTCGAGGGCTAAAGCGGATGCGCCGGAGAGCTGACCGGAGGCCCGCTTCATCTCGTCGGCGGTCACACCGTGCTCGGCGAGGCGGTGCAGCTCGTCGAGCATGATCTCGGTGACCTGACCGGCCTTGGCCGGGGTGCAGCCGGCGTACATGCCGAAGATGCCGGCATCCGAGTAGCCGGGCGCGAACGAGTAGACGGAGTAGGCCAGGCCGCGCTTTTCGCGCACCTCCTGGAACAGGCGCGACGACATGCCGCCGCCGAAGATGGAGGTGAGCACATTCATCGCCACGCGGCGGTCGTCGGCGGCCACGAGGCCCGGCACGCCGATCAGCAGGTTGGCCTGCTCGAGCGGACGGTGCACCACGCTGATGGGCTGGCCCTGGCTGATCACCGCGGCGGCGCCGGAGCGGCGTCCCACCGGTGCGGCGTACTCGCCCAGGTCCCAACCGGCCTGCAGCAGCGACCGGGTGACGGCGGCCACGAGCACGTCGTGGTCGACGGCGCCGGCAACGGTCACGACAAGGTCTTGCGGGCGGTAGTTGGCCCGGTAGTGCTCCCAGACGGCGTCTCGGGTCGCGGCGCGGATGGTGTCCGGGCTGCCGCCGATGGGTCGGCCCAGCGGATGCGCGCCCATGACGGCCTGGAAGAAGCGTTCGTTGGCGACATCGGCCGGGTCGTCGTCGGCCATCGCGAGTTCCTCGAGGATGACGCCGCGCTCGGTTTCGAACTCCGCGGGGTCCAGCAGCGACGAGGTGATCATGTCGGTGAGCACCTCCACGGCCATGTGGAGGTCGCGATCCTGCACCTTGGCGTAGTAGCAGGTGTATTCCTTGGCCGTCATGGCGTTGTGTTCGCCACCGACGGCGTCGAACGCGATGGCGATGTCCAGCGCCGAACGCTCTGCGGTTCCCTTGAACAGCAGGTGCTCGAGGAAATGCGTGGAGCCGAAGTGGCCGGGCTGTTCGTCGCGGGACCCCACGGCCACCCAGTAGCCGATGGTGAGGCTGCGGCTGCCCGGCACCTGTTCGGTGACGATGCGCACCCCGCTGGGGAGGACGGTGCGCCTGACGAGGGACTCACCAGCGGCCCGAAACGAGAGTTCGGTCAGGTCAAGGGGAAATTCAACGGCACCGTTCATATCCCCTCAACCTTACGACACCGGCGGGACCGGGCCCCGCTGGACGCGGCGGGCCTGGGCGCCGGTCAGGCCGACACCTTGTCGAGGTCGACCATGTCGGCACGGCCCAGCCGCACGGCGGCCGCGGCGACCAAGGCATCCACCTGTTCCGGCCGGCTCGCGCTGGCGACCGGGGCCACGACACCGTCCTTGGCCAGCAGCCAGGCCAGCGCGATCGTCGACGGCGCCACCCCGTGGTCCTCCGCGATGCGTTCGAGCACGCCCAGCACCTTGAGGCCGGCCCGGTTGAGGTACGCCGATGCGCGGCCGGCCCTGATGGTGTCGGTGAGGTCGGCTTTGGAGTGGTACTTGCCGGTGAGGAAGCCGTGCGCGAGGGCGAAGTACGGCATCACCGCGACACCCTGCGCCCGGCTGACCAGGGCCAGAGACGATTCGAACGAGACCCGGTTCATCAGGTTGTACGGGGTCTCCAGGGCCACGAACCTGGGCAGGCCGTTGGCGGCGAGTACCCGGGCCTCCATCAGGCGTTCCGCTGTGAAGTTGGACGCCGCGAGGTGCCGCACGGTGCCGTTGGCGATGAGCATCTCCATGGCGCCGAGGCTCTCCTCCAGCGGCACGTCGAGGTCGTCGAAGTGGAAGTGCAGAAGGTCGATGTGGTCGGTGCCGAGCCGCTCGAGGGAGGCGTGCACCGCACCGACGATGCTGCGCGGCGAGAGGCCGGGGTTGTCGCGGTTGCGGCCGATCTTGGTGGAGACGATGGTGTCGTCGCGCAGACCGCGGGTGCGCATCCACGACCCGATCAGCACCTCGCTGCGTCCGGCGGCGTAGCTGTCAGCGGTGTCGAGGAAGTTGCCACCGAGTTCCCAGTGCCGGTCGAGGATCGCCATGGCGGTGTCGCCGTCGGTGGTCCAGCCGAAGACGCTGCAGCCCAGCGCCAGCGGGTGCACGGTGAGGTCGGTGTCGCCGATGGTGCGCCGGATGTCCGGGGCGGCTGGGCGGTCGTGGTCGGGCAGCTGAACCGGAGCGGTGTGCTGGACCTCCACCGGGCGGGTTTGCAGGATGAGATCGGCTGTCGTCAGGCTGTCTGGTGTCACCCGCTCCGTTGCTACATGCTCCGTTGACACACGCCCCGTCGCCACGCTGCCTCTCATGCCTTCACCGCCCCTCGGACGGACCAGCGCGGCTGCCGCGCGGACCCGTGTAAAGCCGAGAATAACCCGATCCGGCCAATCCGCCGGGGGCGCGCGGCAAGCGTTACACAAATGTGCGGCTTTACCCCCCGTTTAGCCGAAAATAGGCCTTCGGTGAGCTCTCTCGAAGGGTCGGGGAGTAGTGTTTCCGGCATGTCCGACTCACCGCTGTACGGCGTCCCGCTCACCCTCATCGACGGCACCCCGACCACGTTCGGCCGGTTCGCCGGCAAGACCGTACTCGTGGTCAACGTGGCATCGAAGTGCGGCTTCACGCCCCAGTATGCCGGCCTGGAGGCGCTCTACCGCCGTTTCGCTGACGACGGCCTGGTGGTGCTCGGGTTGCCGTGCAACCAGTTCATGGGCGAGGAACCCGGCAGCGAAGAGGACATCCAGCAGTTCTGCGAGCTCAACTTCGGGGTCACCTTCCCGCTCACCGCCAAGGTGGATGTGCGCGGCAAGAATCAGCATCCGCTGTACAGTCAGCTCACCGCGTTCCGGAAGGGCATGCTGCCGGGGCTGATCAAGTGGAACTTCGAGAAGTTCCTGGTGAACGGCGACGGCGTGATCGTCGACAGGTTCGCGTCGACGGTGGAACCTGAATCGGCACAGCTCGTCGCCGCGATCGAGAAGGCCCTGGCGCGCGAGGCGGCCTGAGCCACGCCGGTCAGGCGTCCCAGCTGCACACGCAGAGCTCGTTGCCCTCTGGGTCGGCGAGCACCCACCAGTCCGGGGCGTGTTCGTCGGTGAGCAGCACTCCCCCGACGTCGATGATGTCCTGCACCCGGTCCTCACAGTCCGCGACGGGCACGTACACGTCGAGGTGGATGCGGTTGCGCTCGGTGCGTTGGATCTCCATGTGCTGGAACCACACCTTGGGGCCACCGCCGCGAGGATCACGCAGTTCGATGTCGTCCGCGGGACCGGACTCCACATAACCCAGCCCCACCCGCCAGAATGGGCGCACGGCCTCGGCGTCGGCGCAGTCGATGGCCACGTCGGCGCGGCTGGGCACCAGACGGGTGGCGTGCGCCTCCTGCTCGGCGGCGAGTTCCTGGATGCGCAGTGCGAGCCGCAGATCCCGTTGGGTGATGCCACCCACATCGTGGCTCGTGAGCTCGAACTCCACGGACCCGTAACCCAGTTTCACGTCTGGGTGATGATTCTGGGCGTCGGCGTCGGCAGCGACGGCATCCACCAGGTGCACGGCCGCGGCGAAATCGGCCGTGCGGTAGGTGGCATACAGCGTTCCCTCCAGATGCAGGAAATCACCTCCGGAGAGCACCGATCGGGTTTGAGCGGGAGTCAGGGTCTGGCGGGTGTCGTCCATCCGACCACTCTTCCGTGCGGCGTCGGCCCGGTCAACCCTGGGCGAATCGTCGACTTGCCGCACGCTGACCGGTGCGGACTTCCCGCCCGCGCAGCGAATGTGGGCCACGGTGTGCACTGTGCCCTGTTCAGGGGCCAGCGCGCATGCTACGGTCAGGCAGTATGCACCACTTGGACAGAGTCGATCTCGAGTTGCTCCGTGCGCTGTGCGCCACCCCCGACAGCACCTATGTGGGGCTCGCCAACACGCTCGGGCTCTCCCGCAACACCGTGCAGGCCCGGATGAGCCGGCTCGAGGAGTCCCGGGTGTTTCTCGACTTCGATCGCCGGGTCAGTCCGGCCGTGCTCGGCTATCCGCTGACCGCGTTCATCGAGGTCCACATCGTGCAAAAGCGCGCCGCCGACATCATCGCCGAGCTCAGCCGCATCCCCGAGATCGTGCAGGCGCACGGCATGAGCGGCGCAGCGGATCTGCTGGTGCGGGTGGCCTGCGCAGACTCCGAAGACCTGTTCAGGATCGACCGCACGATCCTCGCCTGCGAGGGCGTCGAACGCACCGAGACCTCCCTCGCGATGGGCGAGCTCATCCCGTATCGCATCGTTCCCCTGCTGGAGCGGGGCGTGCAGCCCAGGTCGGGCTAGCTGCATTCTGCAGACGCGAAAAGGCCCGCCCTGCCGAAGCAGGACGGGCCTTCCGTCTGACCGGCACACCTGGCGAGAGGTGGCCGGCAGAACTAGTGACTAACCTTCGGCCGGAGCTTCGGGTCCCTCGGATGCAGCGTCACGACCGTGCGTGTCGGCTTCATCGGCGAGGACCGGGGCGAGCGAAAGCTTGCCGCGGTCGTCAATCTTGGTGATCTCGACGAGGACCTTCTGGCCCACGCCGAGGACGTCTTCGACGTTCTCCACACGCTTGCCGCCGGCGAGCTTGCGCACCTCAGAGATGTGCAGCAGGCCGTCCTTGCCCGGGAGGAGCGAGACGAAGGCGCCGAAAGCGGCGATCTTCACGACAGTTCCGAGGAACTGCTCGCCAACCTCGGGGTTGGTGGGGTTCGCGACGGAGTTGACCATGATGCGAGCGGCCTCGGCCGACGGACCATCGACGGCGCCGATGTACACGGTGCCGTCTTCCTCGATCGAGATGTCGGCTCCGGTCTCGTCCTGGATCGAGTTGATCATCTTGCCCTTCGGGCCGATGAGCTCGCCGATCTTGTCGACGGGGATCTGAACGCTGATCACGCGGGGCGCGGTCGGTGCCATCTCGTCGGGCTTGTCGATCGCGGCGTTCAGCACGGCGAGGATCGTCGTGCGAGCATCCTTCGCCTGCGTCAGCGCGCCGGCCAGGACCGACGCGGGGATGCCGTCGAGCTTGGTGTCGAGCTGGATCGCGGTGACGAACTCAGCCGTGCCGGCAACCTTGAAGTCCATGTCGCCGAGGGCGTCTTCGGCACCGAGGATGTCGGTCAGAGCCGCGTAGCGGGTCTTGCCGTCGACGGTGTCGGAGATGAGGCCCATCGCGATGCCGGCGACCGGGGCGCGCAGCGGCACTCCGGCGTTCAGCATGGACAGGGTGGAGGCGCAGACGGAACCCATCGAGGTGGATCCGTTGGAGCTGAGCGCCTCGGAGACCTGACGGATGGCGTAGGGGAATTCCTCACGGCTGGGCAGCACGGGAACCAGGGCACGCTCAGCGAGCGCTCCGTGGCCGATCTCGCGACGCTTCGGCGTACCGACCCGACCGGTTTCACCGGTGGAGTAGGGCGGGAAGTTGTAGTTGTGCATGTAACGCTTCTTGGTGACCGGGCTCAGGGAGTCGATGGTCTGCTCGAGCTTGAGCATGTTCAGCGTGGTGACACCCAGGATCTGAGTCTCGCCGCGCTGGAAGATAGCGGAACCGTGCACGCGCGGGATGACCGCAACCTCGGCGTCGAGCGGGCGGATGTCGGCCAGGCCGCGTCCGTCCATGCGAACACCCTCGTTGAGCACGCGTGAGCGCACCACGAGCTTGGTGACGGACTTGTACGCCGCGCCGACCTGGTTGTTGGCGGTTGCGGGCAGCTCGCCGGCTTCGACCTTGGCCGCGATGGCGGTCTTGACGGATGCCTTGAGCACGTCGTCGGCATCCTGACGCGCGATCTTGTCGGCGATGACATAGACGTCCTTGAGTCCCTCGTAGGCCAGGGCTGCGACGGCGTCGTAGGTCTCCGGGGTGTACGGCGGGAACAGCGGGTAGTTGCCGGTGGGCTTGGAGGCCGCGGCGGCCACCTGCTGCTGGGCGACGATGAGCTGCTTGATGAACGGCTTGGACGCCTCGATGCCCTCGGCGATGACCTCTTCGTTCGGCTTGATGGCGCCGCCCTGGATCAAGGTCCAGGCGTTGTCGGTCGCTTCGGCCTCGATCATCATGATCGCGACGTCTTCGCTGCCATCGGCATCCGTCACAACGCGGCCGGCGACGACCATGCTGAACACGGCCTCTTCGACCTGCGAGTGCTTCGGGAAGGCGACCCACTGGCCGGAGCCGTTGTCGTCGGGGATGAGGGCGACGCGGACGCCACCGATCGGGCCGGAGAACGGCAGGCCGGCGATCTGGGTCGACATGGACGCGGCGTTGATGGCCAGGACGTCGTAGTACTCGTCGGGCGCGATGGCCAGAACAGTGACGACAACCTGGATCTCGTTGCGCAGTCCGTCGACGAACGACGGGCGCAGCGGCCGGTCGATCAGACGGCAGGTGAGGATCGCTTCGGTCGACGGGCGACCTTCGCGGCGGAAGAAGCTGCCCGGGATGCGGCCGGCGGCGTACATGCGCTCTTCGACATCGATGGTCAGCGGGAAGAAGTCGAAGTTGTCCTTCGGCTGCTTGCTGGCGCTCGTGGCGGAGAGAAGCATGGTCTCTTCGTCGATGTAGGCAGCGGCTGAGCCCTGTGCCTGCTGGGCGAGACGCCCGGTTTCGAAACGGATGGTGCGCTTGCCGTACTTGCCGTTGTCAATAACGGTTTCGGCGAACGTGATTTCTGGACCCTCCATATGGGGGTTCTCTCCTTTGTTTAGACTCGTTTGCCCGTGTGGCGCGCGAGTGGGACATCGGAGCAGGAACAGGCAGGACAAGCTGCCGAACATGTGTTGGGCGCTGACCTTGCTGGCCACCAGTAGAAATTCACCAACACGCTCTGTCTCGAGCTGAGCGTTGGGAAACCACCACCGAGGACCAGCGTCCTGCCAGTCTGCTCCGGGTATAACCGATGGATCCGAAGATCCACCTGAACAAGCGTAGCAGAGCGGGGGTTAAACGACAGGGATGCGGGCGTCGAAGACCGGCCCGTCGGCGCAGACCAGGGGGCCTTCGACGCTCGGGTCGGTGCGTACCGGGGCGGCACAGCCGTGGCAGTAGCCGAGCCCGCACGCCATGTGGGCCTCGAGCGAGGCCTGCACGGGTACCCGCCAGTGCGCGCCGAGTTCCGCGGCGAGCCTGGCGAGGACGCCGGCGCCGCAGACCATGATCACGTCGGGCGCGGTGCGCTCGGGGGTGGCACCGTCGAAGTGTGCGCGGAGGCTGTTCTGCAGTGTGAGCAGGTCGCTGGAGCCGTCGTCGTCGGTGGCCTCGATGATGCGGACGCCCAGCTCGGCGCAGTCGGCGCGGCCGAGCAGCTGCTCGGCACTGCGTCCGCTGAGCACCATGGTGGTGCGGATGCCCGTTGTGCGGGCGTCCTCCGCGGCGCCCATCACGCCGCAGATGCCCACGCCCCGGCCGATCAGCAAGGCGGAGCGGGTGCCGCTGTCGAATTCGAAGCCGCGACCGAGCGGACCGGTGATCTGCAGGGTGTCGCCGACGGGAACGGCGGCCAGAGCTCGGGTGCCGCGGCCCACGACGCCGTAGATCATTTCCACGGTGCCGGGCCGGTCGGCGGTCGCCGGTCGGCGGCGATGGATGGCCATGGGGCGGGGCAGCAGAATCGTGTCGCCGGCGTGCGGCGGCACCGTGATCATGAGGAACTGTCCGGCCAGCGCGGTGTGGGCGATGGTGCTGCTGGCCACGACAAGGCGGCGGTAGCGCTCCCCCACCGGCTCGTGCACGAGCACCTCGGCGTCGTCCCAGACCGGTTGTGGGCGCGGCACGGTCTGGCGCGGCCGCACCGAGACCAGGCCGTCGAGCGCCTGGGCATCCGCCTCGGCGAACGCCCGCGCCCGCGCTGCCGCCTCGCGGCTCTGGCGGTACACCTCCCGCCGGTCGAGCTCGTCGACGCCGTGCTGAGCCTGTCGAAGTAGACCTGGTGACGGGGCGCCTTCCGAGGCCAGGCTCGCGTCAGCGCTCATCAGGACACCTCCCACTCGAGCAACTCGCGAATACTGCCGACCCCGGCGTCCTGACACCGCTGCCGCAACCCCCGCGCCACCTCCACCGCCGCGAACGGCCGGGCGAAGCTGGCGGTGCCCACCTGCACGGCGCTGGCTCCCACCGAGAAGTAGTCCAGGGCGTCGTCAACGGTCTGTACCCCACCGCAGGCGATCACCGGGATCTGCACCGCCCGGGAGGCCAGCCAGACCAGCCGCAGCACGATCGGTTTGATCGACGGCCCGGACAATCCGCCGATGACATTGCCGAGGATCGGGCGGCGGGTGAGGGCATCCAGCGGCATCGCCGGAATGGAATTGGCCACGCAGACGGCGTCGGCGCCGGCCTCCTCGGCGGCGCGGGCACAGTCGGCGATCGAGGCCACCAGCACCGGCAGCTTCACGATGATCGGCTTGACGGTGACGAGGCGCACGGCGGCGACCACCTCGCGAATGGCCGCCGGATCCGAGCCGATGTCGGTGCCGTCCCGGTCGAGGTTGGGGCACGACACATTCAGTTCGAAGGCGGCGCCGTTCTCGCCCAGGGCCGCGACGACCGGGGCGTACTCGCTCGGCCGGTGGCCTCCGACGCTGATGATGGTGGGCACATCGAGGGCCGCGTAGCGCGGATGAAGTGAGGCCAGGTAGCCGGCCGGGCCATGGCTGGGGATGCCGACGCTGTTGACCATGCCCGCGGGGATCTCGGTGAGCCTGTGCACGGGGTTGCCGCCGCGGGCCGAGCCGAAGACGGTCTTGGTGACGGTGGCGCCGAGTTCGGTGACCGGGATGAGCGCGCCCAGTTCCGGACCGAAGCAGCCGGAGGCCGGCATCACCGGGGTGCGCAGCGTGAGGCTGCCGATCCGAACGGAGAGGTCCACGGCCGGGGTTCCCGGCGGGTCGAGCAGGTCGGGATCGGCCGCGAAAAATGCGGCGCGGGCATCCGGAAAAACGGTGCCGTCGAGAAGGGCGACCATGAAAGACCTGTCTGTCTGCGCGGTTGTCACGGCTTCCGTCTCTGCGGAAGCACTCTCTCCAGCGCACTGCGCTCCAGTCTGCCGCCCGCCCCGAGGACCGGGCAGAGCCGAAAGTCCCGGCGGTGGCGACGCGCGATCAGTGCCCAAGCACGCGAAAGCGGCCGTGTGGTCACCTCGGTGAACTGAGCTGACCACACGACCGCTTTCGTGGAACAGGACTAACGAGGAGGGAACATCCCGGCGGGGTTGAAGTCCGCGGGCAGCTCGAAGGGGTCGCGCACCCGGCTGGACCGGTCGGATCGGGCGACGAGAGCCGACAGCTCCCCCGCCGCGCGTTCGATCCGGGCCGGCAGGGTCTGCACCCGGCTGTCGACGCGGCCGCCGTCACCGCTGCCCCAGTCCTCCGACGCGGCGAACACCGAGGTGGGCACCACCACGGAGTGCAGGTAGGTGAACATCGGCCGCAGCGCGTAGTCGAGCGCCAGCGAATGCCGCGGCGTTCCCGCGGTCGCGCCGATCAGCACCGGCTGGTCGGTGAGGGAGCGGTTGTCGATCACGTCGAAGAAACTCTTGAACAGTCCGCTGTAGCTGGTGGTGAAGATCGGGGTGACGGCGATCAGGCCGTCGGCCGCGGTGACGGCCTCGATCATCTCTTCCAGGCGCGGGTTGGCGAACCCGGTGAGCATGTTGTTCATGATGTCCTGCGCGTAGTCACGCAGTTCGTAGGTCAGCACCGTCGTGCTGACGCCCTCGTCGGCCAGCCGCGTCACGGTGGCCGTGGCGAGCTTGTCGGCGAGCAGCCGCGTGGATGACGGCTGGCTGAGCCCGGCGGAGATGACCGCCAGGGTGCGCTCGGTCATCGCTGCGCTCCCGTCGTGCCGGCGCCGGCCAAGCCGAAGGCGGCACCGGTCGCCCGGCGGTGCGGAGCGATGGCGGCGGAGGTGTCGAGGTCATTGCGCCCGGCGGATGCTGCGGCAACCGGCGCCAGGGAGGCGGCGAGCACCAGGGATTCGTGGGTGGGGCCATCCGGCACGTCGGCCGGGCGGTTCTTGGCGAACTCCTTGCGGAGCACGGGCACAACCTCCTCGCCGAGCAGGTCGAGCTGCTCGAGCACGGTCTTAAGCGGCAGGCCGGCGTGGTCCATCAGCCAGAGCTGGCGCTGGTAGTCGCCCACATAGTCGCGGAAGCCGAGGGTGCGGTCGATGACCTCCTGTGGGCTGCCGACGGTGAGCGGGGTCTGCGAGGTGAACTCCTCCATGCTCGGGCCGTTGCCGTAGACCGGGGCGTTGTCGAAGTACGGCCGGAACTGACGCTTGGCATCCTGTGAGTTCTTGCTCATGAACACCTGGCCGCCGAGCCCAACCATTGCCTGCGCGGCGGTGCCGTGGCCGTAGTGCTCGAACCGGTTGCGGTAGTACTTGACCATCTTCGCGGTGTGCGAGGCCGGCCAGAAGATGTGGTTCGAGAAGAAACCGTCGCCGTAGTACGCTGCCTGCTCGGCGATCTCGGGGCTGCGGATGCTGCCGTGCCAGACGAACGGCGCCACACCGTCGAGCGGGCGCGGGGTGGACTGGAAGCCCTGCAGCGGGGTGCGGAACTGTCCTTCCCAGTCGACGAAATCCTCACGCCAGAGCCGGCGCAGCAGAGCGTAGTTCTCCAGCGCCAGCGGGATGCCCTGGCGGATGTCCTGGCCGAACCAGGGGTATACCGGGCCGGTGTTGCCGCGGCCCAGGGTGAGGTCCACCCGGCCGTCGGCGATGTGCTGAAGCATCGCGAAGTCCTCGGCGATTTTCACCGGGTCACTGGTGGTGATCAGCGTGGTGGCGGTGGAGAGGATGATGCGCTCGGTTTTGGCCGCGATGTAGCCGAGCATCGTGGTCGGCGACGAGGGTACGAACGGCGGGTTGTGGTGCTCGCCTGTGGCGAAGACGTCCAGCCCCACCTCTTCGACCTTCTGCGCGATGGTGAGCATGGCCTTGATGCGGGCGTGCTCCGTCGGCGTCTGACCCGTGGTGGGATCGGTGGTCAGGTCCCCGACCGTGAAGATTCCGAACTGCATTTCCAGCCTCCAAAACTCAATGCGTCTGCATGTATATAGGTGTCAACGGCGGATGGCCCGATCCTATTCCCGACCCGGCGTCGCGCGTGGAGGAAGGGCTGTCCTGACGGCCCGTCGGGTCAGTCCGCCACGGCGAATCTGGTCAGGGTGTGCTGGATCGCGACGGCCGCCGCTCCCCTGGCCCAGGACGACGTGCCGCTGTCGTCGACGGTGATCTGCAGCGGCGTCGCCTCGGCATCGCGGTCCCCGTGGGCCGCCGCCACGATCTCGTCCGCCACCACCTTCCACAGTCCGATGCCCTCGCCGGAGAGCACGACGGTGTCGACCATCGCGATGTTGGCGATCAGGGCCACCAGGCGGCCGAGGGCGCGTCCGGAGGCCTGGACGACGGACAGTGCGGCGGGCACTCCCGCCGCGGCCAGCGCGAGCGCCTCGTCGTACTCCACCGCCCGGCCCAGGGTGTCGCTCACCTGCGCCCGGATGCTGCCCTGGGTGAGCATGGCGTCCGAGCAGCCCCGGTGTCCGCTGCCGCAGAGCGGCCCGTTCGCATCCAACGGCACGTGTCCGCCGAGGCCGAGGCCGGAGTCCCGGGTGCTGATCACCCGGTCGTCGACCACGAGCCCGTAACCCACGCCGACGCCGATCGTGAGCACGGCGAAGCTGGCGGTGCCCCGGCCCGCACCGAACCACTGTTCGGCGGCGGCCAGCCCCACCACGTCATTCTCGACCAGCACCGGGACGCCGAGGCCGGCTTCCAGCGCGGAGGCCAGGTCCACGTCACGCCAGGCCAGGAACGGCGCCCGGGCGACGACTCGGGAGCCGATGACCTGGCCGCCGACAGTCACCCCGAGTGCCGTGATCGGCGCACCGTTGGCGAGTTCGAGCACCAGAGAGCGCAGCTGCCGCACCACCCCGGCCACGTCAGTGCCGTCGAGCCGGCGGTGGGCCGAGGAGAGCTCGTTCACGCGCAGGTCGGTGAGCACGCCGAAGGCGCTGTCGCCGGTGAGCTTGACCCCGACGTAGCGGCGACCCTCCAGGCGCACATCCAGCGGCTTGGTGGGGCGGCCGACCCCGCTGATCAGGGTGTCGCTGACCTCCACAAGCAGGCCGCTGTCGAACAACGGCTTGCTCAGCCGGGTGAGACTCGCCGGGCACAGTCCGAGGCGGCGCCCCAGGTCGCTGCGCGAGATCGGGCCGTGCATGAGAACGGCACGCGCGAGGCCCATCGAGGAGTCACCGATCGATGGCGCGGCCCCGGTACTGCCGTACATCGCGGTCGCCCTTTCCTGGCCCCCGAATCGGGTTGGCTCTCATCTTGACATAGCCGCCCCGCCGGCGCACCGACTGGCGCACCACCCCACGGCACCCCCGCAGTGGTGCCGCCCGAACACCGGACGCTACATTGGACGGACGACTTTTTTCTGCAGCTAAACCAATTCGCGTGACACCGGATCGCCCGCGCCCGCGCCGGCCCCGGCCAGGGAGGACCCCGTGACCAATCTGCACAGCCGCACCGCCGGCACCGACCCCGCCGACACCCAGGACGGCCCGCACACCGCGGCGCCGTGGTGGACCACGGCCGTGGTGTACCAGGTCTATCCGCGCAGCTTCGCGGACTCCAACGGCGACGGCGTCGGCGACCTCGGCGGGGTGCGCGGCAAGCTCGGTTACCTCGCCGAGCTCGGCGTGGACGCGATCTGGCTCTCGCCGGTCTACCCGTCCCCACAGCACGACAACGGCTACGACATCCGCGACTACCAGGACATCGACCCGGTGTTCGGCAGTCTGGCCGAATTCGACCTGCTGCTGGCCGAGGCCCACGAGCTCGGCATCAAGATCGTGATGGACCTGGTGGTCAACCACACCAGCGACGAGCATCCGTGGTTCGTCGAATCGCGCTCGTCGATCGACAACCCCAAGCGCGACTGGTACTGGTGGCGCCGGCCCGGCGCGGCCGGCGCCGAGCCGAACGGCTGGGGCAGCGCTTTCAGCGGCCCGGCCTGGACCCTGGATGAGACCACCGGTGAGTACTACCTGCACCTGTTCGCCACGCAGCAGCCCGACCTCAACTGGGAGAACCCCGAGGTGCGCCAGGCGGTCTACTCGATGATGAACTGGTGGCTGGACCGCGGCGTGGACGGGTTCCGGATGGACGTGATCAACTTCATCGCCAAGCAGGTGGAGCTGGTGAGCGGGCCGACCGCGGCGACCGGGGGTGGTTCGCCGATGGGTGCGCAGATCCACGAGTACCTGCAGGAGATGCACCGGGCGGTGTTCGCCGGCCGCACCGGAGAGCACCTGACCGTGGGCGAGATGCCCGGTGTGAGCATTCAGGATGCCGTGCTGTTCACGGATGCGGCCCGCGCCGAGGTCGACATGATCTTCCAGTTCGAGCATGTCTCGCTCGACCAGGGCATGCACAAGTTCGACCCGCTGCCGCGCAGCCTGGTGCCGCTGAAGCAGAGCCTGGCCCGCTGGCAGGTCGGCCTGGCGGAGACCGGCTGGAACAGCCTCTACCTGAACAACCACGACCAGCCGCGGCTGGTGTCGCGGTTCGGCAACGACACCGAGTTCCGGTACGAGTCGGCCACCCTGTGGGCGCTGGTGCTGCACCTGCACCGCGGCACGCCCTACATCTACCAGGGCGAAGAGATCGGCATGACGAACGTGACGTTCGACACCATCGACCACTACCGGGACATCGAGTCACTCAACCACTACCGGGAGGCCGTGGAGCAGTTCGACCAGTCGCCGGCGAGTGTGCTGGCCGGGGTGCACGCCATGGGGCGGGACAACGCGCGCACACCGATGCAGTGGGACGACTCGGCCCACGCCGGGTTCAGCACCGGAACGCCGTGGCTCGCGGCCAACCCGAATTTTCCGCGCATCAACGTGGCGACCGACCGGGCAGCCGCGCGCAGCGTGTTCGCGTTCTACCAGCGGCTGATCCAGCTGCGGCACACCGATCCGGTGGTGGCGCTCGGAGCGTTCGAGCTGATCGAACCCGACCACGAGCAGCTGTACGCGTTCACCCGAATCCTGAACGGCGTGACGTTGCTGGTGCTCGCGAACGTGTCGGATGCGCCGCTGACGGTGCAGGGCGAATGGCTGCCGGATGACATCTCCGGTGCCGAGCTGCTGCTGGGCAACTATCCCGGTGACGGTTCCGCGGCGCTCCGGCCGTGGGAGGCCCGCCTGTATCGGCTCTAGCGGCATCCGCTCGCTTCCGGTGCCGAAGCGGACTTCTGCGTCCGGCGTACCGGACGCAGAAGTCCCCTTGGTGAACAGCTGCGCGGCTACTTGCCCTTGAGCGAGCGCTCCTCGCGTTCGATCTCCTCGCGCCGGGTGGCGTCGACGATGAGCTTGGCGTTGATGCCCACCAGGGAGTGGCGGCGACCGTAGGCGAAGTAGACGACGAAGCCGAGGGCCAGCCAGACCGCGAAACGCGCCCAGGTGAGGGTGGTGAGGTTCAGCATGAGCCAGAAGCAGAGCACTGCCGAGAGGATCGGCAGGAACGGCGACAGCGGCACCTTGAAGGAGCGCTTGAGGTCGGGCCGCTTCTTGCGCAGCACCACGACGGCGATGCTCACGAGCACGAACGCCGACAGGGTGCCGATGTTGATCATCTCTTCGAGCACACCCACGTCGGTGAGTCCGGCGATCAGCGCGACCGCCGCGCCGGTGATGATCTGGATGCGCACCGGCGTGCGGCGCTTTTCCGAGGTGACGCTGAGCCAGCGCGGCAGCAGGCCGTCGCGGCTCATGGCGAACAGCACCCGCGAGAGCCCGAGCAGCAGCACCATGATCACCGTGGTGAGGCCGGCCAGGATGCCGATGGAGATGACCTGGGCGGCCCAGCCGGCGCCCACGGCGATGAAGGCGGTGGCCAGCGACGCGTTGGGGTCATCGGCGAGCACGGTGTACGGCACCATGCCGGTGAGTACGAGGCTGACACCGACATAGAGCACGGTGACGATGGCCAGGCCGGCGAAGATGCCGCGCGGCAGGGTCTTCTGCGGGTTCTTGACCTCTTCGGCGCTGGTGGCAACCACGTCAAAGCCGATGAAGGCGAAGAACACCAGGGAGGCGCCGGCGAGCAGGCCGAAGATGCCGTACTGCGCCGGGGCGGCGCCGGTCATGAACGAGAACAGCGACTGGGTCCAGACGTCGCTGCCGACGCCATCCGTGGTGGGCACCGACTCGGGGATGAACGGCGAGTAGTTGGCCGGGTTGATGAAGAACGCGCCGACGACGATGACGAAGAGCACGATCGCCACCTTGATGATGGTGAACACGCTGGCGACGCGGGCGGAGAGCTGGGTGCCCAGCACCAACAGCGTGGTGAAGACGGCAACGATCACGAACGCGCCCCAGCTCACGTCGAGCCCGATCACGTTGATGGTGGCGGGGATGTCCCAGTTCCAGAGGGCGAAGACGTTACTGAGGTAGATGCCCCAGTACTTGGCGATCACTGCCGCGGCGGTGAGCATCTCCAGGATCAGGTCCCAGCCGATGATCCAGGCCAACAACTCGCCCAGGGTGGCGTAGGTGAAGGTGTACGCGGATCCGGCCACGGGCACGGCGGAGGCGAACTCGGCGTAACACATGATCGCGAGGGCGCAGGTGAC
Source organism: Cryobacterium sp. LW097 (assembly GCF_002205495.2). GTDB lineage: Bacteria > Actinomycetota > Actinomycetes > Actinomycetales > Microbacteriaceae > Cryobacterium > Cryobacterium zongtaii. Next base: position 1,195,903 of record NZ_CP021992.1, on the reverse strand, counting down.
GGCGGCGAGCACGAAGGCGAGCGTCACGGATGGTCCGGCGTAGCTGCCGGCGGCCTTGGCACCGACCGAGAAGATACCGGCGCCGACGGCGACCGCGACTCCCATGATCATCAGGTCCCAGGTGCCGAGGGTGCGTTTAAGGCTGTGCCCCTTTTCCAGGGAATCCTCGATCGATGACTCGATGCTCTTCGTGCGCCAGAGACTCATGGGGGTGTCCATTCCGTGTAAAGCTCAAGTTTAGGGCGACACGTCCACCAGTGGCAGACCAAAAGTCCCAACCCGGCGCTGCAGAGCCCTGCCGGCCGGGCCGGGCCCGGCAAGCGATACCGATTCGGGTGCCGGTGCAACCTCAATGTTTCGTGAGTTTCCCTGCAGGCGCGCCGGCTCGTGGCTACCGTGGAATGGTCGTCCGGTTCACCCGGCCGGCGAACACGATCGTGAACACCGATGACAGGGAGAGAACCATGACGACCACCGAGCTTTCCGGCAAGCGCATCGCTTTTCTACTCACCGATGGCTACGAAGACAGCGAACTGTCCAGCCCCTGGCAGGCCGTGACGGATGCCGGGGCCACCGCCGTGCTGGTTTCCCCCGCCACCGAAAGCGTCACGGGCAAGAAGGGCCACTCGCAGTACGTCGACCTGGCCGTCGCCGAGGCAACAGCCGACGACTTCGACGCTCTCGTGCTGCCCGGCGGCGTCGTCAATGCCGATCACCTGCGCATGGACGAGGACGCGGTCTCCTTCACCCGGGACTTCTTCGCCGCGCACAAGCCGGTGTCGGCTATCTGCCACGCCGCCTGGATCCTGATCGAGGCCGGCGTGGTGGAGGGGCGCACGCTCACCTCGTATCCGAGCCTGAAGACCGACCTGCAGAACGCCGGCGCCACCTGGGTCGATGAGGAAGTCGTGGTGGACCAGGGCCTGGTCTCCAGCCGCACCCCCGCCGACCTGCCGGCGTTCAATGCCAAGGTGATCGAAGAGGCGCGCGAAGGCACCCACGCGGGGCAGACGCTGTAGCCCTCACCCCGGCCGGTCACTCCGCGGGCGGGCGGGTGGCGGGTAGCTCGAGCACGGCTTCGGCGGCCTGCTCGAGTGCCCGGCCGTACGCCGCGCCGTGTCCGGCCGCGTGCACGGCCAGCGGATGCAGCTGGTGCAGAGGCGTACGCGCCCGCCAGCCCGGCACCAGCCGCGATGCCGACTCGTAGCCCGCGGTGATCTCCTCGAGGTATGGGCAGCCGAACAGGGCGAGCATCGCCAGGTCGGTTTCGCGGTGGCCGCCGTGCGCGGCCGGGTCGATCAGCACGACCCCGTCGGCGGACCACAACACGTTGCCGGTCCACAGGTCGCCGTGTATCCGGGCCGGCGGGGCGCCGTCATCGAAGTCGCCGGCCTCGATGCGCGCGCAGGCCGCGTGCACGGCCTCGGCCTGCCGGGCCGTGATCCCGCCCACGTCGACGGCGATATCCAGGTACGGCAGCACCCGGTAGCGGGCGTAGAACACTCCCCAGTCGCTCTCGTAAGCGCTGGGGAGGCTCCGATTACCGATGAACAACGGGCCGCTCCAGTTGTCGGGTGGGGCACCGAACGCCGCGGCGCCGGCCGAGTGGGTCACCGACAGCTCCGCGCCGAACGCTCGCGCGGCCGACCGGCTGGGTGGCACCTCGTCGATGGTCTCCAGCACGATGTGCCCGGGCTCGAGGTCGAGCACCTGGGCGGTGCGCACTCCGCCGGGTATCGCCAGCCAAGCCAGGCCGGCGGCCTCGGCCTCGAAGAAGCCGGAGGGGGCACCGTGGTGCCGCTTGTCGAAGCCCCGCGGGTCGCCGCCGGGTGAGCTGACGAAGTCATTCATCCCTCCACTCTTACCGCTTGCCCCGTCCGGCGCTACGGGAGACCGGTGCGTCAAGGAATGCTTGACAGAACTTCGCTGTCAATGCATCCTTGACACATGAACACAAAGAGTTCCCTTTCCCGCCCGCGCTGGTATGCCGCGGCCGTGGTCGGCGGAGTGGTGGTGATCGCCGCACTCTCCACCGCGGCCGTCCTCGTCGACCACGACCCGGCCGACTCCGTCTTGGGCTTCCTCACCGGAATGCTCAGCGTTCTGCTGGTCACCGTCATCCTGTGGACCGAGATCGGCCGCCAGAGGGTGGCCAGGCTGCGCGACACCGTGGCACTCGACAACCTGGAACCGCTGCGCGACGCGACCGACGCCGACAGCGCGGGACAGCGGCTTGCCCAACGTCGTGACCAGCGGACGGACGAGCGATGACGGCGCCGACACCCGAACATTCACCGACGTCGCTGACGGCCGCAGAGGCCGCCGCGGTGCGCGACGCGGTCGCCGAAGCGGTGCTCGGCAGCCCGACCGGTCTCCGCGCCGACCTCGAGAGCGACCCGGATGCGTACCTCCGTCTGGTCGGTGCCAGCCGCACCGCCGCGGAGGAAACCAGCCGATTGCTGCGGGACTCGATCAACGGCGCGCGGGCCGCCGGGCACAGCTGGGACGCCCTGGGCCGGGTGCTCGGGGTAAGCCGGCAGGCCGCCCAGCAGCGATTCTCCTCGGCGAGCCAAACAGGCTCCGCCGGCCCGGCCGCGGCCGCACACGACGGCGAGCCCGGGCATCCGCGCCGCAAGGTGCTCAGCCCGGTCACCGCGTTCGACGAGATGGCCATACTGGCGATCGAGGGCCGCCGCGGCTGGCACGTCGTGGATTACGGCACGCTGTACCACGTGCTGGAGGCCTCGGACCGGCAGTGGGAGCACCGCCGGCTGCTGTGGACACCGGGAAACGCGGCTCGACGACACCTCGAGGCCGAGGGCTGGCGTCTGGTGGGCGAGACGACGTTCCCGTGGGGTTATTACACCCGGGCACTGGACTCAGCGGCCGAGCCGGCCTGACAGCGGCGGCCTGACGGCATCCGGGGTACACAAAACGGGCCGCCACCTCAAGGGTGACGGCCCGTTTCGAAGAAGATCGCGTTATCAGCGAACCATTCGGCTACTACCTAGCGGCGCAGGCCGAGACGCTCGATGAGCGAGCGGTAGCGGCTGATGTCCACGTCGGACAGGTAGCCGAGCAGACGGCGACGCTGACCAACCAGGAGGAGCAGGCCACGACGCGAGTGGTGGTCGTGCTTGTGCTCTTTGAGGTGTTCCGTGAGGTCAAGAATGCGCTGCGTGAGCATTGCAATCTGGACTTCGGGGGAACCCGTGTCGCCCGGGTGGGTAGCGTACTTTTCGATGATCGCCTTCTTAGCATTAGCTTCGAGTGCCATAGATGGGATCCCCTTTCTCTCACTGCGCGGTGCTCGGGGCAGAATGCCTGAGCTCTCTTTATCCGCGGCCGTTGAACGGCAACCTCAAGATCTTAGCAGAGTTCGGCCAACCCGTTCGGATCGGGGTTCCCCTCCCCGGTGGGAGCGCGGGCGTGACACCGGACACACCGGTTCGTTCGGGCACGGGGTGCACCACGTCGGGCTCACACTCGCCGATGATTGAATGGTCCCCCGCACGGGGGCCGAGTAACACCAGCACCAACCCGCACGACACGAGGAGCACCCATGGAATCGACCGGCCCGGACTCGACCACCCTGGACTCAGCTGCACCAGACTCGGCCGCACTGGACTCGACCGCACTGAATACGGGCCGCACGGCCACGAACGGCGACATCACCCTCTCGCTCACCGCGACGCCGGTGCTCAGCTATGCCCTGGCGCACAATCGCATCAACGTGGTCGGCCGGGTGGGCGTCGACAACCGTGGGTCCGCCGTGCGGGAGGCCGTGCTGCGGCTCGAGGTGCTCAGCGCCGGCGACACCCTCGGTACCGCCCGTGATCTGCTCGTGGACCTCGCCGCTGAGCGCACCTTGACCTTTACGGATGTCTCCCTGACCGTCGACCCCACCGCGATGCTGCTCATCGAGGAGCAGCGCCCGGCCGAGATCCGGGCCAGCCTGCTCGTGGCCGGCGTCGTCGTCGCCGAGGCGGGCGAGCCCATCCAGCTGCTCGCCGCCCAGCAGTGGATCGCCCGGCCGGTGGACCTGGCGCTGGAGATGCTCTCGGCGCACGTGCTGCCCAACCACCCCGAGATCGCCACCCTGCTCGCCGAGGCCGCTGCCGCGCTCGAGGCCCGCACCGGGTCGGCGGCCATGCCCGGCTACCAGTCGGGCCCGGACAGGGTCGACCAGGTGGTCGAGGCGGTGTTCGTGGCCATGCGGGCCCGCACCATCCGCTACGCCACCCCGCCGGCCAGCTGGTCCGACGACGGCCAGAAGGTGCGCACGCCCGGCGAGGTGCTGGGCACCACGACCGGCGAGGGCACGTCGGGTGGCGTCGGCACCTGCCTCGACACCGTCGTGGTGATGGCCGCCGCCCTCGAGCAGGCCGGGTTGCATCCGCTGCTCTGGGTGGTCGCCGGGCACGCATTCCTCGGCTACTGGCGCGAAGAGGAGACCCTCGGCGCGCCCGCGCTCACCGACGTGGCCGAGGTGATCAACCTCATCGATCTCGACCTGATCCGGCTCGTGGAGACCACCCAGGTCACCGACCGTGACACCGGCACTCCGGTCACCTTCGCCCAGGCCCAGCGCTCGCCGTATCTGGACTGGCTCGCGGACCTGGCCACCGTGATCGGAGTGGTCGACGTGGTGCAGTCGCGGCGCACCCACATCCTGCCGCTGCCGGCACGCACCGTGACCGCCGACGGCACCGTGGTCGTCACCGAATACCGGCCGGCAGGGGTCTCGCCCGGCGGGCCCGTCGTCGTCAACGAAACGGATGCGGCCGCGAAAGATGCGGCCGACGCGGCCACCGCAGGCACCCCGTCCGGCCGCTCCTCGAGCACGCCGCCCCGTATCTCGCAGTGGAAGAACGCCCTGCTCGACCTGAGCTTGCGCAACCGACTGATCAACTTCACCGAACGCGGCGCCCTGGCCCTGACGGTGCCCGACCAGCACCTGGCCGGAGTCGAAGACCTCGTCACCGATGGTGCCGGGCTGACCCTGCTGCCCGCCGACCGGATGACGACGACCGACCGGGAGCGCGGCATCCGATTCGGCCGGGATCTGCCCGCCGACCAGCTCGCGGCCCTGCTCGCCGACAAGAAGGCCGTGTACGCCGACGTCACCGACGCCGCCTACGCCACCAAGCTGCGGGCGCTGGCCTACAAGGCCCGCACCGTGGTGCAGGAGACCGGCGCCAACAATCTCTACCTGGCCTTCGGCTCGCTGGTCTGGACCGCGAACGACCGGGAGCTCCGCAGCCCCCTGGTGCTCGTTCCGGTGGTGCTCGAACCGGCCGGCCGCGGCGGCGACTACCGGGTGCGGCTCGACGAGGCCGGGGCGTCCACGCCCAACTACTGCCTGCTCGAGAAGCTTCGGCAGCTGCACGGCCTCACGATCGACGGCCTGGCGACCCCGGCCGCCGACGCGACCGGAATCGACCTGGCCGCCGCGTTCCGCGCCACCCGCGAGGCGCTGCTGGCGGCCGGTTTGCCCTACCGGGTCGAGGAGACCCTCGACCTGTCGATCCTGCAGTTCGCCAAGTTCCGCCTCTGGAAGGACCTCGACGAGAACTGGCAGACCCTGGCCGAGAACTCCCTGGTGAGCCACCTCGTGCATACCCCCACCCAGCCGTTCGTCGACCCGGTGGCCCTGCCTGCGCCCGCCGACCTCGATGCTCTCGGCGCCGAGTGCCCGGTGCCCGGCGACTCGTCGCAGCTGGCCGCCGTGGCCGAGGCCATCGCCGAGCGCACCTTCGTGCTCGAGGGCCCACCCGGCACCGGCAAGTCGCAGACCATCACCAACCTCCTCACCCGCGCGGTCTATGAGGGAAAGAAGGTGCTGTTCGTCGCGGAAAAACGCGCGGCCCTGCAGGTGGTGCAGGCCCGGCTGAACGAGGTGGGCATGGGCCCGTTCGCGCTCGACCTGCACGACAAGGCCAGCAAGCCCGCCACGGTGCGAGCCCAAATCCGGCAGGCTCTCGAACACGAGGTGACGGTGGACGGCCAGGGGCTGAAGAACGACCTCGACGTGCTCGGCACCGCCCGGCGCAGCCTGGCCAGGTACACCGATAGGTTGCACGAACAGAACGGCGCCGGCCTGTCCTTCTACTCCGCCCGCACCGCACAGCTCACCGCCGACGTCGACGTGCGGGCCCTGCCCGTGCCGGCCGACCTGCCCGCGCGCATCACGGCCGACGAGCTCGACGAGCTGCGGCGGATGCTGCGGGATCTGCCCGATGTGACCGATCCGGCCCGGCCGCGGCCGCAGCATCCGTGGGCGTTCATCGCCACGCCGCCCGCCGGCCCCCTCGACCTGGCGACCGTTGCCCGCGCCGCGCTGGAGCTCGACGAAGCCCTGGCCGCGCTCCCCCGCGCCGACGAGACGGCCGGCTCTGGCGCCGCGGCGAGCGTCGTGGCCGCCGCGGCGAGCCCTACCGAATACGTCACGTTGAGCAGTCTCGCCGCCGCCGATCGGGTGCCGCTGGTCACCCTGGACGGCACCCGCTCCCCGGATTGGGCCACGGCCGCGGCCGACGCCGAACAGGCCACCGGCACCTTTGTGCAGGCCGAACACCCGGCACTGACCGTGCTCGAACCCGGCGCACTGCGGCTGGACGCCGCGGCCCTGCACCGGGACGCGCAGGCGGCGGATGCCTCGAGCTTCTTCGGCCGTCGCGGCCGACGGAAGGCCGTGCTCGCGCGGCTGGCCGCGGAGATGCGGCCAGGGGCGAAGCTGCCCCTCGGCTCCCTCACCACCGTCACCGGCCAGCTCGCCGACAGCCAGGCCCGGCTGCACGCCCTGCGCGGCCTGGTGCGGGCCGTGGATGGCGTGAGCATCGCGGATGATTGGAACCCCCTGGTCGGCTCCGCGCCGGTTGCTCCGGCGCAGACCGGGCAGACCGGGCAGACTACGCAGACCGGCCCGACCGGCCGCGACGAGCTCGCCGCCCGCCTGGCCTGGCTGCGCTGGGCCGGTGGTGTCGTCGCATCCGAGCACCGCGACCTCAGCGTTGACTTCGTGGCCGCCCTGCGCGGTTATCTCGACGCCAGCACCGAACCGGATGCCGCACTCGCCACCGCACTGAACCGTGCGCTTCTCGCCCTGCAGGCCGTGATGACGGCCACCGGCGCCGGACCGGCCGCCATGGCCGGCTGGGCCGCGGACGGCGGCCTCGTCGCCGTCTGGTCCCGCGGCCGCGAGGAACGGGACGCCCAGGCACCGGGACTGCCCACCCTCACCCGGTGGATCGCCCTGCTCGAGCACCTCGAACCGCTGGCCCGGCTCGGGCTCACGGCCGCGCACACCGCTGTGCTCCGCGGCGAGGTCGACGCCGACGACGCCGGTCTGGCGTTCGAGAAGGGGCTCGCCACGGCATCCGTCGCCGAACGCGGCTCGGCCACCACCCTGGACCAGTTCGACGCCGCCGCCCAGAACCGTTCGATCACCCGCTTCACCACGTCATCCGGTGCGGTGCGCCGGCACCTGCCCACCTTCATCCCGTACAGCGTCTTGCGGCGGCGCACCATCGGCCCGACCCCGGACGCCGCCGGCGACTCCGGGAACCCGGGCACCGAGACGGCGGCCCGGCTCGGCCTGCTCAAACGGCAGCTGGACCGGCAGCGCGGCGGCATGGGAGTGCGCGAGCTCATGCACGAGTTCGGCGACCTGATCACCGACATCCTGCCGTGCATGCTGATGAGCCCGGAGTCGGTGGCCAGGTTCTTCCCCGCCCAGGCCGGCCTGTTCGACATCGTGGTCTTCGACGAGGCCTCCCAGGTGCGGGTGTCCGACGCCGTCGGAGCCATGGGGAGGGCCCGGTCGGTGGTCGTCGTGGGTGACAGCAAGCAGATGCCGCCCACCTCGTTCGCGGAGTCGACCATCGGCTCCGGCGAGGAGGACGGCGACACCCTCGAGTTCGTGCGCGACGAGGAGTCGATCCTGTCGGAGTGCGTGCAGGCGCAGGTACCCAGCAAGTGGCTGTCCTGGCACTATCGCAGCCAGGACGAGTCGCTGATCGCCTTCAGCAACCGCGCGTACTACCGTGACCGGTTGTCCTCGTTCCCGGCTCCGCACCACGGTGCGGGCACGGATGCCGGCTCCGGCTCCGGCTCCGGCTCCGGCTCCGGCTCCGGCTCCGGCTCCGGCTCCGCGGGCTACGGTGTGAGCCTCCGCCGGGTCGACGGTCAGTTCCTCCGCAGCGGTAAGGGCAAGTCGCTGCGCACCAACCCGGTCGAGGCCCAGGCCATCGTCGCCGAGATCCTGGCCAGGTTCGCCGCCGAGCCCGAAGAGACCCCGTCCATCGGCGTGATCACCTTCAACGTGCAGCAGCGGGCCCTCATCGAGGGCAGCCTCCGCGACAGCGGCGATGAGCGCATCGTGCACGCCCTCGACACCGACACCGACGGCCTGTTCGTCAAGAACCTGGAGAACGTGCAGGGTGACGAGCGCGACACCATCCTGTTCTCCACGGCGTTCAGCGCGGATGCCTCGGGCCGGCTGCCGCTGAACTTCGGCCCGCTCAACCTGCCCGGCGGCGAACGGCGCCTGAACGTGGCGATCACCCGGGCCCGGCGCCAGGTGATCGTGTTCAGCAGCTTCGCGCCCGCCGACCTGCGCGCCGAAGAGACCATCTCGGCCGGGGTGAAAGACCTGCGGGCCTACCTGGACCTGGCCGCCGGCGGCGCCGACGGGCTCGCCACCCCGCTGCGCCAGTCCGGGGCGTTGGACCGGCACCGGGAGGAGATCGCCGAGGCCCTGCGCGAGCGCGGCTTCGCGGTGCAGGCGGACGTGGGGCTGTCCGACTTCCGGGTGGACCTCAGTGTGGCCACGACCGGGGCGCCCGGGCATCCGGTGATGGCCGTGCTGCTCGACGGCCCCACCTGGGCCGCCCGCCGCACGGTCTCGGACCGGGACGGCCTGCCCGTCGAGGTGCTCTCCAGGCTGATGGGCTGGCCGGCCGTGGAGCGGGTGTGGTTGCCCGAGTGGCTGGGCGACCGCGACGCGGTGCTGGATCGTCTCGCCGAGAAACTCGACGCTCTCGACGCCGCCCGCCAGGCGCACGAGGCCGCCGCCCTGGCGTAGCCGAGCCCTGACCTCCCCCGCGGCACGTCTAAGCTCTCGCGGCACGTCTTTGTGCCGCCGGCACCCGTTCTAACGCGGGCCGCCGAGCACAACACGGGCCGCGGGGAGCAACACGGGCCGTGATAATAGTGCGCTCAGAGCACGGAGAACCCGGCGGGCAGCGGGGCACGGCCGGTGGCGGCGCGCAACAGGGGTGCGGACAGGCCCTTGTGGGCGGCCAGGTCGGCGAGCACGTGCAGGGTCGCGGCGGCGGCGGGCTCGGGCACGGTCTGGTCGGCGGCGGGTACTCCCTGGCTCTGCAGCAGGTCGCTCGTGTGCACGGTGAGTTCCAGGGTGCGCGACGGCAGGTACTCGGCGATGCGGATGCGCCCGGCCGGCGTATCCGCCGGCTCGGAGCCGTCGAGGGTGGCCACCCGGGCCAGCACCCTGGCGGCGAGCTCCGCGACCGCGACCGCGGGCTGGGCGCCGAGGGTGGCGGCGGTCTCCCGACCGCGTTGCGCGATCAGCTCGGGTGTTCCCGCGGCGAGCGCGCGCTCGAAGTAGGCCGCCGGCGTGGTCACCTCGATCGGGGCGGCCACGCCGACGGCATCCTCCTCTGCCGCGAGGTCGAGGTAGGCCTCAATGGTGGACAGGGCCCGGCTGGTGTGCCCGACGAGGTCGCGCACACTCCACTCGCCCAGGCCCAACTGCCCCCAGACCTCGTCATCCCCGGCGGCGCGCTCGGCGATCCCTGCGGTGACCGCCACGAACCACCTCGCGGCCGAATCGAAAGCGAAAACCGCGTCTGACCAGTCCCTGGGAGTCTCACTCATGCCCACAGAGTAGCCGCACCGTGCCCGCTCGTGCAGAACGCGCCGGGCTAGAACACTCGCGCCGCGATCTCGGCCGGCGCCGCCAGCAGCGCCTCGATCTCGTCGTCGAGCCGCACCAGGGTCAGTGACGCCCCAGCCATGTCGAGGGAGGTGCAGTATTCACCCACGTAGCTGCGTCCCACCGTGATGCCCAGCTCGGTGAGCCGCTCGTGCGCCCGCCCGAACAGGATGTAGAGCTCGCTGATCGGGGTTCCACCGAGCCCGTTGATCATCAGGGCCACCCTGTCGCCGGCCACATAGGGCAGGTCCTTCACGACGGCATCCAGCATCTCGTCGGTCATCTCGTTGGCCGTGGTGAGCTTGGCCCGCCGCCGGCCGGGTTCACCGTGAATGCCCACACCCACCTCGATCTCATCGTCGCCGAGCTCGAACAGCGGGGATCCCTTCGCCGGCGGGGTGCAGGAGGTGAGGGCGATCCCCATGGTGCGGGTGACGCTGTCGACCTTCTCCCCGATCCGGACCAGCTCGTCCAGGTCCGCGCCCTGCTCGGCGGCGGCGCCGACGGCCTTCATCACGAAGAAGTTGCCCGCCACCCCGCGCCGGCCCACGGTGTAGGTGGAGTCCTGCACGGCGACGTCATCGTCGATGAACAGGGTCTTCACGTTGACACCGTCGGCGGCGCTGAGCTCCTGCGCCATTTCGAAGGCCATCCGGTCGCCCGTGTAGTTGTTCACCAGCAACAGCACACCCTTGGGCGAGGCCAGCAGCTTGGTGGTCTCGTACACGTAGTCCATCGGCGGCGCCGAGAACACGTCGCCGGGGCAGGCCGCGTCGAGCATGCCCTTGCCGACCGTCATCACGTGCGCCGGTTCGTGCCCGGAGCCCGAGCCCTGGATGATCGACACCCTGTCGGGGTTCGGGCTGTCGGCTCGCATGATCAGGTTGTACGCGGGCACATACTTCAGTGTGTCGGGGTTGGCCAGCGCGATGCCCTTGAGCATCTCCGGAACGTACTGCTTCGGATCATTGACGAATTTCTTCATGGCTCCCTCTCTGGGCGGTGCTCGGTCGGTCGTGTGCTCGGTCGGTGCGTGTGCCTTGCGGATACGAGCGCTGTGCGTGTGCGGTGCGACGCTCAGTCGGTGTGACTGGATGGCCGTTCCGCGTCGTTCGGGGTGCCGGCGGATGAACCCACCCGGGCATCCCACTCGGCGCTCAGCCGCTCGAGGATCACGGCCACCGCCACCGCGCCGGGGTCCGGCGAGCCGATGCTCCGCTCCCCCGTGTAGCTGGCCCGGCCCCGACGGGCCTGCATCATGGCGGTCTGGTCGGAGGCTTGCCGGGCGACCGCGGCCATGCGGTGCAGGGTGGCGGGCGCGTCGGTGCCGGCCGTGACCTCCTCCTCGAGGGCATCCGTCATCGGCACGAGAGCGTCGAGCAGGGTCTTGTCGCCCACGTCGGAATTGCCGCGCGACTTGATGCCGGCGATTGCGCTGCGCAGCATCGCGACGGCGTCGCCGCCGCGCACCTCGTCCCTGCCCTTGACCGCGAGGGACGCCCGCAGGAACGCGGTGCCCCAGAGCGGCCCGGAGGTCCCGCCGATCCGCCCGGAGATGACCATGCCCACCTTCTGCAGGAACGCACTCGGGCTGCTGCGGTCGTACTCGTCCCAGTCGGCGAGGACGATTTCGAAGCCCCTGGCGAGCGAATAGCCGAAGTCACCGTCGCCGACGACGGCGTCGAGGTCGCCGAACTCCTTCTCGTTGTCGACCGCCGTCTGGGCGATGCTGTGCACGACGAATTCGGTGTCGGCCAGGCTGGTCATGGGGTCTCGCTTCCTGTTCTTGAGGTGCCGGGCAGGGTGAGGATCGTGACGAGGTCCGCCAGCCGCAGATACGGGCCGGGGTGGATGCCGGCCGGGTCGGCCAGGATCTCGGCGGCGGGCCCGGCGGGGTCACCGAGGGACGAGACCACGAGGGCGGCGCCGTCGAAGTCCTCGTCGGCCGTGTAGCTGCTCACGGTCACAACGGTCGCAAGCCCGGCGGCGAGCGCGGCCCGCAGCCCGTTCTCGCTGTCCTCGATCACCAGCGCTTCGCTCGGGTCGACGCCCAGCGCACGCAGGGCATACAGGTAGATATCGGGCGCGGGCTTTTTTGCCGGAACGATGTCGCCCGCGAAGACGTGGAACCCCGCAGCGAGGTCGGGCCCCACCGCGTGGGTGAGCACCGCCCGCACCGACGCCTCGGCCGAGGTCGAGGCCACGGCGAGGGTCCAGCCCGCCGCGGCGGCTTCCTCGGTGAGGCGACGGATGCCGGGCCGGGCCGGCAGCACCCCCGCGGCCACGCGTTCGGTGTAGATCGCGGTCTTGCGATGGTGCCAGGCCAGGATGGTCTCGTCCCAGGCCGCCGGGTCCTCTGGCAGACCCAGCTGCCGGGCGACGTCCGGGGTGAGGATGCTCCGCATCCGTTCCTTTCCCCCGCCGATCCTCACCTTCTCGGCGTAGTCGGCGTCACTCCAGTGCACGGGCACCCCGAACTCGTCGAAGGTCTGGTTGAACGCCGGCAGGTGGCCGTCCCGTTCGGTGTCGGCGAGCACCCCGTCGCAGTCGAAGATCAGTGCCGGCATCTCAGGCCTTCCCCGCGCTGCCGAACTGTTCGGCCAGTCCCCTGGTGAGGTTGACGATGTCGGTGCGCACCTTCGCGAACAGCGACGGTGGGTCCCACTTGTCGCGCGCCTGGGCATCCGTGAGGAAGGAGAGGTTGGATTTCATGTAGGTGATCTTCAGTGCCGTGGAGATATTCACCTTGGCGCAGCCCCGAGCGATGAGGTCGGTGAATTGGGCGTCGGTCATGCCGCTGCCGCCGTGCAGGGCGATCGGGATCGGGTGGGCGGCGACGAGGTCGCTCACCCGCTGGAAGTCGAGCACCGGTTCCCGCTTGTACACCCCGTGCGCGTTGCCGATCGCCGGCGCGAACACGTCCACGCCGGTGGCCTCGAGGAACCTGAGCGACACCGCGAGGCTCTGCCTGGCCGCTTCGGTGTCACTGCCCACACCGTCTTCGACGCCCGTGATGGACTCGATCTCGCCCTCCACGTGAGCGCCGAACGTGCGGGCCTGCCGCACCACCTCGATGGTCTGGCGCTGGTTCTCCTCCACCGGCAGGGTGGAGGCGTCGAACAACACCGAGTTCCAGCCGCGTTCGAGGCACTCGGTGATCACATCCCGGTCCGGGCAGTGGTCCAGGTGCAGCGCGACGGGCACGTCGATGCCGGCGGTCATCGCCGACCACATGGCGAAGAGCACGTCGGATCCGATGGACTTGACGGTCTTCACCGAGGTTTGCACGATCACCGGCGAGCGGGCTTCGACGGCCCCGGCCAGCACCGCCTCCATCGTGAGGTCGTTCACCACGTTGATCGCGGGAACGCCGTATTTCTCGGCGAACGCACGATCGACGATCTCCTTGAGAGTGCTCACGGCCATGTGCGCCTCGCTTCCTCGCGTGTTTGCTGGGGATCGTAGGCGTCAACACACCAACGGGCAATGGCGGACGTGACTGGATGCTGCAGCACCCCCTCGCCGCACAGCCCTCCCGCGGCGGCGCGGCGCTCGCGCATAATTGTCGCTATGGACCCCGTCAGCACCATTGTCTGGATCGTCGTGTTCGTCCTGGTCACCGTCACGGTGACCGGCTTCTCCCGGCGGATCGGCTGGTCGGCGCCCTTCGTCCTGGTGGTCGTCGGCGCGGCCGCGTCGTTCCTGCCGTCGGTGCCACGCATCGAGCTCGAGCCGGAGTTGGTGCTCTACGGGCTGTTGCCCCCGCTGCTGTTCGCGGCGGCCATCCGCACGTCGATCGTGGACGTGCGGGCCCGGCGGGACGGCATCCTGCTGCTGTCGGTGGGCCTGGTGGCCTTCACCGTCGTGACGGTGGGGCTGACCGCGTGGCTGGTGGTGCCGGCGATTTCGCTCGCTGCCGCGTTCGCGTTCGGCGCTGTCGTGGCACCGACGGATGCCGTGGCGATCACGGCCATCGCCGGGCGGCTGGGCCTGCCGCGGCGGGTGGTCACGGTGCTCGAGGGTGAGAGCCTGCTCAACGACGCGACCGCGCTGGTGGCCCTCAACGCGGCGATCGCGGCCATCCTGAGCACTGTGAGCCCGCTCTCGGTGACCGGCGACTTCGTCGTCGCTGTCGTCGGCGGTGTGGGCGTCGGGCTCGCCGTCGGGTTCGTGCTGGCCGTGATCCGTCGGCAGTTGCACGCGCCGGTGCTGGACACCAGCCTGTCGCTGGTGACGCCGTACCTGGCGTTCATCCTCGGCGAGCTGGTGCACGGTTCTGGGGTGCTGGCGGTGGTGATCGCCGGCCTGTTCCTGGGCTATCGCGCGCCGGTGATCCAGTCGGCGGAGGCCCGCATCGCCGAGTCGATCAACTGGCGCACCATCCAGTTCCTGCTGGAGAACGCCGTGTTCCTGTTCATCGGCCTCAACCTGGCGTCGATTCTTGAGGGGGTGCGGCTCACCGGTACGGGGTTCTGGACCACGGTGTGGATCGCTCTGGTGATCCTCGCCGCCCTGCTCGTGTCGCGTTTCGTGTGGATGGCCATCACCACGTCGATCTATCGGTACGGACCGCGGCGGTTGCGGGAGCGCGGTTGGAGCTGGCGCACCGGGGTGGCCGTGTCGTTCGCGGGGATGCGCGGGGTGGTCACTCTCGCGGCGGTCTTCCTACTCCCCCCGGAGACACCCCAGCGCGAACTTCTGCAGCTGCTGGCCTTCGTGGTGGTGGTCGGCACCCTCCTGCAGGGGCTGGCGCTGCCGTGGATCATCCGCCGGTTGCGCCTGCCGCCGCCGGACCGGACCCAGGAGAGGATCGAGGCGCAGATGCTCCTGGCCGAGGCGCAGACCGCCGGCCTGGCCCGGCTCGACACCGAGGTGACCGACGCCGACGAGGACCGGGTGATCGGCCGGTTGCGCACCAACGCCGTGTTCCTCGCGGATGCGCTCGACAACCCGGCTCCGGATGAGGCGGAGCCGCTGCCGGCCGCGTACAACCGGCTGCGGCGGGCCATGATCGAGGCCGAGCGGGAGGCCGTGCTGACCGCCCGGGCGGACGGCCGCTACCAGGAGCCGGCCATCCGCTCTGCGTTGGCCTTCATCGATGTGGAGGAGTCCGCGCTCAAAGCCGGGTCGCCCAAGCACCAGGAATGAGGTGGCGGCGCGCGGAGCACCATCGTGCTCGCGGCCAAACGGCCCGGGCGAGCGGCTAGGCCAGCTTGGCCTGCCCGGTGAGCGCCGGCGGCTCGTTCCAGGTCTTGACGATGGCCCAGCCGACGGCGGCGATGGGCACGGCGAGCACGGCACCGATGATGCCGGCCACGATGGTGCCGGCGGTCAAGGCGACGAGGATCACCAGCGGGTGCAGCTTGAGGGACTGTGCCATCACCACGGGCTGCAGGAAGTTGCCCTCGAGCTGGTTGACGACGATCACGATGCCCACCACGATCAACGCGATGACCCAGTCGGTGGCAACGAGCGCCACGAGAGCGGCCAGGATACCGGCCACTGTCGCACCGATCAGCGGGATGAAGGCCGTGAGGAACACGATGACCGCCAGCGGCAGTGCCAACGGCACCCCGAGCACGGCGAGGCCGATGCCGATCGCGGCGGCATCGACGAAGGCGATGATCGCCGTGCCGCGAACGTACCCGCCGAGCACCCGCACCGAGGTGGTGCCGATGCGGCGACCGCGCTGCAGGCGCTCGCCGCGGAACGGGCGCAGGAAGAACTTCCAGATGACGTCGCCGTCCTTGAGGAAGAAGAACAGGATCACGACGACGAGCACGGCGCCGGTGATGATCTCGGTCGCCACAGACACCCCGGCGAGGGCCCCGGAGCCGAACTGGCTGCTGGTGAGGAAGTCGATGCCCTGGTCGCGGAAGTCCTCGAGCTGGGCGGAGTCGAGGGCCAACGGCCCCTCGGTGAGGTAGGTGAACAGCTGGTCGATGCCGTCAGAGGCGCTCGTCACCAGCTCGCTCCACTGGTTCTCGACGGCGACGACGATCAGGGTCACGATTCCGCCGAACACGACGATGGCGGTCAGCAGGGTGACCCAGGTGGCCAGGATCGGCGACAACCCCCGGCGGCGCAGCCATCCGATGACCGGGCTCAGAGCGGATGCCAGGATGATCGCGATCAGCAGCGGGATCACCACGAGCTTCACCTGCACGAGGATGAAGATCACCACGGCGACGAGCGCCAGAGCGAGCAGGATCTGCCCGCTGCGGAGGCCCAGCCAGCCCAGCTTGTCGGTCAGCAAGGTGCGCAACGTCGTCGGACCGTCGGTTCGGGGCTCGGCCCTGCGGGCGCCGGTGTTGTCGGGAATTCGCATGTGACCACCCTAAACAAGGTTCCCCGACATAGCCCGGTAAAACGCGCGAGTTTGTGCACAGCCACAGGCGGATTTTGGGATTCGACACCCACACGATACACACGTTTTGCTCCACCGACACCCTTGAAATTCCCAGTGTGGTGGAGTGCCATGGAGGGTGTTCCGGCGCCCTGTGTTGCTGAGAGCGAACCACCGAGGAACACCACTGAGGATGCCGCGCCACAAGCGCGAACCGACCGGTTCAGGTGTCACGACAGGTATCAAGGAGGATACAAATAATGGCAGGAAACAGAGCAGTTGCTTACGAAGGTCCGGGCAAGGTCGACGTTATCGACATCGACTACCCCACCTTCGAGCTGAAGGACGGACCCGGCGTCAACCCGGCGAACATCGGCCGCCAGGTTCAGCACGGTGTCATCCTGAGAACCATCACCACCAACATCTGTGGCTCCGACCAGCACATGGTGCGCGGACGCACCACGGCTCCGATGGGTCTGGTCCTCGGCCACGAGATCACGGGCGAGGTAGTCGAAGTCGGCCGGGACGTCGAGTTCATCAAGGTCGGCGACATCGTGTCGGTCCCGTTCAATATCTCCTGCGGTCGCTGTCGCAACTGCAAGGAACGCAAGACCGGTGTCTGCCTGAACGTGAACCCGGACCGTCCGGGTAGTGCGTACGGGTATGTCGACATGGGTGGCTGGGTCGGCGGGCAGTCGCAGTACGTGCTGGTCCCGTACGCGGACTGGAACCTGTTGAAGTTCCCCGACCGGGAGCAGGCGCTGGAGAAGATCCTCGACCTCACCATGCTGTCGGACATCTTCCCGACCGGGTTCCACGGTGCCTTCACCGCCGGCATCGGCGTGGGCTCAACGGCCTACATCGCCGGCGCTGGACCGGTAGGACTCGCCGCGGCAGTCTCGGCGCAGCTGCTGGGTGCCGCCGTGGTGATCGTGGGTGACCTCAACCCCGAGCGCCTCGCACAGGCCCGCAGCTTCGGCTGTGAGACCGTTGACCTCACCAAGGGTGAGCCGCAGGATCAGATCGAACAGATCCTGGGGGTGCCGGAGGTGGATGCGGCGGTCGACGCCGTCGGATTCGAAGCGCACGGACACGGCAAGGATGCCGGAACTGAGAAGCCGGCAACCGTGCTGAACTCGCTGATGAGCATCACTGCGGCCGGCGGTGCGCTCGGTATTCCGGGGCTTTACGTCACGGGCGACCCGGGAGCTGCGACGGAAGCAGCCAAGGTGGGTTCGTTGTCGCTGAGCCTGGGTACCGGCTGGGCCAAGTCGCTGTCGTTCACCACCGGGCAGTGCCCGGTGATGAAGTACAACCGGCAGCTGATGATGGCGATCCTGCACGACCGCGTGCAGATCGCCAAGGCCGTGCACGCACAGCCGATCAGCCTCGAGGATGCCCCGCGCGGGTATGCCGAGTTCGATGCGGGTGCGGCGACGAAGTACGTGCTCAACCCGAACGGCTATCTCAAGGACTGAGATCTCAGACCTGACTGGCCTGTAGGCAGCATCCGGGACCGGGCCGCAGCACGCGGCCAGGTCCCGGCGTGTTGTGCCGGGCGCGGGTAGCCTGATCTGGTCGCGTACCTGCGGCTCCGAGCGCAAGGACCGCCCCGATGCCCCGCCATGACACCCCCACCACGCCCTCCGAGGCTGAGCGGACGGACGGCTCCGGCCTGGGTTGGGACGCGATCATCGTCGCCGGCGGCAGGGCCAGGCGGCTCGGCGGCATCGACAAGACCGCCTTGGTCTGGCGAGGCCGCAGCCTGCTCGACGGAGTGTTGGCCGCGACCACCGGCTGTCGGCGCACCTGCGTGGTCGGATCAGACGCTGACCTCCCCGCCGATGTGCTGCGCGCCGTCGAGCAGCCGCGCTGGGGCGGTCCGGCCGCCGCGATGGTGGCAGGCCTCGAGGCACTGGCCCGCGACTCCGGCGGCGCCTCCGCGGGCACGGGTTCCGCGGGCACAGGTTCTGCGGAGTGGATTGTGGTGCTCGCTGGCGACCTCGTGCACGCTGACGACGCCGTGCCGTACCTGCTGGCCGAACTCGACAGGCTCTTGACCGCCCCGCCGGCCCACGCCGCGCAGACCGACGCCGTGGCGCACCGATCCATCGACGGCCTGATCAGCGTCGATGCCGCCGGCCGGCGCCAACCGCTGCTCGCCGTCTACCGGCGTGCGGCCCTGGCCTCCTCCGCGCTGCTGCGTCCGGCCGACAACCTCTCGGTGATGGGCCTGATCGGCCCACTCAACCTGGTGGAACTGCGCCTCCCCGACGCCCTGGCCGAGGACGTCGACACCCCGGCCGACGCGGCCAGGCTCGGCATCGTCCTTCCTAATACTGGCTAGCCTTGACTCAGGCGACACTGTCGTCGACCATCCTCGAGGAGCCCGTCATGCCCATGATCCACACCGGCCGATCGGTCCGAATCGGTTCACGCGACACCGGCAACCTGGCCCGCGGCGTGGTCCTCTGATGGAGTGGCTGGAGGCCAGGGCCGCCGTGCACAGGGCCGGCGCGGAGATGCCCCGCGCCACCGAGATGGTGGCGCTCCCGGACGCCGTCGGGCGCACCCTTGCCGGCGCGGTGCACTCGCTGACCGCCCTGCCGAGCTTCGCGTCCTCGGCCATGGACGGCTGGGCCGTCAGCGGCGACGAACCGTGGATTCTGGGCGAACCGATCCTGGCGGGTGACCCTCCGCCGACGAGGGTCCTCGCGGCCGGGACCGCGCGGCCCATCGCCACAGGCGCCTGCGTGCCCGCCGGCACCCACGGCATCCTGCGCACGGAAAACGGTGAGCTGGTGCCGGGGTCTGCGGCCGGCACCGTGCCCACGCTCATCCGCTCGGCGCACACCGGTGCACACGAGCCGGCACGCGGCGAGCATGTGCGCGCCCGCGGTGAGGAATGCGGACTCGACGAACGGATGCTCGAGCCCGGCTGCCTGCTCACGGTTCCCAGGGTCGCTCTCGCTGCGGTGACGGGCCACGACACCCTCACCGTGACCACACAGCCGACCGTGGAGCTGCTGCTGCTCGGCACCGAGGTGATCGAGTCCGGCATCCCCGGTCCCGGGCAGGTGCGGGACGCGTACTCCCCAGAGTTTCCGGCCCTGCTCAGCGGACTGGGTGTGCGGCTGAGTGCACTGCGGCGGCTGCCCGACGACCTCGACCTGACCATCGACGCCATCCGATCGAGCACCGCGGCACTGGTGATCAGCACCGGAGGCAGCGCCCGCGGCCCGGCCGACCACCTGCGCGCCGCACTCAGCGCACTCGGGGCCACAGTGCTCATCGACGGCGTGCGGATGCGCCCCGGCCACCCCGTGATGCTCGCCCGCCTCGCCGACGGCCGCCTGATGCTCTGCCTGCCCGGCAATCCGCTGGCCGCGATGCTCGTGCTGGCCAGCCTGGGCGTACCGCTGATCGACGGGATGCTCGGCCGCCCGCTGGTGCCGCTGGGCCGAGTGACCCTCGCGCACGACATCGCCAACCTCAGCGGGTCGACTCGGCTGGTGGCGTACCGGCTCACGGACGACGGCGCGGTGCCGACGGCGCGTCAGGGTTCCGGCATGTTGCGCGGACTCGCTGAGGCCGACGGTGTGGCCGTGGTGCCGGCCGGCGGTGCGTGCTCCCCCGAGCCCGTCGCCACGATTCCGCTGCCCTGGTAGCCGGAGTGCTGACCCTGTCGGTGACCGGGTCGGAGTGCTAAACCGGAAGGGATCGACAGATATGGAGGCCGTGGGTCCGCTGCGTGAACTTCGGATGCCCTGTCGACAGATTCGGGAAAGAAGTCAGACATGGCGACCTACACAATCGGCTACTTCGTTGGCAGCCTGAGCAGCACGTCCATCAACCGCACCCTGTCCACGGCGCTGATCGCTCTCGCCCCTGAGGAGCTTGAATTCACCGAGATCACGATCGGGAACCTGCCCCTGTACAACCCGGACTTCGACGCGGACTTCCCGCCGGCCGGCCGGACCCTCAAGGCGGCCATCGACTCGTCGGACGGGATCCTCTTCGTCTCCCCGGAATACAATCGCTCGATCCCCGGCGCTCTGAAGAACGCGATCGACTGGGGGTCCAGGCCGTGGGGCACCAATTCCTTCGCACGCAAGCCCACCGGCATCATCGGCGCGTCCCCTGGCGGCATCGGAACCGCGGTCATGCAGTCGTCGATGCGGAGCGTCTTGAGCTTCCTCGATGCGCCTCAGCTGAATTCGCCCGAGGCTTACATCAGCTTCGACGCTGCCGTCTATGGTCCCAACGGCGAGGTCACCGACGAGTCCACCCGGTCATTCCTTCGCCACTATATGGAGGAGTATTCGGCTTTTGTGCAACGGGTGCTCACCGCGAACGCGCCTGGACACATCGGTGACGAGGACCCGAACTCCAGAAAATGACGCAGACAGTCCCGGGGGAAGCCCGAACGATTGCCGCGCCGCCGCTGAGATGCTATTCCTGAAGCGCACGTTCCGTGCCGTACCCGGCCAGAAGGAGACCCCATGAACGCCCCCGAAAACGACACCGGCCGGCTGGACGACCTGAGTCAACGGCTGACCCAGGCACTGCAGATTCTGGACCTGAAGGTCGACTACCCGCTGCTACTCGACCTGGCCGCCGAGACCACCCGCGCCGTAGGCCCTGCCGGCGGACCGATCAGCACCTTCCTGGTGGGATACGCGGCCGGCATGACGAGCACCTCGAGCAAACAGGCCACCACCGACGCCGTCGAGCGCGCCGTTGGAGTAGCCAGGCAGGCCACCCGGAAGAGCGGTGACGGCGGCATCGACGACGGGTGGGCGAACACCGCCCAGTAGTCGTCAGTCCAGTAGCCGTCAGTCCAGAGCCGTCAGCACAGGCGCCCTCCCCTACATGGTCGGCACCGCCTCGACGGTGCGCGCCGGCTCCACCCGCACGATCACCGCCTTCGAAACCGGCGTATTGCTGCCCTCCGCCACATGGTCGAGAGGCACAAGCACGTTCGCCTCCGGGTAGTACGCCGCCGCACAGCCCCGTGCGGTGGGGTATGACACGGCCCGGAACCCGCGCAGCACCCTCTCGACGCCGTCGTCGTACACGCCATGAACATCCACCATCTGCTCATCGTCGAGGCCGAGTTCGACAAGGTCGTTGGGGTTGATGAACACCACGTGACGGCCCTTCTTGATGCCGCGATACCTGTCGTCGTGCCCGTAGATGGTGGTGTTGAACTGGTCATGCGATCGCAGGCTCTGCAGGATCAGGGTGCCGACGGGCCGGTCCAGGTACTCGAGGTCGTTGACGGTGAGCATGGCCTTGCCGGTGGGGGTGG
The DNA here is from genome assembly GCF_002205495.2 of Cryobacterium sp. LW097. GTDB lineage: Bacteria > Actinomycetota > Actinomycetes > Actinomycetales > Microbacteriaceae > Cryobacterium > Cryobacterium zongtaii. Next base: position 1,174,291 of record NZ_CP021992.1, on the reverse strand, counting down.
GGAAGGTGCGGGAATCGCGTGGCCCGTTCGGCAGCAGGAAGCCGCCGTCCTGCCGGATCTTGGCGTTGTAGTCGTCGCAGCCGGCAACGACGTGGGAGATGTGCTCCCGGACGAGGTCGTAGTCACGCTCGAATCCCACCCAGTCCACGCCCACCTTGGTGCCCAGCACCGCCCGGGCCAGGCGGCTCACGATGGCGACCTCCGACAGCAGGTTCGGTGCGACCGGGCGCACCTTGCCCCAGGACGGATGCACGGCGCAGACGGTGTCCTCCACCGATACGAACTGCTCCCCCGTGGCCTGCCGGTCGATCTCGGTGCGCCCCTTGGTCGGCAGGATCAGCGCCTCGTCGCCGACCACGGCATGCGACCGGTTCAGTTTGGTGGAGACCTGCACCGTCATCTCGGCACCGCGCATCGCGGCCTCGGCGGCCCCGGTATCGCTGATCGCGCCGACCAGGTTGCCGCCGAGAGCCATGAAGACCTTAACCCGGCCGTCCCGCAGTCCCCTGATGGTCTCGACCGAGTCCATCCCGTGCTCCCGGGGCGGATCGAAGCCGAACTCCCGTTCGATGGCGTCGAGGAACGCCGGCGGCATCTGCTCCCAGATGCCCATGGTGCGGTCGCCCTGCACGTTGCTGTGCCCGCGGATCGGCGATGCACCCGCGCCGGGCTTGCCGATGTTGCCGCGCAGCAGCAGCAGGTTGATGATCTCCTTGATCGTGGCGACGCCCTTTTTGTGCTGGGTGAGCCCCATCGCCCAGGTGATGATCACCTTTTCGGCCCGAAGGTACCGGGCGGCGAGCTCGTCGATGTCGGCGGTTTGCAGGCCGGTGGCGGCCAGCACGGCCTTCTCGTCGACCTGGGCGAGGTGCGCGGTGAGTTCCTCCAGCCCCTGGCAGTGCTCGCGCAGGAACTCGTGGTCGAGCACGGTGCCCGGGTTCGCGGCCTCCGCGGCGAGCACCCGCGTGGACACCGCCTGTAACAGGGCCATGTCGCCGCCGAGCCGCACCTGCACAAATTGGTCGGCCATTTCGGTGCCGTGCCCGATGATGCCCTTCACCTTCTGCGGGTTCTTGTACCGTCTGAGCCCGGCCTCCGGCATCGGATTGACCGCGACGATCTCGGCGCCGTTCTCCTTCGCCTCCTCCAGGGCGGTCAGCATCCGGGGATGGTTGGTGCCCGGATTCTGGCCCATCACGATGATCAGGTCGGCCTTGCCGAAGTCGTCATAGGTGATGGTTGCCTTGCCGATGCCGATGGTTTGCCCCATCGCCCAGCCGGACGACTCGTGGCACATGTTGGAGCAGTCGGGCAGGTTGTTGGTGCCGAAGGCGCGCACAAAGAGTTGGTAGGCGAACGCGGCCTCGTTCGAGGTGCGGCCGCTGGTGTAGAAGGCGGCCTGATCCGGCGAGTCCAGCCCGTTGAGCTTCTCGGCGAGCAGTCTGAACGCCTCGGCCCAGCTCAGCGGCCGGTAGTGGTCGTCGCCGGCGGCCTTGTAGACCGGTTCGGTCAGCCGCCCCTGCATGCCCAGCCAGTATTCCGAGCGGTCACGCAGGTCGCTGACCGGATGCTCGGCCCAGAATTCGCTCCCGATGGTGACGGGAGTCGCCTCCCAGGTGACGGCCTTGGCGCCGTTCTCGCAGAACTCGAAGGTCTTGCGGTGGGTGGGGTCAGGCCAGGCGCAGCTCATGCAGTCGAAGCCGTCTTTTTGGTTCATCGCCAGCAGGGTCTTGCGGCTGCGGCTGACGCCCATGCCCGCCAGCGCCGGGATGGTGGAGTGCAGCACTCCGGGCACGCCCGCCGCCCAGGACTTGGGCGAACCGACCTCGAGGGTGGACTCCCCCGCCTCGTCGGCGTCGTCGAGGTGGACCGGGCTCTTCTCGCGCGCCTGGTTGGCCCCAAACGGTGGGTTCGTGGTCACTTTTTTGGGCGTCATCCTGGGCATCCCTTTCGCCGGCCGGGATCAGCCGGCACTGTCGCGCCGGAGCCCGGAAACACTGGACTTACCCCCTCAGGGCTATCAGCATCCGGCGCTCACGGCAAGGACCCGGCAACGTTCAGGGCACACTCTGGGCGGCGAAGCGCTCGAGCCCGCAACGCCGAGTTCCGCCAAAACGCTCCTTCGGGCGCATGGGACCCCCAGCCCACCCGAGTTGCCACTTCGGGCCCTCTCCGCAAGCCCGAAGGGGCGCCAACTGCCATCTCGCCTGCAGCGCGCCCCGCGACTTGCCAGTTCACGCCCTCTCCGCTGCGCTGCAGGGGCCTCAAGTGGCAAGTCATCGCAGGGCCCTGCGCCGAGATGTCGCACCCTCCTCCCTTTTGGCGCCGACGGGCTGCTTTCCGGCACGTCGGCGCTGCGGGCTCAGCCGACGATCTGCGCCGCGAAGCGCTCGAGCACCTCGCCGATGCGGCCCTTGCAGCCGCCGCAGCCGGTCCCCGCGCGGGTGGCCGTGCCGATGCAGGCCACGGTGGTGTTGCCGGCCTGCGCCGAGGTGGTGATCGCCTCCACGGTGACACCGTTGCACCAACAGACCGTGGACTCCGGCGCGAAGGCGTCGCCCGCGGTCGCGGGGTCGTAGTCGGGACCATCGAACCGCAGCAGCACCGACCGATCGGCGGGCAGCTCACTGCCGCGCTCGAACAACAGGGTGAGCTCGGCACCGGTACGGGGCATGCCCACACAGACGAAGCCGGTGAGGATGCCGCCGCGAGTGACCATTTTCACGTAGCGGCCGTGCTCGGGGTCGGCCCACTGCGCGACGGCCAGGGGCGCCGGATCGGACGAGCATCCGTGCGTGTGCGCGGTGCCGCCGTATCCGGCGTCGTCGCACCTGGCATCGACGTCGAACGGGTCGGCCGCGGTATCACCGGCGGCGACCACGTCGATGCCCTCGGCCTTGAGCATCACGACGGATGCGCCCGGTCCGGCCGCAAGCGCCGGTGCCGGTTCAGCGGTCACGGCGGCAGCTAGCACGGCCGGCCGGCCCGCTGCGACACCCGCCCTGATCTCGGCGCTGAACCGGGCCGCGAGGCTGTCGGCCTGCCGCCAGCCCGGCCCGATCAGACCGGACGGCCCACCGGCCGGTGCCATCCTGGCGCCGTTCCACGCTGCACCGGAGTCGGCATCGGCCGGACGGCCAGCCACATGAGCGCAGTCCCCGATGGCGTGGATCGCCGCATCCGCCCAGCTTCGCAGCGACTCGTCGACCAGGATGCCGGTGGATACGGGCAGCCCGGCCAGGTGGGCGAGTTCGGTGCGGGCACCCACACCGCAGGAAAGCAGCAGCAGGTCGCCGCTGATCTGCTTGCCGTCGGCGCAGATGAGGGCTTCGAAGCGTTCCACGCCGTCGTCGTCGTGGTGAAACAACACGCTCTCGGCGCGGGCGTGGTTGACCATGGTGACGCCCGCCCGGCGGGCGCTCCGGGTGAGCACCGAGCCGCCGCCGCGGTCGAGGTTGCGGTTCATCGGAATCTCGCCGTGAAAGACCACGCAGACCTCGGCGCCGGCGGCCGCGGCCGCGAGCGCGATCTCCATGCCGAGCACTCCGGCACCGAGCACCACGATGCGCTGACCGGCCTGCACGGCCGCCAGCACGGTGGCGGCGTCGGCGAGGTCGCGGAGCGCGCTGACACCGCAGGGCAGCGGCGCGCCGGCCCAATCCAGTGCAGCGGCGCCGAGGCCGCCGGCATCCGCACCGGGCTTTATCAGGCCGCGCCGCACCCGCTTGACGCCGTCCAGGGTGGGCACATTCGCGCGCGCCCCGGTGGCCAGCACCAGCCTGTCGTACGGCACTGAGCTGCCGTCGCCGAGCGTGACCGTACGGATGGTGCGCTTCACTTCGGTCACCGTGGTGCCGGTGAGGATGCGCGCGCCGGCAGCCAGGGCCCGGCTGCCGTCGGTGAGGTCGAGGGTGTCCCGGTCGGTGCGACCCACGGCGTAATCGGCCAGGAGCACCCGGTTGTAGGCGTGCACCTCTTCGGCTCCGACGACGGTGAGCTCGGCCAGACCGGCCTCGACGAGCGGCAGGAGCTCGTCGACGAACCGGGCGCCGACCGGGCCGTAGCCCACGACGACGATGCGTTCGGGGGCGGCCGGGCCGGGGGAACCGGGCAGCTCGGCAGAAGTGTGGTCAGGCATCCGCCATCGCCCTCTCGTGGTCGGGAGCCGACAGGCCGGGCGCATCGATTGCCCGTACCCGCACGGCGGTGCGTTTGAACTCGGGCATGCCGGAGACCGGGTCGGTGGCGCCGGCGGTGAGCAGGTTGGCGCGCTGGTCGGCGGGAAAGTGGAAGGGCAGGAACACAGTGTCAGGCCGGATGTCGGCGCTCAGCTGCGCGCGGCACCGCACGATGCCACGCTCGTTGGCCAGCTCGACCCAACCGCCGTCGATCAGACCCAGGCTCGCGGCGGTGGCCGGGTGCACCTGCATCCGGGCCTCGGGCTGGGCCTCCGACAGCTCGGCCACCCGGCGGGTCTGCGCACCGGATTGGTAGTGCTCGAGCAGCCGGCCGGTGATCAGGGTGAGCGCACCCCGCGTCTGGGCCGGCGCCGCCACGGCGCGCGGGGTCACGGCGACGATGCGCGCGCGGCCGTCGTCGTGAACGAACCGCTCGAGGAAGAGCCGCGGGGTGCCGCCGGAGCCGGCCGGGTAGGGCCAGTACGCGGGCTCCCCCGTGTCGAGCAGGGCGTAGCCGAGGCCTGAGTAGTCGGCGATGCCGCCCTCGGTGGCCCGGCAGAGTTCGTCGAAGACCTCGCCGGGTTCGGCGCTGTACACGCCGGGGGCGTCCAGGCGCCGGGCGAGCTCCTGGAAGATCCACAGTTCGCTGCGCACCCCGGCCGGCGGGTCGATCGCACGTTGGCGGCGGAGAATCCGGCCCTCGAGCGAGGTCATGGTGCCCTCCTCCTCGGCCCACTGGGTGACCGGCAGCACTACGTCGGCCAGGGCGGCGGTCTCGGAGAAGAAGAAGTCGCTGACCACCAGGAAGTCGAGAGCCGCCAGGCCCTGGCGCACCCTGTCGGCGTCGGGCGCGGAGACCACGACGTTGGCACCGTGCACGAGCAGGGTGCGGATGCCGCCGGGTTGGCCGAGCGCGTTCAACAGTTCGACGGCGGGGATGCCCGCACCCGGGATCTGCTCGGGCGTCACACCCCAGACCCCGGCGACGTGGGCGCGGGCGGCGGGGTCGGTGATCTTGCGGTAGCCGGGCAGCTGGTCGCACTTCTGGCCGTGCTCCCGGCCGCCCTGCCCGTTGCCCTGGCCGGTGAGGGTTCCGTAGCCGGAGTGCGTCGTGCCGACGAGGCCGAGCACCAGCGCGAGGTTGATCGCGGCGGTGGCGGTGTCGGTACCGTCGACGTGCTGCTCGACGCCCCGGCCGGTGAGGATGTAGGTGCCCTTTCCGGCGGCGAGCCGACGGGCGAGGCCCTGCAGCTGCCAGACCGGAACACCGGTGTGTTCCTGCACCCGCTGCGGGTACCAGCCGGCGACACTGAAGCGCAACTGGTCGAGGCCGGTGGTGCGCCGGGCGAGGTAGTCGGTGTCGGCGAGACGTTCGGCGAGGAGCAGGTGGGTGAGCCCGAGCAGCAGCACCAGGTCGGTGCCTGGGGCCGGCTGCACGTGCATGCCGGCGCCGTCGTCGGTGAGCCGGGCGGTGGCGGTGCGGCGCGGGTCCACGACGATGAGACCGCCGGCCTGCCGGGCACCATCGAGGTGGCCGATGAACGGCGGCATGGTCTGCGCCACATTGGAGCCGAGCATCAGGATGGTGTCGGCCGCGTCGAGGTCCTCCACCCGGAACGGCAGGCCCCGGTCGAGGCCGAAGGCGCGGTTGCCGGCCGCCGCGGCGCTGGACATGCAGAACCGGCCGTTGTAATCGATTCGGGAGGAACCGAGCGCCAGCCGGGTGAACTTGCCCAGCTGGTAGGCCTTCTCGTTGGTCAGGCCCCCGCCTCCGAAGACGCCCACGGAGTCGGCGCCGTGCTCGGCCCGGCTCGTGCGGAGCTTCTCGGCAACAAGGTCGAGCGCCTCGGTCCAGGAGACCGGGGCGAAGCTGCCGTCGGACGCACGGAGCATGGGCTGCCGGATGCGGTCGGCCGAGCCGAGCAGGTCGGCCGCGGTCCAGCCCTTTTTGCAGAGGCCACCGCGGTTGGTGGGGAAGGCCCGGCCGGCGATGGTAACCGGCAGTCCGATCGCATCCGCGGGCCGGGCGGGGGTGCTGGCGGGCGAGGGTGTGAGCGTCATCGCGCACTGCAGTGCGCAGTACGGGCAGTGCGTGTCGACGGGGGTCACGGAGGTGCCTTTCGTGTTGGTACGGGTTCGCGAGAGCGGCCGTTCGGTTGCTTCGGTCGTGCTGAAGCAACCGAACGACCGCTTTCGCGGATGCTGCGGGAGCTAGATGCGGTGTCCGGCCACGGAGGAGTTGCGGCGGAGGTAGACGAACGCGGTGACGGCCATCATCACCAGATAGGCGCCGGCGAAGGCGTAGATCGCGCTGGAGTAGTCACCCGTGGAGGTCTTCGAGAATCCGAGCACCTGCGGGATGACGAACCCGCCGTAGGCCCCGATCGCGGAGATCAGGCCGAGCGCGGCCGCGGTCTTCCGCTGCGTGCCGACATCGCCGGAGTCCTTGTGCGCATCCGCGACCCCGCTCCTGGCGGCGAAGACGCTGGGGATCATGCGGTAGGTGGAGCCGTTGCCGACCCCGGTGGCCACGAAGATCAGCAGGAAGTTGACCAGGAAGAGCCAGAAGTTACCGAGTGGCAGTACCAGGTTCACCAGCACCGCCCCGGCGGCCATCACGCCGAAGGCGAAGACGGTGACCAGGGCGCCGCCGAACCGGTCCGCGAGGCGGCCGCCGAACGGTCGGGCCAGGGAGCCGGTGAGCGCGCCGAGAAAGGCCAGCGAGAGTGACGCGGAGACGACCTGGAAGGAGGAGTAGTCGGGGAACTGGTCGGCGATCAGCTTGGGGAAGACGCTCGCGAAGCCGATGAACGAGCCGAAGGTGCCGATGTAGAGGAACGCCATGATCCACAGGTGCGGTTCCTTCACCGCGGCGATCGAGCCGGCGAAGTCGGCCTTGGCGTTGGAGAGGTTGTCCATGTACTTCCAGGCGCCGAACATGGCGAGCAGGATGAACGGCACCCAGAAGAACCCCGCCAGCGGCAGGTTGAGCGTGCCGAGGGCGCCGAGGGTGATCACGATCGGAACGATCAACTGAGCCACAGCGGCACCGAGGTTGCCGCCGGCGGCGTTGAGGCCGAGTGCGTAACCCTTCTGGCTCTGCGGGTAGAAGTAGGTGATGTTCGACATCGAGCTGGCGAAGTTGCCGCCGCCGAGCCCGGCGAGCGCTGCGATGAGAAGCATGACCGGGAACGGGGTGTCCGGGTTGCCCACAGCGAAGCCCAGGGCGATCGACGGGATGAGGAGCAGGCCCGCGGAGATGATGGTCCAGTTGCGGCCGCCGAACTTGGGCACCAGGAAGGTGTACGGAAACCGCATGGTGGCCCCCACGAGCGTGGGGATGGAGATGAGCCAGAAGATCTGGCCGGTGTCGAAGGTGAAGCCCGCGTTCGGCAGCTGCACCACCACGATGCTCCAGAGCTGCCAGATGACGAAGCCGAGGAATTCGGCGAAGATCGACCATTTGAGGTTGCGGGAGGCGATGGCCTTGCCCCCATTGGCCCACTGCTGGGGGTTCTCGGCGTTCCAGTTGTCGATCCACCGGCCCGGGCGGTGCACCAGTTCGGCGGATGCGGCGGGGGCGGTGAACGTGGCGGGCGGGGCTGTCGCGGTGCCGGTCGTCGGGGTCATCAGGTTCTCCTCGCGAGAAATGGTGCACTGTGAGTACGTGTCGCCGACGTTACGCAGGCCGTGTTTCCGGCAGCGGATGCCGCAGTTACCGTTCGATCACCGTGTACTCACACCCGCAACGGGCCGCTGATAGGCCTCCGTCACATGACCGACACAAAGCCAGGCGGGACCGGGTATCCCGGTCGGTCCGGCCTCACATCCTCCTCCGGCGCTCGCCGGAACGCGGGCCTACTCGGAGCCGTCCGCGGCGCGGAGGGCCTGCACTCGGTGCAGCATCTGGCGCATCTCGTTGCTGGGCTGTGACGTGGCCCGATCGGCCTCCGGGAACAAGACCTGAATGTCGGGTCCCACCTCGGTTTGCACCGCAGCGGCAAGGTCGTGCCCGTCGATCAGGTAACCCAGAGTCGGCTCCGTCACCGCGATCCAGCGTTCGTTCCAGTCGGCCAGTCGGCCGACGAGCGGCCCGGACAGGCCCAGCACCGCCGGTTCAAGCCTGTCGTCGACCAGGTCGAGGAGAGGCGACCGGTTCCGCAGCGGGAGGCCGCCGTCCCGCGGCTCGAGGAGAATCCGCGTCGGTGTACGGCCGGGCGTCCACACCCACGCCGCAACATCGACGGTGCGGGTCATAGCTCTGAACTCGGCGTCGGGCATCGCCCACATCTGCTCCACGATTGACGATCGCGGGGGCGCCGGGCTGAACGTCTGACCGTCCCCGCCGACGGCGTGCCAGGCCGCGGCAGGCGGGGTGGCGGTCTGGGAAGCACGGGAGGTCTGGGGAGCACGGGAGCGCTCCGCGTCCGCGTCCAGGTAGAGAACGACGACGGCTGATCCGAACTCTTGTTGGAGCTCCGCGGCAAGGAGGTGTCCGTCGACGACAAAAGCGAGGTGCTCGGCCGGCGACGGCCACTCCTGTTGGTTCTGCCCCATCAGCAGCTCGTATCGCGAGTTCCAGCCGACCAGACGGTTCTCCAGGTCGTCGGACAGGCCGAGGACACCGCGAGGCAATGGACCGCCCCACGCGTCGGGCGACGGGGAGCGGTCCCACAACGGGAGCCCGGCGCAGTACTCGGCCATCAGCATCACTCTGGTCGGATAGGCATCGAGGTTCATGCCTCGACCCTACTGACAGAGGCGTACTGACACCGGCGTACTGACACCGGCGTACCGGTACCGGCTCGCGTCAGTCGGTGCGGCCGCGGCTGAACGACCAGGGCAGACCGGCCAGGGCCAGCTCGAGTCGAGCGCTGGAGGAGTAGAGGTCGATGACCACGTCCACCAGCTCGCGCGGCGGTGCCTCGCCGTCCACCAGCAGCGGGCGGCTCACCACATCCGCGCCGCACCGTTCGGCCAAGCCGGCGAAGTAGCCGGGGGCCAGCAGGTAGGTGGCCACCGCGACCCGCACCGGTGCTGCGGCGCGGGCGGCGAGCACGGCTGCGGCGAGGCGGGGCTGGGCGGCAGAGATGAACCCGACGGTCACCGGGCGGCCGAGCACGGCGGCGAGGCGGTCGCCCATGGCGTGGCAGTCGGCGACCGCGTCGGCATCGGTGGATCCGGCCGCGGCCAGCACCACGGTGTCGTCGGGCCTGAGGCCGACCTCGTGCAAGCGGTCGGCCAAGATGCGGGCCAGCCGCCAGTCGGGGCCGAGTGCCCCGGTGACCCGGACGGGTTGCCCGGCGTCGTCGGCGGCCTCGGCCAGGTCGACGCGCACGTGGTAGCCGGCCGAGAGCAGCAGGGGAACGATCACGACGGGGCGGTCGGCTCCATCGGCGGGGCCTGAGTCGGTAGGGCCGGTGTCGCTGGGGCAGGACTCGGCGGCGATGGCGCGGAGGCAGCTGGGCACATCCGGGCTCTGCACATCGACGTAACCGCCCCGCACGGTGAGGTGCGGCGCCGCGGCGGCCACGGCGTCGACCAGGGCCAGGACGGCCCGCTGACCGGCCGGGTCGCTGGTGCCGTGCGAGGTCGCGAGCAACACCGGGGCGGTCGTCATGCTGCGGCGAATTCCACGGTGTCGGACAGCTCGGTCTCGGCCCGCTCGCCGGCCCGGCCGTGCGCGCTGCCCGGCACCTGGATCTGCACGGTGCCGTGATCGACGCGCACCGGGAAGGTGGGCAGGGCGTAGTCGGCAGAGGTGAAGCACTCCCCGGTTTCGAGGTCATAAACCTGCTTGTGCAGTGGGGAGGCCAGGGTGGGCCGGTCCCCGCGCGACCCGACGATGCCGCGGCTCATCACGCAGGAGCCCGTGGCGGGGTCCTGGTTGGATACTGCGAACAGGTGGCCGTCGGGCAGCAGCACCAGGGCCACCTGCACGCCGTCGATCAGCGCTGCCTCGGCCCACAGCGGTTCGAGTCGGTCGAGGTCGCAGACGCTGGTCCAGTCCGCGGAGCCAGCAGAGTCGTGGCCAGCAGAGTCGTGCGGGTGGGTGGGCGTTGTGTGCACGGGGTCCTCCAGTGGTTCTGCGGGCGAATGACACGGTCTGGGTCACGGCGACGTCGGTGCGGCCTGGCATCCACGGTAGGCAGACCTCGTGTCGGTCATCGTGCGGGGCCGTGACGATCGCGTAACGAAGACCTCTCACGCTGCCCGAAACGACGTGAGGACCCCGTCACACTCCGTTACCCGGGCGACACGGTCGGGAAATCGCCGAAATTTAGGCTGACGGAACAGCTCACCACTCGGAAAGGCACTCCATGGACCACGTCACCCCCGCAGCGGCCGACGCCGCCGCAGACGTCCCCGGCACGCCCCGACGCGTCGTGGTGATCGGCGGCGGCCCCGCCGCGCACCGGTTCACCGAGGCGATGGCCGCCCGCGCCACCGCATCCGGCAACACCGGGACCGTCGAGCACACCGTGACTGTATTCGGCGAGGAACCGCACCTGCCCTACGACAGGGTGGCGCTGTCCCGCCGCCTGGTCGACTCCGAAGACCTCACCCTCGGCGACACCGCCCTGTGGGACGCCGCCTTGATCAGTTACCGCGGCGGCAGCAGCGTCGTCGGCCTCGACACCGCGGCACAGGCGATCACCCTCGCCGACGGTGAACGGGTGCGGTACGACGACCTCGTCTTCGCCACCGGCTCCGCCGCCACCGTGCCGCCCATCCCCGGCGCCGAGGCCGGTCATGTGTACCGCACCATCGAAGACGTCGATTTCCTCGTCGGCGAGATCGGCCGGCTGCGCGAGCGCCTGGGGCGCCCGGCCAATGTCGTCGTCGTCGGCGGCGGACTGCTCGGCCTGGAAGCCGCCGGCGGTCTCGCCAGGCTCGGCGCCGCATCCACCCTGGTGCACTCGGGTGACTGGCTGATGTCGGCGCAACTCGACGAGGGCGCCGGACAGGCGCTCGGCCGACTGATCGGCGCGCAGGGCATCGCCCTGGCGCTCGGCACCCGGCCCACCGAGATCCTGCGCTCCCCCACCGGCCGGGTCCTCGGTGTCTCGCTCACCAACGGCAGCCAGCTGCACGCCGACCTCGTGGTCTTCTCCATCGGCATCACCCCGCGCGACGAACTCGCCAGGGCCGCGGGTCTGGAGCTCGGCCCGCGCGGCGGCATCGTCATCGGCGACGACTGCCGCACCTCGGTAGCCGGGATCTGGGCCATCGGCGAGGTCGCCAGCATCGACGGCGTCTGCGTGGGACTGGTCGCCCCGGCCAACGCCATGGCCGAGGTCACCGCCGATCGGCTGCACGGCGGCGAAGCCGTCTTCCCCGGCATCGACGATGCCACCAAGCTCAAGCTCTCCGGGGTGGAGGTCGCCAGCTTCGGTGACGCCCTCGGCCGCACCGAACACTGTCTCGAGGTGGTCTACGCCGACCCGGCCCGCGGCCTGTACCAAAAGATCGTGGTCACCGGAGACGCCAAGACCCTGCTCGGCGGCATCTTCGTCGGCGACGCCTCGCCGTACACCTCGCTCCGGCCCCTGTTGGGCCGCGAACTGCCCGCGGAGCCCGGCGCCTACCTCTCCGCCGCCGGCGCCGAACCGCCCGCGAACAGCGACCTGCCCGACGATGTGCAGCTCTGCTCCTGCAACAACGTGTCGGTCGGCGCGGTGCGCGAAGCCGTCCGCGGCGACCACGGCGAGGCCTGCACCGAACTAGGCCCGCTCAAGGCCTGCACCCGTGCCGGCACCCAGTGCGGCTCCTGCGTCCCCCTGGTCAAGAAGATCCTCGAGACCGAGCTGCGCAAGGCCGGCGTCGAGGTGTCCAAGGCCCTCTGCGAGCACATCGCGTTCAGCCGCAGCGAACTGTTCGAGAGTGTGCGCATCCTGCAGCTCACCTCGTTCGACGACATCATGGAGCGCTTCGGTACCGGCCTCGGCTGCGACATCTGCAAGCCCACCATCGCGTCGATCCTGGCCACCCAGACCAACGGCTATGTGCTGGATGCCGGCCGTGGCGGCCTGCAGGACACCAATGACCGCGCCCTGGCCAACATGCAGAAGGACGGTACATACTCGGTGGTGCCGCGCATCCCGGGCGGGGAGATCACCCCGGCCAAGCTCAAGGTGATCGCCGAGGTCGCCGAGCAGTACAACCTCTATACGAAGATCACCGGCGGGCAGCGGATCGACCTGTTCGGTGCCCGTCTCGAGCAGCTGCCCGAGATCTGGACGATCCTGGTGGACGCCGGTTTCGAATCCGGTCAGGCCTACGGCAAGTCGTTGCGCACCGTGAAGAGCTGCGTGGGCAGCACCTGGTGCCGGTTCGGCGTGCAGGACTCGGTATCGATGGCCATCCAGTTGGAGCTGCGCTACCGGGGGCTGCGGTCGCCGCACAAATTCAAGCTCGGCGTCTCCGGCTGCGCCCGTGAGTGCGCCGAGGCCCGCGGTAAGGACATCGGCATCATCGCCACGGATGTGGGTTGGAACCTGTACGTGGGCGGCAACGGCGGCTTCCAGCCGGCGCACGCACAACTGCTCGCCCAGGACCTCGACGACGACACCCTGATCGCCTACATCGACAGGTACCTGATGTACTACATCCGCACCGGCGACAGGCTGCAGCGCACCGCGCGGTGGCAGGAAGAGTTGCCCGGTGGGCTCGAGCATGTGCGCGATGTTGTCGTGAACGACAGCCTGGGCCTGGCCGCCGAACTGGAACTGGCCATGGCCGCGCACGTGGGCAGCTACGAGGACGAATGGGCGGCGACCCTGAAGGATCCGGAGAGGCTCCGCCGGTTCCGCTCGTTCGTGAACGCGCCCACCACGCCGGACCCGGCGATCGTGCAGGTGCTCGAGCGCGGCCAGCCGCGCCCGGCCTGGCCCGGCGAGCGCGCGGCGCTGGCGGAGGCGGCACCGACGGATGCGGGTCAGACCAGCACTGTGCAGACCGGCACGGTGCAGACCGGCGCTGACTTCTTCGGTGTCAGCGTCAACGAGCCCGACGACACCGCCCCAGCCACCGGGCCGGTGCTGCTCTCCGGCGCCCGGATCCCCCTGCGGCCGGCCGACCGGAACGACACCGACCTGCCTTCAACCGGGCGGAACGACTCCGGGCGACACACAACCGCTCACACCGCTCCAGTAGACGGAGAATAGTGCCATGCCGAATCCAACCCTCGACATCGGTCTGAACGTGACCGGTCGCCGCGTGCTCATCATCGGCGGGAGCCGCCCCGCCCGCCGGGTCATCGCCCGGTACCGTGCTGCGGGCGCCGTGCTCTACCTCGCGGCAGACACCTACGAGGTGCCCAACCCTCTCGTGCGCGCCGTGGCCTGGCCGCATTCGCCGCGCGGCTGGCGCGACCTGGTCTCCGCCGTTGACCTCGTCGTGGCCGTCGACCTGCCCGCGCACGACGAGCCGCTGCTCGTCGCCGCCTGCGCCGAGAAATCGGTCTGGCTCACCCGGGAGTCGGCCGCCCCGGTGTCCAGGCCCGGGCACGTCACCCTCGTCGGCGGCGGTCCCGGCGACGACGACCTGCTCACCGTCGCCGCGCTCACCGCGCTCCGCGGCGCCGACATCGTCTACTACGACAGGCTCGGTCCGCACGACAGGCTCGACGAGTGGGCGCCCGGAGCCGAACTGGTGAACGTGGGCAAACATCCGGGCCACCACGCCGTACCGCAGGCCGAGATCGAGCAGTTGCTCGTGACCAGCGCCCGCGCCGGCCTCACCGTCGTGCGCCTCAAGGGCGGCGACCCTTTCGTGTTCGGCCGTGGCGGTGAAGAAATGGCCGCCTGCCGGGCCGCCGGAGTTCCGGTCACCGTGATCTCCGGGGTCACCAGCGCCATCTCCGTGCCGGCGCTGGCGGGCATCCCGGTCACCCACCGCGACGTCTCCCGCCTGTTCACGGTGCTCAGCGGTCACCTGCCGCTCAGCGAGGAGGAGCTGGCCCACCTGGTGGGCCTGGGCGGCACCATCGTGGTGCTGATGGGCGTGGGTACCCTGCCGCACCTGGCCAGCGGCCTGGCCCGGCACGGCATGCGCGCCGACATGCCCATCGCCATCATCGAGCGCGGCTTCTCCGCGCACCAGCGCACCACCGTTGCCGACATCGAAACCGTGGTGAGGGTCGCCGGCGAGGTCGGCGCCCGCTCCCCCGCCGTGCTCGTGATCGGCGAGGTCGTGCGGCTGGCCCAGTGCGACGACGCCGCGGCCGTTGAAGTGCTCGCAAACGCCGCTACACTCTCAGGCCAGAGGTAACCCTGCCTGACACGTCAACCACCAGAACCATCGGAGACACAGTTAACGACATCGGAACAGAAGCGGGGCTGCCCGGCTTCCGACCGGACCAGCTCGAGGGCTTCCGCATCGGAGTCACGTCCGACCGCCGGAGTGAGGACCTCATCGCCGCGTTCGAACGACGCGGCGCCGATGTTCTGCATGCCCCGGCGATCCGCATCGCTGCCGCGGCCGACGACTCGCAGATCACCGCCGACACCGCGGCGATCATCGCCGGCCGGCCGGACATCCTGCTGGCGACCACGTCGTACGGCATCCGTCGCTGGCTCGAAGCAGCGGATGCGGCCGGGCTCGGCCACGACCTCACCGAGACCCTCGAGAACAGCCGCATCCTCGTGCGCGGCCCCAAGGCTCGCGGCGCCATCCGCGCCGCCAACCTTGACGACTCCGGCATGAGCGACGAGGAAACCACCAGCTCGCTCGTGGACAAGGTGCTCGGCGAGGGCGCGGCCGGGTTGACGGTGGCCGTGCAGCTGCACGGGTTCACCGACGAGTCCCAGATCCAGCGGCTGCTCGACGCCGGTGCCACGGTGCTCACCGTCGCGCCATACCGGTGGTTGCTGCCCGACGACTCCAGCCGGGTGCTCAAACTCATCGACGCGGTCTGCACCGGCTCGCTTGACGCCGTCACGTTCACCAGCGCACCCGCTGTCGAGGCGCTCTTCGGCGCGGCGGATGGCGTCGGCCGGCTCGAAGCTCTGCAGGAGGCCCTGCGCGGACCTGTCGTGGCCGCCGCGGTCGGGCATGTCACCGCCGCACCCCTGCTCGCGGCCGGCATCACCCCGATCGTGCCGGAACGGTTCCGCATGGGAGCGCTGATCAAGCTGGTCTGCGATTACCTCGCCGACGAACGGGTTCTGCGCCTGGACAGCCGGCACGGTCCGGTGGAACTGCGCGGACGGCGGGTGTCTGTCGCCGGCGCATCCGCCCTGCTGCCGCCGACGTCGCTCACCCTTCTGCGCGCCCTGCTCGCCGCACGGGGGTCGGTACTCTCCCGCGCCGATCTGACGGCCGCGCTGCCCGAAATCCAGGACGACCACGCCGTCGATGTGGCCATCAGCCGGCTGCGCCAGTCCCTGCCGGCGCCGGCGCTGGTCGCCACGGTGATCAAACGCGGCTACCGCATCGACGTGTAGCGGACGCTTCGCGCTCGCTCAGCAGGAGGCCACTCGAGTTGCCAGTTGAGGCCCTTCTGCCAGGGCACCTTTCGGCGATTCGACGAAACGTGCTGCGCCGATGTGCGCCAAAGTGCCCCTTCGCCCGCCCCGAAGCGGCGTAGTGCGGCAACTCGGCGGGCACTCCCCGCTGCGCGGGGGTGGCGAGTGGGGTGTGTCAGCTGCAGCTAGGTGAGGCGGGCGGCGACCTCGTCGAGGACCGACTCCGAGCCGGCGTAGATGCCGTCGGGCCGGGGCCAGTGACTGATCACGTCGGTGAAGCCGAGCTCGCCGGCCCGGCCGACGGCGTCATCGAAGGCACCGACACTCTCCAGCGAGTACGCCCCGCCGCTGTCGAGCGAGAGGTAGCGGTCCAGAGAGCCCGGCGCCCGGTCCGCCGCGGCGAGGGTATCTTCCAGCCGGTGGACCAGCGCCGCCACCGCGCTCCACCATTCCTCGCCCACGGCACCGTCGGCGCCCGTGGTCACCCAGCCCGCACCGTGTTCGGCGACGAGCTTGAGGCCCTTCGGCCCGTTGGCGGCGATCACGAACGGAACCCGGGGCTGCTGCGCCGGCCGGCCCACCATACGGGCGTCCACCGCGGTGAACCAGTCGCCCGCGAAGTCGAAACCGCCCGCTCCCGGCTTCTCGTGGCGCAGCAGCAGGTCGAGGTCGGTGACGAACTCGGCGAACCTCTCGTGCCGCTGACGCGGGGTGTATGTCGGTTGCCCGAGCACGAAGGCGTCGAAGCCCGTTCCGCCCGATCCCAGCCCGAGCAGCATCCGCCCGCCGGAGATGTCGTCGACCGTGGCGACCTCCTTGGCGAACGGCACCGGATGCCGAAAGTTCGGTGAGGCGACGAAGGTGCCCAACCGGATCCGGTCGGTGACCGCCGCCGCGGCCGCCAGGGTGGGGATGGTGGCCTGCCACGGCTGATCGGCGAGGCTGCGCCAGGACAGGTGGTCGTAGGTCCAGGCGTGATCGAAACCGTACTGCTCGGCGCCCTGCCATTTCCGGCGGGCCTCGGGCCAGTCGAACTGGGGCAGGATGACGATTCCGTGGCGCATACCGGCAGTCTACAAACCCACCGGGCAGCCGGGCGGCCGGAGTCCCCGCATCCGCCTACCCCGCGCCGGGGCGACCAGAGGGTGCTATGACTGGTGCGTCGGCGCCGCGCCGCACTCGAGGAAGATCTGCAAAGGAGCACCCCGATGGACCCGATTGTGACCCCGGGCCGGTTCGCCGGCCAGACCGCCATCGTCACCGGAGCCGGCTCCGGGATCGGAAAAGCGACAGCCGTGCGACTGGCCAGGGAGGGCGCCAGGGTGATTGCCGGCGACGTGGTTCCCGCCCGTCTGCAGGAGCTCCTCGACCAGTTCGGCGACCTCGACATCGTGACCGTCGACGGCGACATCAGCCACCAGGACACCACCACACGGCTGGTCGCCGCGGCGAACGGCCGCATCGACGTCGTCGCCAACGTCGCCGGTGTCATGGACGGCTTCCTCCCGATCGCCGAGGTCGACGACGCCACCTGGGAGCGGGTTTTCGGCATCAACGTGACCGGCATGATGCGCCTGATCCGCGGGGCACTGCCGATCATGGTGGCCGGCGGCGGCGGGTCGATCGTCAACGTCACGTCCGAGGCCGGCCTTCGCGGCGGCGCGGCCGGGGTCGCCTACACGTCGTCCAAACACGCCGTGATCGGTCTGACCCGCAACACCTCCGTGATGTACTCGGCCCAGGGCATCCGCTGCAACGCGGTCGCGCCCGGCGGGGTTCAGACGAACATCGAGGCTCCGATGCGGTCTCCCCTGGCCGGGTCGGTGCTCGGCCCGGTGTTCCAGCACGTGTTGCCTCCGGTGGCCACCTCGGAGCAACTCGCCGCCACCATCACCTGGCTCGCCAGTCCGGACTCGGCCAATGTGACCGGCATCGTCCTGGCGTCGGACGGCGGCTGGTCGGCAATATGAGATCCGGTCTCCCTGTCGTCGCATGAGAGGGGTGCGGATGTCGGACGGTGCTGCCAGACTCACCGCATGACAGGCACAGACCAGACTCAGAGCCCCGTCCCGTTCCCCGGCCGCACGCACGGCCATGGCAGATCCGCCCCGCCGTTTCGGTGCGGCGTCGTGCCGCCCTACCTCCTCGAGCACCTGGCCGCGGTCGAGGACCCGCGCTTCGAGGCCGCGGCCGAGGCCGCCCGGCGATCGTTGCGCGTCGACGACCCCATCCGCAGCCTGCGCTTCGAGCGCCGCACCAGCGCGCTGCCCGCGCTACCCGTCGAGGCCGTGCCGGGCGTCAGCACCCGCACCATCAGCGACGCCGGTCAGCTGCAGCGGCTGCCCGGCCGCACCGTGCGCACCGAAGGTCAACCCCCGGTCGCCGACGTGGCGGTCAACGAGGCATACACCGGCCTCGGCGACACTCATGGCCTCTACTGGAGCCAGTACCAGCGCGACTCCATCGACGGGCGCGGCCTTCCGCTGGACGCCACGGTGCACTACGGACGGGACTATGACAACGCCTTCTGGGACGGCGAACGGATGGTGTTCGGCGATGGCGACGGCGAGGTCTTCAACAGGTTCACGATCTCGTTGAGCGTGATCGCGCACGAGCTCACCCACGGTGTCACCCAGTACAGCGCCAACCTCGCCTACCAGGGCCAGTCCGGTGCGCTCAACGAATCGGTGTCGGATGTCTTCGGCGCCCTCGTGGAGCAGTTCGCAGCCGGCCAGGACACCCGGTCGGCGAGCTGGTTGATCGGCGCAGGGCTCTTCACCGAGCAGGTGCAGGGCCAGGCGCTGCGTTCGATGAAGGCTCCGGGCACCGCCTATGACGACGATGTTCTCGGCACCGATCCGCAGCCGGCCTCGATGGACGGCTACATCGACACCGAAGACGACTATGGCGGAGTGCACCTCAATTCGGGCATCCCGAACCGGGCATTTTATCTGGTCGCCGAGGCCCTCGGCGGCAACGCGTGGGAGGCGCCGGGGCAGATCTGGTACGACACGCTCACCGGCCCCACCCTCGCCGTGAACGCCGACTTCACCGCATTCGCGACGGCGACGGCGACGGCCGCGATCACCCGCTATGGCGCGGGCTCCGCCGAGCACGACGCGGTTCTGGCGGGGTGGACCGGAGTGGGTGTGGTCTTCGATCCGCTGCGAGCGGCCTCCTGACGCGGCGGCGTCGGTTCAGCGTTCGCTGGCAAGCCGCCTTCGATCATGCCGACATCCCCGATCGTGGCCCCGGCCGGACGTACCATGGGGCCATGAAGGTCGTCGTCTCACGCAGCGGAGGCATCGCTGGGCTCCGGGTCACCTGGGACGTGCAGGTTGACGAGCAACCGGATGCTGCCGGGTGGATGCGTTTCCTTGAGGAACTGCCCTGGGACGAGGCCGTAGACAGCGCACCGATGCCGGACCGTTATGTGTACCGCATCCGGTGTGCCCCGCACGAGGTGGTGCTCGCCGAACCACAGGTGCACGGCGCCTGGAAAGACCTGATCGACAGGGTGCGCGCGGCGAGCGAACGCTGACGCAGAGCACCGAACATCGTGTCGTTAGCACCCTGTAATAACGCACGCCCGGCGATACTGATAACGTGACTCGAAAGGGGGTCACGGGGCCCCATCGAGGGGGGCCATCATGGCAACGGCATATTCGTCTGCATCATCACTTCCTGGCGTCGCGGGCGCCGCCGCTTCACGCCGCAGAGCCGGCCGGCCAGCCGCCGGGCGACCCGGTGCCCTGCTGCGGCGCGGCCTCGCCGTCACCTTCGGCCTGGTGGTTGCCGCCGCCGCGATCCTCGGCACCACGCAGGCGCCCGCCTCAGCGGCCCCGGTGCCCGGCACGGTCAACCAGTGCAACTACATCCAGGACGGCGGCGGTAACGAAATCGCCTGCGACGTCACCATCACGAACTACCTCGACCTCGACACCGGCCTGTCCCGCTCGGACATCACCGTGCGCACCTGTGAAGGCCCGGTCGGCGAACTGCTCTGCACCACCATCCCGGTGAGCTTCCCCACCGCCACCACCGTCGTCGATCAGTGCAACAACTCCGCCAACGGCGGCGGGTCGATCGCCACCTGCAACGTATCGGTGGAGAACGTCATCGTCGGCGATGCCACGACGTCCCCCGCAACTGTTGACCAGTGCGGCGGTTCCGGTGCGGAAGGACCCGAACCCACGCTCAACTGTGCTCCGGTGTCCACCACCACCTCGGCCACCATCACCCAGTGCAACGGCTCCGTCAACGGTGGCGGCGCCGCACTTCGCGTCACCTGCACGGTCGATCCGTCGACAGTCAGCGCGGCGCTGCCCGTGACCATCCGTCAGTGCAACGATTCCGTGAACGGCGGCGGCTCCTTGCTGACCTGCACCGCTTCACTCACCCACCGGATCCTGCCCGCCGGAAGCGTCATCCCCACCCCGACACCGCCGGTCACCACCCCCTCGGCGACGCCTCCGGTCACCACCCCCTCGGCAACGCCTCCTACCGTCGAGGCAGGCCAGACTCCCACCCCGTCGGCGAACCCTCTCATCCCCATCGCCGGCGGCGGCGGCAGCGGCGCCGGCTACGGTACCGAACTGGCTGAGACCGGTACGGATGCCCTGCCGGTGTTCCTCATTGCGGCCGGAGCGCTGCTGATCGGTGGAATCCTCCTCACCGTGATGCTGGTGCGTCGCCGTTCCACCCAGCTGTAGGGCAACACGCCGCGGTCCACTCGGCATACTCGCCGAGTGGACCGCAAAGTGGGACTATGAGGTATGGACAACAACGACCTTGATCCCGTTCGCATTCTCAGCGAGGACGAGTGCTGGGAGTTGTTGCTGTCCTCAAGCTTCGGCCGTCTCGCCGCGGCTGTCGCGGATGACATCGAGATCTTTCCACTCAACTTCGTCATGGCCGACAAACGGCTTCTGTTCCGTACGGCCGAGGGAACCAAGCTTCTCGCCCTCACCGTGAACAACAAGGTGGCTCTTGAGACCGACGCCATCGGGCGCGGCGACGCGTGGAGCGTTGTCGTGAAGGGTCTCGCCCGAGTCCTCGACACCCAGGCCGAGATCGAAGCCGCCAACGCGCTCCCGCTCCGTCCGCTGGTTCCCACACTCAAGTACATCTGGGTTGAGATCACCCCGACCGAGCTGAGCGGGCGCCGGTTCGCCCTGGAACCGGAACCGGAGCGGTACTAGCCGTTAGTCGCTGGCCGCCGCCGGAGCGACCCGGCCCTCGCCAGAGAGTCCGATGAGCATCAACACCGCAGTGCCGTAGGCATCCGCCGCGGTGGCCGCCTCGAACACCTCGTCGACTCCGCGCACGTGCACGCTCACCCGGTACCGGTCGTCGCTGAGCCTGTGCAGGGAGCGAAACGTGCCGCGCAGGAGCGCCCGCATCTGGTCTTCCCTCGGCAGCCACAGGGCATCCTCGAGCGCGAGCGAATCCAGTGCCCACTCCGTCGTGCCGTTGAAACCGAGGATGGTGCCGGTGTCGAACTCGTGCGCCTCGATGGTCATCTCGCTGACAGTGAAGACCTCGGAGTCGAAGCCCGGTCGTTCGATGCGGAACGAGTCACCGGATACCGGATGCCAGGACAATCCGGCCTGCTGCAGGGCACGGGCACAGTCGATTGAGATCATGTCCCATTATCGGCGCGGGATACCGTTGAGCGCGAGGGCGTTTTTCGCACTCACACCAGGCCGTCAGACACAGAAGAATGGCACGCAGGTGCGCCTGCGTGCCACATATTTCGGGGTGCCCCGGAGCGCCGTCAGCATTCTCCGGGGCCACCACTCACCCATCAGGCGGGTGCGGATCGAACGGTCTAGCTGACGCCGTTCAGGTCGATCACGAAGATCAGGGTCTTACCGGACAGCCGGTGACCGGATCCGGCCGGGCCGTAAGCCAGGTGCGGCGGCACGGTGAGCTTGCGACGGCCACCCACCTTCATTCCGGGGATACCCTGCTGCCAGCCGGCGATGAGGGAGCCCAGCGGGAAGTTGATCGTCTGGCCGCGGTTCCAGGACGAGTCGAATTCTTCGCCGGTGTCGTATTCGACGCCGAGGTAGTGCACGTCGACGGTGGCGCCGGCGGTGGCCTCGGCCCCGTCACCTACCACGATGTCGACGATGTCGAGCTGTTCGGGCGCGGGGCCCTCCGGGAAGTCGAGTTCGGGCTTGGAGTTCAAATCAGTCATGAGACCATCCAATCGGATTCCGGCTCCGGACGCACACCTGGAAATTACCCCTTGCGCGAACGCCGTGGCCAGGTGCAGTCTTAGTGCATAGAAACTCGCCGCACCGGGAGAGTTGTCGGCAGTGCCACACCACCGGGCGGCGGGTTTTCTCGTGGGGCCGTGAATCCGGGCGGCACGGTCAGCCGATGACCTGGGCGCGGTCGTCCATCAGCAGGCCCAGCAGCCGGGCCTCCTCGACCTGGTCGGGGGTGGTTCCCGGCTGTGCCGCTGCGCCGCTGCGACGGGAGGGGCGCAGCTGGGCGCTGACCAGTCGTTGCCGCACCGATGCCAGCCGGGTGGCATCCGTGATGAAGCGGTTCATCGCGAGGCGACGCGCCTGCGGCTGGCCGTGTGCCCATGCCCGTGCCTGGCGTCGGCCGCGGGGAGTGGCCAGCATCGCCACCTCGGCCGGGGTGAACCAGCCCACGGCGGCATAGTCGCTGAGCCGTTGCACCGTCAGCGCCTCCTCCTTGCGCCGCAGCATGACCACGACCAGGATCGCGCCGAGGAACATCGGCACCTGTACGAGGAAGTAATAGCCCACCAGGGATGCGTCGTCGGTGAGTAGGAAGAACGCCCCGTTCCACACCGCGTGCAGCAGAACCGCAGCGGCCAGGCCGATGAACACGGCGCCGAGATAACTTGAACCGCTCGCACGCCGGGCGGCGAAGCCGATGGCCAGGCCGGTGCAGGCCGTGAACAGCACGTGCGCGAACGGGGAGATCACCCCGCGCAACAGGAAGGTCACGCCGAGGTCGGCGATCCCGCCGTCGAGCATCGCCACACCGAAGTACTGGATGTTCTCCGAGAACGCGAAGCCGGCGGCGATCATGGCCGCGTAGACGACTCCGTCGATCGGACCGTTGAACTGGCCGCGGATCACCCAGAACAGCAGCAGGATGCCGAATCCCTTCGCCGACTCCTCCACGAGCGGCGCCTGAATGACGGCGGCCGTGAAGTCGCCCGCCGGTCGGGCCACGCCGCTGGTCGCGACGACGATCTGCACACCGAGGTCGAACACCAGCGCCGTCACGATAGAGACGCCGGCGCCCCAGAGGAAGGCAAACCAGAGCGCCGGCCGGGGTTCCGGCTCCCATCGGTCGATCCAACGCACCGCCAGCACCACCAGGGTGAGCGGCACCAGCGCCAGCAGCAGACAGACCAGCACCGCGCCCGGACCGAGGAAGGTCGAGAGGTATACCAGGACCAGCAACAGCGCGAGCGCGGCGACCACGATGCCGATGCTCGCCCACACGACAGTGCTCAGGTTTGTGCGCCGCACCGGCGAACTCCACACCGGCGTCTGGATGGGGGTGTCCTGCTGGGGCACGGCGAGCGGTCGGCCGGTCGGGTCGAGGGTCATGCCCGCCAGTTTACGGGGACCGGACCGGTTCGAACCGGGCAGATTCCGCCCGAGCGATGACCCCGAACGGCGATGTCTGATTCCCGCTACCGGTCGTGCGGTGCGCGTGTCAATCTTGGGGGGTGACACCAGCGCCCAGCTCCCCCGACGACCCGGTCTTCGCCGAACGATACCGGGCCATGTCCTCCCGCGACGCCCGCTTCGACGGCCAGTTCATCACCGGCGTGCACTCCACGGGCATCTACTGCCGACCGAGCTGCCCGGCCGTGACCCCCAAGCCCGGCAATGTGTCGTTCTACCTCACGGCTGCCGCGGCTCATGAGGCGGGACTGCGGGCGTGCAAACGCTGCCTGCCCGATGCCGTGCCGGGGTCGCCGGCGTGGAACATCCGTGACGACCTGGCCGCCAGGGCGATGCGGCTGATCGGCGACGGCACCGTTGAACGAGAGGGCGTGCCCGGGCTGGCAAACCGGCTCGGCTACACCCCGCGACACCTCACCAGGGTGCTGGTCGCCGAGGTCGGCGCCGGCCCTCTGGCGCTGGCTCGCGCCCACCGCGCGCAGACCGCTCGCGTGCTGCTCATGAGCACCGACCTGCCGGTCACCGACATCGCATTCGCCGCCGGTTTCGGCAGCGTGCGGCAGTTCAACGACACCATCGCCGCGGTGTACGAGCGCACACCGTCGGCCCTGCGGGCCGGCGCCCGGGTGCGGGCCGGCAGCCGCGACCGGGACACCGAAACCGGCACCGGCACCGGCACCGGCACCGGCACGAGGATCAGCCTGCTGCTGCCCGCCCGTGCACCGTTCGACGGCACGGGCCTGCTCGGCTTCCTGGGTGTGCGGGCCATCGACGGTGTCGAACGGTCCACCTCCGCCGGGTACGAACGCACCCTACGGCTCCCGCACGGCTGGGCCACCCTGCAGCTGGCCGTCGCGGGCACCCTCGAGGCACCCGCGATCGCCTGCACCGCCCGGCTGAGCAGCCTCGCCGACCTCGCTCCTCTCGTGAGCCGGGTGCGCCGCCTGTGCGACCTCGACGCGGATGCTCAGGCCATCGATCGTGCCCTGGCCGACGACCCGGCCCTGGCCGGCTCCGTGCACGGTACCCCCGGCATCCGGGTGCCGGGCAGCCTCGACCCCGAGGAGACCCTGTTCCGGGCCCTGCTGGGCCAGCAGGTGTCTGTCGCCGCCGCCCGCACCGCCCTCGGCCGGCTCAGTGCGGCCCTCGGCGAGCCGGTGCCCGGCGCCACCGCCACCGCCGCCCCACAGCTGCTCTTCCCCACAGCCGCCAGCATCGCCGAACATGGCCGCGAGGTGCTGCGCGGCCCTGCGGCCCGCATCGACACGATCATCCGCGTCGCCGCGGCGTTAGCTGCCGGCGACCTCGTGCTCGACGTCGGGGAAACCCGCGACGATCTGCAGGCCCGACTGACCGCCCTGCCCGGCATCGGACCGTGGACTGCCGGGTACGTGGCCATGCGGGTTCTCGGCAGCCCCGACATCCTGCTCACCAGCGACCTCGCCCTGCGCCAGGGCGCCGATCGGCTCGGCCTACCCGCAACGGCCAGAGACCTCGCCGCCCACGGCAGCGTCTGGGCGCCATGGCGCAGTTACGCCGGCATGCACCTCTGGCGGGCGGCGGGAGCCCCACGACCGGCCGGGCAGGCAGTTCACGGCAAGAACGGTTCTGGCCGGTTACGCTGAAGAAGTGAAGTTTGCGCATCTCAGAGTTGAAGGCCAATCCACCCCCCGTCTAGCCATCGTGGTGGACGACGCGGCACTCTTCCTCGACGAGGTGATCGATGACGCCCCGCGCGACCTCCAGGACCTCCTCGAAAAGGGCGCCCCGGAATACGACAGGGTGCGGGCGCTCACCGCGAACGCGCTGACCCACGGTGCCAGCCTCACCCCCATCGACGATCTGCGGCACTCGTCTGCGGTGTTGCGCCCCCCGCAGATCATCGCGATCGGCGCCAACTACGCGGCCCACTCCTCCGAGCTCAAGCTGCGCAGCGAGACCGCCGCGACGGTGTTCTCGTTGTGGCCGAACTCGCTCACCGGCCACGAGTCGATCATCTCTTGGCCGAGCGATCTCACCGGCCAGGTCGACTACGAGGCCGAACTCGGCGTGATCATCGGCCGGCCCGCCCGCAACGTGTCGGTTCGCGACGCCCTCGACTACGTCTTCGGGTACACCGTCGTGAACGACATCACCGCCCGCGACCTGCAGTTTTCCGAGGCGCAGTGGTCCAGGTGCAAGTCGTTCGACGGGTTCACCCCCACCGGCCCGTTGGTGGTCACCGCAGACGAGATCGCCGACCCGCAGAACCTCTGGCTGACCACCCACGTCGACGGGCGCATCCTGCAGGACGCCTCCAGCGGCGACATGGTGCGCACGGTGGCCGAGATCATCGCCTACCTGTCGCTGACGTCCACGCTGCTACCCGGCACGCTGATCTCCACCGGCAGTCCCGGCGGCGCCGGCTACAGCCGCAAGCCGCAGGTGTTCCTCAAGGACGGCTCGACCGTCACCGTCTCCATCGACCGGATCGGGCTCCTCACGACCCACTGCCGTGAAATCTGAGCCTGGCCGGCCACCGGTCACCATCTCGGTCGTCATCCCGGTCTACAACGACGCCGACTTCCTGCGCACCTGTCTGCGCGCACTGTCTCAGCAGCGCCGGCCGGCCGACGAGATCATTGTGGTCGACAACGCCAGCACGGATGCGACGGCCGCAGTGGCCACCGCCGCCGGTGTGTGCCTGGTCCGCGAACCGCTGCGGGGAATCTGGCCGGCCACCGCGGCCGGCTACGACGCGGCCACCGGCGACGTGATCGCCCGGCTCGACTCCGACTCGGTGCCCCCGGTGGACTGGCTGGAGCGGATCGAGGCCCGATTCACGACCCATCCCGACACCGCCGTGTACACCGGTCCCGGCGACTTCTACAACTGCGGCCCCGTCACAGCCTGGTTGGGTGGCCGGGTCTACATCGGCGGCTACTTCCGCTGGATGGGGTTCTGGCTGGGCCACCCGCCGCTGTTCGGATCGAATTTCGCGATGCGCCGACAGGTCTGGGCCGCCAACCGCGACAGGGTTCGCCGCACCCGCAACGATGTGCACGACGACCTCGACTTCAGCATGCACCTGGGCCGCGACGAACCGGTCACTCTCGACCGCTCCCTCAGAGTAGCGATCTCCGCCCGCCCGTTCGAGACCCCGCGCGGGCTCGGCCGCCGGGTGGCGTGGGCCGGCCGCACTCTCTTCTCGGGCTGGCCGGACTACTCGCCCTGGCGCATCCGCCGGCGCGCGGCGAGTCGCCGCAAAAGACCGCTTCGCGCGCTCTGACAGGTCGTTTTGCGGCAACTCACAACCAGGAATCTCTGCCGTCAGCGACCGCTCGCGTAGAGAGCGAGCAGGTCGCGGGCCAGCTGGTGCGGGGTGGTCTCGCAGGGGCTGTGCCCGGCCGGGTAGACGCGCAGGTCCGCGCCGATCCGGTGGGCGAAGCGCCGGTGCTGCGCCACCTTCCACAGGTCGCGGTCGCCCACGGCGATGAGCTTGGGCACCCGGCTGCTGGCCAGTTCCCTGCGCACATCTGGGGTGTGCTTCATCAGAGCCATGATCTGGTCGAGGCTGGTGCGCCGGGTGTAACCGAACCGCCTGCGCGCCAGGTCGAGACGGCCGGGCCGGGTGTGGTTGCGGTTGGTGACGATGCCCCAGATCATCAGGGACGCGATGGTGTGCGCGGGCACCAGGCCGCTGATCGAGCCGAGCCAGCGCACGCCGCGAAAGGTCTGGCCGGGCCCCGGCGGCGTGGTCAGCAACACCAGCGAGGCGAACAGCTCCGGCCGCCGCGCCAGGGTCAGCTCGGCGACGAGGCCGGCGAACGAGTAGCCGAGCACGTGCACCGGGCTCTCCCCCGATTCCAGCACCGCGACCAGGTCGGCAACGAAGAGGTCGTAATCGAAACGCCGGCCCTGCACCGGCCCGGCCGCCGCGGACTCGTACTGGCCGGCGAGGTCGAAGCTCTCCACCCTGTAGCCGGCGTCGGCGATCAGCGGCGCGAGCAGCACGAAGTCCTCCTTCGACCCGGTGGCCCCCGGCACGAGAAGGACCCGCGGGTCGCCCCGCCGGCCCAGCCCGATGGCGGCCAGCCGGCCGCTGGGCGCGTGGAACCTGAACCGCTCGGTGCCCGGCGGCAGGATCGTCCAGTCGAGGTCGGGCAGGGCGGCGTCGAGCATCGCGAGTCGATCGGGCCGGATCGGCTCGTTCCTGTGGAGCGGTTGCCTCACACGCAGGGACACGGCACCAGAGTAGCGCCGCCCGCCTTTCCTCGGCGGGCCTACTCGATGATGGGGATCGAGGAAGTTCCGGTGTCGGGCCGCATCCCGGACAACCGGGCCGGTTCGAGCTCGCGCATCACGTCTTCCCTGGTCATCAGGTTGGCCTCGACCACCAGGTCGGACACGTTGCGCCCGGTGAGCAGCGCCGTCTGAGCGAGCGCCGCGGCGGCCGCGTAGCCGATGTGCGGGATGAGCGCGGTGATCACGCCGACACTCGAGCCGACCATAGCGGCGAGCCGGTCCTCGTTGGCGGTGATGCCGTCGATACAGTTCACCCGCAGGGTCCACATCGCCTGGGTCATCCAGGTGAGGCTCTGGAACAGGTAGTGCGCGATGACGGGTTCGAAGGCGTTGAGCTGCAGCTGCCCGCCCTCTGCGGCCATCGTCACCGTCACATCCGCCCCGGCGACGGCGAAGGCAACCTGGTTGACGACCTCGGGGATGACCGGGTTGACCTTGCCGGGCATGATGCTCGAACCGGCCTGGCGGGGCGGCAGGTTGATCTCGCCGAACCCGGCCTGCGGGCCGGAGGAGAGCAGCCTCAGGTCGTTGCAGATCTTGGAGAGCTTGATGGCGCTGCGCTTGAGGTTGCCGCTGAACGACATGAAGCTGCCGGCATCGCTGGTCGACTCGATCAGGTCCGGCGCCGCCTCCAGCTTGAGCCCGGTGATCAGATTGAGGTGGCGGATGGCCGCGGCCGCGTACCCGGGATCGGCCGTGATGCCGGTGCCGATCGCGGTGGCGCCCAGGTTGACCTCGGCGAGAAGCCAGATCGTCTCGGTGAGCCTGTCGTAGTCCTCGCCGAGAGTGGTGGCGAAGCCGTGGAACTCCTGGCCGAGGGTCATCGGCACCGCGTCCTGCATCTGGGTGCGCCCCACCTTGAGGATCTGCTCGAACTCGTCGGCCTTGACCGAGAAGGAGCCCTGCAGCGCTTTCAGTTCGCGGAGCAGGTGCTTGAGGAAGAACGCCAGGGCGATCTTGATCGCGGTGGGATAGGTGTCGTTGGTGGACTGGCTGCGGTTGACGTGGTCGATCGGGCTGAGAATGTCGTAGCGGCCGCGCCCATAGCCCGCGTTTTCCAGCGCGAGGTTGCAGATGACCTCGTTGGCGTTCATGTTGGTGGAGGTGCCGGCGCCGCCCTGCATGACTCCCACCACGAACTGGTCGTGGTACTTGCCCTCGATGATCTCCTGGCAGGCGGCGTCGATCCAGTCGGCCCGCTTTTGGGAGAGCGCGCCCACCTCGGCGTTCGCGCGGGCGCAGGCCTGCTTCACCGAGGCGAGGGCCACGACGAAGTCGGGGTAGACCGAGATCGGACGCTTGGCGATGGGAAAGTTCTCCAGCGCCCGCTTGGTGTGCACACCCCAGTAGGCGTCCGCGGGGACCTCGACGCGGCCGAGCGAATCGCGCTCGATGCGGAAGCCGGGGGTGACGGCGGGGATGTCGGCGCTGAGATCCTGGGGGCTGGTCGTGTCTTCTATGGTCAATTCGGCGTTCGTCGTTTCGGTTCTTGCGGACATGCTGCTGGTGGGGTGCACGTGGGCTCCATTGCCTTCGGTGAAGAGCTTGTGGCTCATGACCGACCCACTCTATCGCGAGGCCCCGGCCCGGCACCGGAGCCGCACGTTTCGCCTGCGTTACGCAGGGAACCGTCGTCTCCGGGCAGGGTCTGTGCAAGAAAACGCAGGTGCGACTCCACAAGTTACGTGGCGGCGGGCTCCTCGGGGAGGACGTCGTGTTCGATGGCCTCGTAGCCTTCAGCGGAGCTACGCGGCTTACTGGAGTAGCGCATCCCTCGCACGGCGCACGCACCAGAAGCCAGTTGAGGCCCCCTGGAACGCATCCAGGAGGCCTCAAATGTCATGTCACAGCCGGCCAGTCGCGGTGGCGGGCGCGCGCATCCGTTAGACGCCGAACAGGACCTCGACGGGACCGCGCACGAAGAAGACCAGGAAGCCGACCGCGACGACCCAGAGCAGCGGGCTGATCTCACGCGCCTTGCCGGAGAGCGAGCGCACGATGACCCAGCTGATGAAGCCGGCGCCGATGCCGTTGGCGATCGAGTAACTCAGCGGCATCACGATGATGGTGAGGAACACCGGCAGCACGATGGAGAAGTCGCTGAAGTCGATAAACCGGATCTGCGACACCATCATGGCACCCACGATCACGAGGGCCGCTGCGGCCACCTCGAGCGGAACGATCTGGGTGAGCGGGGTGAAGAACATTGCGGCCAGGAACAAGAGCCCGGTGACGACGTTCGCGAAGCCCGTTCGGGCACCCTCACCGATTCCGGCGCCGGACTCGATGAAGACAGTGTTCGACGAGGAGGAGGTGGCGCCACCGACGACGGCACCGACGCCCTCGACGATCAGCGCCGACTTGAGCCGGGGGAAGTTGCCGTCCTTGTCGGCGACACCGGCCTCGTTGGAGAGCCCGGTCATGGTGCCCATGGCGTCGAAGAAGTTCGTGAAGACCAGCGTGAAGACCAGCATCACTGCCGCAAGCACACCGATGCGCTCGAACGCGCCGAAGCTCACCTCGCCCACGAGGGACAGGTCGGGCAGTGCGACGAAGCTGGTCGGCAGCACCGGGGCGTTGAGGTTCCAACCGGCCGGGTTGGTGCCGAGCGAAGGACCTACCTTGAAGATGGCCTCCAGGATCACGGCGAGCACCGTGGTGCCGACGATACCGATGAGCAGGGCCCCCTTCACCTTGCGGGCCACAAGCACACCGATCAGCAAAAGCCCGATCACGAACACCGCGGTGGGCAGGCTGGCGACCGAACCGGACTCGCCCAGCTGCACGGGCGGGGAGGCGACGCCGCTGGAGCGAACAAAACCGGAGTCGACCAGGCCGATGAACGCGATGAAGAGGCCGATCCCCACGGTGATGGCGATCTTGAGCTGACGGGGCACGGCGGTGAAGATCATTTCGCGCAGGCCCGTGGATGCCAGCAGCACGATGATGAGGCCGTTGATGACGACCAGGCCCATGGCCTCCGGCCAGGTGACCTGGCCCACGACGCTCACGGCCAGGAACGAGTTGATACCGAGCCCGGCGGCGAAACCGAACGGCAGTCGGGCGATGACACCGAACAGGATGGTCATCACCCCGGCCGTGAGCGCGGTCACCGCGGCGACCTGGCCGTTGGGCAGCCAGTTGCCGGCGACATCCACCGCGGCCTGGTCGGCACTGAAGCCGCCGAGGATCAGCGGGTTGAGGATGACGATGTAGGCCATCGTGACGAAGGTGACCAGGCCGCCACGCACCTCGCGGCTCCAGGTGGAGCCGCGGCGAGTGACCTCGAAATACCGGTCGAGCACGGACTTGGTACCGCGCCCCGTGGGCTCGGATGGACCGGACGCCAATGGGGTTCCGGTCGAGGTGCCTGTCGTGGCGGTTGGGGCTGCTGCGGTGGACTCGTGCTCTGATGCGGAAATGATGCTCTCCCGGTCGGTGTGCGGCGGCGTGCCAAACGCCTTATTCTACGACGCGTCCCGCGGCCGTGATAATCGGCCCAACCTGGCTGGCTAAACGTGCGGCACGAATTTGCCCCAGGCGACCCGCCGTTCGGCCTGCGGATCGGCCTCGATCCGGTCGCGGCTGTCGATGACCAGCGTCAACCTGTCCGCCTCGGTATATGGCGGCCAGGCGGCATCCGGAACGCCCGTGCCGGCAAAACCCAGCCACCAACCCTGCATGCGCGCACCGATGGCCTTGAACTCCCGCCGGCCGCCGAGCACCGTCATGCCCCGGCCGAACCAGCCGTCCAGTCTGTCGAAGAGCGGGAACAGTTCGAGGCCGTGCGTGGCATCCAGGCCCATCCGACGCAGTAGCCGGGGCGCGGCGTCGAACCTGTAGAAGTACACCGGGGCGTATCTGGAGTGCCGCTCGCCCACCTTCACGCTCGGATACCAGAACGAGTAGTCGCCGCCGAAGTCGAGCGCGGCCCGCGCCGCGGGGATGCCCGGGTACTGCGCTTTGAGGGCCTTCTTGGCCTTCTTCTTGGTGTTGGCGAAGACCGCCCGCATGCGCGGCGGCGTTGACGCGAGAATGTCGATGCGGCCGCTGAACAGCGAACCCTCGCGCTGGTTGGTGCCGATGAGCAGCGGGATGCGGTGCGCCCGGCCGTCGCGGAACGCGTCCAGCGGCCGTTCGGGCAAGAAATCACCGTCGATGACCGGGCAGAGCGGGATGGTGCCTGGGTACTGGTCGGGCGAGCGCACGGTGAGGGTGGTGGTGGCCTGGGCGAGGCGGGCGGGGTCGGCGTCCAGCAGCAGACGAACGGCCTCGGCGTCGGTCAGGCCCGAACTCACCGGCGGTTCGGCCTGGTGCCCTGCGCCGGCGGTCGGCGATGCCGGGGCAGCGGGGGCCTGCTCGGCGAGGATGCGCACGAATGTCGCCGCCCACTCGGCGGTCAGCGCCGGCGGGTACACGGCGTTCGGCGGGGCGCTCTGGGCGATGGCCCGCTGGAACAGCCCCGCGGCCGCCGGCACGGTCATCAGGGTGGTCACCGCGTTGCCGCCGGCCGATTCGCCGAACAGGGTCACCGCATCCGGGTCGCCGCCGAACGCACGGATGTTGGCGCGCACCCAGGCAAGCGCCGCGACCTGGTCGCGGAGACCCAGGTTGCTCTCGAACGGCCGCTCGGGCGTGGAGTAGCGACTGAAGTCGAGGTAGCCGAGCGCGCCCAGCCTGTAGTTCATGCTCACGTACAGGATCCCGGCGCGGCGGACCAGTCCCTCACCCTGGCGGGGATTCTCGCGCGACGACCCGACGCTGTACGCGCCGCCGTGCACGAACACCATTACGGGGCGAAGCGCCCCGTCGTCGATCGGCGCATCCGGGGCGATCACGTTGAGGGCCAGGCAATCTTCGCTCTGCGGGATGCGCGGGTGCGCGCCGAGGAACTGGCCCTTATGGCTCTGGGTGGCGACCGGTCCGAACTCCGTCGCGTCGCGCACGCCCGGCCAGGGCGGAGCCGCGGCGGGGGCGCGGAAACGCAGTGGGCCCACCGGAGCAGCCGCATAGGGGATGCCTCGCCACGCGCGGATTCCGCGCTCGCTGACGCCGCGCACCAGCCCGCCGGACACCCGGATCTCGAGGGGATCGAGAGCGCGCGCGCCGGTATGCGAAGTCATGGGGTGATCCTAATCCGGTCCGCTGACCCCGGGGCAAACTCGGTGGTGCGGCTGGCGGAGCACTACGCTCAGCTAGGGCTGCGCGAGGTATGCGTGCGGCCGGATCCCAGAGAAACGAGACACCAATGGCACTGCCCTGGACCCTGCACGGCGACGGTAAGACCGTCGGCCCGACCGACGTCGTGGCCCCCGGCGAACGCCTGAATTGGCCGATTACGATCGGCATCGGAGCCCAGCACGTGGTCGCGATGTTCGGCGCGACCTTCCTGGTCCCGTTGATCACCGGTTTCCCGCCGAGCACCACCATCCTCTTCTCCGGCATCGGCACGATCCTGTTCCTGCTGATCACGCGCAACAAACTGCCGTCTTACCTCGGGTCGTCGTTCGCGTTCATCGCCCCGATCACCGCCGCCGTCGCTACCGCGGGCATGGGCAGCGCGCTGTTCGGCATCCTGGCCGTCGGAGTGCTGCTGGCACTGGTCGGCGCCATCGTGCAGTTCACCGGGGCCGGCTGGATCGACGCCCTGATGCCGCCGGTCGTGTCCGGTGCGATCGTCGCGCTGATCGGCTTCAACCTGGCACCGGTGGCGAAGGCCAACTTCACCCTCGCGCCGCTCACCGCGCTGATCACCCTCGCCGCCGTCATCCTCTCAACGGTGCTGTTCCGCGGCATCCTCGGCCGTCTGTCGATCTTCCTGGGCGTCATCGTCGGTTACATCGCCGCGGTCATCCAGGGCGAGGTCGACTTCAGCGCCGTCGGTGACGCCGCCTGGGTCGGCCTGCCGCCGCTGACCCTGCCGACGAACCCGTTCGAGAACCCCGCGGTGTGGGCGATCCTGCCGGCGTTCCTCCCCGTGGTGCTGGTGCTGATCGCCGAGAACGTGGGCCACATCCGCGGTGTCGCGCAGATGACCGACAGCTCGGTCAACAAGCTCACCGGCCGTGCCCTGCTCGCCGACGGCCTCGCCACGGTTCTGGCCGGTTTCGGCGGCGGCTCCGGCACCACCACCTACGGCGAGAACATCGGCGTGATGGCCGCCACCCGGATCTACTCGACGGCCGCGTACTGGGTGGCCGGCATCACCGCGGTGCTGCTGGGCCTCTCCCCCAAGATCGGCGCCGTCATCAGCACCATCCCGGCGGGCGTGCTCGGCGGCGTCACGACGGCCTTGTACGGGCTCATCGGCATCATCGGCGTGAAGATCTGGCTCGACAACAAAGTGGACTTCAGCAAGCCGGTCAACCAGTTCACCGCCGCCACCGCCCTGATCATCGGCATCGCCGACTACACCTTCAGCGCCGGCACCCTCACGTTCAACGGCATCGCGCTGGGCACCGTGGCCGCCATCGTGATCTACCACCTGATGACCTGGGTGGCCCGGGTGCGCCGCACGGCGTAGCCCCCCGCCGGCCCGCGAACTGTGAGCTGAGCACCTTCCCGAGCGGTTTTTCGGGGCTTTTCTCTCGGTTCGCGGGGCTGGTCGCTACTGGTGCAGCGCGGGGACTATCAGGTAGACGCCGTAGAGCACGATCAGGCCGCACAGCCCGAAGCAGAGGTAGCCTGCGTACTGAGCGACCGACTTCTGGATGTCGGTGAGCGGGTTGGCCTTGAGGGCCTTACGGGCGCGTTTGGCGTCCTTCGCGGCCCGCGCCGGGCTGAGCACGGTGATCGCGCCGGTGAACTCGGCGGGTTCCACCGTCGGGATGCGCCCGGCCGTGGTGAGCAGGCGCAGGCCCAGCGAGTAGAGCGAGACGACGACGGCCGAGGACACCAGCGCGGCTGCCGCGACAACGAGGAAAGCGGCCCAGTCGATCACAGTGCAACCTTCTGTCGGTCCTTGCGGGACGGTTTGCGGGGCGTTTTCCTGATCTTCACGACGTGGCCCGCGTCATCGATGTCGTGCAAGTTGTCGTGTGAGATCCTGTCGCGCTTGGACCACTGGAAGAGCACGTAGACCACGGCCGTGCCGATGACGACGTCGAGCACGATGCCGATCGGGCCGAGCAGGGCCAGACCTGCGGCGAACGCGCCCATGATGGCGGAAGCCGGTAGGGTGAGCAGCCAACCCAGCGCGATCTGGCCGGCCATGCCCCAACGCACCGTGGAGCCGCGTCGGCCCAGGCCGGAGCCGATGACCGACCCGGAGGCGACCTGGGTGGTGGAGAGAGCGAAGCCGAGGTGGCTGGACGCGAGGATGGTCGCGGCGGTGCTGGTCTCGGCAGCGAAGCCCTGGGCGGGCTTGATCTCGGTGAGCCCACGGCCCATGGTGAGAATGATGCGCCAGCCGCCGGTGTAGGTACCGATCGCGATCGCGAGGGCGCAGCACGCCACCACCCAGAACTGCGGTCCCGAACCCACGGCCTGGTAACCACCGGCGATGAGGGTCAGGGTGATGACGCCCATGGTCTTCTGCGCGTCGTTGGTGCCGTGCGAGAGGGCCACCAGCGACGAGGAGAAGATCTGCGCGTAGCGGAAGCCGCCGCGGCCATCAGGCTTGCCGGCGTCGCGGCGGGTGATGGCGTAGGCCAGGCGGGTGGCGAGGTACGCGACGATGCCGACGGTGATCGGAGCGATCAGCGCGGGCAGGATCACCTTGGCCAGGACGACGTCGAAGGCCACGGCCTGCGCCCCCACCCCGATGATGGTGGCGCCGATGAGGCCGCCGAACAGGGCGTGGCTGGAACTGGACGGCAGGCCGCGCAGCCAGGTGATCAGGTTCCAGACGATCGCGCCGATCAGTCCGGCGAAGATCATTTCCGGGCTGATCTGGATTCCTCCGTCACCCTCCTTGATGATGCCGCCGGACACCGTCTTGGCGACCTCGGTGGACAGGAACGCTCCGACGAGGTTGAGAACTGCCGCGACACCGACCGCGACCTTGGGCTTCATGGCCCCGGTTGCGATCGGGGTGGCCATGGCGTTGGCCGTGTCGTGGAATCCGTTGGTGAAGTCGAAGATGAGTGCCAGTGCGATGACCAGCGCGACGATAAGGGTGAAATCCACCGGCGTCTTTCCTTGTATTACCCGAACCGTGGTCGGGTACATACATAACCGGCACGCAAGAGAGATGGCTGGCTCGAAACCGGGCCTCGTTGATCCTGACAGCCTGAGGCGGGCAGGTCAATTCAGGGTGCGTTCATTCGTTGTTCACCCGGAATTCAGGTGGCAGGACATCAGTCGCGGGCCACGACGGTGGCGAGGTCCGCACCGAAGGTGAACGTGGCCTCGACCCGCTGTCCGGCCAGCACACCGGGCAGCCAGTGCCTGGCGTCATCCCACATCTCGTCGACGGGTAGCCGGGCGATCGTGAACCATTCAGGGTTCAGCTCGTCGGATTCGCGGGGAATTCCGCTGAACCGGTCGGTGACGAAGACGTTCGACCGCTGGCTCCAGGCGGGTTTGTGCGGGAACAGGTAGGTGAGCACCCCCATCGGGGTGAGCGCGTCGGCTCCCACGGTCAGGCCCGACTCCTCCTCGATCTCCCGCACCGCGGCATCCAGGGCGGATTCACCGGGTTCGAGCTTGCCGCCGAGCCCGACGATGTTGCCCAGACCCAGGCCCTTCTTCTTGCGGCCGAGCAGAACCTGGGGCTCGCCGGTCTCGGAGAGGCGGGTGAGGTAGCACACGCACACCTGGGGCAGTTCGGTCATGGTGTCATCGTAGCGAGCGCCCCGCGGGGCTCCAGAATCCTCGGTTACGCTGTACCCATGGATTTTGTGCCTGAGACCGGAACTATCACGATGTTCACCACGACCTGGTGCGGCTACTGCTCGCGCCTGAAGAGTCAGCTCGACAAGGTCGGCATCGGCTACACCGAGGTGAACGTCGAAGAGGTCGACGGCACGTCAGAGCTCGTCATGAGCCTCAACGGCGGCAACCGCACCGTGCCGACAGTGCTGTTCCCGGATGGCTCGGCCGCGACGAACCCGTCGCTCGCGCAGGTGCAGGCCAAGCTCGCACCCGCCGCCTGACTTGTCGTCAGACAGAAACTGCCCGGCCGACCTGAGTCGTCCGGGCAGTTCTGTCATGAGTACGGGTTTAGCCGAAGAGCACGGCCGCTTCGTCGTAACGCTCCTGGGTGACCCGGTTGAGGTCCATGGTGGCGTCGGCGATGCTGACGTTACGGATGTCGGTGCCCTTGAGGGAAACCATCGAACCCCACTTGCCCTCGATGACGGCGTCGACCGCTGACATGCCGAGGCGGGTGGCCAGCACCCGGTCGTAGGCCGACGGGGCGCCACCACGCTGGGTGTGGCCGAGTACGGTCGCCCGTGCTTCGATGCCGGTGCGTTCTTCGATCATCGGGGCAATGAGCTCGCTGATGCCGCCGAGGCGCGGACGGTTGAACGCGTCCAGGCCCTTGTGCGAGTGCGCCTCGCCCATTTCGGCGAGCAGGAATCCTTCGGAAACCACGAGGACCGGCGCGCGGCCGCGGTCGCGGACGCTCTCGACCCACTCGCAGATCTGCTCGATGGTCTGCGGCTGCTCGGGGATGAGGATGGCGTGTGCTCCGCCGGCCATGCCGGAGTGCAGGGCGATCCAGCCCACGTGGCGGCCCATGACCTCGACGACCATGCAGCGGCCGTGGGAGTCAGCGGTGGTGCGGAGACGGTCGATGGCTTCGGTGGCGATCTCGACGGCGGTGTTGAAGCCGAAGGAGTAGTCGGTGGCGGCGAGGTCGTTGTCGATGGTCTTGGGCACGCCGACGATCTTGATACCGGCATCCGTGAGGCGGCGGGCAGCCGTGAGGGTGCCCTCCCCGCCGATGGCGATGATGGCGTCGATACCCTCGGCGTCCATAGTCTTCTGGATGTTTTCCGGACCCGCGTTCTCGCCCTCGTAAGGGTTGGTGCGCGAGCTACCCAGGATGGTGCCGCCCTGGCGGGACAGGCCACGAACGCTGTGCCGGTCGAGCTTCATGAACTCGCCCTGTACCAGCCCGCGCCAGCCGTTGCGGATGCCCACGAACTCCGAGTCGTATGCGCGTCCCCCCTTGAGGACGGCACCCCGAATCACTGCGTTGAGGCCCGGGCAGTCTCCGCCGCTGGTGAGGATACCGATCTTCATTTCTTGGCTACTCCTTATTACATGCATGTGTGTTTCGGCGGATCGCCCGTCCACCATCATGGCGGCGAGCATTGGCCTGGATCAAGTCAACACCGGCGGCGCTGCTCTGAGGTAGGGACTTCCGGCCCGGTGTTACAGCTCACCGTCCAGCGCCTGCGTGAGTACGTATACCAACGCGCTGGCCTGCACTGAATCTGCCGCGGAGACGTCTTCGTCTGCCCCGTCGAGCGCGCGGGCCGCGAGGCCCTGCTTGCTGCCGATGAGTTCGGCGATGCGCGCGTCAATAGTGTGTGCGGCGATGATCCGCCAGGCGGTGACAGGCTCGGCCTGGCCGATCCGGTGCACCCGGTCGATGGCCTGGGTCTGCTCGGCCGCCGTCCAGCTCAGTTCCGCGAGCACCACGTTGGATGCCGCCTGCAGGTTCACGCCGACTCCGGCCGCGGTCAGCGAGCACACCACGACGGCGACCTCGGGGTCGGTGTTGAACGAGTCGATCGCGGCCTGGCGGGCCAGGGCACTCTGATCGCCCCGCAGCGACACCGTGCGCAGGCCGCGTTTGGCAAAGATCTCCTCCGCGGCATCCATCACGTCGATGTGCTTGGCGAAGAAGACGACCTTGCCCACCGAGTGGGCCAGCTGGGCCGCGTAGTCCGCGGCGAGCCCGGCCTTGGCCTGACCGATCTTGCGCACCATGGTGAACACGTTCTCACCGGTGCTGGTGCCCTTGGATTCCTCGAGATCGGCGTGGGCGACGGCGCGGATGTACGCGGCGCGCTGCTCGTCGTCGATCTCCGGGTTGCGCACGCCGGGGTGGCGCGCGGCGACGAGGGCCTTGTACCGCTGCACCAGGCGGGCGCCGAGCTCACGTTCGGCCTTCTGGATGGAACGGCCCAGTTCGCTGTCGAGCTCCACCGGAAGGTCGGCGATGCGCTTGGCGGGCAGGTCGGCGGCGACGTCGACCTTGCGGCGGCGCACGATGCCCATGTCGATGACCGCGGCGCGGGCCGCGGTGTAGAAGCCGGCATCGGCGGGGGTGAGCCCGGTCTCCTCCAGGCGTGCCATGAGCTTGGCGGTCGGCTTGTCGCCGTCGATCCAGCCGAGGAATTGCCAGATGGCACGGAAGTCGTCGACGTCGTTGATCAGCGGGGTTCCGGTCAGCGCCATCAGCAGCGGGTTGTTACCCGGGGTGCGGCGGCGGATCTGCTCGGCGAGGCTGAGCACGTGCTTGGACCGCTGCGACTGCAGGTTCTTGATGAAGTGGGCCTCGTCGACGACCATGCCCTTGAAGCCCAGGGTGCCGAGCCAGGCCAGGTGCCGGTCGAGAACGTCGTAGTTGACCACGACGACATCGGCGAAGGCGTCGAGGGTGTCGCCGTCACCGTGGATGACCGTGGCGCGACGGTGCGGCGTCCACAGTTCGACCTCGCGCACCCAGTTCATCTTCACGACGTTGGGCACGATCGCCAGCAGCGGGTAGGCACCGGCGACGGAGGCGGCGAGCAGGCTCTGCGCAGTCTTGCCGAGGCCGGGCTCGTCGGCGAGCAGGTAGCTGCGGTGGCCGAGGCGGGCGCTTTCCACGAACCGTGCCTGGTGGCGCATAAGCTCCATGCCGCGCGGAGAGAACCTGTCGACGTTGGGCGCTTCGGGCAGGTCCATACTGGCGGCCTGGCCGCCGGAACCGAACTCGAAGGCCTTGAACAGCGGGCCGAGCAGTTCCCAGTTGGCCAGGCGACGGGCGGCAGAGACCGGCGCGGCCTTCACGGCGCTGAAGTCGGGGGCCAGGAACGGATTGGCCATCTGGCGGGCACGCACGGACTGCGGGATGACCTGGTTCTGCGGCACCTCGGGCTTGGCCTCGGGTTCGCGGGTGATGATGAGTTCGTCCGGGCTGAGTTCCGCGCCCGATTCCAACAGCCAGTCGCGGCGGAACCGCTGGGCGACGGTGGAGACGCCGGCATCCGGTTCGAGCAGGGTGATCAGACTGGTGTCGCGGGCCGCGGTCTTCGCGAGGATCTGGGCGATACCGTCGAGGCGTTTGAGAAGTTCGGCGCGGTTCGCGTCGGTCAGTTCGGGGTCGGTCTTCACGCGGGCGCGTTCTTCGCGCATCAGCAGCGCGATGACCTGGTACTTGGTGCGGTTGGTGGGGCCGAGCTTGGTGCCGCTCTGAGCCTTGGCTTCGACCTCGCGCACCTTGCGGGCGAGGATCGGGATGATCGGGGCGTCGTCGTCGCGCGAGCGCGGTCGTTGACGTGTTCGACCGCTGCCGGCTCCAGCGCGGCCCGCTCCGTTGGGGCGGGTGTGTGCCATTTTTCTCCACTTCACACCAGCGCATCACTCAATGCGCGCTGGTCGTGTTGCGCATCCGCAGGATGCCTGTGCGATCGATACGCCGAACCCCATGATCGAGCAGCGGGACGCCGCAGCTTTCAGTCACTTGTGCACTGATGGCCGCGGGGCCACGGTCGAGCCCGGCTCCAGACGCATCCTTAGTCTATGCCCGCCCCCGGATTTAGCGGTGCACAGCGGTCGGGACCTTGGTCCGGATTCCGACGATGATGAAGACCAGAGCGGCAATGAACTGAGCGGACACCCAGCCCTGCCCGTGCAGTTCGATCACGACGATCGGATTCCACAGCACCGCGATCGGCACCAGCCCGATGAGCCACCACCACGCCTTGGCCTGAATGACGAAGACGCAGATGATGAGAGCCAGGATGCTGACGATGTACCGGATGATTACAAAGCTGTCGACATCGAGCAGGGCCAGCCCGGCCAGCAGCGCGATCGCGCCGAGAAGGCCGGGTGCCAGGGCCGAGCGGGTATAGGCAGGTTCTGCCGGGGTGCCCATCAGACGCCCCCTCCCCCGCCGCCGCCTCCGCCGCCGCCGACGGAGCCACCACCGCTCGAACCGGAACCGGCCGAGCTGGCTGCGATACCCGTCGATGCTGACGTGGCGAACGCTGAGACGCCGGTGGCGAAGTACGCGGCGCTGAACGGCGCGGTACCGACGTACCAGTCCGGCTGCTGGTGGGCACCGGCATAGTAGTCGCCCAGCACCGTGGACCACTCCTTCTCCTGACCGGTCAGCACGGCGAACGGCAGCAGTCGCTCGTAGAGCTTGAGCACCTGCACGGGGTCGGTCGCCACCGCACCGGGAGTCTTATCCGGCCGGGACGGCGTGCGCAGGGCGCCGGCGGGGCTCTGCAGCACCCGAAGTCGGTCCGCTTCGGCCAGTGAGATGTACACGGAAACACCCTTCAGGTAGTCGCGCAGTTCGGCGCCGCGGGCCGTGAGCGGGCGCACGTCGGCCGTCACGGCGATCGTAAGTATCGCGGCGCCCAGGCCAACGACCAGGAGCAGCGCGGGCCACGCGCCGGCGACCTCGGTGGCGAACGACACTATGCTCGCGATCATCGCGACGAGGCCGGCGACGATGGCCACACCGAACAGCCAACCGCTGAGGGCGCCGCCCTTCTTCTCTCGGAGCCCGTCGGTGAGCAACTGCTTGCGGGCGTCACTCTTGGCGGCGGTCAGGGCGGTGCCCAGTTTCGCATCCGTCTTCTTGAAGTCCCGAATGGTGCCGATGGGCCGGTGGGCGGGGAACAGGGCGTCGAGGACGGCACGCTCGGTGGGGTCAATGCCCGCCCGGCTGCGCAACTCGAGGAGGTAGTGGTTCTTGCCGTCGCCCTCGAGGACCCGCACGTTGCCGTTCACGGCGAACTGCAGGAACTGGGCGGTGAGGGATTTGCCGCTGGCCTTGGCGCCGAGAACACCGCCGGCCTGCAACAGGTTCACGCCCGTCGGCGGCAGGTATTCGGCGATGATGGTGGGCCGGCCGGGCCGGTTGCGCCAGCGGGTGTTGCGCAGGGCGACGCCGATCACGGCCGTGGTCAGCGCGGCCAGAGCCGCGAGCAACGCGATCGTCGGGAACACGTTGGCGGTGAACGAATCGTCCCTGGGGACGAAAGTACCCTCGTCGAAGCCCACAGCGAGGGCGAGGCCCTCGTGCGGGCCCAGGTCGCGTGCGGTGGCCTCAATGACCCATTCGTCGCCGTCGGCGGCGCTGTCGAGCGTGTCGCAGGTCGCGCCGGATGTCGACACGCCCTGGTAGCAGGCGGTCTGACCGGTGAGGGCGGGAACCAGGTCGGCTGCCACGTGCACCGTGGCGGAGACGGTGCCGAACGGCTGGGCCCAGCCGGTGCCGTTCACCTCCCAGAAGAACTCCTCATCCGTCGTGTCATCGGGGAAGTGGGCGACGTTCTTCTGGGTATAGCTGATGACGTAGGTCTGTTCGCCGTGGACGAAGTCATCGTCGGCGATGGTGATGATGAGGAACTCGTCATCGGAGTCGTCGCTGTCGGTGTCGGTTTCGTAGTCCCGCTCGGTGCCGTTCTCGTCGGTGACCCTGACGTTGGTCGGGTTGGTGGGCTCACCCCGGTAGTGGGTGGGGATCTGCCGCCGGATGCCCTTGTTCTGGTCGGTCTCGGGGAACTGGGCGACGAGGGTCTCGGTGGTGGCCAGGGTGGAATGGCCCTCCTCGTCACGGTCGAGCCTGTAGTCGGCGTGCAGGGACGCGAAACTGAAATCGTCGACGCCGGCCGAAACCGACTGGGGCGCGAATGTCGCTCCGGCAGCGCGGGCCGGGGCGGCCAAAGCCGACGCAGGGCTCGCGCCGAGGAGGGTGAGCCCGGCGAGAATCGTCGCGGCCAACGACAGTCGGAGGCGGAAACTGACGGGTCGGTGCATGGTCTCATGGTACCGAGGGAGGTCAGACACCGGTCACCGGCCGTGTGCGTTTCTCTCCGGTGCCGCGACGGGTGCGTCAGGCGGGGTGCCGGCTGACGGACAGCGTTTCCGGCGGGTGTTCAAGCAGGTCGACGAGTGCGGGCCGTAGCTCGGTGAACCAGACGACGTAGCCGGCTTCGATGAGGTGCAGGTGATCGGCCGACCATTCGGCGCTGAGCGTGCCGTCCTCGGCGGCCAACACCGGCCAGAGATCCAGGTAGCGAGCCTTGACGGTCGGCGCGAACTGGCGCAGGTGTCGGTTGACCGACCGGATCACGTGCACGAATTCCTTCTCCCTCGGGGGCACGGACTGGATGAGCAGCCGGGTGCCGGGCAGCTGCTTGCGCAGGGTGCACAGGATGGTCTCAATGTTGCGCACGATGTACTCGTCCGAACGGTTCCAGCCCACATCGTTGGTACCCACCTGCAGGACGACGGCATCGGGGTCGGCCTGCACAACCTGATCGAGCCGACCCAGGACCTCATCTGTCGTGTCCCCGTTCACGCCGAGGTTCTGCACCTCAAGGTCGGGGAACCGTTCCTCCCATCGAGCGCCCGCGCTGAGACCATCGCCGACGAACACCACCGCACCGGACATCTGGACTCCTCACCGCTTGCTTCCATGATGCGCTCCGCGGTGCACGGTGACTAGGGTCGAAACTGGCAAGGTCCCGTCAGCCGGCTCCCCCTCGAGCTCGCCGGACGGATGAGCGGTCAGCGGGGGGCGGGTCAGGAGCCGATGGCGGCCTCCGCGGTCGTGGCCGCCGGTGGGGCACCGATCGGGGTCCCCGGCTGGGTGGCGAGGGTGGCGCCTTCGGTTTCGGCAGCTTCGGTTTCGGCGGCGGCGGTGATGCGGTTGGCCATGCCGCTGAAGATCACGCCGTGGAACGGCAGGATCGAGAACCAGTACAGCCGGCCGCCGAGTCCGCGCGGGAAGAACACCGCACGCTGGCGGTAAATCGAGCCACCGTCATCCGTGGGCTCGGCACGCATCTCGAGCCAGGCCCGGCCGGGCACCCGCATCTCGGCGCGCAACCGCAGAAAGCTGCCTCGATCGATGCGTTCGACGCGCCAGAAGTCGAGCACGTCGCCGGTCTGCAGCCGGTCGGGATGCCGGCGGCCGCGGCGCAGGCCCACTCCCCCGACGACCTTGTCCATCCAACCGCGCACCGCCCAGGCGAGCGGGAACGA
This sequence comes from Cryobacterium sp. LW097, assembly GCF_002205495.2. Lineage (GTDB taxonomy): Bacteria > Actinomycetota > Actinomycetes > Actinomycetales > Microbacteriaceae > Cryobacterium > Cryobacterium zongtaii. Next base: position 1,130,509 of record NZ_CP021992.1, on the reverse strand, counting down.
GTACCAACCGTTCTCCCCGCCGATGCTCTCGATGACCCGCCACAGGTCCGCCGGCTTGGCGGAGGTGCGCTTCTCCTTGAGGTCGGTGTACACGAGGTGACCGGCCCAGTCGGGGTCGCTGGGCAGCGGGTTGCTCGATGCCCCTTCCGTCGCGGCGTTCTGCCAGCTGGTTTCCACGTCGCCGTCGCGCACCCGGCCCAGGGCCAGGCGCACGGCCCGGCGATAGGTGGTGAGGCCGCCGGCCGGCGGTGGGATCACCGCGTCGATGTCGTGTTCGTGCATGACGCAGTCGTATTGCAGCGACGCGATTATCGGCACGGCCAGGCTGCGCGGGATGGGCGTGACCAGGTTGACCCACTGCGACGCGAGCCACGGGGTGAGCACCGGCAGTGGCGCGATCGGGCGCTGGTGCAGGCCCGCTTCGACGGCGTAGCCGTTCATCATCTGGCCGTACCGCAGCACGTCCGGACCGCCGATGTCGAAGGTGCGGTTGACGTCCGCGGGCACATCGGCGGCGGCGACCAGGTAGTGCAAAACGTCGCGCACCGCGATGGGCTGGATGAAGTTGCGCACCCACCGTGGCGCCGGCATGTACGGCAGCACATCGGTCAGGTGCCGGATCATCTCGAACGACGTCGACCCGGAGCCGATGACGACCCCGGCCTGGAAGGCGACAGTGGGCACGCCGGAGTCCAGCAGGATGCGGCCGACCTCGGCGCGAGAACGCAGGTGCGGCGAGAGGGTCGGGCTGTCGGGGTGCAGGCCGCCGAGATAGACGATGCGCGAAACCTTCGCCTCGGCCGCAGCGCCGGCCACGTTCCGGGCCGCGGTGCGTTCGGTCTGCTCGAAGTCGCCCCTGGCTCCCATCGAGTGCACCAGGTAGTAGAGCACGTCGATGCCGGCGCTGGCCCTGTCCACCGAGGCCCGATCGCCGAGGTCGCCCTCGACGATCTCGACGTCATCGGCCCACGGCACGTCGGTCAGTTTCTGGGGCGAGCGCACGAGCACCCGCACGGTATGACCGGCCTCGAGGAGTTTGGGAACCAGTCGGCCCCCGATGTAGCCGGTGGCTCCGGTGACCAGTACGCGGCGTGCGGTCTTCTCAATCATTGCGTCAGCCTAGGGGTGGAGTCTGGGCTGGACCTGCATATTCCCAGGCGGCAATCCGGGCCTGTGGATGGATCCGACGGCGACGGCCGGTCTGAGGGAAGATCGCCGGATGATCCTTCGACTCGACCCGCGGTATCCGCTCGTCTGGCGCACGCCGGACACCATCCAGCTGGGCATCGACAGGCCGTTGGCGATCGTACCGGGGGTGACGGCTCCGCTGGAGAGCGTCATCGCCGCGCTCCGGGTGGGGATTCCCCGGTCGGGTGCGCTGATGCTCGGGCGACAGTCCGGTGCGACGGATGCGGCGACCGCCGCCCTGCTCTCCGCCCTGGCCCCCGCGCTGGTCGGCCTCGACACTCAGCCGGCGGAGCCCGGTACCGACACCGTCCCTCTCACAGCCACCTGGTTCGGCAGCAGGAGGGCCACCCCGGTGCACCGCGGCAACCGTCCGGTGGTCTGCGTGGACGGCGCCGGGGCCACCGCCGACCGCATTCGGCACCTGCTGGTCGACCTGGGCATCACGGTTGCGACGCCAGGGCAGCTCCCTGACCTGGCCGTGATCGTGGACCATTTCGTGCTCGCTCCGGAGCGGCACGGTCACTGGTTGCGGCGGGATGTGCCGCACCTGCCGGTGCTGTTCAGCGACGCCGAAGTGCGGGTCGGCCCGCTCGTGGAACCCGGGGCCGGGCCGTGCCTGACCTGCCTGGACCTCGAGCAGGTCGACCTCGACCCGGCCTGGCCCGCGATCGCCAGCCAGTTGCTGCACCGCACGGCACCCACCGAAACGCCCCGGCTGGGCATCGAGGTGGCCTCGACGGCGGCCGGCATCGTGCACGAGCGGGTGTTCGCGTCCTCGAACGAGTTCGCGGCCGCGTCACTGGCGATCGACGCTGAATCGCTGACGGTCAGACGCCGCGCGCACCGGCCGCACGAGCGGTGCGGATGCCGATTTCTGCCAGAAAGCGTGATCGTTCTCGCGGGGAACGCTGCTGGCTTCCGGCCGCGGACCAGCTGAGCGAGAGGCGTTTCCGCGCCCGGGTGACACCCACGTAGAGCAACCGGCGTTCCTCGTCGACCTGCTCGAAGGTGCCGGCGTAGCTGATCGGCACCAGACCCTCGGAGAGCCCCACCACGAACACGGCGTCCCATTCCAGGCCCTTGGCCGAGTGCAGGGTGGCCAGGGTCACCGCGGCGACGGTCGGTTCGTGCTGGCCGGCCTGGCGTTCCATCAGCTCGTCGGTGAACTGACGGAAGGTGGTGCCGGGGGCGGCCTGGTCGACGAGCCCCATGATCGCGTTCAACGCCTCCCAGCGGTCGCGCACCGCGCCGCGGGTTTCCGGCGCGGTCTGGCTCCAGCCCAGGCCCCGCAGCACGTCGCTGACCGATTTGAACAGCGGTTCGCCCATGATCGACACGGATGCCGCGCGCAGCGACATCACCGCCTGCTTAACCTCGGGCAGGTCGAAGAACCGCTTCGATCCGCGGATCTGGAAGCTCACGCCGACATCACCGAGCGCGGTCTCGAGCAGCGCGGCCTGCACGTTGACCCTGTACAACACCGCGATGTTCTCCGGTGGCACCCCGGCTTCGACGAGTTCGAAGATGCTTTGGGCCACCCCGCGGGCCTCGGCCATGTCGTTGGGGTATTCCCGTACGGCGGGCTCCACCCCGGTCTCGGCGACGGCGGCGTGCAGCGACAGCGCGCCGGGCCGGCCGCGCATCAGCTGGTTGGCGGTAGCGACGATGGCGGCCGTTGACCGGTAGTTCTGTTCCAGGCGCACCACTGTGGCGTCCTCGTAGTGCTTGGGAAAGTCGAGCAGGTAGTCGCTCCGGGCCCCGGCGAAGGAGTAGATGGTCTGACTGGCATCGCCGACCACGCACAGGTCCCGCCGGTCGCCGAGCCACAGTTTGAGCAGGTCGTACTGCAGCGGGGAGACGTCCTGGAACTCGTCGACGACGAAGAACCGGTACTGCTCACGCACCTGCAGCGCCACGGAGGGTTCGGCTTCGATCATGCCGGCCATGGCCAGCAGCACGTCCTCGAAGTCGATCTGTTTGCGGTCGTCCTTGAGCCGTTCGTAGCCGGCCTGCATGTCCAGGGTCTGGTCGATGTCGAGCCGGCCGGGCAGGGCACGGTCGGCGGTGGCGTACTGGTCCAGGCTGAGGCCGCTGGTTTTGCGCCACTCGATCTCGCCGGCCAGGTCGCGCAGGGTGGCGGTGTCCAGCTTGAGTTTGAGGACCTCGGCGGCGTGACCGAGCAGCCGGCCCTTGCCCTCGAGGATGCGGGGCGCTTGGCCGCCGACGACGTGCGGCCAGAAGTAGTTCAGCTGGCTCAGCGCGGCCGCGTGGAAGGTGCGCGCGGCGACGCCGCCGGCGCCGAGCTGGCGGAGCCGGCCGCGGAGCTCCGCGGCGGAGCGGGCGGTGAAGGTGAGCGCCATCACCCGGTTCGGCGAGTAGGCGCCGCTCATCACGCCGTAGGCGATGCGGTGGGTGATGGCGCGGGTCTTGCCGGTGCCGGCGCCGGCGAGCATGCAGACCGGCCCGATCAGGGCTTCGGCGGCGATGCGCTGTTGCTCGTCGAGTCCGGTGAGCAAGGACTCGGCGGTGGGGGTCAACCGGTCAGACACCGGGCTGCTCCGGCTGAGCCAGCCAGTCGTCGAGGAGTGCGCGGGCGATCGACGATGGGCCGGGCAGCATGATGCCGTTTTCGGGGTCGGCGAGCTCGGCGCGGCTGAACCAGCGCAGATCCAGGATCTCGGTGCCGTCGGGTACCAGAGAGCCGGCCTGCTGGCTATCGGCCAGACGGGCGGTGAAGCCGACCATGATCGACGCCGGAAACGGCCACGGCTGCGACCCGCGGTAGACCGGGTCGGTGACCCGCATGCCGGATTCCTCGAACACCTCACGCACCACGGCGGACTCGAACGATTCGCCGGGTTCGACGAAGCCGGCCAGCAGCGAATACCGGTTCGCCTCCCACATGGCGTTGGAGCCCAGCAGCACCCTGTCGCGGTCGTCGGTGATCAGCACGATCACGGCCGCGTCGGTGCGGGGGAAAATCTGGCTGCCGTCCTCGGGGCAGTGTCGCACCCAACCGGCTGTGGTCACGTCGGTCGCCGCGCCGCAGCGCGGGCAGTGCGGGTGCGAATCGTGCCAGTGCAGGATGCCGAGGGATTCGGTGAGGATGCCGGTGTCCCGGTCCGAGAGGAGGGTGGCGTAGTCGCGCAGGCCCACCCACCTCGACGCGTCGGGTTCCAGCGCGGCGGCCTGGTCATCGTCCAGCGGCACGGCCACGAGCGGGGTGCCGACGGGTTCGGCGGCGTCGGCGTCCAGCGACAGGCCGAGGTAGACCCGCAGGGCGGCCGCCGGGTCGATGGTGAGATCGGCCGGCTCGAGCAACAACAACCGGGGCCGGTCGTTCCCGGCGGCGGCGGCGAGCAGCACGGTACCGCGCCAGAGCGGCAGAACCCGGGTGCCGGCATCCGCCCAGAGCCGCTCGAACAAATCGGGTTGGGCGCGGGCGTCGTTGTCGCGATCAACGGCGTGCCTGGACAGTGGCAGCGTGGCCGTGAACCTGAACGACATGAGACCCCTCAAAAATCGGGCAACACGTGCCGAAGTTGTCTGCAGGCGTGGCGAATGGCCTCACCGGGAGGAACTCGACCTAACCTAGTAGGCATGGCCAGATCCCACCTCACTCTAGCCGCGTTGGCCACCAATGCAGTGCCGGAGCTCGACGTCGCCCACGCCCGAAACCACAGTCTCGGCGGCGGCGGGTTGTTCGACTCTGCCTTGCTGATCACCCGCGATGAGAAGGAACTGATCATCAGGGTTCCCACGTCGCAGGCGGCCGAAACCGAGCAGTCAGCCGACCTCGTGGCGTTGCGCGCTCTGACGACGGGCAACCGCAGCAGGCTGCCGTTCGACGTGCCGGTGTTCGTGGGCCAGGCGCCGTTCGAAGGCACCAGGGCTGTGGTCTACGAGCGTCTGCCCGGCGCCTCGTACGATGCGGATGCGCTCACCGGGCATGAGGGAGTGTCCGGGTCGATCGGCCGCGCGATCGCCGCCATCCACGGGCTGCCGTCGGCATTCATCGGCGACGCCGGCCTCGTGCAGCAGAGCGCCCAGGATTGCCGCACCGCCACCATCGACCTGATCGACCGGGCCGCGAACACCGGCAAGCTGCCCGCAGCGCTGCTGCGGCGCTGGGAACTCGCCACCGACGACAACGCTCTCTGGCAGTTCGCGCCGACGGTGATCCACGGGTCACTCACCGCGGAGTCCTTCCTGATCAGCGACGACGCCGTGTGTGGGGTGCTCGGCTGGTCTGGACTCTGTGTCGGCGACCCGGCCCGCGACCTGAACTGGTTGCTCGCCGCGCGCGGTGACGCCGCCGAGACTGCCGTGGCCACCTACACCGCAGCGCGGCAGGGCAACGACCCGCTGATCACCCAGCGGGCGATGCTCTACGCCGAGCTGGAACTGGCCCGCTGGCTGCTGCACGGCGTCGACACCCACGACGAGGCCATCGTCGACGACGCGGTGTCGATGCTGGACGGTCTGGTCGACAACGTGCACAGCCACACCATGAACTCGCTCTCCCCCGATACCGGGCCCATCCTCAGCGTCTCCGACGTCGAGTCGATGCTCAAGGACACCCCGCGCACCCAGGCCACCGGGTCCGCCGGTCGCAACAGCGACGACAACTCCGAGTACGGCACCAGCGAGTTCGCCGACACCGGCTCGTTCAGCAGGGTCACCAGCTTCGACGGCACCGGTTTCGACGGTGCCGGGTTCGATACCGGTTACGGCGACGACTCGACGGGTCCGATCCCCACGGTCGACGGCACGGCAGACGGCCGCGCGGACGACCCGGCCACCGACGACCACGCCGCCAGAAGGTCCTCCTCCGAGTAGAGCCGCTCGGGTGCGACGATGCGGTCGTCCGCGACGAAGTAGAAGACAGCGTCGACGCTGGCCGGGTCGATGCCCTTCCAGCGGGCGTAAGCGAGCCGGTACAGGGCCAGCTGGGTCTGCTTGAGTTCGAGGTCGGCGGCGTCCTTGGGCGCCTTGCCGGTCTTCCAGTCCACCACCTGATAGCCGGTGGGGGTCTTGTAGACGGCGTCGAGTTTGCAGATGAAGACCTGATCACCCAGCACGTGGTGGATCTCGATCTCCACCTCCTCGGGTGCCAACGTCGCCCAGGGTGACCTCTCGAAGGTGGCCTTGAACCGGTCCAGCTGTTCCAGCTCGAGCGGCATCCCGTCACCGGTGTCGATGTCGATGTCGGTGTCGGGGTCCACGTCGAGTTCGTCCGGCCCGACGTCGATGAGGTCGCCGGCCGACGCGCCGGTGGAGCGCTGTTCGACCCAGGAATGGAACAGGGTGCCCAGGCGGGTGGCCCGGTATGGGCGCTCCGGCATCGGCCGGCGCAGCCTGGCGAGCACCGCGGCGGGGTCGTCGACGTAGTCCTTGAACCGGGAGGCCGGGATGCGGGTGGGCACGCCGAGGACGCCGGGTCCGGCCAGGCGTTGGGCGCGTTCGGCCAGCAGCAGGGTCACCTCCCTAGACCAGGGCGTTTCGATGCGGGCGCCGTCGTCTTCGGCATCCGTGCCCGTGTCATCGTGCGCGCGCACCAGGGCAGCGGCGGCCTCGACCACGGGGCGGCGGGTGCCGAGCGGGTCGAACGGCCACACCTCGGTGGCGTCTTGGTCCGTCTGCGGCTTCTCGTCGAACTCGCTGCCCTCCGGCAGGGCGTCGATGAGACCCGCCTCGGCCAGTTCGAGCAGGTACCGGCTGGCCTTCCGCACGGTCGTGCCGCCGCCCCAGAACGCGCCGGTGAGCAGCAACTGCTGCTGGGCGCGGGTGGTGGCCACGTAGATCAGCCGGCGTTCCTCGGCGTCGTGCCGGTCGGCGAGCTGCTCTTTGTACAGCTCGAAATCGATGTCGAACGACATCTGGGTCTCATGGCCGAGGCGTTTGAGTTCCGGCAGCTCCGCCCGGTCGCCCCGGCAGGGGTAGGGCAGTTCACCGAAGCGCAACCAGCCGGAGACCTCGCGGGACGGGGCGGGCAGGTTCTTCTCGGTGAGGCCGGGGATGGCCACATAGTCCCACTCCAGTCCCTTGGAGCCGTGGATGGTGAGGAGCTGCACCGTGCCCGGTTCGGCGGCCTCGCCGCGCGGGCCGAGGTCGTCCTGGCGTTCGGCGCGGGCCAGCCAGCGCAGGAAGCTGGCCAGGGTGCCCTGCTCGTCGCTGTCCAGGAACGCCGAAACGGCATCGTGGAAGGCATACAGGTTGGCCAGGGCCCGGCCGTGGCTCTCGTTGGCGACCAGTTCCAGGTCGAGCAGGGTTTCCTGTTCGATCAAACGCACGAAGTCGAGCAGGCCCAGGCCCGAACGGCTGCGGAGCCAGGCCAGCTGCCGGCCGGCCTGGCGCAGGCGCTGCCGGCCGTCGTCGCTGAAGGCGGCCAGTTGGCCGTGCGATTCGGGTGCGGAGGCCACAAAATCCAGCGCGTCCACGAGCGACCGGCTCTCCTCGGTGGCCACGGAGGCGCGCAGCTTGGCCTTGAGTTCGTCGGTCACGGCCTTCTGCGCCCAGTCGTGCGTGGCCAGCCAGCCCGCCACACCGGAGAGGGCCTGCAGGTCGCGCACGCCGATCCGCCAGCGGCCGCCGGTGAGCAGCCGGATCAGGTCGCTGCCGGCGGACGGGTCGTGCACCACGCGTAGCACGGCGAGTACGTCGGCCACTTCCGGGGTCGACAGCAGGCCGCCGAGGCCGAGCACATGCGCAGGCACACCGTGTTCGCGCAGCACCTCGGCGTAGAACTCCATGTCGCGGCGGGCGCGGAACAGCATCGCGCCAGACTCGGGCTCAGCATCCACGCCGGCCGGCGCCGTGCCGAGCCTGGCGGCGAACCAGCGGGCGATCGCGGCGGCCTCGTCGGCGATGCTCTCGTACATTGCCGCGTCTACTCGGCCGGCGGCCTTGCCCGGCGGCACCTTGAGGGTCTCCACCTGAATGCCGTTGGGCCGGGCGCGCAGCTGCGCGCTCAGGGGCGCGACCAGGGCGTTGGCGGTCTCGAGCACGGTGACCGGGTTGCGCCAGGTGAACGAGAGCGACATCGACGGCGCCTCGGTGTTGGCCAGAGCAGCGAAGTCGGTGGAGAAGCCGAGCAGGTTCGCGGAGCTCGCGCCCCGCCAACCGTAGATGGACTGGTGCGGGTCGCCGACGGCCATCACCGGGTGGTGGGCGAACAGGGTGCGCAACAGCTCGGTCTGCAGCACCGAGGTGTCCTGGTACTCGTCGAGCAACACGATGCGGTACTGCTCGCGGTAGCGGGCCACCACGGCCGGCACCTTGCGGCAGACCTGCAGGGCCAGGGCCACCTGATCGGAGAATTCGATCAGGCCCTGGCGGCGTTTCTCGGCCCCGTAGGCATCCGCCAGCTCGGCCAGCACCGGCAACGGAGCGACGGCGCTGATGGCCTCCAGCACCGAGTCGTAGGCCTTCTTCTTACGCGGGTTACCGAAGGGCAGGTCGGCGAGGTAGCCGAAGCTGTTCGCCAGGCGCGCGAGGTCGTGCGGCACCGGCTCCTCGCCGGGCACGAACGGGGGCGGGTTCTCGGCCAGGGCGCGGCTGAGCGAGAGCACAGCGTCGGTGACGGCGTCGACGCCCTTGCCGAACTGCACGAGCCGGCCGTCGCCGTTGGCCACGACCACCCGGCGGGCGAGCAGCCAGGCGCTGGTTTCGCTGAGCAGCACCGATTCGGGTTCGCGGCCGAGCAGCAGCGCGTTGTCGGTGAACAGCCGGCTGGCGAACGAGTTGTAGGTGGAGACCGCGGGGGCGTTGAACAGGTCGGCGGAGTCGAGGCTATGCATGGAGCCGGGAGCCGGCGGTGCGGTATCCGCATCGGCGCTCGTGGGCATCAGCCCGGCCTCGCTGAGCTGGCGGATGCGATCGTTGATGCGTTCAGCGAGCTCGCCGGCGGCCTTGCGGGTGAAGGTGAGCCCGAGGATCTGGTCCGGCCTGGCATGCCCGTTGGCCAGCAGCCAGAGCACCCGGTTGGCCATGGTCTCGGTCTTGCCACTGCCGGCACCGGCCACCACCAGGGTGGGCGTGAGGGGCGCCTCGATCACGGCCTGCTGCTCGCCTGTGGGCGGGAACATCTTCAGCGCCGCGGCGATGTCGAGGGCGGAGACCGCCCTGTTCTGAGAAGACGGGGTACTCATGAGCTGACCTGCTTGATGACGTGGATCCGGCACGAGCCGTAGGAGCGGGGGTTGAGGCAGTGGTCGGCGATCTCGGCCACGAAGGTGGCGCCGCCCATGCCGGCGGCGTCGTCGGTGACCCTGGTGGTGAAGGCCGCCAGTTCGTCCGGACTGAAGGCCGGCTGGGTGGGATTGCGGTAGTTCTGCTTCTGGGTGCCGGAGGACACGATCACCAGGCGCGCGCCGGCCAGCTCCATGCCGGGTTCGAGGCCGTCGATGACACCGGCCGAGAAAGCCAACTGGTAGGCGCCGAGCTGCGGATGCTCGGCCACCCCGGTGTCGCTGGTCGGGTCGCCCTTGCCGGTCTTCAGGTCCACGATCACGGCGCGGCCGTCCGGCAGCCTCTCCACCCTGTCGATGGTGCCGGAGAGCACGGCGCCGTCCAGTTCCAGGGCGAACCGGCCCTCGGCACTGAGCAGTCGGGTGCCGTCGCGGGCACCGTCGCCGAGGTACGCGGCGAGCCTGTCGGTGAGTTCGCGGGCCTGGGTCTTCTGCACCCTGGACTGCCAGTCGGCGTCGAAGACGAGTTCGTCCCAGCGGGCCTCGACGCCGGCCCAGAGCGCGTCGGCGGTGATCCCGGCCGGGTCCGGCGTGCGGGCCGGGTCGGTGGCGTCCTCCATCACCTTGTGGATGATGGTGCCGAGGTTGGCCGCGGTGCTGGAGTCGCCGCCGCCGATCTGGCCGATCAGCCAGTGCAGCGGGCAGGTTTCGAACGCGCTCATCCGCGACGGCGACACGCGCACGGGTCCGTCGCCGGCCTCGGGATCGTTGAGCGGCCGGACCGTGCTGGCCGGGCGGAGGCCGTACCAGTCGTCGGGTGACGCGCCGGGCACCTTCTCGCCGGCCAGGCGGGCGAGGGTGGCGGCGGCATCCGTGGCCCTGGCCGGCAACACGGCGGGCAGCGCGGCGACGGGGTCGGCCTCGGCCCCGTCGGCGGGCTGCAGCCGGGGTCGCAGGGTCTGGGTGAGGTCCCGGCGGAGGCGCCCGACCAACCCGCGCAGCGACAGCGGGTACCGGGCCAGCGGGGCGGGGTCGGGCTGCGGCAGCAGACGCAGGAACGCGGAGGGCTGGTTCTCGTCGTTGTCGACGGCGGTCACCATCAGCTCGGTGGTGCTGCGGGAGGCGGCCTGGGCGAACATCCGCAGCTCGTCGTGCAGCACACTCGTGCGGGCGCCGGCCGGGTCGGGGGTCTCCCCCGCTGCCAGCAGGGCCAGGTCGCCGGCTCCGAGCAGCGAACCGCGGATGCGCAGGTCGGGCCAGACGTTCTCCTGCACTCCGGCGAGCACGACCAGGTCGAAGTCGCGGCCGATGGTGCCGCTGGGGGTGGACACGAGCACGGACTCGGCCAGGGCGCGGGGGGCGAGGGTGTCTTCGGGCACATCGGTGTCGACGAGGTGTTCGACGAAGAGCACGGGCGGGGCCGCCGGGGTGCGTTCGACGAAACGCTGCGCGGCGGAGAACAGGGCCACGACGGCGTCGAGGTTGTGGTTGGCCTCGTCGGCGTCGATGCCGGTGCCGGTGGACTGCTCGGCCCAGGCCGGGGCGAGGCCGCTGCGCTGCCAGAGGCCCCAGAGCAGTTCCTCGATGGTGGCGCCGGCGGCGTAGGCGGTGCGGGTCTGCCGGAGGTTCTTGGCGCAGGATGCGGCGCGCCGGGCGGTGCGGTTGTCGATGCGCTCGAGCAGGGCCGGGCTGTGGAAGACCTCCACGAGCAGGTCGTCCGCGCTGCGGGCGCCGTCGGCGGTGAGTTCCTCGTGGCTGAGTTCCTGTTGGCGCAGCGCCGCGCGCAGCCGTCGCAGGGTGATCGGGTCGAGGCCGCCGAGCGGGCCGCGGAGCAGGTCCACCGCCGCGTCGGCGTCGAGCGGGCGGCGGCCCAGGGTGATGTCGAGGGCGAGGACGAAGGCGCGCACGGCCGGTTCGTCGCGGAGGGCGGTCTGCGCGGCGGCCACCTGGGTGGGCACCTCGAGCGCGGCCAGCCCCTTGGACAGCGCCGGCACGAGCGCGCCGGTGCGCACGATCACGGCCATCCGCCCCCAGGGCAGGCCGTCGAGCACGTGGCGTTCGCGCAGGCGCCGGGCGATCACGGCGAGCTGGTCGGCGGGGCTGGCGGTGACGACGGTCTGCACGGCGGTCGGCGCTGCGGCGGTTTCCGCAGCGGTCGGTGCGAGCTCGGCACTGGCGGCCGCGCGCTGGGTGCCGGCGGCGGCGGCGCCGATCCGGCCGGTGAACTCGCGGATGACCGCGCGCAGCTCGGTGCCGTGCCGGTACACGGTGTCGAGGGTGAGGGTGGTTACGTCGGGCAGCCGCAGGTAGTGGCCGAGCCGGCCGAGGGCATCCGGGTGGGCGCCGCGGAACGACCCTGTGCTCAGGTCGGGGTCGCCGAACGCCACGATCGTGACACCACGGGCGGCGAACTGGGCCAGCAGGGCCAGGGTGGACTCGGTGGCCTCCTGGGCGTCGTCGAGCACGATGAGTTTGAGCGCACCGAGCGGGCCGAGCGGGTTGCCCGGCGTCACGGCGGCCAGGGTCGTGGGTCCGGCGGTGCCCGCCGGCCTGGCGGGCAGGCGCGGGGCATCCTGCACGATCGCCGCGGCGAACTGCACGAGCTCGGTGGAGTCGAACTGGCCGGGCCGGCTCTGGTCCTTGATGTCCTGGTAGTCGTCGATGAAGGCGGCCGCGGCGGCCCACTCCGGGCGGTCGTTCGCGGCGGCGAGGGTGGCCAGCCGTGCCGGGGTGACGCCGTACTCCACGGCGCGCATCATCAGGTCGCGCAGTTCGGTGCGGAAGCCGCGCAGACTGCGCACCTCGGCGTCGAGCGGGCTCGGCCAGGCCGGTCCGGTGCCGGAGGCGATGTCGCCGGCCAGGATCTCGGCGATGATCTGGTCCTGCTCGCCGCCGGTGAGCAGGGTCGGGCTGGTGCGGCCGGCCGCCACCTCGGCATCCCGCACGATCTGGAAGGCCACGGAGTTCATGGTTCGAGCCAGCGGGCCGTTGGTGGGCACCCTGAGGCGCAGGGCCAGCCTGTCGCGAAGCACGGTGGCGCCGGTGCGGGTGGGCACCAGCACCAGCACTTCGCTGGGCGAGATTCCGTGGGTCAGCACCCGGTCGGCGACGAACTCGACGAGGGTGTGGGTCTTGCCAGAGCCCGGGGCGCCGATCACGGCGGCCGACCTGTCCAGGCCCAGGCGCAGGACGGCCTCCTGGGAGGCATCCAGGCCGAGGGTACGGCCGGGCACACCCGGTTCGGCCGACCACGCCGGTGTCTCAGCAGCGTCGGAGACGTCGGGATCGTCGAGCAGTTCGGACACCGGGTTCATCACGGTCCAACGGTAACGGGTTGCGCCGACAGTGAACGTGGCGGGCCGAGCATGGGGCATGTCGTAATCTGAGCGGGTAGGCAACCGAAAGGCGCATCCGTGGACATTCGCATTGGCATTTTCAACTCCCCCCGGGAGATCAGCTTCGAGACGGCCCAGCCCGCCAACGAGATCGAGGAGACCGTCGCGGCCGCCCTCGCGGGGCAGACCGGGTACCTCAAGCTCAGTGACAAGAAGGGGCACGTATACATCGTCCCCACCATCGGCCTCGCCTACGTCGAGCTGGGCTCTGAGTCCTCCCGCCGCGTCGGCTTCGTAGCCTAAACCTGCGATGGAGCTCCTGTTCGTCGCCCTCGGCGGCGCGCTGCTCGGGCTGGCGGCTCGGTACGCCCTGCCCCGTCGCCTCACGCACGGTTCCGTGTTGGTGCCGGCGGTGGGTACCGGTGTCGCGTCGCTGGTCTGGGTCGTGCTGACCTGGCTCGGCTGGGCGTGGGACGGCGGCTGGATCTGGTGGGTATCCTTCGTGGTCGCTGCGATCGCCGCCGTCGTGGTGGATGTGGTTCTGGGCCGTCGCCGCGAGGCCGCGGACCTGGCGATGCTGCACAGGATCAGCAGGACCGGGCTGCCGGCGTAACGTCAGCTGACGAAAAGACCCTCATCGATCTCGATGAGGGTCTTTTTCGCATGGCCGCGAGCGGATGTCACGCGGTGAGGCCGAGGCCGTCCATCCGGCGGGTGTGCGCGGCGATCAGCTCGGTGAAGACCGGTTCGATGCGGGAGTCCTGCGTCACCGCCATGGCCGATCGTGCCACGAGCAGGGTGTCGCCGACCAGGCGTCGACCCCACAGTGCCAGGCGGGATTCGAGCGCCGGCTGCGCGGCGATGGCCGCGGCCAGCTCGTGCACCAGGACGTCGGCACCGCCGTGCTCGCCGAGCAAGTGGGCGATGCGCGGGCCGACATCGCCGGGCAACGCGTCGGAGAGCCTGATGAAGAAGTCGTCGAGCAGGCCGCCGGTCAGGTAGCAGCTGAGCAGCAGCTCCTGCCAGTCCTCGCCCGCGGTGATCGCGCGAAAGTTATCCAGTGCGGGAACGAACGGGCCCATCACACTGGCCGGTTCACCATCACGACGGCGGATCTCCTCGATGAGTCCGTGGTGCTTCGACAGCGCACGCCCGGCGGCCAGGCTCAGGCCCTCCTTGGCGGCGAGGGTGGGCGCCGTGATGACCGCCGTCGACAGGCTCTCGAACATGCCCAGTTCGAAATAGGCGGCCTGCCCGAGGTAGGTGAGCAGGTCCGGCACCAGTTCGGTGATGTCCACCTTCGTGGTGGCGCGCCGGTCGCCCCGGGCCGACAGCCGCGGCGTCTCTGCCCGTTTCGGGCGTTCACCTAACCAGGAGATCACTTGCCAAGCATAGGTCCACGTCCCCGGCTTCGTTGCGAATAACGTGCCTGGTGCGGTGCGCCCACGGGCTGTTGCCCAGGGCCGCACTATAGTCTGGTGTCATTCACCGGCGCAGGATCGGTGGACTTGCGCCTGAGGCAAAGACGGGCGCATCCCGCTTCGAGCTAGACAGGCAACCATAACGTGACCTTTTCCGAACTCAATATCGACCAGGACATGGTCGAGGCTCTCGCCGCCAAGGGCATCCTCGAACCGTTCCCCATCCAGACCCAGACGATCCCCCTCGCCCTCAGCGGCCAGGACATCATCGGCCAGGCCAAGACCGGCACCGGCAAGACCCTTGGCTTCGGTCTGCCGCTGATCCAGCGTCTCGGCCTCAACCCCGAGCCCGGTGTGCAGGCGCTCGTCGTCGTGCCCACCCGCGAGCTGTGCGTCCAGGTCAGTGAAGACCTCGAACTCGCCGCGAGCAACCGTGGCACCACCATCGTCTCCATCTACGGCGGCAAGGCCTACGAGGGCCAGATCGAGCAGCTCAAGGCCGGAGCGCAGATCGTCGTCGGCACCCCCGGGCGCCTGCTCGACCTCGCCAGCCAGCGCCTGCTCAGCCTCGCTAACGTGCGCGAGATGGTGCTCGACGAGGCCGACAAGATGCTCGACCTCGGCTTCCTCGCCGACATCGAGAAGCTGTTCTCGCAGACGCCGTCCACCCGCCACACGATGCTGTTCTCGGCCACCATGCCGGGCCCGATCGTGGCGCTGGCCCGCCGGTTCATGACCAAGCCCATCCACATCCGCGCGAGCGACCCCGACGAGGGCCTCATGCAGGCCAACATCGAGCACCTCGTGTACCGCGCGCACAACATGGACAAGGACGAGGTCATCGGCCGCATCCTGATGGCAGAAGGTCGCGGCAAGACCGTGATCTTCACCCGCACCAAGCGTGCCGCCGCCAAGCTCGTCGAAGAACTCGGCGACCGTGGCTTCAACGCCACCGCCGTGCACGGCGACCTCAACCAGGAGCAGCGCGAGCGCGCCATGGCGTCGTTCAAGGCCGGCAAGAAAGACATCCTGATCGCCACGGATGTCGCCGCGCGCGGCATCGACGTCGACGACGTCACCCACGTGATCAACCACACGATCCCCGAGGACGAGAAGGCCTACCTGCACCGCGTGGGTCGCACCGGCCGCGCCGGCAAGACCGGCATCGCCGTCACCTTCGTGGACTGGGACGACATGCCCAAGTGGACCCTGATCAACAAGGCCCTCGACTTCGGCACCCCGGAGCCGCAGGAAACCTACTCCTCGTCGCCGCACCTCTACACCGACCTGAAGATCCCCGCCGGGTCGAAGGGCCGCCTGCGTGCGACCCCGATCAAGGAGGCCGTCGCCGGCGCACCCGCCGGACGCGACTCCGGTCGTGGCGGCCGCAGCGACAGCCGTTCCGGTGGTCGCTCTGACGGTCGCTCCGCCGATCGCTCCGGTTCGGGTCGCTCCGCCGACCAGGCTCCCCGCACCCGCGTGCGCGTGAGCTCGACCACCAACCCGGATGCCCCCGCCGCCACCCCGGCGGCCGGCACCCACGACGGTGGCGGCTCAGAGCACCACGACGGCAACAGTGCGCCACGTCGCCGCAGCCGCACCCGCCGCCGCTCCCCGCAGGCACCCACCGCATAGCGGGCTCTGCACACCGACTTGCCGCAAACGGCCCCTTGACACCCCGTCAAGGGGCCGTTTGCTTCATCTCGGCAACGCACGCGGTGCCCACTTGCGGCACAAGCGCCCGCGCCCGCCCGGGAAGCGCATCTTTGCGGCATCTCGGCGATGAGCATTGCGTCGACGTGCTTCACAGGACCCCTCAACCCGCTCGCGAAGGGCTTCTTTGCCGCAAAACGCGCAAGCTGGCGCCGCCCTCACCAACGGTCCGCCGGGGAGATGCTGCGCCGACTTGCCAGTTGAGGCCCCCTGGACGTCGCTGACGGGGCACCAACTGGCAAGTCAGCCAGGTGCAGGGCGGTGAGTTGCCACTTGAGGCCCGTTCAGGCGCGCCCAGGGGGCACGAACCGGCAAGTCACCACATCGCCGGCTTCGGTGGGCGGCCCAGGCGAGCCTTGGCACGCCGGGCGCGGAGGAGCAGACGAGCTCAGTCGGGGTAGACCGGCTCCGAGCCGCGGCCCTCGGCGATGAGGCGCTCGAGCACCTCGGGAGTGGTGGTGTTCTCGCCGAGCCGGTTGGGCTTGCCCTCACCGTGGTAGTCGCTGGAGCCGGTGACGGCCAGGCCGTACTTCACGGCGAGCATGGTCAGCCGGGCGGTGGCCTCCGGCTTGTTCTCGCGGTGCCGAAGCTCCAGACCGAACAGGCCGGCATCCACCAGGGCCGCCAGCCGGCTCTCTGCCATCACGTCGGCGACGCCGCGGGTGGCCGGATGGGCGATCACGGGCACTCCCCCGGCCGCACGCACCAGGGCCACCGCACGCAACGGATCCGGGGCGTAGTGCGGCTGGAAGTAGCCCGCCTCCCAGTGCAGGATCCCGGCGAACGCCTCACTGCGGGTGAGAGCGAGCCCGTTGGCGACCAGGGCGTCGGCGATGTGCGGACGGCCCACGGTGCCGCCCGTGGTGGTCTGGGCGAGGACGTCGTCCCAGGTCAGCTCGTAGTCGGCGCCGATGCGGGCCACCATCTGCTCGGCACGGGTGAGCCGGGCCTTACGGATGTGCGCCGTCTCGGCGACGATCCCGGCATCGGACGGGTCGAACAGGTAGGCCAGCAGGTGGATGCTGGTGTGGCCGACGCGGGTGCTGAACTCCATCCCGGGGATCAGGGTGATGCCCGCGGTCCGAGCGGCGATCGAGGCCTCCGACCAACCCGCCGTGGAGTCGTGGTCGGTGATCGCCACGGTGCCCAGACCCGCGGCCGCGGCGGCGCGCACGAGCTGCGAAGGCGTCTCGGTGCCGTCGGAGACGCTGGAGTGGGTATGTAGGTCGATCGGACCCGTGGAACGCCGTTCGACTGCCATTCCCCCATGCTAGTTGGCGCGGGAATACAGCTTGGTCGCCTACAGTGACTCATCTATGCTCTCCACGCTCATTCGCACCATCGTCGTGCTCGCAACCTTGGCCTTCCTCACCGTGCTGGCCTGGCCCGCGATCGCCGGGCTGCAGAACTCCTGGGTCATCGCGCACGCCGTGTCCTTCCGCGGCCTCGCCGTGGCGGTGGCCATCGCCCTGCTGTCGCTGCTGGCAATTCTGCTGCTCCTTGTTCGGCCGCTGCGCGCCACCACGGCTCTGTTGATGGTGCTTCTGGTAACTTTCGGCGCCGTCAACTCCGGCATCCTGCTGCACCGCGGTCTGGGCTCGGATGCGGCGGCGGCCCTTGCGGCGGAGCCCGCCGACGCCGCGGTCACGGTGCTGAGCTGGAACACCCTCGGCGACGCCCCCGGCGCCGCGGCCATCGCCGACCTCGCCCTCGCCGAGGAGGCCGACGTGCTCACCCTCCCCGAGACGACCGAGGAAACCGGTGTGCTCATCGCCGAGGCCATGCGTGCCGCCGGCCGGCCGATGTGGGTGCACACCGTCTCCTTCGACCTCATCTCCAAGGCACGGTCGACGACCCTGCTGATCAGCCCGGACCTCGGCGACTACACGGTCACCTCGGCCGCGGGCTCCGGCCCGCCCGGCAACACCAACGTGCTTCCCACCGTCATCGCGGAGCCCGTGGACGGCGCCGGCCCGACGATCATCGCCGTGCACGCCGTCGCCCCGATCCGGTGGGAAATGGCCAACTGGAGATCCGACCTGGACTGGTTGGCCGAGCAGTGCAGCGGCGGGTCCTCCGGCGACGACGGCGTGATCATGGCCGGCGACTTCAACGCCACGATCGACCACTTCGCCGGGCAGGCCACCTCCGACGGCGCCGTTCTCGGCGACTGCAGGGATGCCGCAGCAGCCACCGGTTCCGGCGGGGTGGGCACCTGGCCGGCCTGGGCGCCCGCCCTGCTCGGGGCCCCCATCGACCACGTCCTGGCCACGCCAGACTGGCAGGTCGAGCGGATGCACGTGATCGGTACCGAGGACACCGCCGGCAGCGACCACCGTCCCGTCGTGGCCACGCTGTCCCCCGCCACCGGATAGGCAACCGGCGGGCTCCAAGCCGACGAGTGGGACAATGGAGGAATGGCTGACTCCACCGACACCGCACCCGCACCCACCCCGGCCGCTCCTGCCGCCCGCTCGAACGAGAACCGCTCGACCACCCCGGGCTCCGCGGGGTTCAAGGAGTACATCTCCAGCGGCTGGGCAGACCGCGCCGAAACCGTGCCGCCCGCCCGCGAGCAGGCCCCCTTCGCGGCCGCCCGGCGGGAACGCATCTCCCAGCAGTACCGCGGACACCGCCTGATCGTGCCCGCCGGGCGCCTCAAGCAGCGCGCCAACGACACCGACTACCCGTTCCGCGCGCACTCAGCGTTCGCGCACCTCACCGGTTGGGGCAGCGACTCCGAGCCCGGCGCCGTGCTCGTGTTCGAACCGACCGCCACCGGCCATGAGACCACCGTGTACTTCCGGGAGCGCGCCGGCCGCGACTCCGATGAGTTCTACGCCAACTCCGAGATCGGCGAGTTCTGGATCGGCCCGCGGCCTTCCATCGCCCAGGTCGCCGGCGACCTCGGCATCACCGTGCGCGGCATCGACGGCTTCGCCGACGTGCTCCGCCGCGTCGACAGCGAAACCCTGCTCGTGCGCGAGGCCGACCCGTTCCTCACCGGCCAGGTCGACGACGCACGCCTGCGCAACGCCGCCGAGAAAATGATCACCGGAAACGGCTCTGACGCCCCGTTCAGCATCGAGATCAACCACGAACACGACGCGGATGCCGGTCTCGCCCGCGACCTGTCCGAGCTGCGGCTCGTGAAGGACGCCTACGAAATCGGCCAGATGCGCCTGGCCGTGGCGGCCACCGCCCGCGGTTTTGAGGACGTCATCCGCGACCTGCCCCGCTCCAGCACGCACCAGCGTGGTGAGCGTCTGGTCGAGGGTGTCTTCAACACCCGCGCCAGGGCCGACGGCAACACCGTCGGCTACGACACCATCGCGGCTTCCGGCCCGCACGCCTGCATCCTGCACTGGACCCGCAACGACGGCCCGGTTCTGTCCGGAGACGTCATGCTGCTGGATGCCGGTGTCGAGGTGGACAGCTACTACACCGCCGACATCACCCGCACCCTGCCGATCGATGGTTCCTTCACCGATGTGCAACGCCGGGTGTACGACGCCGTCCGCGAGGCCGCCGATGCCGCGTTCCTCGTGGCCCGTCCCGGCGCGATCTTCCGGGAGGTGCACGCGGCCGCGATGGCCGTGATCGCCCGGCACACCGCCGACTGGGGCATGCTGCCCGTCACCGCCGAGGAGGCGCTGCGGCCGGAGAACGGCCAGCACCGCCGCTACATGGTGCACGGCACCAGCCACCACCTCGGCCTCGACGTGCACGACTGCGCGCAGGCCCGCCGCGACATGTACATGGACGGCGTGATCGAGGCCGGCATGGTCTTCACGATCGAGCCCGGCCTGTACTTCCAGCCCGACGACCTCACCGTGCCCGCCGAGTACCGGGGCATCGGCGTGCGCATCGAAGACGACATCCTGATCACCGAGACCGGCGCCGAGAACCTCTCCGCCGGCATCCCCCGCGACTCCGCCGCGGTCGAAGCCTGGATGGCGGAGCTGCAGGCCTAGCCGCCCGTCCCTTTCAGGGAGCTAACTGTTCCCGAAGCGGACAATTGGTCCCCTTGGGTTCAGGGGGTCGTTGCAACACCTGATTGATTGAGGTGTTGGTTATGGGTGGTCGTGTTGGGTTTCCGCGTGAGGTTCGTCGTCGGTTCTGGGAGGAGCTCAGGGTCGGCGGCACGGTCACGGATGCGGCTGCCGGCGCGGGGGTGAATCGGTCGACGGCTGCGAACTGGGTAAGTCAGGCTGGCGGGATGGTTCCCCCGCGCGTTGACCCGTCGAGCCGTTTGACGTTCCTCGATCGGGAGGAGATCTGGTTTGGCCGTTCTCAAGGCGAAAGCATGCGCTCGATCGCGGCCCGGCTTGGGCGGGCGCCGTCCACGATCAGCCGCGAACTGCGCGGCGGGATGACGAGGCGCGGGTATCGTCCGTCGTTCGCTGAGCAACAGTCCCGGTATCGAGCGCGCCGGCCCCGCGGCGGGAAGCTGGCCAATAACGACCGGTTGCTGGAATACGTGCAAACTGGGTTGAGCGCCGAACACAGCCCGGAGCAAATCAGTCTGCGGCTGCGGCGAGACTTCCCCGACGACATGGAGATGCGGGTGTCTCACGAGACGATCTATCAGGCCCTCTATGTTGAAGGGCGCGGCCAGCTGCGCCGCGACCTGGTTACGGCGCTGCGGACCGGGCGGACGTTGCGCAAATCTCAGGGTCGGCAACAACCCGGATCGCGCATCCGCGACATGGTCATGATCACCGACCGGCCCGCGGAGGTCGAAGACCGCGCCGTTCCCGGCCACTGGGAAGGCGACCTCATCACCGGCGCCGGAAACGCCTCAGCGATCGGCACCCTGGTTGAGCGCGCAACCGGATATTTGATGCTGCTGCACCTCCCCGAGAAACACGGCGCGATCGAGGTTCGCGACCAGATGATCATCGCGATCGAGAAGATGCCCGCAGAACTGCGCAAAACAGTGACCTGGGACCAAGGCATCGAGATGGCCAAGCACCGAGACATCACCATCGCCACCGGCATCGACATCTACTTCTGCGACCCGCACTCGCCCTGGCAGCGCGGCTCGAACGAGAACACCAACGGGCTGTTACGGCAGTACTTCCCCAAGGGCACCGACCTCTCCGGCTACCACCCCGAATACCTCGAATTCGTCACCGACAAGCTCAACGACCGACCACGAAAACGGCTCGACGCAGCCACCCCGCGAGAAGCCCTGCATCAGCTACTCTCAGACCAAGAAAACAGCGGTGTTGCATCGACCAGTTGAATCCACCCCCGGTGTGCCGGGTGCAGTTGTCCGCACGGGCAACAGTTGTCCGCACGGGCGCGATTAGCGGGCGGGGTCGACCGGGCCGGCGATCGGCGGCTGCGGGTCCGACGGCCCGGCCGCGGGCGGCGCCGATACCGGCGGGGCCGGCTGACCGTAGGCGGGCGGCGCTGTCGGCTGGTCGCCCGCGGGGTCACGTGGTGCGTCCACCGGCGGCAGGGGCACGGACCTCGGCGGGTCGGACGGGTGCGGAGCGGCAGCACCGTCGGGCTCCACGTGTCCGGCCAGCAGGTTGCGGGCCTTGTTCAGCAGCTCCACGTTCACGATCACCTGGTAGTTGCCGGCGATCACCTGCATTGTCGAGGTGAAGTCTTTGCGCCGACGGTTGACGGCGTAGCTGACCAGGCCGAAGAGCATGCCGAAACCGGCACCCATCAGCACGGCGGCGAACACGAACGGCAGGCCGGCCGCGTCAGGGGAGAAGATGAAGAAGAGCAGGCCGAAGAACACCCCGAGCCAGGCCCCCGATGCCGCGCCGGCCAGCGCCACCCGGCCCCAGGTGAGCTTGCCGGTGACACGCTCAACGGTCTTGAGGTCGTTGCCCAGGATCGAGAGCTGCTTCACCGGGAAGTCGGCCTTGGCGAGGACGTCCACGGCCAGCTGGGCCTCGTTGTAGGTCTCGTACGTCGCCACGACCTCGCCCTTGGGCAGAACGGGGTACAGCGCGGCGGCGGCACGACCGCCGAAGGGGCTCTGATTGCTCATGCAGCCATTCTTCCACGCCCACCGGGAATCCCCGATGAGCTGGCTGTGCATCCGTTGGGAGAATGGCTCGATGATCAGCCAAACGGTTGCGCCGCCCGCCCGGGCCCGCACCGTACCGGAGGTGCGGCTCCGCGCATCCGGCACGGCGGTTGTGGAGCCCGCACAAGCTAAGTTATAGGTGTGGCAAACACCAGAGTCTTCGTCGCCCGCCTAGCCGGGTGCAACGTCTTCGACCCCGCGGGCGACCGTGTGGGCAAGGTTCGCGATGTGCTCGTGGTCTACCGAAAAGACGACCCGCCCCGCGTGGTCGGCCTGATCGTCGAAATTCCCGGCAAGCGCCGGGTGTTCGTCTCCATCGGCAGGGTCACCAGCATCGGCAGCGGCCAGATCATCACCACCGGGCTGATCAATGTGCGCCGGTTCGAGCAGCGTGGCGGCGAGGTGCGCGTGATCGCCGAGATGCTCGGCCGCCGGGTCGCGTTCAACGACGGTTCAGGCGAAGCGTCCATCGAGGACGTGGCCATCGAGGAGTCCGCCCAGGGCGACTGGGCCATCAGCCAACTCTTCGTGCGCCGCCCCAAGACCAGTTCATCGCCCTTCACCAAGGGGGCCACGGCGTTCGCCAACTGGGCCGAGGTCTATGAGAAGGTCACGGCCGGTGAGGCCCAGTCCGCCGAGCAGCTCATCGCCACCTACTCGGACATGAAGCCCGCCGACCTCGCGAACACCCTGCTCGACCTGCCGCGCCAACGCATGTTCGAGGTGGCAGAGGAACTGCCCGACGGCCGCCTGGCGGACGTGCTCGAGGAGATGCCCGAAAGCGAGCAGGTGGGCATCCTCACCCGGCTCGGCGACTCACGCGCCGCCGAGGTGCTCGACCACATGCAGCCGGACGACGCGGCCGACCTCATCGCACAGCTGCCAGAGGAGCGCGGCGAGCACCTGCTCGACCTGATGGAGCCCGAAGAAGCCGACGACGTCAGGTTCCTGCTCTCCTACGCTCCGGACACCGCCGGTGGCCTGATGACCACCGAGCCGATCATCGTCTCCGCCGACGCCACCGTCGCTGAGGGGCTGGCCCTCATCCGCCGGCACGACCTCGCGCCGGCGCTCGGTGCGGCGATCTGCGTCACCCTGCCGCCCTACGAACCGCCCACCGGCCGGTTCCTGGGCATGGTGCACTTCCAGCGGATGCTGCGCTACCCGCCGCACGAGCGCCTCGGCACGCTGCTGGACCTCGGTCTGGACCCGGTCACCGCGGACACCTCGGCGGCCGAAGTCAGCCGCATCCTCGCCAGCTACGACCTGGTCTCCGTTCCCGTGGTCGACGAAAACCACCGACTCGTCGGGGTGGTGACGATTGATGACGTGCTCGACTACCTGCTGCCGGACGACTGGCGAAGTCACGACGACGGCGACGAGGTACGCAAACGTGCCACGGCCAGAACCCAGCTGGTAACAGGAAGCATCCCGCTGCCGGGAGTACGGAGGCACGGCAATGGCACGCGCTAACAAGAGCGAACTGCGCCTCGACACCCCCAAGGGCCTGCGCACCACCAACCTCGTCGGTCGTAAGCGCAACGGGCGCAGCAACGACAGGTTCGGCCGGTTCACCGAGGCGATCGCCCGCGGCATGGGCACGCCCTGGTTCCTGCTGGGGCTGAGCGCCCTCGTGGTCTTCTGGGTCGGCTGGAACACCCTCTCCCCCGAGGGCCTCCGTTTCGACTCCATCGAGCTGGGCTTCATCGCGCTCACCCTGGTGCTGTCGCTGCAGGCGTCCTACGCGGCACCGCTGATCCTGCTCGCACAGAACCGGCAGGATGACCGTGACCGGGTGCAGTTCGAACAGGACCGTCAGCGCGCCGAACGCAACCTCGCCGACACCGAGTACCTCGCCCGTGAGGTCGTGGCGCTGCGCTTGGGCATGAAGGACCTCGCCTCGAAGGACTTCCTGCGCGCCGAACTGCGCGCCCTGCTCGACAACCTCGACCAGCGCGACGAACAGGAACGCCGCGAACGCGAGGCCGCCAGGGACCGGGACAGCCGGGAGCTGGAAAGCCGGGAACGTGAGGCCAGTCCCCGCGACAGCCGCGGCACCATCGAGCGCTCCGCCCCGCACGAGGCGCACCCGTTTGACTGACCACCACTCGGCCGACGACAGGGTGCGTGCCGCTCTGACCCGCGTCATCGACCCGGAGATCCGCAAACCCATCACCGAACTCGACATGGTCTCCGACGTCACGATCGACGCCGACGGCGGCGCGACGGTGAGCATCCGCCTCACCATCGCCGGCTGCCCCGCGGCGACCCGGATCGAAACGGATGTGCGCGAAGCCACCGAGTCGGTCGTCGGCGCTGGCCTGGCCCGGGTGCTGGTCTCGGTGATGACGCCGGAGCAGCGCCGGGCCATGACCGAGAAGCTGCGCGGCGGTCAGGGCGCGCGCAGCCTGCAGTTCTCCCCCGACTCGCTCACCCAGATCTACGCCATCACCAGCGGCAAGGGCGGCGTGGGCAAGTCCACCGTCACCGCCAACCTCGCGGTGGCCCTCGCCGCGCGGGGCCTGCGGGTGGGTATCGTCGACGCCGATGTGTACGGCTTCTCTATCCCCGGGCTGCTCGGCTTGGTCACCCCGCCGGCGACCCCCGGCGGTCAGCCCGGCATGGTCAAGCCCACCCAGGTCGGTGACATGATCCTGCCGCCGATCGGCTTCGACGTGAAGGTCATCTCGATCGGCATGTTCGTCGACGACACCTCGGTGGCCGTCGCCTGGCGCGGACCGATGCTGCACCGCACCATCACCCAGTTCCTCACCGAGGTGTACTTCGGCGATCTCGACATCCTGTTGCTCGACCTGCCGCCGGGCACCGGCGACATCGCCATCTCGGTGGGCCAGCTGCTTCCGCACGCCGAGGTCATCGTGGTCACCACACCGCAAGCGGCCGCGTCCGACATCTCCGAACGAAGCGGCGCCGTCGCCAGGCAGACCGGCCAGAAGGTCTACGGAGTGATCGAGAATATGTCGGGGCTGATGCAGCCGGACGGCACCCTGCTGGAAATCTTCGGCGCCGGCGGCGGCGCCGACGTGGCCGCCCGGCTCTCGGCGGGCCAGGACAGCCCGGTGCCGCTGCTCGGCCAGGTGCCGCTCAGCGTGGCCCTCCGTAGCGGCGGCGACGCCGGACTGCCCGTGGTACTCGGTGACCCCGCCGACCCGGCCGCCGAGGCCATCCAGGCCATCGCCGCCACGCTGGCCACCAGGGGCCGCGGCCTGGCCGGGCTGAGCCTGGGCATCAGCCCGCGCTGAGCGCCCCCGCCGCTTGTCGGTAAGCCTGTCTAAACTGGCCAGCATGACTGCGCCAATGCTGACCGCAACCGCCCCGGTACTCCCGTTCACCGTCGAATTGTCCCGCGACATCTGCTCGACGACGGGTGAGACCGTGGGCGTCATCGGCCCGTTCACCGGCACAGAGCTGCACTCCCTGCCGGTGAGCAGCACCGTAGATGTGGCGGATGCGTACGCTCGCGCCCGCCTTGCCCAGATCGGTTGGGCCCGCGCGGGTTTCGCGCACCGCCGGGCGGTGCTCTTGCGCGCCCACGACCTGCTGCTCGCCCGCCGGGAGAGCCTCCTGGACACCCTGCAGACCGAGACCGGCAAGACCAGGGGGCAGGCGTTCGAGGAGGTCTTCCAGGCCGCCGGCGTCACCCGGTACAACGCCGTAGCCGCCCGCCGGGTGTTGGGCGGGGAAACGCGCCGCTCCGGTCTGCCGGTCCTGGTCACCACCCGGGTGCGCCACCGACCCAAGGGCGTCGCCGGGGTCATCACGCCGTGGAACTTTCCGCTGAGCCTGGCCGCGATGGACGTGGTGCCTGCGCTGGCCGCCGGCTGCGGGGTCGTGCAGAAGGCCGACAACCAGGGGGCGCTGAGCATCCTGCTGCTGCGCCGCGCGTTCGTCGACGCGGGCGTGCCCGCCGACCTGTGGGCCGTGGTGACCGGCGACGGCGCCGAGATCGGCGGGGCCGTCACGGCCGGCGCGGACTACGTCTGCTTCACCGGGTCGACCGCCACCGGGCTGCGGGTAGGCGCCCAGGCGGCGAGCACCCTCACCGGGGCGTCGCTGGAACTGGGCGGCAAGAACCCGATGATCGTGCTCGACGACGTCGACCCGCACCGCGCCGCCGCGCAGGCCGCCTACGCCTGTTTCTCCTCGATGGGTCAGCTGTGCGTGTCGATCGAGCGCATCTACGTGCAGCGCGCGGTGTCCGATCAGTTCCTGCGCGAGTTCGTCACGGTCACCCGCGCCCTGATCCTCGGTTCGGCGCTGGATTACAGCACGGATGTGGGGTCGCTCACCTCACAGGCGCAGCTCGAGCGAGTCACCGAACACGTCGCCGACGCTCTCGCCCACGGCGCCACCGTGCAGGCCGGCGGGCGGGCCCGGCCCGACCTCGGCCCGTATTTCTACGAACCGACCATCCTCACCGGGGTCACCCCCGGCATGCTCTGCCACGCCGGCGAGACTTTCGGCCCGGTGGTGGCGGTGTCGGTCGTCGACTCGGAGCAGGAGGCCATCCTGGCCGCCAACGACAGCGACTACGGGCTCAACGCGTCGGTGCTCAGCGGCTCGGCCCGGCGTGGTCTGCGGGTCGCCGAGGCGCTGGAGGCCGGCAGCGTGAACGTCAACGAGGGCTACCGAGGGTCGTTCTCCGCCGTGGACGCCCCGATGGGCGGGGTGAAGGACTCCGGTCTGGGCCGTCGCAACGGACCGGAAGGCTTGCTGCGCTTCGTGAACCCGGTCACCATCTCCCGGGCCACTGGCGTGCTCACTCTGCCCGTCAACGGGCAGCAGTTCGGCCGCATGGTCGGCCCGATGCTCCTCCTGGCGCGCACCCTGAAGGCGGCGAGGCGGCGTTAGCCGCCCGCCGCCGACGCGAGTTGCCCCGCGGCGGACGAGTTGCCCCGGCACAGCCGGGCAACTCGTCCACAATGGGGCAGGTCGCGAGAGGACAGTTAGTTGTTGCCGTCGTTGCCGGTGACGTGCACCGCATAGCCCCAGCAGCCGGCATCCGCCCAGTGATAGTAGTCGCCGCCGCCGGTGTCGCCGTCCAGGGCGAGGGTGAACCCGGCCTGCAGTCCGGGTTCGACGTCTCCGAGCCTGGTCATGTCGACGCCCGCGAATTCACCGTCGACGGTGTGCCTGACGGCGTGCCAGTCGTAACCGGCCTCTGCCATGCACTGGCTGATCAATCCGTAGAAGTACTCGTACTCAGCGGGGGTATCGGGAATGGCATCGGGGTTGGGCGTGCGCACCTCGACGACGTTGCCGTCGCCCTCGGCACCGCTGCCGGATGCGTCACCGCCGGTCGCTTCGTCGCCGGCGGTGCCGTCGGTGTTCGTCGTCTCGTCCGCCACGACGACCTCGTCGGGGGTGTCCGCCCCGGCACCCGTCGCCGCCGCGGCGGCAGTCGGTGTCGCTACCGGCGCGGGAGCCGTCGACGGTGTCGCCGATGGCGTGGCCCTGGCGGTCGGAGCCGATGCTGCTGCCAGCACGTTCGTCGTGGGCCGCGAATCCTGCCCGGCCGCGTAGGCCGTCGCACCCACCGACAGCACGGCGACCCCCGCGACGATTCCCACCATGATGAGACGGCTACGTGTATTGCGCATGATGCGACCTTCCCCCGGGGTCTTCAGCAACACGGTGCCGCCCCACTCTCTCTGGCAAGGCTACGCCTGGTCCACGCCGGAGAGCGCTCCACGACTCCCCCCTTCCGGGGCGACCGCGCACTGCAACTCGCGAGTTGCTCCCGTGCGGACAAGGTGCCCCGGCACACCGGGGCACCTCGTCCGCAGCAGGGCAACTCGGCGGCGCTAGGTGGCCTCGGAGTCGAACGGCGCGGGCCCGGTCAGGGCGCCTTCCCTGGCACGCTTCCGCTGCAGGTAGGCACTGTCGGGGTTCGGCCCGGCGCGGCCGACCACGGCGGACTTGCCCTTCACGGGCTCGTCCTCGATGAGGGCTTCACGGATGATCCGGCGCGGGTCATACTGCCTGGGGTCGAGTTTCTTCCAGTCGACGTCGTCGAATTCCGGACCCATCTCGTCTTTCATCCGGTCCTTGGCGCCATTGGCCATGTCGCGAAGCTGGCGCACCAGCCGGCCGAGTTGGGCCGCATAGTGCGGCAACTTCTCGGGTCCGAGCAGGAAGACGGCGATGATCCCGATGAGCAGGAGTTTCTCGAACGTCAGACCGAACATGCCCTCAGAATATCCCCCCGGCGAGGCATCCCCGAACCACGGGCCGCACAGCCGTAGTCTTGACCTAATCATCTACTGGAGTTGCGGAATGTCTGACAAAGATCTGAATTGGAAATTCGCCGACGACTCGGTGGTGGAGAGCGACGCCCTGGCACGAGCCCGGCAGCAGTCCCTCGAGCTCGGCATCGACGCCATCGCCCCCTCGGTGGGCGCGCAGTCGGCCGTCATCGCCGCGGCCACCGGAGCCCGCAGCATCCTCGAGGTCGGGACGGGTGCCGGCGTGTCGGGCATCTGGCTGCTCACCGGTGCTCCCGGTGCCACCCTCACCTCGATCGACATCGAGGTTGATCACCTGCAGCACGCCAAGGCTAATTTCCACGAGGCCGGCATCCCCACCAACCGGGTACGCCTCATCACCGGACGCGCCGCCGAGGTCCTGCCGCGCATGAACGAGAACTCCTACGACATCGTGTTCGTGGATGCCGACCCGCAGTCGGTCATCGAGTACGTCGAGCACGGCCTGCGCCTGGCCCGGCCGGGCGGCACCGTCCTGGTGGCGCACGCGCTCTGGCGTGGCCGGGTGGCCGACCCTGTGCAGCGCGACGACGTCGCCACGGGCTTCCGCACCCTGCTCAACGAGATCGCCTCGTCCAAGGCCGTGATCAGCGCGCTCTCCCCCGTCGGCGACGGCCTGCTCCAGATCACGAAGCTGCGCGCGTAGCCTCGCTCCGGATACAGCAATCGGCTGTGCGGAGAACCGCACAGCCGATCAGCTGAAAACCTGTCTTACAGAATTACTACACGGCCGGGGCAACTACGCCCGCGAGCGCATCGTGAAGCTCCTTGGCTTCTGCGTCGTTCACAGAGACGACGAGCCGACCCCCACCTTCGAGCGGTACACGCACGATGATCAGGCGCCCCTCCTTTACAGCCTCCATTGGTCCGTCTCCGGTCCGTGGCTTCATGGCCGCCATGAACTCCCCTTCCATTCGTAGTCTGTACTCCTATTATCGACCATTCGGCCGTCAGACAGTAATTAGGGCGGGGTCCAATCCGCACCGTCCACGCCCCAACAGAGCAAAAGCCAGCCCCACTGGGCGCAGATCAACGCCAGTGTGACCACAACGCGGTACACGGCGTTTCGCGGCGTGGCGAGCGCTCCGAGCAGCGGGAACATCGGCATCAGCAGCCTGAACACACTCGACTGCGGAAAGAACACCGCGAGCAGGTAGAGCGCGTACGAGGCTACCCAGAGCCGCAGGTCCACACCCAGGCTCTTCACCGCCTGCGAGAACATCACCAGTGTGAAGGCGACGATCAGCGCGACAACGGCGATGATGCCCAGAGGCGACCCCAGCCACCACACCCCGCTCTGGAACCAGGCCGCAAACGGCACCAGCTCCTGGTAGCCGATGTACGCCGACCGCCAGGCCAGTTCGGTGTCGGTGTACGCGGTGACGGACCCCGTCACCAGCCAGGCGATCCCCGGCCAGGCAAGGCCCATCACCCCACTGAAAACGGCCACGAATGAGGCGGTGACAGCTTCGCGCACCGGGAACGGGTCGCGGGCGCGGCTGTACCAGCGGTAGCCGACGTGCAGGGCCAGGAACAGGGCGAAGGCCAGCCCGCTAGGCCGGGTCAGTGCCATCACGGCGATCACGGGCACCAGCACCAGGTAACGCCGCTCCAGCAGGAGCAGCAGGGCCAGGGTGAGCAGCAGCAGGTGCATCGACTCGGCGTAGCCGAACTGCAGCAGCGGCGAGAGCGGGGCGACGCAGAACAGCAGCACCGAGAACAGCGCCGTTGACGGCGTCTGCACCCGCCGCATCAGCCGGTAGAACAGCAGCGCGGTGCCCAGGCTGCAGACCACCGACACGAACACCGCCACCGGCGCCCACGGGGCCCCGGTGACCAGCATCAGAACCCGCACCACGGCCGGGTAGCCCGGCATGAACGCCCAGGCGTTCTCGCCGACGTGACCGTCCGCGGTGACCGGCAGCACCGACGGGTAGCCGCCGACACCGACGATGTTGTACCAAAGGCCGTCCCACATGGTGGCGAACGCCGTGTAGCCGGGCTTGGCCAGCGTCCAGGCGTTCTGCCCCTGCACGCTGGCCAGCACCAGCACCAGTGAGGTGGTCACCAGCCGGGAGGCCAGCCAGATGACAGAGACTTTCAGCCACCAGGGCACAAGCCGGTAGCGGGCCTGCCAGCGCGCAGGTAGAGCACCGGTGGGGCCTCGGCGAACCGGCAGGGCCGGTGAGCGGGTGTGCGCCACCGGTCAGCCGATGGGCGCGGTCAGCCAGGCGCGCAGGGCGTCCTCGCAGTCGGTGATCTGGGTCAGCGCCACCCGCTCGTCATCGGCGTGCGCCTTGAGCGGGTCACCGGGGCCGTAGTTGACGGCCGGGATGCCCAGGGCGGAGAACCTGGCGACGTCGGTCCAGCCGTACTTGGGGCGCGGCTCCGCGCCGACGGCCTCGAGGAACTTGAGCGCGAGGGGGGCGTCCAGGCCGGGGCGGGCGCCCTCGGCGAGGTCGACCACGGTGATGTCGAAGCCGGCGAAGAGGTCTTCCAGGTGCGCCACGGCCTCCGCGGCCGTGCGGCTGGGCGCGAACCTGTAGTTCACGTGCACCATGCACTCGTCGGGGATGACGTTGCCGGCGATGCCGCCGCTGATCCCCACGGCGTTCAGGCCCTCCCGGTAGACCAGGCCCTCCACCTCCACCTCACGCGGGGTGTAGCCGGCGAGGATGTCCAGGATCGGGGCGGCCTTGTGGATGGCGTTCTCGCCCACCCAGGCGCGGGCGGAGTGCGCCCGCTTGCCGAAGGTGCGCACCTCGATCCGCACGTTGCCGTTGCAGCCGCCCTCGACCTGGCTGTTGCTCGGTTCGCCGAGGATCGCGAAGTCGCCCTCGAACAGGTCGGGACGGTTGGCGGCCAGCCGGCCGAGCCCGTTGAGATCGGCATTGACCTCCTCGTGGTCGTACCACATCCAGGTCACGTCGACGCTGGTGTCGGCGAGCTCGGCGGCGAGTTTGAGTTGCACGGCAACGCCGGCCTTCATGTCCACGGTGCCGCGACCCCAGAGGTAGTCGACGTCGCCGTCGGTCTCGAACCGGGTGGGCAGGTTCTCGTTCAGCGGCACGGTGTCGATGTGCCCGGCGATCACCACGCGCTGAGCACGGCCCAGATTGGTGCGAGCCACGATGGTGTCGCCGTCGCGGATCACTTCCAGGTGCGCGGAGCCGGCCAGGGCGGCCTCGATCGCGTCGGCGAGCGGCGTTTCGTTGCCGGACACCGAGTCCACATCGCAGAGGGCGCGGGTCAGCTCGATCGACGAGGCAGACAGGTCGAGAGCGGGAACGGACGGGTCTATCGTTCGGTCGGAAGGCACTGTACCAATCTACGGCTACTAATCTAGAGCCATGGTCACCGCCCCTCCCCCCGCAGAACAGACAGCCGCCGCCACTCACGCCTGGGGGTATGGCCTGGCCACGATCGCCGGTGACGGCACCGTGCTGGACACCTGGTTCCCGGCGCCGAAGCTGGGTGCGCTGCCCGCCGACCGCGACCGGTGGATCGTGCCCACCGAGCTGGAAGAGGCTGCCGGCCCCGACGCCCGCCGCAACGTGCGTCTCGAGGCCGTCACCGTCGAGATCGACCTGCAGTCGCCCCCCGCGAGCACATCGGATGCCTACCTCCGCCTGCACCTGCTCTCACACCTGCTGGTCAAGCCGAACACGCTCAACCTCGACGGCATCTTCGGCCACCTGCCCAACGTCGTCTGGACCAACGCCGGCCCGGTGCTGCCCGCCGACTTCGATCGCCTGCGGCCGTCGCTCATGCGCCACGGCATCGCCGCCACGGGCCTGGACAAGTTCCCGCCGCTGCTCAACTACGTCTCCCCGGAGCGGGTGCGCATCGCCGACGCCTCCAGGGTGCGCCTGGGTGCCTACCTGTCCCCCGGCACCACCGTCATGCACGAGGGCTTCGTGAACTTCAACGCCGGCACCCTGGGCGTCTCGATGGTCGAGGGCCGCGTGTCCCAGGGTGTCGTGGTCGGTGACGGCGCCGACATCGGCGGCGGCGCATCCATCATGGGCACGCTCTCCGGCGGTGGCACCCAGCGGGTCACCATCGGGGAGCGCGCGCTGCTCGGCGCCAACTCGGGCATCGGCATCTCGATCGGTGATGACTCCGTGGTGGAGGCGGGCCTGTACGTCACCGCCGGCACCAAGGTGGTGCTGCTGGATGCCGCGCGCACGGCCGACGGCGCCCCGCGCACGGCCAAGGCCAAGGACCTCTCCGGTGTGCCGAACCTGCTCTTCCGCCGCAACTCCCTCACCGGCGCGGTCGAGGTGCTCCCCCGCACGGCCGGCATCGTGCTGAACGCCGCCCTGCACGCCTAACGACCTGCCCAAGAAAAAAGCCCCTTCCCGATGGGAAGGGGCTTTTTCGCATCCGCCGGCTTAGCGCTGCGGGTAGTCGCGGGCGACCGAACCCGTGTACAGCTGCTGCGGGCGGCCGATCTTGGTGGTCGTGTCCAGGTTCATCTCGCGCCAGTGCGCGATCCAGCCGGGCAGCCGGCCGATCGCGAACAGCACGGTGAACATGCGCGGCGGGAAGCCCATCGCCTTATAGATCACGCCGGTGTAGAAGTCGACGTTGGGGTAGAGCTTGCGCTCCTTGAAGTAGTCGTCGTTCAGTGCGATGAACTCGAGCTCCTTGGCGATGTCGAGCAGGTCGTCCTTGACGCCGAGGGCCTCGAGTACCGCGTCGGCGCTCTCCTTGACCAGCTTGGCGCGCGGGTCGTAGTTCTTGTAGACCCGGTGGCCGAAGCCCATCAGGCGCACGCCGGCTTCCTTGTTCTTGACCCGCTCGACGTACTTCTGCACGCCTTCGCCGGAGGCCTTGATCTCGTGGAGCATGGTCAGCACGGCCTCGTTGGCGCCGCCGTGCAGCGGGCCGGAGAGAGCATTGATGCCGCCGGAGACCGACGCGAACAGGTTGGCCTCGGTGGAACCGACCAGGCGCACGGCCGAGGTGGACGCGTTCTGCTCGTGGTCTTCGTGCAGCATCAGCAGACGTTCGAGTGCCTTGCTCACGACGGGGTTCACCACGTACGGCTCGGCGAGGGTGCCGAAGTTGAGCTTGATGAAGTTGTCCACGAAGCTCAGCGAGTTGTCCGGGTACAGGAACGCGTGGCCGATGCTCTTCTTGTGCGCGTATGCGGCCATCACGGGCAGCTTGGCGAGCAGCCGGATCATCGACAGTTCGACCTGTTCGGGATCCTTGGGGTCCAGGGAGTCCTGGTAGTAGGTCGACAGCGCGGAGACGCCGGCCGAGAGCACCGACATCGGGTGCGCGTTGTGCGGCAGGGCGTCGTAGAAACGGCGCAGGTCTTCGTGCAGCAGGGTGTGCCGACGGATGCGGGTGTCGAACGCGCTCAGTTCGGTTGCGCTGGGCAGTTCGCCGTAGATCAGGAGCCACGCGGTCTCGAGAAAGCTGGAATTCTGGGCGATCTGTTCGATCGGGTAGCCGCGGTATCGCAGGATCCCGTGTTCGCCGTCGATGTAGGTGATGGCTGACTTCGTTGCCGCCGTGTTCACGAATCCGGAGTCGAACGTGGTGTAGCCGGTCTGCTTGGTGAGCGTCGCGATGTCGATGCTGGACGGGCCGTCTGTGCTGCCCAGGATCGGGAACTGCGCCGTGCCCCCCGGGTAGGTCAGAGTGGCCACCTGCGGACCCGGTACGGGCCGATCGATGAACTGCGGCTCATTGGATGGTGTTCGCTGCGCGACGTCGCTCACGGCGCCTCCCTGGATTTCAAAGCCTTGCGGCTGTTGGTCTGTGGTGGTCCGCCGCAGCACGCTCGTGGTGCTTGGCAACGATAACCCGCTTACAGCCTATTCCGCCGAGGGGCATACTGTTGCATCCGCCAAGATCGACCAGAGTCCATTGGCCCTAGGTCACAGCCGATTTCGGACCGGGCGCGCCGAGCTTTCCGACCCGCAGCCGCCCGCCGACCCGACCTCGTGGCTCAGCGGGTCGGGCGGGTCAGGCCGAAGTGATAGGCCTCGTCGAGCACCTCGATCCAGGCGCCCACCCCGGCCTCGGCCGGCAACCGCACCCATTCGCGCATGGTGCGCCGTCCCATCACAACAGGCCGCCCGGTGTGCTGGGAGACCAGCTGGCGCACCCGGGATTCCGGAACCTTGGCGACGAGGTCGCCGTTGCGGCCGATGAACGCGAACACCTTCTCCTGCACCTTCACACCGTCGCCGTTGAAGATCTTTCCCCGCGTCACGGGCGGATGGGCCGGCAGCTCGGACACGAGCGCGTACAGCGCCCCGACGCTCACGCCGTAGCTGTCCTGAGGAGCGCTGTCGTCGACCGGATGCGCGGTGTCAGCCATGCCCCCAGCCTAGGCAGGCCGCCGCTGGTGTCCAGCCCCGGCAATGGAGCCGGGTCAGGACGTGACGAAAGCCCGCAGCCGGGCGGCGGCGGCGTTGATGCGCTCGTCATCGGCGGTGAGCGAGAACCGGACGTGCCGGGGATAGAAGTCGCCGTAGAACGGGCCGGGACCGGCCAGGATGCCGAGCTCGGCGAGCTGCCGGATCGAGTCCCAGGCGTCGACACCGGCGGTCGCCCAGAGGTACAGGCCGGCCTCGCTGTTCTCGATGCGGAATCCCGCGGCGACCAGCGCCGGCAGCAGCACCTCGCGGCGGGCACGGTAGCGCTCGCGCTGCACCCTCACGTGCTCGTCGTCGCCCAGCGCGGCGACCATGGCGGCCTGCAACGGGGCGGGCAGCATCAGGCCGGCGTGCTTGCGCACGGTGAGCAGACGGCCCAGCACATCGCTGCTGCCGGCGGCGAAGGCGCCCCGGTAGCCGGCCATGTTGGACTGCTTGCTCAGCGAGTAGATCGCCACGATGTTACGCGTGTCCCCGTCGGTGACGCGGGGGTCGAGGATGCTCGGGATCGGCTCCGCGTCCCACGGGGCGGCCCAGCCGAGTTCGGCGTAGCACTCGTCATTGACGATCACGGCGCCGAGTTCGCGGGCGCGGGCCACGGCGGCGCGAAGCACCTCGACGGGCAGCACCCGCCCGTCCGGGTTGCCCGGGCTGTTCAGCCAGATCAGCCGCGTCGTCTCCGGCCACTCGGCGGGATCATCGGAGGGGAACGCATCCGCCCCGGCCATGGCCGCGCCGATCGCGTAGGTGGGGTAGGCGGCGCGCGGGTGCACGACGGTGTCGCCCTCGCCGACGCCGATCATGAACGGCAGCAGCGCCACCAGTTCCTTCGAGCCGATGGTGGGCAGCACGTTCTCCTCCGCCAGCCCGGTCACACCGCGGCGACGGGCGTACCAGTCGATGATGGCGTGCTGGAGCGCCGGGGTGCCGGTGGTCTGCGGGTAGGCGTGCGCATCCGTCGCGGAGGCCAGGGCGGCCTGCACGACGGGCGGGGTGGGGTCGACCGGAGACCCGATGGAGAGATCGACGATGCCGTCGGCGTGGGCCCTGGCCAGCTGCGCGAACGGCAGCATCGCATCCCACGGGTACTCGGGAAGTGGTTTGAGCACCTTTAGTGCTGAACCTGGGGCGGGAGCACCGAGATCACCGGGTGGTCCTTGGCGATGACGCCGACCTTGGCGGCGCCGCCGGGCGAGCCGATGTCGTCGAAGAACTCGACGTTGGCCTTGTAGTAGTCGGCCCACTGTTCGGGCAGGTCGTCTTCGTAGTAGATGGCCTCGACCGGGCAGACCGGTTCGCAGGCTCCACAGTCGACACACTCGTCGGGGTGGATATAGAGGGAGCGTTCACCCTCGTAGATGCAGTCGACGGGGCATTCGTCGACGCAGGCGCGATCCTTGACGTCCACGCAGGGCAAGGCGATGACATACGTCACAGTGGCAGGATTCCCTTCACGAACAGAGTGATCAGTCTACGCCGTCGGCCGACGGGCGGGAATTCGGGGCCACGCGATGACGAGGGCGGCGAACAGCGCGGGCGCCATCGACCAGACCGTGCCTGGCACCCCGGCTGGCACCAGCACCGAGCCGCCGGTGCTGCGGAGCGACAGCAGGAACACCGTGGCGACCAGGCCGATCGCCGCGGCGAGGACCACGAGCCTGTCGTGCACAACCAGGCGTAACCCGAGCAGGAGGGTGCCGCTGGCCAGTAGTGCCAGGGTCAGGCCGACAGGGATCGTCAGGGAGCCCAGTTCGATCGTGGTCTGGTGCGCCACAGTGCCGAGAACACCGAAGAGCGCGCCGGCGAAGAGAGCCATCAGGACGGCCAGCAGCCTGGATCCGACCGTTGGCGCCTCGAGCTCGGCCGGCTGGGCGGGGCCGCTACCGCTGGCATAGGTTTCGGTGCCGGTGACGAGGGCCTCGGTGCCGTCGTCAAGACGCACCACCCGGCCGTCCAGCCGCCACCGGCCGGGATACGCGGCCAGGGCCGCCAGTTTCTGGTGAATGTGGTCGCTGACGTCGATCGCGGTGAGCCGCACGCCGGGAACCGCCGACACCCGGCTGCTGAGGAACACCGGCACACCCTGCTCGCCTGCCGCGTCGACGGCGGCCTGGCGCAGGGCCGGGTCCACGGCGGCGGCCACGACGGCGGTGGCGTGCGCTTGGGCGAAGGCCTCGCCCAGCACCGCGCGGCGCTGCGCACCCTGCGGCTCGCCCGCCAGGACCCGCCACTGTGCAGGGTCGGTCTCACCGAGTGCCGCCCGGGCGGCTGCCACATCCGCGGCACCGGCAAATGCGGTCGTCGGTGCGGATGCGTCGCTGTCGTACGGCGTCGCCGACCCGAAGAGCACGGTGACGTCGGCGCCGTCATCCAGGAGCCGGGCGATGGTGCCGCCGGTGTGCAACGATTCATCGCCGGGTGCGTCGAGCACGAAGACCACCCGTTCGCCGTTCCCGGACATAAGCATGGGTGACTCCTGAACAACGTGGACGAGCGCGGTTGGCAAGACGTGCTGCGGCACCGGGGCCGCTGACAAATCTTAGCTGGACACATCCGGCGTTCTTACGTAGAGTGGGTGGGTAAGGTAAGCCTTACCAATTGTTGGCCCCATCACCCCACCCACAACAACCGGGAAGCACTGTGCTCGCAAACTACCTGATCGGCCTGCGCGAAGGACTCGAAGCCGCGCTGATCGTGACGATCCTGATCGCCTATGTGGTCAAGATCGGCCGCCGCGACGTTCTCCCCCGGATCTGGGCGGGCGTCGGCCTCGCCGTGCTTCTCGCCCTCCTGTTGGGCGCCATCCTCACCTTCGGCACCTACGGCCTGAGCTTCGCCGCGCAGGAGACCATCGGCGGGCTGCTCTCCATCATCGCGACGGGGCTGGTGACCTGGATGGTGTTCTGGATGCTGCGCACCGCCCGCGACCTCAAGGGGCACCTGCACGGCAACATCGACAAGCACCTCACCGGCACCGGAATGGGCCTGGTTCTCGTCGCGTTCCTCGCCGTCGGCCGGGAGGGCATCGAAACGGCCCTGTTCATCTGGGCGGCCGTGCAGGCCACCGGAGCGACCACGCTTCCGCTGGTCGGGGCGAGCCTGGGCATCCTCACCGCAGTCGGCCTGGGCGCCCTGATCTACTCCGGCATGCTCAAGATCAACCTGAGCCGGTTCTTCACCTGGACCGGTGCCATCCTCATCATCGTTGCCGCCGGAGTACTCTCCTACGGGGTGCACGACCTGCAGGAGGCCGGCATCCTGCCCGGACTCAACGCCCTCGCGTTCAACGTCTCCGCCGTGATCCCCCCGGACAGCTGGTACGGCACCCTGCTCAAGGGCACCCTCAACTTCTCGCCGGCCACCACCTGGCTGGAGATGTTCGCCTGGATCGCGTACGTGGTGCCCACCCTGACCCTCTTCATTGTGAAGAGCCGGCAAGCGAAGCCGACGCCGACGCCGTCCGCCGTACTCCCCCAGACCGCACCCGCGGTTGTCACCCACTGACCCCACGCCCCGCACCGCCTCCCTTCTAAGGACCCCCATGCGAGCCCGCCTCCTCCCCCTCGTAGCCGCCTCAGCCGTCGGCCTGCTTGCCCTCACCGGTTGCGTCGCCAACGCCACCGGCAGCGACTCGGCCCAGGCCGCCCTCACCGTCGACAGCAGCGCGGATGCCTGCACGGTGTCGGCCGCCGAGGCGCCGTCCGGCAACCTCAGCTTCACGGTCACCAACTCGGGCGACCAGGTCACCGAGTTCTACCTGCTCGCCGAAGACGGCCTGCGCATCGTCGGCGAGGTCGAGAACATCGGCCCCGGCCTCAGCCGCGACCTGGTCGTGCAGCTCATGCCCGGCCGCTACGTGACCACCTGCAAGCCCGGCATGGTCGGTGCGGGCATCGACCAGAAGGCCTTCACCGTCACCGACTCCGGTACTGACGTCACGGTGGATGCCGACCTGGACGCCCGCATCGAGGTCGCCAACGCCAACTACGCCGCCTACGTGCGCGATCAGGTCGCTCAGCTCCTCACCGGCACCCAGGCCTTCGCCGACGCCTACCTGGCCAGCGACGATGACACCGCCCGCGCCCTGTACGCCCCCACCCGCGCCCACTGGGAACGCGTGGAGACCGTGGCGGAGTCTTTCGGTGACCTCGACCCGCAGCTGGACCTCCGTGAGGCCGACCTCGAGGAAGGCCAGGACTGGACCGGCTGGCACGCGATCGAGAAGGACCTCTGGCCCGCCGACGCGGAGGCCGGCTTCGCCGCGTACACGCCTGAGCAGCGCAAGAACCTGGCTACCTTGCTCGTCGCCGACACCACGACGCTGAACGAGAAGGTGCAGGATCTGGACTTCACCCTGTCCCAGCAGACCAACGGCGCGATCGGCCTGCTCGACGAGGTCGCCACCGGCAAGGTCACCGGCGAGGAAGAGTTCTGGTCGCACACCGACCTGTGGGACTTCCAGGCCAACATCGACGGTGCCAAGGTGCTCTACGCCGGGGTGCGCGACATCCTGCTCGAGGAAGACGCCGACCTGGCCGCCGACCTCGACAGCGAGTTCGCCGAGCTGCAGGAGCTGCTCGATGCCCAGCGTGTCGGCGAGGACTTCACCCTCTACACCGACCTGACGCCCGCCGAGATCAAGGCCTTCGCCGACCAGGTGAACGCCCTCGGCGAGCCGCTGAACCAGCTGACCGCAACGCTCGTGCTCTAACATGACCGACGCCACCAGCTCCGATTCCCCCACCGCAGACGGCCCAGACACCGGCGCGGGTCCGCAGGCACCCCGCGGCCTGTCCAGGCGCGGTCTATTCGGCCTGGCCGGCGTCGGGGTGGCCGGCCTCGGGCTGGGCGTCGCCGGCGACAGGGCCGCGCTGGCCGTCGCGGCGTCCTCTGCACAGACCAATGCCGGCACCGTCTACCCGTTCTATCAGGAGCACCAGGCCGGCATCGTCACACCTGCCCAGGACCGGCTGCACTTTGCCGCGTTCGACGTGGCCGACGGCACCACCCGCGCCGACCTCATCGAACTGCTGCAGGACTGGACCGTCGCGGCCGCCGCGATGACCGCTGGCCGTGATGTCGGCGACTACGGTTCGGTCAGCGGCCCGTACGACGCCCCACCGGAAGACACCGGCGAGGCCCTCGGCCTGCCGCCGGCCGGCCTGACCATCACGTTCGGGTTCGGGCCCACCCTCTTCCAGACCGCGGCCGGCGTGGATCGCTTCGGCCTGGCCGCCCGTCGACCGGCCGAGCTGGTCGATGTACCGCATTTCCCCGGCGACATGCTCGAGGAGACCAGGAGCGGCGGAGACCTCTGCATCCAGGCCTGCGCGGACGACCCCCAGGTCGCCGTGCACGCCATCCGCAACCTGTCCCGCATCGCCTTCGGGCGTGCGGCGATCCGCTGGTCCCAGCTCGGCTTCGGCCGCACCTCGTCCACGAGCACCAGCCAGGCCACCCCGCGCAACCTGTTCGGGTTCAAGGACGGCACCGCCAACATCAAGGCCGAGGAGCCGGCCGCGGTGACGGAACACCTCTGGGTGGGAGCCTCCGACGGGCCCGCGTGGCTGGCGGGCGGGTCCTATCTCGTGGCGCGGCGCATCCGGATGACCATCGAAACCTGGGACCGCACCAGCCTGCGCGAGCAGGAGACCGTGATCGGCCGCAACAAGGGCGAGGGTGCGCCGCTATCCGGCGGCACCGAGTTCACCGAACCTGATTTTGAGCTCGCCGGGCGCGCCGACCAGCCGTTGATCGACACCGCGGCGCACGTGCGGCTGGCTCATCCCAGCCAGAACGACGGTATCCGGATACTGCGCCGCGGCTACAACTTCGTGGACGGCAACGACGACCTCGGCCGCCTTGACGCCGGGCTGTTTTTCATCAGTTTCCAGCGCACCCCCGCCAGCTTCACGGCCGTGCAGCTGAATTTGGCCCGCCACGACGCCCTCAACGAGTACATCCGCCACGTCGGCTCCGCACTCTTCGCCGTCCCGCCCGGAGCAGCCAAGGGCTCCTACGTGGGCGCGCCCCTCTTCGCCTGACACCTGCGTCGGTCGAGCCTGTCGACGCCGTGCTGAGCCTGTCGAAGTGGACCCGTAGACAAAGCCGCCGGGTCTCGACAAGCTCGACCAACGACGGAGCGCGTTATCAGGCCGGGGCGACCGTGTAGAGCACGCCGTCGGGAGTGCCGGCGATGGTCACGATGTGGGTGGCGTTTTTCAAGGCAACCACGCCGACGTCGCCCACGTTGGCCGAGGCGCTGGTGTCAGGTACGAAGCCGGCATCGACGAGCTTCTGCTCGGCGTCGGCCAGCGGGTCCGCTGCGCCGGAGGCGACCGTGACGACCCAGCCCTGGTCGCCGTTGGTGGTGTTGCCGGCGCCGAACTTGATCTCGCCGTCGATCACGGGGATCTCCGCCGGCCAGCCGTCGGGCAGCGCGCCGCCGAGGCTCACGTCGCCGTCGGTGGCTCCCTGCACGGCGCCGTTCACGGCATCCTGCACCTGCGCGTCGGAGCAGCCGGCCAGCGCCGGCGCTACGGCCAGCACCGCCGCCAGGGCCAGGCCCATGCGCAGCGGCGACATCTTCGTCTTCAATCCAGGGGTCATGGGGTCCTCACGGTGCGGGGCTCCCGCTTGAGCGGGAACGACTGACAAAAAAACGCAGGCACCCCGCGCCGGAAAACCGGAACAGGATGCCTGCGGTCAGATCAAGCTGCGAACTAGTTCGCGTCCTGCTTCTTCAGACGCGACACGTTGCGCTGACGAGCGGATGCGGCGAGCTCCACCTTGCGGATACGAACGACGGCGGGGGTGACCTCGACGCACTCGTCTTCGCGGGCGAATTCCAGGCACTGCTCGAGGGTGAGCTGCTTGGACGGCGTCATCGACTCGAAGGTGTCTGACGTGGACTGACGCATGTTGGTCAGTTTCTTTTCCTTGGTGATGTTGACGTCCATGTCGTCGCCGCGCGAGTTCTCGCCGATGACCATGCCCTCGTAGACCTCTTCGGTCGGGTTGACGAAGAACTGCATGCGCTCCTGCAGGGCGATGATGGCGAACGGCGTCACAACACCGGCACGGTCGGCGACGATCGAGCCGTTGGTGCGGGTGTTGATGGTGCCGGCCCAGGCCTCGTAGCCGTGGAAGATCGCGTTGGCGATACCGGTACCGCGGGTGTCCGTCAGGAACTCGGTGCGGAAACCGATCAGGCCGCGCGACGGAACGATGAATTCCATGCGGACCCAGCCGGTGCCGTGGTTCGCCATGTTCTCCATGCGACCCTTACGGGCGGCGAGGAGCTGGGTGATCGCACCGAGGTACTCTTCGGGCGAGTCGATGGTGAGGTGCTCGTACGGCTCGTGGATCTTGCCGTCGACGCGCTTGACGACCACCTGCGGCTTGCCGACGGTGAGCTCAAAGCCTTCACGACGCATCTGCTCGACCAGGATGGCGAGAGCGAGCTCGCCACGGCCCTGGACTTCCCAGGCGTCCGGACGGCCGATGTCGAGAACTCGGAGCGAGACGTTACCGACGAGCTCCTTGTCGAGACGGTCCTTGACCATGCGGGCGGTGAGCTTGTGGCCCTTGACCTTGCCGATGAGCGGCGAGGTGTTGGTGCCGATGGTCATCGAGATGGCGGGGTCGTCGACCGTGATGGTCGGCAGCGGGCGCACGTCATCGGGGTCGGCGAGGGTCTCACCGATGGTGATGTCGGGGAAACCGGCGACGGCGACGATGTCACCGGGGCCGGCGCTCTCGGCCGGGTACCGGTCAAGTGCCTTGGTGATCATGAGCTCGGTCACGCGCACGTTGGAAACGGTGCCGTCGTGCTT
Source organism: Cryobacterium sp. LW097 (assembly GCF_002205495.2). GTDB lineage: Bacteria > Actinomycetota > Actinomycetes > Actinomycetales > Microbacteriaceae > Cryobacterium > Cryobacterium zongtaii. The sequence goes on along the minus strand of NZ_CP021992.1, from coordinate 1,088,094 downwards.
GACCCAGGCCACGGTCTGGCCCTTCTTGATGGTGCCCTGGAAAACGCGCAGCAGCGCGAGGCGGCCGAGGAACGGCGAGGAGTCGAGGTTGGTGACCCAGGCCTGCAGCGGGTGCTCATCGTCGTAGACGGGAGCGGGGATGTGCTGGAGGATCGCTTCGAAGAGCGGCTCGAGGTCGTCGTTGTCGGGCAGTGAGCCGTTCTCCGGCTTGGTGAGGCTGGCGGCACCGGCACGGCCGGACGCGTAGACGACGGGAACGTTGAGGACCAGGTCGAGGTCCAGGTCGGGCACGTCGTCGGCCATGTCGGAAGCGAGGCCGAGGAGCAGGTCCTGGCTCTCTTCGACGACCTCATCGATACGGGCGTCGGGACGGTCGGTCTTGTTGACCAGGAGGATCACGGGCAGGTGCGCCTCAAGTGCCTTCCGGAGCACGAAGCGGGTCTGCGGCAGCGGGCCCTCGGAAGCGTCGACGAGGAGCACAACACCGTCGACCATGGACAGGCCGCGCTCGACCTCGCCACCGAAGTCGGCGTGGCCGGGGGTGTCGATGACGTTGATGGTGATGGGGCCGTCAGTGGCGTGGATGCCCTTGTACGAGATCGCCGTGTTCTTGGCGAGGATGGTGATGCCCTTTTCGCGCTCGAGCTCGTTGGAGTCCATCGCACGCTCTTCGGTGTGCGAGTGCTCGGCGAACGAGTTCGTCTGCTGCAGCATCGCGTCGACCAGCGTCGTCTTGCCGTGGTCAACGTGGGCAACGATTGCAACATTCCGGAGGTTATTGCGGGTAGCAATCGCCATAAAAATAGATCCTTACGAAGAATGGATGCCGCGTAAAATCACGTGCGGCGCAGAGTGGATGAGTGGGATCTCTATGGACCCAAGGGTCTATCGTACCGTATTCGGCCCGTCTCGCGTCGGGCGAGTATCGATCGCTCCTATATACAGTGCGTTCCCGGCACCTGAACAGCCGGCAAACGCTCCCCACCCCCAGATGACGACTGCCCCCCGGCGCAGGCCGGGGGGCAGTCATTTCACACGCGGCTCCTAGCGGCCGAACTGGAAGTTACCGCCGGGAATGGCGGCCAGCAGCTCCTGCGTGTATGCCTGCTGCGGGTTGTCGAACACGTCGTCAGTCGACGCGGCCTCCACGATCCGGCCCTTCTGCATCACGCACACGTTGTCGGCGACGAGGCGCACCACGGCGAGGTCGTGGGTGATGAACAGGTAGGTCAGGCCCAACTCGGTCTGCAGCTCGGTGAGCAGGTTCAGCACCTGCCCCTGCACGAGAACGTCGAGTGCCGACACGGCCTCGTCGAGCACGAGCACGTCGGGCTTGAGCGCGAGCGCTCGCGCAATGGCGATGCGCTGGCGCTGACCGCCGGAGAGTTCACTCGGGTACCGGAATCGCGACGACCACGGCAGCGAGACCTGGTCGAGGAGTTCCTTGACCCGCTCCTGTCGTTCTTTCGCAGTTCCGACGCCGTGCGCTAGCAGCGGCTCCGCGATGGTGTTGCCCACGCTGTACTGCGGGTCGAGGGACCCGTACGGGTCCTGGAAGACCGGCTGCACGCGGCGGCGGAACTTGAGCAGTTCCTTGCCCTTGAGCCCGGCGACGTCCTGACCGTCGAACTCGATCGAGCCGCTGGTGATGCTCTCCAGCTGCAGCACGAGCTTGGCGACTGTGGACTTGCCCGAGCCGGACTCGCCGACGAGGGCCGTGGTGGTGCCCTTCTGAATGCCGAAGGTGACGCCGTCGACGGCCTTGAGCTCCTCGCTGCGCAGACCCTTCTTGCGGATCCGGTACACCTTGGAGATGTTGTCGATCGAGATCAGGTCCTTCACGGGAGCGAGGCTCTCGCGCTCGGCAGCCCTGGCGACCAGGGTGTCGTCCAGGGAACCGCCGCCGTAGATCCCGGAGTCGCCGACGGACGCGTGCTTGGCCGACTGGATACGCCGGGAGGCCAGGCTCGGTGCCGCAGACACGAGCCGCTGCGTGTATGGGTGCTGCGGGTTCGCCAGGATCTCCTGCGAGGGACCGGACTCGACGATCTTTCCCTTGTACATCACCACGAGCTGTTCGGCGCGCTCCGCGGCCAGGCCCAGGTCGTGCGTGATGAACAACACGCTGGTGCCGTAGTCGCGGGTCAGGGTTCCCAGGTGGTCCAGGATCTGACGCTGCACGGTGACGTCGAGCGCCGAGGTGGGCTCGTCGGCGATGAGCAGCTTCGGCCGGGCGGACAGGCCGATGCCGATCAGCACGCGCTGGCGCATGCCGCCGGAGAACTGGTGCGGGTACTGCTTGAGTCGGTCCGCAGCGTCGCTGAGTCCGGCTTCCTGCAGCACCTGGATGGTGCGGGCGCGCGCTTCCTTGCCTTGAGCGAGTCCGTTGGCCTTGATGGCCTCCTCAACCTGGAAACCGATGTTCCACACCGGGTTGAGGTTGGACATCGGGTCCTGGGGTACGTAACCGATCAGGTTTCCGCGCACCGCCTGGATGTCTTTGGGGCTGAGCTTGGTGAGGTCACGGCCCTCGAAGAGCACCTGGCCGCCGGTGATCTTGCCCGCGCCGGGGAGCAGGTCGATGATCGCCTGCGCCGTGGTGGTCTTGCCGGAGCCCGACTCCCCGACGATGGCCAGCGTCTGGCCGGAGTACAGGGTGATGTCCACGCCGCGCACGGCAGGAACGAGGCCGCGCTGGGTCTGGAAACCGACCTCGAGGTTGCGAATCTGCAGCAGGGGCTGCTCGTCGCTCTCGACGCCCCCTGGGTTGGTGTCTGTCAGTGTCTGGCTCATCGAAGCGCCCTCGCCTTCGGGTCAAGCGCGTCGCGCAGAATGTCGCCGAGCATCAGGAACGCGAGCACCGTGATGGACAGGGCGGCCGCGGGGTACAGGAGCACCTGCGGGTTGGTGACAAGGGATGTCTGGGCCTGGCTGATGTCATTACCCCAAGACATCACGCTGGTCGGCAGGCCGATGCCCAGGAACGACAGGGTCGATTCGGCGACGATGAACGTGCCGAGTGACACCGTGGCGATCACGATGACCGGGGCGATCGAGTTGGGGATCACGTGGCGCAGCAGAATCCGGAACTTCGACACACCGAGAGCTGTCGAGGCCATCACGTAGTCGGAGTTCGTGGCCGACAGCACCGCACCGCGCATGATGCGGGCGATCTGGGGCCAGGCGAAGATCGACAGCACGAAGGCCACCGAGGTGGGCGTCGCGGCCGGAAGCACCGACATCAGCACGATGGCGCCGAGGATGGTGGGGATGGCGAAGAAGATGTCGCCGACGCGGGAGACGATTGCGTCGAGCCAGCCGCCGTAGTATCCCGCGAGGGAGCCGAGGATGACTCCCATGAGGGTGACGAGTCCGGTGGCCAGGAGGCCGACGGTGACCGAGGCCCGGGTGCCGAAGATGGTGCGCGCGTACACGTCGCAGCCCTGCCGGGTGAACCCGAACGGGTGACCGGCTTCTGGACCGCCGTTGCTGTTCGCCAGCTGGCAGTCGAGGTTCGGCGACACCGAGGTGAACAGTCCTGGGAACAGTGCGACAAGGGCGATGATCAGGATCAGCACTGAGGAGATCCAGAACATCGGCCGGCGGCGCATCGAGTCCCAGGCATCCGCCCAGGTGCTGCGAGCCTTCTGCGACTCGTCGAGACGGTCAATCGGGGCTACCGGGGTGTCTTCCAGCTCCGCGACGAAGTGGGCCTGGCCACTCTTATTTGGCATAACGAATCCTTGGGTCCAGAGCTGCGTACAGCAGGTCGACGAGCAGGTTGGCGAGAACGAAGATGACCACCATGACGGCGATGAATGACACCACTGTGGTGCTCTCGCCGAGGACGATCGCCTTGTACACGGTGCCACCGACGCCGTTGATGTTGAAGATTCCCTCGGTGATGATCGCACCGACCATAAGCGAACCGAGGTCGACACCCAGGAACGTCACGACGGGAACGAGGGAGTTGCGCAGCACGTGCACCGTGACCACGCGGCGCCTGGAGAGGCCCTTCGCGGTGGCGGTGCGAACGAAGTCGGCGTTGAGGTTGTCGGCGACGCTGGCGCGGGTGAGGCGCACGATATAGGCGAAGGACACACTGGCCAGAACCAGGGCGGGGAGGATGAGTTCGCCCCACGGAGCCTCACTGCTCACTGTGGTTCTGAACCAACCTAATTGCACGCCGAAAATGAGCCTGAACAGGAAGCCGAGTACGAAGGTCGGCACGCTGATCAGGAGCAGGCTCACCACGAGGGCGCTGGCGTCGAACCACTTGCCCTTGCGCAGGCCCGCGACGAGTCCGACGAGGATGCCGGCGAAGGCTTCGAAGACGAGGGCCAACATGGCCAGGCGGAAGGTGATCGGGAACGCCCCGGCCATCACGTCGCTGACCGGTCGTCCGGAGTAGGTGGTGCCCAGGTCGCCCTGGAAGAAGTTGCCGATGTAGATCAGGTACTGCTGCAGCAGCGGCTTGTCCAGGTTGTACTGGGCTCGGATCTGTTCGATCACGCCGGGTGCCGGCGGACGGTCGCCGTACAGCGCCGCGATCGGGTCGCCCGGTAGGGAGAAGACCATGAAATAGATCAAGAATGTCGCCCCGAAGAAGACGGGGATCATTTGGAGGACGCGCCTGCCTGTGTACCACAGCATCAGGTGAGCTCCGAGAATCTTTTATGCATGAGGATCGCAATCACTGAATGAGTCTAGTCAGTGCAATGTCCGGGGCTTGACGCCCCGGACATTGCACTGCGGGTGGAACTAGGAATTAACCCTTGGTGATCTGGTAGTAAAGCGGGACGGAATCCCAGCCGAACACCACGTCGCTGACGGTGTCAGCCCAAACGCCGTTGACGTTGGAGTACCACAGCGGGATGGACGGCAGGTCCTTCAGCAGAACCTCCTGTGCAGCCTGGTACTTGGCGGTTGCGTCCTCGACGGTTTCAGCCGCGGCGCCTTCCTTGAGGAGGGAGTCGAACTCTTCGCTCGAGTAGTCCTCGTAGTTCGAGCCGGCACCGGTCTGGTACAGCGGAGCGAGGAAGTTGTACATCGACGGGTAGTCGCCCTGCCAGCCGGCGCGGGTTCCACCGGTCAGTGCGTCGTTCGAGCGGTCTTCGAGTGCTGCGGCGAAGGTCGGGTACGGCTTGCCGGTCGCGGAGATGCCCAGCGTGTTGACGACGCTGTTGATCACGGCGTCGACCCAGGCCTGGTGGCCACCGTCGGAGTTGTAGGCGATGTCGAACGTGGAGTCGCCGTACGGTGCGATGGCGTCAGCCTTGGCCCACAGCTTGACGGCCTCTTCCGGGTTGTATTCGAGAACTTCGGCGCCTTCGAGCTGGTCGGAGTAGCCGTCGATGACGGGAGAGGTGAAGTCGGTTGCCGGGGTACGGGTGCCCTGGAAGATGACGTCGGTGATTTCCTCGCGGTTGATCGACATCGAGATCGCTGCACGACGCAGCTTGCCCTCTTCGCCGCTCCAGTGCTCGAGGTAGTACGGCATGTTGAAGCCCTGGAAGATGGCTGCAGCCTGGTTCACCGAACGCTCGCCGAATTCGGCCTCGTAGGTTTCGAACGCGGAGTCCGGAACAGCGTCCAGCACGTCGAGGTTGCCGCCCTGTACGTCCGCGTACGCGGCGTCCTGGGTGGAGTAGAACTTGATCTCGAGTCCACCGTTGACGGGCTTGCGCACGCCTTCGTAACCGGGGTTGGTCACGAGGCTGATCTTCTCCTCGTGAACCCAGGCACCCTCGCCATCGAGCATGTACGGGCCGTTGCCGATCGGGTTTTCACCGAAGGCGGCCATGTCGTCGTACGCGGCGGACGGCAGCGGCATGAAGGCCGTGTAGCCGAGGCGCAGCGGCCAGTCGGCCTCGGGCGAAGCGAGCTCAACCGTGAAGGTCGTGTCGTCGACGACCTTCAGGCCGGTCAGTTCGGAGTCAACCTCGTAGTCGAAGCCCACGATGTCGTCGAAGAAGTAGGAGGCGCTCTGGGCGTTGCTGAAGAGCGCGCCGTAGTTCCAGGCATCCACGAAGGACGAAGCCGTGACGGGTTCGTCGTTGGTGAAGGTCCAGCCCTCTTCCAGCGTGACGGTCCAGTTGGTAGCGTCGTCAGACTCGATCGACTTGGCGACCTCGTTCTCGATCTCGCCGTCAGCGTTGTACGAGACCAGGCCCGCGAAGATCGACGTGGCGATCTTGCCGCCGCCGGTCTCGGTGGTGTTGGTCGGGATCAACGGGTTCTGCGGCTCGCTGCCATTGGTGCTGACAACTGCGGACGCGTCGCCGGCCGAAGTGGCCTCTTCGTCGTTGGATGTCGCGCAACCCGAAAGCGCCAGAGCGCTCACCGAAATGAGCGCGAGGGCGCTGAGGCCCATGCGGGATCTCTTCAAAATTCCTCCTGTGCAAAGGTGAAGGCGCCGCCGTGGCCGAAGCCCGTAGCAGCGCGCTAGTTATCAAAACCCTAGGTACGTCAGGCGCCGGGAGCAAAACCTGACGGTAAACGTTACACAGCAGTAATGAAAGACGCACGATTCTTGCGCTTCACGCCGATTTCGCGGTTTTTTCTGCGAATCCTGCGAGGATCTCTCACGAAGCTTGGGACCAAGCTCCCTCCGACGCATGCAAGCGTTTTCAAATCCCACCGCGTAAGGATCAATTGGCCCGAAAACACGCGCGCGAGCACCAAGGGCGCAAAATAGAGGAATGCCGACCACCCCGCCCGAACAGCCCGCCACGCTCATCTTCGACGGCGACTGTGGGTTCTGCACCACCGCGGTGCTGTGGCTCCAGCGTTCGCTGCCCCGGGTGCCGGCCACCGCGCCGTTCCAGTGGACCGACCTCGCTGCCTTCGGTCTCACCGAGCAGCAGGCCAGGAGCCGAGTGTGGTTCGTCGCGGGGGGCCGGCACCACGGCGGCGCTGCCGCGGTGGCAGCGTTGTTGCGTGGCCAGCCGGTTGCCGCACTGCGGGTGCTCGGTTGGCTCGCCACGGTGCCGCCGTGGTCGTGGGCGGCCGCGGCCGGTTACAGCCTCGTGGCCCGCTACCGCTATCGGTTGCCGGGAGGCACCCCGGCGTGCCGGATGCCGAACGCGACATGAGCGACTACTCCTCCGACCCGGCCGATCCCCCGGTCCCCTCCGCGCAAACCCGCTCCCCCTCGGCGGCCGCCGATACTCCGGCGTCATCGAGGGTGCGGCTGAAATGGGAGATCGCGATCGTGCTCGGGCTCTCGCTCGGTGCCTCTGCCGTGTACTCGATAGTGTCGATCATTTCCCGACTCACGGCCGAGGTCGCGCTCAGCGATCAGTCGGCGACCATCAACGGGTCGCAGTCGACGCGCGAGTGGCTGGACTTCACCTACCAATTCCTCGGCATCGTCTTCACGTTGTTCCCGGTGGCCCTGGTGCTCTACCTGCTCTGGCGGCCCGGGCAGAGTGGGTTCCGTCGGCTCGGGGTGGATCTCACCGAGCCGCGGCGGGATCTGCTCCGCGGCGGCGGCCTTCTGCTGCTGATCGGCATCCCGGGACTCGGGCTCTACCTGGCCGGCCGCGCGCTGGGCTTCACGGTGGCCGTGGTGCCCTCACCGCTGGACACTTTCTGGTGGACGATCCCGATCCTGATCTTCTCGGCGATACGGAGCGCACTGAGCGAGGAGCTCATTGTGGTGGGCTACCTGTTCACCCGGCTGCGCGAGCTGGGTTGGAGTGCCTGGACCATCATCATCTCGGCAGCTCTGCTGCGCGGCAGCTACCACCTCTATCAGGGCATCGGGCCGTTCGTTGGCAATGCCCTGATGGGAGTGGTATTCGGTTGGTGTTACCTGCGCTGGGGCCGGGTGATGCCCCTGGTGATCGCGCACTGGGTGCTCGACATCGTCTCCTTCGTCGGCTACCCGCTCGCCCTGCTCTGGTGGCCTGCGCTCCTCGCCCCCACAACGTAAGCCGCTCCGCGTGAGGCCGGGGTTACTCGAACGCCTCGGGCGGCGGGCAGGCGCAGACCAGGTTGCGGTCGCCGTAGGCGTTGTCGATGCGACGCACCGGCGCCCAGTACTTGTTGCGGATCAGGGTGCGCACCGGGTAGACCGCGGTTTCGCGGTCGTACGGATGCGTCCACTCCCCTTCGATCACCGACTGGGCGGTGTGCGGGGCGTTCCGCAGCGGGTTGTCGTCGGCCGGCCAGGTGCCGGCGGCGACGGCATCCGCCTCGGCCTTGATGCCGATCATGGCCTCGATGAACCTGTCGATCTCGCCGAGGTCCTCACTCTCGGTGGGCTCCACCATCAGCGTGCCCGCGACCGGGAAGCTCATCGTGGGCGCGTGGAAACCGTAGTCGACGAGGCGCTTGGCCACGTCGTCGACAGTGACCCCGGTGGCCGCGGTGAGCGGGCGGAGGTCCAGGATGCACTCGTGCGCGACCAAACCGTTGTCGCCGGCGTAGAGCACCGGGTAGTGGCCGCTGAGCTGCTTGGCCACGTAATTCGCGGCGAGCACCGCGGCACCGGTGGCCTGCTTGAGCCCGTCGGCGCCCATCATCCGCACGTAGGCCCACGAGATGGGCAGGATGCTCGGGCTGCCGTAGGGCGCGGCCGAGACGGGTCCGCCACCGTGGACGACGGTTTCGGTACCGGTGCTGCCGAGCAGGTAGTGCTCGTCGTCCTGCGCGAGCGGGTGCCCGGGCAGGAACGGGGCCAGGTGCGCCTTGGCCGCGACAGGTCCGACGCCGGGTCCTCCCCCGCCGTGCGGGATACAGAAGGTCTTGTGCAGGTTCAAGTGCGACACATCGCCGCCGAAGTCGCCGAAGCGAGCGAAGCCGAGCAGCGCGTTGAGGTTGGCGCCGTCCACATAGACCTGGCCGCCGGCGGCGTGCACGGCGGCGCAGATCGTGCCGACCTCGTGCTCGTACACGCCGTGAGTGGAGGGGTAGGTGATCATCAGCGCGGCGAGGGTCTCGGCGTGCAGGGCGATCTTGGCATTCAGGTCGTCGAGGTCCACGTTGCCGAGCTCGTCGCAAGCCACGACGACGACGCGCATGCCGGCGAGGACCGCGGAGGCGGCGTTGGTGCCGTGGGCACTGGACGGGATCAAGCAGACCGTGCGGTCCACCTCGCCGTTGGCGAGGTGAAAACCGCGGATGGCGAGGAGACCTGCGAGTTCGCCCTGGCTGCCGGCGTTCGGCTGCAGCGACACGGTGTCGTAGCCGGTGACGTCGGTGAGCCAGGTTTCGAGCTGGCGGATGAGTTCGAGGTAGCCCTCGACATCGGCGCGCGGCGCGAACGGGTGCAGTCCGCCGAACTCGGGCCAGGTGACGGCCTCCATCTCGGTGGCGGCGTTGAGCTTCATAGTGCAGGAGCCCAGCGGGATCATGCCGCGGTCCAGTGCGTAGTCGTAGTCGGCGAGGCGCTTGAGGTAACGCATCATGCTCGTCTCCGAGCGGTGCGTGTTGAACACGGCGTGGGTGAGGTACTCGCTGGTGCGGGCCAGGTCGCCAGGAAGGCCGTCCTGGATCGCAGTCAGGTCGACGTGGCCGAAGGCGTCGCGGCCGCCGAAAAAGCCCACGACGGCGGCCAGGTCGGCCGCGGTGGTGGTCTCGTCGACCGAGATGCCGATGGTGGTGGCGTCGACCTGGTGCAGGTTGTAGCCGGCAGCAGCGGCCTGCGCGACGATGTCGGCGGCGCCGGTCGGGACCGAGACCCGCACGGTGTCGAAGAAGCTGCTGTTGATCGGGTCCACGTCGATCGCCCGCAGCGCCGCGACCAGAGCGCCGGCGCGTTCGTGCACCTCGGTGGCGATCGCTTTGAGGCCCTGGGGCCCGTGGTAGACCGCGTACATGCCCGCCATGACGGCCAGCAGCACCTGGGCGGTGCAGATGTTGGAGGTGGCCTTGTCACGGCGGATGTGCTGCTCGCGCACCTGCAGCGACAGCCTGTATGCGGGGTGGCCGGCGGCGTCGACGCTCACGCCCACGAGGCGACCGGGCATCTGGCGCTCCAGGCCCTTGCGCACAGCGAGGTAGCCGGCGTGCGGTCCGCCGAAGCCCATCGGCACGCCGAAGCGCTGGCTGGTGCCCACGGCCACGTCGGCGCCGAGTTCGCCGGGTGAAACGATCAGAGCGAGCGCGAGCAGATCGGCGGCGACAATGGCGAGGGCCTTGTTCTCGTGGGCGAGTGCGATCACGCCGGCGGGGTTCCAGACGCGGCCGGAGGCTCCCGGGTACTGCACGAAGATGCCGAAGTAGTCGCCGAGGTCCTCCGCGGTGGTGTTCTCGTCCAGGGGCAGCACGGTCAGTTCGATGCCGAGCGCGTGCGCGCGGTTGCCGAGCAGCGCGTGGGTCTGGGGCAGCGCATCCGCGTCGACGATGAACCGGTTCGACGGCGACTTGGAGGCGCGGCGGGCCAGCAGCATGCCCTCGACCACGGCGGTGGATTCGTCGAGCATCGACCCGTTGGCGGTGGCCATGCCGGTGAGATCGGCGACCATGGTCTGGAAGTTGATGATGGCCTCTAGGCGGCCCTGGCTGATTTCCGGCTGGTACGGCGTGTACGCGGTGTACCAGCTCGGGTTCTCCAGTACGTTGCGCTTGATCACGGCGGGCGTGATCGTGTCGTAATATCCAAGCCCGATCATCGAGCGCTTCACGGTGTTCTTGTCGGCCAGGCCGCGCAGCTCCTGGATGGCCTCTCGCTCGGTCGCAGCCGGCGGCAGGGTGCTGTCGCCGCGGGTGCGGAACTGCTCGACCTGGATGGAGGCCGGAACGGCCGCGTTGACGAGCGACTCGACGCTGTCGTGGCCGAGGACGGACAGCATGCGGGACTGCGCGTTGGCATCCGTGCCGATGTGACGCTGGGTGAAGGGCTGCGACATGTGGGGAAGGCTCTTTCCGGGGTCTGGTTCGGTGGTGCTTATTCGCCGGTGATGGCGGTGTATTCGGCGTAGCTGAGCAGCGCCGGGAGGGTCTCGAAGGTGATCTTGATGAGCCAGCCCTCGCCGAGCGGGTCGCTGTTGACGAGTTCGGGGCTGTCGACGACGGCGTCGTTGATCTCGGCGACGGTGCCGTCGATGGGGGCGAAGAGTTCACCCACCGACTTGGTCGACTCGATCTCGCCGACGACGGTCCCCGCGGCGAGGGCGCTGCCCACCTCGGGGAGTTCCACGAAGACCACGTCACCGAGCTTGTCGGCGGCGTAGGCGGTGATGCCGACGGTGGCGGTGTCGCCGTCGACGAGCACCCACTCGTGCTCGGCGGTGTACTGCAGTTCGGTCTTGTCTGCCATGGGGTTCCTCTCAAGGGGATGATCACGGGTTTGATCAGTACGGGGTTGATCAGTGCGGGGCGATGCGCGCTGTGGCGACATCGGGTGAGCGGATGCCCGAAGCCGGGCCATCCGCGGAGAGTGCGCTACTTGCGGCGCTTGTAGAACGGCAGCGCGATGACCGTGGCCGGCGCGCGGGTGCCACGCACGTCGATGAACACCTCGGTGTCGAGTCGGGCCAGCGCCGGCGGCAGGTAGGCCATGGCGATCGGGTAGCCGAGCGTGGGCGACAGCGCGCCACTCGTGATGACACCCTCCGCTTCGGTGGCGTCGGTGCTGCGGAAGATCCGGTACCCGGCGCGGCCGGCACGCTTGCCGGCCGAGACCAGGCCGACGAGTACGGGCGCATCGCCGGACGGACCCTCTTCGCTGGCGGTGCGACCCACGAAGTCGGTCGGCTTGGCGAGGTTGACGACCCGGCCCAGGCCCGCCTGTGCGGGGTACGTCGAGGTGGTCAGCTCGTGGCCGTAGAGCGGCATGCCGGCTTCGAGGCGCAGGGTGTCGCGGCTGGCGAGCCCGGCCGGAACCAGGTCGTGCGGCACGCCGGCGACGACGATGGCGTCCCAGAGGGCGAGGGCGGCGACGCCCGGCAGGTAGATCTCGAAGCCGTCCTCGCCGGTGTAGCCGGTGCGGGCGATGAGCACCGGCGTGCCCGCGAACGTGGCCGTGAGGGCGCGGTAGTAGCGGAGGCCCGTGAGGTCGCCGTCGATGGTGAGCCCGGCGGTGGACTGCACGATGTCTAGGGCGTTGGGGCCCTGCACGGCGATGAGGGCGGTGTCGTCGCTCTCATCCGTGACGGCGACGTCAAAACGCGCGGCACGCGCGGTGAGGGCGTCCAAGGCCTGGTCGTGGTTGCCGGCGTTGGCGACCACGAGGAAGTCGGTCTCGCCGGTGCGGTAGACGACGAGGTCGTCGATGATACCGCCGCGTGAGTTGAGGAGCAGGCTGTATTTGGCCTGCATAAGGTCGATGACCGAGAGCTGACCGGCCAGGGCGTGGTCGAGGAACTCGCCGGCCTGCGGGCCGCTGACCCGGATCTCGGCCATGTGCGACAGGTCGAAGAGCCCGGCGGTCTTGCGTACTGCGTGGTGCTCGGCGAGGTCACTGGAGTAGCGCACGGGCATCTGCCAGCCGGCGAAGTCGGTGAAGCTGGCGCCGGCGGCGACGTGGGCGGCGTGCAGCGGCGAGAAGCGTTCGGTCGCGGCGGCGGCGTTCGAGGAGGAGGTGGGGTCAGGGCTGGCCGAGGTCATGAGTTCTCCGGTTCGTCGCCGGGCAGATGCCGGACGAGTTGCTCCGGGGCTCGTTCGAACCCCGTTGGGAACTCCCCCTCTGTCGTCTGGCCTGAGAGCTTCACCGGCGCGTGCGCCGGCTTTCACCGTGGGCGGGACTTGGCAGTTCTGACCGGATCCCGCTGACGCGAGGCCCGGACGCGCTGTGCTCGTCCGCTTTTCAGAGTGGCCCGTTCGATGCGGTACGAGTACCTGAGAGATTGTCGGGGAGGATTGCTCCTTCGGTGTTCGCTCGTCTCTACGACGTCGAACTCTCCCGCATCGACCGTGTGGCCCGATTTTCAGTTGATTGTCCTGCGAATGAAGTCTATCCGACCAGCGCGCCCGGGTGCGTGGCGCAGTGGGTGCAGTGTCGGTGGTAGGTGAGACGATCTCAGTATGAGTATCGCTGACGAGGTACTACCGCCCGCTCCGGACGATGACGACTACTCTCCGGAGCCCACCCTGGACGACCGTGTCCAGACCGATCTGGTCCGGCACACCGAACGGATCGCGGCCGATGACCGCCTCATCGCCCGGGCCCAGGCCCGCCGGATCGAGCACCTGCTTGACCTGCAGGACTGGAGCGAACAACCCCAGGTCGCCTCCCGGTTGCACGGCAACCCGGCGAACATCCGCCTCGCCGACGACAACGCGGCCAGCATGACCGAGGACCAGGCCCGTGCCGCCGCGTACAACCGGTGGGACGACCGGGAGGTCGCCCGTCGCACGATCGTGAGTGAGACGGCGTGTCTGACCCGGGTGGCCGAGCGCACCATCGACCGGCAACTAAACGAGGCGCGGTTCCTCAGCTCGTACGCACCGGCGACGTTCGCGGCGTTCTCGAGAGGGGAGATCAGCTACCGGCACGCCACGACCCTCCTCGGGCAGCTACTCACCCTGCCCGACGGGGGCCAGGCGGCGTTCGAAGAGAAGGTGCTGCCCGAGGCCAAGCGCCTGCCGGTGGGCCGATTCATCGACAAGGCCCGCCGGCTACGGGAGCGGCTGCACCCGGAGTCGATCGTGACCCGCAGCACGAACGCCCTGACCGAACGGCACAGCCGCTGGGAGGCCGCCCCGGACGGGATGGGCTGGTTGCACTGGTACGGCACCGCCCACGACACCAAGGCCGCCTACGACCGGATCAACACGATGGCCGTGCGGCTCAAGCACCTCGGCGACCCGAGCCCGGCCGACCAAACGGATGACGCCAGCAGCAACGGCGCCGCCTTCGGCATCGCGCAGGACCCGGCCGACGACTCCCCGACCCGCACCCTCGACCAACTCCGCGCCGACATCACCGCCGCCCTACTGCTGGACGGAATCACGCCCGACGGGATGGGCGCCGGCATCCGCGGCACCGTCATGGTCACCGTGCCCGTGCTCACCCTGCTGAGCTTGGACGAGGAACCCGCCACCCTCGAAGGCTACGGGCCCATCTCACCAGAGGCCGCGCGGGAGATCGCCGGGCACGCACCGAGCTTCACCCGGCTACTGACCCACCCGGAAACCGGGGTGGTGCTCTCGCTGGGCAAAACCCAGCACAAGAACACCAAGGCCATGAAAAAGTACCTGCGGGTGCGCGATGAAACCTGCCGGTTCCCGGGCTGTTCGCGTCCCGCGGTGACCAGCGACGTCGACCACACCGACCCCTGGGCCGGCGGCGGCAGCACCGACAGTGACAACCTCGCCCACCTCTGCGAACCCCACCACCGACTCAAACACCTCAGCCAGTGGCGGGTCACGCAGGAACCAGGTGGGATCCTGCACTGGACCTCACCCGGCAAACGCAGCTACCGCACCGACCCCGCCAACCCGATCGGCCCACCCCGACCCCGACCACCGGTCGCCGGGCCGAAAACCCGGAAGCGACCCGCCGACGAGACCTACCTGACTCCCCGGCAGCGGCCGACCCGGCACCCGACACCGCCGGTACCGGAGAACCCGCCGTTCTAGAAGCCGGAGGAGCAGCCAACGAGGCTAGAGGAGCAGCTTGAAACCCACGTGGGAGGAGGCGAAGCCGAGGCGCTCGTAGAAGCGGTGAGCGTCGAGACGGGAGGCGTCGGAGGTGAGCTGTACCAGCCGACAACCGCGTCCGCGCCCGTACTCAACCGCCCAGGTCAGCATCTCGCTGCCGAGGCCGTTGCCGCGAAGAGCGGCGCTCACGCGCACCGCCTCGATCTGCAACCGGGTAGCGCCGGACCGGGCGAGCCCGGGCAGCACCGTGAGCTGTTGAGTGGCCACCACCTTCCCGGCGGGATCGTCGACGACAACGAGCAGTTGGTCTGCCGCTTCGTCGATCGCGGTGAAGGCAGCCAGGTAGGGTGCCAGATCCTGCGCCGCGGTGGATTCCTCATCGGATCGCAGCTGGTCGTCGGCGAGCAGGCCGATGATCGCGGGCACGTCCTCAGCGAGCGCTTGTCGCAGGGTGAATGGTCCGCCGGGTAGGTCGAAAACAGCCTCAGTCATCCATCCAGCATGCCAGCGCACGCTTGTCAGCGCGGACCCGAAATGCCGCACGCCCGGACCGCCGCCGCCCACGACAGGTGGGCGGTGGCGATCCGGGCGTGTGTGCCGATGCCTCGGCCGGTTAGTAGCTGTTCGAGAAGACCGGAGCGCCGTCGACCATCTTCACGGTCCCATTGACCGAGAAATTCATGGTTGCCGTTTCCGGCGACGCCTGGCCCCGATAGTCAGTGTTCGTGTAGGTCACGGTCGCCGAGCCGCGATCTTCCGTGGCGAGGTACCACTCGTTCTTGTACGAGTTGCCCAACGACGTCACGGCCGGCTCATCGATGGTCCAGACGACATCGGTGATGGTGCCGTAATCGAACACGTAAATCGGGCAGTCGTCGGCATTCAGCACCTTCTGCGCCGCGCAGCCGGCGAGATATTCCGCCACCTGCTCATCAATGGACGAGGTGAACTTCGCCGTCGGTTCGAGCTTCAACTGCGCACTACCTGATGAAACAACCATTCCGACCTGGACCGTCTGCGGCTCGGCTGCAAGCCACTCGGCGTCCCCTGCACTGCCGATGACATAATCTCCGGCGAAGGCGAGAACCTCCAGATAACCGGACTCCTGGACTTCACTGGTCAGCTCGATGACGGTGCCGTTGACATCGACCGATTCGATACCCGGCGCGACGGAGACCGACACCGTCGGCAGCCAGACCGGGTCCAGGGTCCAATTATCGAAGAACAGGGCCGTCTTCCCGGACTTCGTCAACGTGTAGCTCGCATCCTCCTTGACCCCGTCCAGATCGATGTCGGCAGTCACCGTGGCGGTGTCGCCTGCGGTGCTGACATCGGTGATCGTGAATCCGGTGATCCGGCCCTCGGTCGCCTTCAGCACCTTGTCGGTGAGCAGCACCCCCTGCTCCCCGGAGCCGTCGACATCACCGATCGCCACGGCAGCCGATGCGTCACCGGCCACGAGCGCGTCCAGGTAGCTTTCCACCTGGTTCTGCGGGCTGTAGACCATCTGATTGACGATAGAAACGGCGATGGATGCGCCGAGCACGACGACGACACCGGCCCCGACGGCGGCGAGCACAATCCGCACCCGACGCTTCTTCTCCGGGGTCATCGGCACGGTCGCGGTAACACCATCATGCTGGGGCAGGACCACGGCGGGCTCTCCAGAGCCGACGGGCTCTCCGGTTGCGCCGGGGGCGGCGCTGGCGGCGGGAACCTTGGTCGGCTCCGGCAGCACATACGTACCGGGCACCGCGAACGGCACGCCGACCAGTCCGGTGATCTTGGCCGACCGGGTGAGGACGGCGGCGGGGAGGAGCTGCACCAGGGTCGGGGCCGCGAAGACCGCGACGACCTCGACGAGGGCGCCCAGCGCGGCGAAGACGATGAATGTCCACGCGGCCAGTCCGACGACGCCGGAGGCAGCGGCAGCCCCTTCGATCAGGGAACCGGCACCCGCGAGAAGGCCGTCGAGGCTCTCGCCTGCGCCGGCCGTGTCGACGCTCGTCCAGCCGCCGATGCCACCCACAATCGAGATGACGATGCCCGCGACAGCGAACGACACCACCGTGGTCACCCACGACATGGCCGCAGACAACCTCAGCTGCCCGCGACGAAGACGCAGCACGGTACCCGTGACCAGGATGAGCAGAAGGTTGGCCACCAGGATCAGCACAGTGGCCCAGCCGGGCAGCTCAGCGGGCATCCAGAAGCTGTTCGACGAACCGGTCAGCCCACCCAGGGCGGCCAGAGAACCACCGAACGTGAGCGGTGCGAGGTTCACGAAGCCGAGGCCGTCGACGACAGCGGTCGGAAGCCAGAAGAACGCGGTCAGGAGAGCGTTGACGCCGCCGTTGATCACGGACCAGACCAGCAGTCCCAACGTGACCAGAACGGCGAGCACACCGAGGTGCAGCCCGACGACCGGCAGCGTCGACCGCACGGATGCGAACACGGTGGTGGCGGCCGGTGCCACGACGGCAGGCGTGATGCCGGCGGCTGCGCGGGCCACCCGGGCCCGGGCGACATAGGACGCGAGGGTGCCCAGAACGAGAGCGCCCAGGAAGGCCGTGAATGACGCCGACGTTGCGGTCCCGGTGGCGGTCGTGAATCCCAAGTAGTTTTCGGAACCGTCACCGAGCACATAGGTGAGCGGTGTGACGGCCGCGACGATGACGACAAGAATCGCCAGCACCACACCGCTGAGCGCCGACAGCAACCAGCGGATGCCGCGCGTCCGGCTCGGCGCGATCCGTTCGTCCCTGCGGGCCACGAATGCGGTGGCGATGATCAGGAAGGCGGTGACCAGCAGCGGAAGCCAGAGCACGGAGACGGCGGCCGAGATCCCCATCACCGTGGCGCCGATGGTGAGCGTGCCGGCAACAGCCAGGCCCACGATCTGAGCGGGCGCCTGGAAGGCCAGTCCCCAATCGAGGGATGCGTCAGCGGCGGCGACGAACACCAGCAGGGTGAACACCAGCGCCACCAGCCAGGTGGCGGCGTAGACGACTACCGGGGCGATCGCGGCGGCGATGAACCGTTCGGCCGGGATGCCCCGCACCATCGAGGCGACGCGGGTGCCGACGGTCGGTCCGGTCGGCGCCGGTATGGTCAGCAGCGTGGCACCCGGAGTACCGTACGGAGCCGCGACCCGCTCAGTCGGCGCGGGCGGCGCAGCGGCCGGACCTGCTGCCGGATCTGCTGCCGGTTCTGCTGCAGCGGCCGGCTCAGTTGCCACCGCGCTTTGGTCTGTATTGTCTGTGCCCGCTCCGGAATCGTCTCCGGAATCGGGATTCCCACCCAATTGTGAATTATTCATGCTTCCCCTAGTTATCGTTTCGAAGCGTATCGCAAACAAACAGCTGGCCAGCGGCCAAGTCCGTTCCCCGTGTAACGATCGGAACACCACTCGGCACCGGCACAATGGACCAATGCACATCACGGACGTCACCCCCGCCGATCTCGAGGCCGTGACCACCCTCTGGGAGGAAGCCGGCCTCACCCGCCCGTGGAATCCGCCCGCCACCGACCTCCATCGCGCGCTGGCCGGATCGACATCGACTGTGCTCGGTGCCTTTCGCGACGGCAGACTGGTCGGCACCGTGATGGTCGGCCACGATGGCCACCGCGGCTGGGTCTACTACCTGGCCGTCGCCGTGCCCGAGCGCGGCATGGGCCTCGGTCGCCGGCTGATGCAGGCCGCCGAAGCCTGGCTGGTGGAACGCGGCGCCGTCAAGCTGCAGCTCATGGTGCGAGAGAGCAACACCGCCGTCACCGGTTTTTACGACCGGCTCGGCTATGCGGATGCCCACGTGCGCGTTGTCGCGAAACGGCTCGACTGATCTCACTCCCCGGCAGCCGGGGTGCTTGGTTTTCCACCGGGAGCGTGATTCGCTGGGGTCATGTCGAATCAGGGGAGCTCACCCGACGAGCCCGTCGGCGCCACCGGCCTGCCGATGTTCCCGCTCGGTTCGGTGCTCTTCCCCTACATGCCGTTGCAGCTGAGGGTGTTCGAGGAGCGCTACCTCATGATGCTGGCGAGCATCCTCGAATCGGAGCCCGCGGAGTTCGGTGTGGTCCTCATCGAACGCGGCCAGGAAGTGGGCGGTGGCGAGCACCCGTTCAGCACCGGGACCGTGGCGCAGGTGCTCGAGCTGGTGGCGCCGGAGGGGTTCGTCGGCCTCGTCGCGCAAGGAGACCGGCGCATCGAGGTGATCGAGTGGCGCCAGGACGCCCCCTACCCGCAGGCCGTGGTGCGGGAGCTGCCCGCCCTGGTCTGGGACGACGCCCTCACCCCGTTGCGGGTGCTCGCCGAGCAGACCGTGCGTCGTACCCTGTCGCTGGCCAGCGAGTTCACCGACGATGCTTGGTCGGCCAACGTCGCCCTGTCCGAGGACCCCGTCGAGGCCGCCTGGCAGCTGGCCGGCATCGCCCCGGTGGGTCCGCTCGACCAGGTCGCCATGTTGCGGTCCACCAGCATGGCCGGCCTGCTTCGGGCGATTTTCGACCACACTGAAGCGGCCGCCGACGCGTACAGGGTGCCCGGCCCCGGTGAGCTGGACGCGGATGATTTGAACACGGATGACCTGGACCCTGACGACCCGAACGCCTGACCCTCGCGAGCGACCGCGACCGGCTCGTCATCAGTGCCGGCGGTGTACCGTCGCGCGCCGTTGAGCACTGGAGCATTCCGGGGCAGCATGGGGGCATGCCCCCTCAATCGTCCTCCCCCTCGTTCTCACGGTCCGTCGGCTTCCCGATCCCCCGCCACGACCGCTTCCCCGATGGGTCGGTCAAGGCCAGCGGCTTTGAACTCGACGGCAAACTCCACGGACACTGGGAGTGGTTCCGTCTCGACGGTTCGCTGATGCGTTCCGGGGAGTTCGACCTGGGTCACCAGGTGGGCTTGTGGCGCACCTGGGACCGCACCGGGCGCCTCGTGAAGGAGACCTCGTTCGACCGGTCGACCCCGGGCACCAGCCCCGCGGACCCTGCCACCCGGTGATGACATGGCCGGAAACCGGATCGGCACCGGCACAATATTCGACGCCGATGTCCTGATCGTGGGCGCCGGGCCCACCGGGCTCGCCCTCGCCCGAGAGCTGCACACCCACGGGGTCACCGCGATGATCGTCGACAGGGCAGCGGATGCAGCGCACGAATCCCGCGCGCTGGCTATCCAGGCACGCACCCTCGAGGTCCTCGCCCGCAACGGCCTCGCGGACGACCTCGTGAGCGCCGGCAACCCGACCGGGACGCTGTTGCTGCACGGGCGCGGACGCCGCCGCCGCGGCAGCCTGAGCGCTGCGCCCGCTCATGCCGTGTCCCTGTTCGACGAGGCACTGTTCGACGAGGCACTGCTCGACGAAGCAATCGGTGACACGCGCTTCCCGTTCCTGCTGTTCCTCTCTCAGGCCGGCACCGAACGAGTACTCGTCGACCGCCTGGCCAGCGCGGGCGTCGGCATCCGCCGGGGTCTCACCCTGACGGGCCTGAGTCAGGACGATGACGGGGTCACCTGCACCCTCGACTCCCCCGGCGTGCCGCCCAGGACGGTACGCACCCGCTATGTGGTGGGCTGTGACGGCGCGCATAGCGCGACCCGGCACCTGGCCGGCATCGGTTTCTCCGGTCGAGCCTTCCCGCAGCGCTTCCTCCTCGCCGATCTGGAGGCCGACGGTCTGGAACCCGGCCGGGTGCACGTCTACCTGTCCGGAGCCGGTCCGCTGTTCCTGTTTCCTCTCGGCTCGCCGGCCGGCTGGCGGCTGCTGGTGATGCTACCGCCGGGCAGCCGCACCGGCCCCGTCACCCTGGCCCTCGCGCAGGCGGCCGTCACCCGGTACACCCGGGACACCATCGTGCTGCACGACCCGGTTTGGCTCACCGAATTCACCATCAGCAGTCGGCTCGCCGATACCTTCGCGCGCGGCCGGGTGTTCCTGGCCGGCGATGCGGCTCATATCCACAGCCCGGCCGGCGCCCAGGGCATGAACACCGGCATCCAGGATGCCGTGAACCTCGGCTGGAAACTCGCCCTGGTCTGCCGGGGCGCCGCCGACCCGGCGCTGCTCGGGAGCTACGAGCAGGAACGACTGCCGGTGGCCCGCTCGGTGCTGGCCGGCACCAACCGTGCCTTCACGGTGGCGACCAGCCAGCACCCGGTGCTGCGTGGCCTGCGGGCCGGCCCGGCCGTGCCGGTGGCCGCGTTGCTGCTGCGCAGCCGGATGGCGCGCCGCACCGGCTTCCGGCTGATCTCCGAACTGGGCATCCACTACCGGCGCAGCTCGCTATCGGTGGACGGGGTCCCCAGCCTCGACCGGGGGCCGCGGCCGGGCGAGAGATTCCCCCAGCCCGGGATGGGCGCGGTGCCGGTTTCTTCCGTCAGGACCGCAGCCGCCGGTCACGGCGCGGCACCGGGCCCGCCGGTGTTCCGGATGCTGCTCTGCGGGCCGGCCGCTGAGTGGCCCGATGCAAGGGTGCGGGAGTTTCAGGCCCGCTGGGCGCACCTGCTCACCGTGGAACTGACCCCGTCCGCACCGCGATCCCGCTGGTCGGCCGCTCCACGCGCCGCCGCCGTCTCGCGCCGACGATCCGGCCTGGCCCAGTATCTGGTGCGTTGGGACGGCTACGTCGGCTACCGCGCTGACGGCTCCGACCTTGACGGCGCCGACGCCTACCTCCTGGGGTTCGGTGCTCGACCGCTCCCGCCCTGACCGGGGGCGGGCTCGGCGGGGTCTGCTCCTCGACCGATGAACCAGTAGTAGCCATCGGCGTCCCGCCGCACCAGGTCGCCCGTGAGGTACCAGCCTCCGACGAAGCGCCGCCGGTACCGGGCGTCGTCCCGCAGGTAGCCGCGGAACATCGACGGCCAGTCGGCGCGAAAGGCGAGCTCGCCGATGGCACCCGGTTCGGTGACCAACACCACCCCACCGTCGTCCCCGCGCACGAACCGCCCGTCGGCGTCGGTGAGCAGCACGGCGGCCTTCACCCCGGGTAGCGGCCGGCCGAGCGCGCCGGGCCGAATCGGACTGCCTGGGAAATTCGCGAGCATTATGCCACCGGTCTCGGTCTGCCGCCAGGTGTCGTGCACCGGCCGCCCGAACGTCTCCTGGGCCGAGGCGAAGACCTCGGCATCGAGCGGTTCACCACCGCTGGCCACATGGCGCAACGCCCTGAGGTCATGGGCGGCCGCGAGCGCGGGGCCGGCCGCCATGAGCATCCGGAGCACTGACGGTGTGGTGTACCAGACCGTCACCCGCTGGTCGGCGAGCACACTGTAGGTGCGCTCGGCGTCGGGCTCGCCCTCCACGATCAAGACTGTCGCCCCGTGGACCAACGGCGTGATCACGCCATGCGAATTGCCGCTGACCCAGCCGGGGTCCGCAGTGCTCCAATAGACGTCCTTCGGGTGCAGGCCGAGGGCGTAGAGCCCGGCGACATAGAGCGAGGCGACGGCATCATGCACGTGCACCACACCTTTGGGCGGACCCGTCGTGCCGCTGGTGAAGTGGAGCATGGCCATGTCCTCCGACTGCATCGCCACGATGTCGCCGTACGGCGGGGCATCGCGCATCAGCGCGACCAGGTCGACGGTGCCGGGGTCCGGTTCTCCGTCGGCATCGATGAGGAGGACCTGCACCAGCTCGGGCAGTTCTGCCCGCACCGGCGCGACGGTTTCTCGGTACAGCTCGCGGGTGGTCACGAGCGCCCGCCCAGAGCCGCGCTTGAGTCGTTGCCGCCCCTGCTCGGGGTCGAAGCCGGAGAACATCGGGCAGAACACGCTGCCGTTCTTGAGGGTGCCCAAGGCGGCCACGAAGAGTTCGGGTATGCGTCCGCAGAGGGAGAAGACCCTGTCCGCCCGCTCGATTCCCAACCGCTGCAGCACACTGGCGAAGCGTCCGGTTTGTTCGGCGAGCTCGGCGTAGCTGAGCGGGTGAGTGGTGCCGTCGGTGCGCACGAACCGCAGCGCATCGTGTCCGGCGAGCGCTCCGGCAGCGTGGCGGTCCACGGCTTCGTGGGCGATGTTGACACCCCGGCCGTCCGGCAGCCCCGACAGCACCTGTCGCACCCGGTCCCAGCTGAACTCCGCATAGACCTGCCCGTAGTCGACCAGAGTCGACCGCACCACGAAGGACGCGGAGTCTGTGTCAAGCGGGGGCCGCGCCGGCGCGGGGTCTGAGGCGTTTGATCCTGCCGTCATGCCCCCATAGAACTCCTGCTCGGTCGCCCGGCATAGGGGCCGGCCACAGCAACAGGGCGGTCACAGAAACAGGGCGGTCAGCGCAGCAGGGCGAGGACGATCCGCAGCGCCACGACGGCGAGCGTCGCTCCGGCCAGCGCCAGCGCCGCCACGGTGAGGCCTCGACCTCTGGCTCCCGCGGGAATGACCCTGTAGGCCTGCATGGTGAAGTAGAGGCCGACGGCGCCGATGACCAAGGCCGGGACCGGGTACACCACGGCGACGACGAGCCCGAGCAGGGCAACCCAGAAGCCGGGCACCCGGCCGGGCGCCTTCGTCCAGTCCGCCTGGGGGGCGCCCATGGCGAGGAGGCGGTTGCCGTCCATCTTGGCGCGGGGATCGTTCACTGTGGAGCTCCTTCGAGGGTCCGTTGGACCGGATCGGCCGCGACCACTCATCGCTCCCATTCTCGTGCATCCGATGCGCCGGTGGGCGACAATCAGCCGCGGCGTCGTCCGGCGGCCGCCTCCAGCTCCAGGGGGGTGGCACTGGCCAGCGGAATGTTGAGAAAGTCAACCAGGGGCGCCAGCACCCTGAACCGTTCGACGACGGTATCGACGAAGCCGTCCGTGAGGGCAGACTCCCCGGGCAGCTGTGCGAACAGTGCCCAGCTGCGCACGCGAAGCAGGTCGGCGGCCGGATGCTCGGCGGGAAAACCCTTGGGGCCGCGAATGAGCGGCCGGCCGGCCAACGGCTCCGCCAGCCTGGCCAGCGACGCGTCGGCGAGCAGGCTGCGCATCTGGTCATGGTGGTCGAGCAGGTACTCGCGGATCGCGTGCAACTGGGGCGAGCCCGGAGAGTAGGCGCCGGCGGCCACCATCACGCCGTGCACCCCCACCTGCAGGAAGAATCCGGCGCCGCCGGCCTTCTCCAGGCCCTGCCGGGGCCAGTTCGCCGCCAGATGGGTCTTGTACGGGGTCTTGTCGTTCGAGAACCGCACATCGCGGTAGATCCGCAGCATCGCCTTCGGCGCCGGCCGCAGATAGTCGGGCGCGAACCCCGCCAACTGCAGGTTGATCGCCTCGATCACCTCGAGCATCCGGGCCTTCAGCTCAAACTCGTAAACGCCCTTGTGCTCCTCGAACCACTCACGGTTGTTGCGGTGTTCGAGCTCCTCGAGAAAGTCGAACGCCTGCTCGCTGAAATGGGGACCCACCTGCACGCTCCTTCGATCACGTCAGTCCATTGTCTCGCGGCCATCTCCGAGCCCGTTCTTGCGCGGGCCGCCTTGAACGCCCCGGCACACCGGACTAGATTCACTCCATCTACGCCATCTGGCACCTCCGGCCCCACCTCAATCGGCTCCCGAAGGGACAATCATGACCAGCGAACCGGCATCCCCCGACACCATCGTGCTCATCCACGGGCTCTGGATGACGCCCCGAAGCTGGGAACTCTGGGTTCCTTACTACGAGGCCAAGGGCTATCGGGTGATCACCCCCACCTATCCGGGCTTCGAGATCGAGGTCGAGGCCCTGCGCGAGAACCCCGAGATCATCGCGGACCTGACCGTGCCCGAGACCGTCGATCACCTCGCTGCAGTCATCGGCGCGCTCGAGACTCCCCCGATACTCATGGGCCACTCCTTTGGTGGCACCCTCACCCAGCTCCTCACCGCCCGGGGGTTGGGCGCGGCATCCGTCGCCATCAACTCGGCGCCGACGGAGGGAGTGCGGGTCACCCCGCCGTCGCAGATCCGGTCGTTCTTCCCGATCCTCAACAACCCGGCCAACTACCACCGGGCTGTCGGGTACACGGCAGAGCAGTTCCACTACGTCTTCGCCAACACGCTGAGCCGAGAAGACTCCGACGCCGTGTACGAGCGTTACCACATCCCCGCACCGGGCAACTGGGTGTGGGCATATGGGTTGATCGCCAACTTCAAGCCGGGCAAGCAAGAAACCTGGGTGGATTACGCGTTCGACGACCGGGCCCCGCTGCTGTTCATCGCCGGCGGCGCGGACCACATCATGCCCGCGTCGGTGAACAAGTCCAACGCCGACCACTACCGCAAGTCCGCGGCGCTGACCCAGTTCCACGAGTTTCCCGGTCGGTCGCACTGGACCTGCGGGGAACCCGGCTGGGAGGCCGTCGCCGACTACGCGCTGGACTGGGCGGTGACGCACGCCAGCACCGCACACATCCGTCGTGCGGAGCTGGCCTGACGGCTGGCCCTGTTACCTGCCCGCGGATTCCTTCGCGGCGGCCTTCGCGGCCCGTTTGCTCTCGCGCACCCTGGCGAGCGATTCCGGGTCGACGATGTCGGCCACCGACCGCAGCGAGCCGTCCTCGCCGTACGGGGCGGATGCTTCGCGCCAGCCGGCTGCGGTGACGCCGAGCCGTTTGCCGAGCAGCGCCAGGAAAATCTTGGCCTTCTGCTCACCGAAGCCGGGCAGTGCCTTGAGGCGGCGCAGCACCTCGGTGCCGTCGGGGGCGGCCCCGTCGGAACCGGGGGCGGTCCAGATGGCGGCGGCGTCACCGTTCCAGTCTTGGGCGACGACCTCCGCTATCGTCTGCACCCGGGTGGCCATGGAGCCCGGGAAACGGTGCACGGCCGGGGTCTGCTTGAAGATCGCGGCGAATTCATCGGGGTTGTATCCGGCGATCACCGACGGGTCGAGGGTGCCGATCCGGTCCCGGATCTTCGCCGGTCCCGCAAAGGCTGCCTCCATGGCGATCTGCTGATCGAGCAACATGCCGAGCAGGAGCGCGAACGGGTCGTCACTGAGTAGGGCGTCTGCGGCGGTATCGCCGGTGATGTGCAGCGTCATCAGAGCATTCTCGCACCGTCGACACAGATTCGCTGGACGGCCGACTCGGGTTGGCAGCGGCAGATCGCGCTGCCAGCATGGCGAGAGCCGGCGCGAATCCGGCGGACAGGAGCCGTCATGTTCGATATCCCCGCTGGCAGCGTGATGCGCAGTTGGACCGGGTGGATCAGACCGTCCGACCGCGCCTCATACACGGCCTACATGGAACGCACCGGGCTCGCCGATTACAGGTCCACCCGGGGCAATCTCGGCGCCGCGATGGTGTTCCGCGACCTGCGCGACGGTCGGTGCGAGGTGCGCACGATCTCGTTCTGGCGCGCTTACGCCGATATCGTCGCCTTCGCCGGCGAGGACATCGAGCTGGCGGTCTTCTATCCGCAGGACGACTCCTTCCTCATCGATCGCGAACTCACGGTCGCCCACTTTGACGTGGTCTGACTCCGGTTTCGTCGCCGGGCGGGCTCCCGTTTCTGCCGGTTCGGGCCGATCATGGCTGCATGGATGCCGTGGATGCCCTCAGCGAGATCGCCTTCTGGCTGGAACGAGGCCTCGCCCCGACCTTCAAGGTGCAGGCGTTCCGACGAGCCGCCTCGCTCATCAGCGACCTCGACCCGGTGGAGCTCGCCGATCGGGTGCACGACGGCCGGCTGCGGGCGATGAAGGGTATCGGCGGCCGCACGGCCGAGGTGATCTCCCAGTCGCTGTACGGCCTGCCCGACTACCTGGACAACCTGCGACGGAGCGGCACAGACCCTGTGGCCACCGGCGGCCGCGAGCTGCTCGCGGTGGTTCGCGGCGACCTGCACACGCACAGTGACTGGTCGGACGGCACCACGTCAATCGAACTCATGGTAGCCACGGCGCGGATGCTGGGCCGGGAGTACCTGACGCTGACCGACCATTCGCCGAGCCTCACGGTCGCGCACGGCCTGACCGCGGACCGGCTGATGCAGCAGCTCGGTGTGGTCGCCGACATCAACGCAGACGCGGGATCCTCGCCCGACCCGGTCAGGCTGCTCAGCGGCATCGAGGTCGACATCCTCGAGAACGGCGAGCTCGACCAGGACCCGGCGCTGCTGGCCCGGCTGGATGTCGTCGTGGCCAGCGTGCACTCCAAGCTGCGCGCCGACTCGCTGAGCATGACCCCGCGGATGCTCGCCGGCATCCGCAACCCGCACACCACCGTGCTCGGCCACTGCACCGGTCGTCTCGTGACAGGGTCGCGCGGCACCCGGCCGCCGTCGAGCTTCGACGCCGAGCGGGTGTTCGCCGCGTGCGCCGAGAACGCCGTGGCGGTCGAGATCAACTCCCGGCCGGAACGCCAGGACCCGCCGGACGACCTCATGGCTCAGGCCCTCGCGGCCGGCTGTCTGTTCAGCATCGACAGCGACGCCCATGCCCCCGGGCACCTGGACTTCCTGGCCTACGGCGCCGAACGCGCCGCGGCGAACGGGGTGCCCGCCGAGCGGATCGTCAACACTTGGCCGGTCGAGAAACTGCTGGACTGGTCGCGAGCCACCCGCTGAGCGACCCGCCGGCCAGCGCCCGGTCAGGATGCTTCGCTAGGTTGGAGGTCTGCCACATCGGCTGCCCCGGCAACTCACGAGGAGCTCCATGCCCATCACCGTTCAAGGCGCGATCGCCCGTTCGAAGGGGGCTCCCGTGGAGCTCACCGACATCGTCATCCCCGACCCCGGACCCGGTGAGGTCGTCGTCGACATCGATACCTGCGGAGTCTGTCACACCGACTTCCACTACAAGGAGGGCGGCATCAGCGACGACTTCCCGTTCCTGCTCGGCCACGAGGCCGCCGGCCGGGTGAGCATCATCGGCGCCGGCGTCACCCACGTGGCCGTCGGCGACTTCGTGGTGCTCAACTGGCGGGCCGTCTGCGGCGACTGCCGGGCCTGCAAGCGCGCCGAACCCTGGTACTGCTTCAACACCTTCAACGCCAGCCAGAAGATGACCCTGATCGATGGCACCGAGCTCAGCCCGGCACTGGGTATCGGCGCGTTCGCCGAGAAGACCCTCGTGCACGAACGTCAGTGCACCAAGGTCAACCCGGAGGCCGACCCCGCCGCGGTCGGGCTGCTGGGCTGCGGCATCATGGCCGGCATCGGCGCCGCCATGAACACCGGCAACGTCGCCGCCGGCGATTCCGTGGCCGTGATCGGTTGCGGTGGTGTCGGCGACGCCGCTGTGGTCGGCGCGAAGCTGGCCGGCGCGAGCACCATCATCGCGATCGACCGTGACGCCAAGAAGCTGGCCAAGGCCACCGAGTTCGGCGCCACCCACACCATCGACTCCGTCGGGCTCGACGAAGACGGCGTGGTCGCAGCCGTGCAGGCGCTCACCGGCGGCTTCGGCGCCGATGTCGTCATCGACGCCGTCGGTCGCCCGGAGACCTGGCGGCAGGCGTTCTACGCCCGCGACCTTGCCGGCACCGTGGTGCTG
Organism: Cryobacterium sp. LW097; assembly: GCF_002205495.2. GTDB lineage: Bacteria > Actinomycetota > Actinomycetes > Actinomycetales > Microbacteriaceae > Cryobacterium > Cryobacterium zongtaii. Next base: position 1,060,080 of record NZ_CP021992.1, on the reverse strand, counting down.
GTCGGCGTGCCGACACCGGAGATGATGCTCGAGATCCCCCTTGCCGATGTGTTCGGCCGCGGTGGCTCGCTGAAGTCCTCCTGGTACGGCGATTGCCTGCCGGAGCGGGACTTCCCGATGCTCACCGAGCTCTACCTGCAGGGACGTCTGCCGCTGGCGGAGTTCGTCAGCGAACGCATCCGCATCGATCAGATCGAGGCGGCGTTCGCCAAGATGGCGTCCGGCGACGTGCTGCGTTCGGTGGTGGTGCTCTGATGGGCGCGCGCATCGAGCACCTCGTCACCGAGGGCACCTTCGACCTGGACGGCGGCAGCTGGGCGTTGGAGAACAACGTCTGGATCGTCGGCGATGACACCGAGTGTGTCGTCATCGACGCCGCCCATGACGCCGAGGCGATCCTCGCGGCGGTCGGCGAGCGCCGACTGCTCGGCATCCTGAGCACCCACGCGCACAACGACCACATCGGCGCGGCCGGTGCAGTGGCTGCAGCCACGGACGCACCGGTCTACCTGAATCCGGACGACCGCATGCTCTGGGACGTCGTCTACCCGGATGCCGCGCCGAAACGCGAGCTCGCCGACGGCGACACCATCGAGGTGGCCGGGATCGAGCTGCAGGTCATCCACACGCCGGGTCACTCCCCCGGCTCGGTGTGCTTCTACGCGCCCGCGTTCGACACGCTGTTCAGCGGGGACACCCTCTTCCACGGCGGGCCGGGCGCGACCGGACGGTCGTACAGCGACTTCCCGACCATCATCGAGTCGATCACGACGAAGCTGCTGACCCTGCCCGCCCAGACCGTCGTGAACACCGGCCACGGCGAGTCGACCTCGATCGGCGCCGAGGCCCCCGACCTGCCCGACTGGATCGCGCGCGGCCACTGACGGCCCGCGAGTTGCCGCGAAATGCCCCTTGGATGCCTCCTCAGGGGCATTTTTCGGCATCTCGCGGCGAGCAAGCTACTCCGGCCGGTGGGGGTCGGCGCGGCCGCCCTCCGACTCCCGAGCCCGGTGCCCGAAGTACTCGCCTGCGGTCACCGCGCGATACGACGTCGTGACCATCTGCTCGAGCACGTCCAGGTCGACCTTGTCGAGGTTGGTGACATACAGGCAGCTCAGTGCGGCCTTGTGCGGTCCGAGCCGAGCGAGCTCGTCGGTGTAGGTGCCCAGTCCGTCGGGAAAGTAGATCGACATCGACGCCTTGCGTGGTGAGAAGCCCGCCGCGCCCGCGTCGCCCTCCCGCCCGCTCTCGTACTTGTAGTGGTACTGACCGAAGCCGATGATCGACGAGTACCACAACCGTGCCGGCTCCCCCGTGATGCGCCCGAACATCGTCAAGAGGGTCTCGGCATCCCGCCGCCGGGTGGCGCCGGGGACGGCGTCGACGAAGGCGCGCACCTCGTCGTCGGCGGCCTGGTGGTCGGTGCGGTCGGCGGGGGTTCCTGTTGCCATGCCCCTACGGTAGCGCCGGGCCACCGACAGGGACAGGTGCCAGGGAGCAGCCTGCAAAGCTGTCTACGCGGGTTCGATTCCCGCCACCGCGTCGCCTGCGCCGGGGCCTCTGGAGCGACCCCGGCGGGCGCCGCGACGCGCGAGTCAGGCGTGCTGCTCGGTCTTGGCCAGCTGCCGGGCGAGGTCGTCCGGCGACAGGTTGGCGTCGCGGAACGCGTCCGTCAGCGGCAGCTGCAGGCGCAGGTCGGTGCCCAGGCAGAGCGCCGCGCTGCCGCTCTTGAGCTTGAAGTCGAGCACGTGGCCACCGCCGGTGCGGTCGTCGGTGATGAAGTGGGTGTGGCAGCCGGGCACGCCGATGCCCTGCTCGTAGAGCGGGGTGCGGAAGCCGACCAGGGAGCCGGACACGTTGTGCAGCTCGACGATGGCATCTTCGTCGGTCGCCTCCACCATCGGCCGGTACGGCTTCTGCTGCTTCACGACGGTGCGCATCCGGATCCACTCGAAGTCGCCGTCGATACGCAGCGCGTACATGTAGTTCTCGGATGCCGTCATGTGGTCGATGAACGCGGATGCCTCGGCGCGCACGATATTGTCGGGCAGCCGGCTCTCGATGTGCGGCACGAAGTTCGTCACCACGGCGTACGGGGTGTACGCGCCCAGGTCGGGCTTGGTCACCCCGCCGTCGGCGCGCAGCTGATAGCACTTGCCGTCGACGATGAGCATCTCCCCGTCGAGGCCGTTGAACGTGCCGATGCCGAAGCTGCCGTGGCCGAGCAGGTCGCGCACCGTCATCTCACCCTCGTAGACACCGTCGAGCAGCGCGCTCATCAGGCTGGTCTGGAAGATCTCGTGCCTGGACACGGTGATGTTGGTCACAGCAGCACGTCGCTTTCCAGGTCGGCCATCAGTTCATCGCGATTGTTGCGGTAGTCCACCCGCACGTCGATGATGCTCGGGCCGTCGTCGTTCATGGCCTGCTCGAGCACCGCGGCGAAGTCGTCGAGGTGGGTGACCCGGTAACCGTGGGCGCCGAACGACTCGGCGTACTTCACGGCGTCGTAGTCGCCGAGCTGCACGCCGGAGGTGCGGCCGTACTTGCCCTGCTGCTGGAAGGCGACCATGTCGTAGGTGCCGTCGTTGAAGATGATGTGGGTGAATTTGGAGCCGAGCCGCACCGCGGTCTCCAGCTCCATGGCGGAGTAGAGGAACCCGCCGTCGCCGGACACCGAGACCACCGGGGTGCCGGGGCGCACCAGCGTCGCGGCGATCGCCCAGGGCAGTGCCACACCAAGAGTTTGCTGGCCGTTCGAGAACAGCAGGGTGCGCGGGTGGTAGGTGCGGAAGTGCCGGGCCATGTAGATGTAGTGCGAACCCACATCGCAGAGCACCGTGGTGTCGTCGGGCAGCAGGGCCCGCATCGCCAGGGTCAGCTCGGCGGGGTGCACGCCCTCCGACTCGTCGTCACGATGGACGGGCTGGTCGGCCTCGGCCAGGCGGGCGCGCTCGGTGGCGACGACCGCCGAGGCGGATGCCGACAGGGTGAGGCCATCGATCTGGCTGGCGAGCGCATCCATCGTCTCGGCCACGTCACCGCGCAGTTCGACGGTGGGCCGGTAATAGTCGTCAAGGTCGGCCGACAGCTCGTCCAGGTGGATGATGCGGCGCAGGTGATCCTTGTTCCACTTGGCGGGTTCGTACTCGACGAAGTCGTAGCCGATGGCCAGGATCAGGTCGGCCTTGTGCAGCAGAACGTCCCCGGGCTGGTTGCGGAACAGGCCGACCCGGCCGAGGTAGTGCTCCTCCAGGTCGTGGGAGATCACGCCGGCGGCCTGGAAGGTCTCCACGACGGGCAGCGCGGCAGCGCCGAGCAGGCGGTGCAGCGCGGCGACGGCCCGGTCGGAGCCGGCGCGGGCACCGGCGAGGATCACCGGGAACTGGGCGTCCTTGAGCAGCTGGGCGGCCTGGCTGATGCTGGCGGCCGGGGCCGCGCCGAGCTGAGGGACCCAGTGCGGGGTGGTCATCGACACAGTGGTGGAGTCGGTGAGAACGTCGTAGGGCAACACCACGGCCGCGGCGCCCTTGGGCTCCTGGGTGGCTTGGCGGAACGCGTTGGCGATGGCCTCCGGCACGTTGTCGGCGACGCTCACCTCGCCGGCAGACTTGGTGACGGCGGAAAGCATGCCGACAGCATCCATCGACTGGTGGGTGCGCTTGAGCCTGTCTCCGCGGGAAACTGCGCCGCAGATCGCGACCAGGGGGTCACCCTCGGTGGTGGCGGTGAGCAGGCCCGTGGCGAGGTTGGCGGTGCCGGGTCCGCTGGTGACCAGCACGACGCCGGGTTCGCCGGTGAGCCGGCCGACGGCGGCGGCCATGAAGGCGGCGTTCTGTTCGTGGCGCACCACGATCAGCTGCGGACCGCCGTCGAGGAGGGCGTCGTAGACGGGGTCGATCTTCGCACCGGGGACGCCGAAGATCCACTTGACGCCGTAGGCCTCGAGGCATTCGACGACGCGGTCGCCGGCCCGGCGGGGCGAGCCGAGTGCTGCGGAGCCGAAGGCGGTGCCGTCGACCGACTCGTCCGGGACCGTTGAATTCTGAGCCATGCCGTGCCTCCTGTAGTGCGGGTGACGCCGTGGTGTGAACCGGCGTCTCGTTCCAGCCTGCCCGATCGACCGATATAGAACAACGCCGATACCGGATGCCAATCATCTGCTTCTCAGATGAGACGTGGGAGGATGGGTGGCATGGATCTCAGGCAGCTTGAATTCTTCAGCGCCGTCGCCGGCGAGCTCAACTTCACCCGGGCGGCCGAGCGGCTCACCATCGCGCAGTCCGCGGTGTCGGCCGGGGTGCGTTCGCTCGAGAGCGAGCTCGGCGTGGAACTGTTCGACCGCAGCCGCCGGCAGATCCGGCTCACCTCTACCGGTGAACTGCTGCTGCCCAAGGTGCGCGGCGCCCTCGACGCCGTCAACGAGGTGCGGGATGTCGCCCAGCAGTCCACCCAGGCCATCACCGGCTCCATCGTGATCGGCCTGATGACGTCGGTGACGCTCGTGAACGTGCCCCGGCTGCTCGGGCTCTTCCGCACCGGGCACCCGGGTGTGGGGGTGCGGCTGCGCGCGGCGCGGCGCGGCTCGGCCGATCTCGTCGACGAGCTGGCCAGCGGCGAGCTGGACCTGGCCTTCCTGGCGCTCAGCGGAGCGGTGCCAGCGACGCTGTCGGCGGTGCCGATCGCGTCCTCCCCAATGGTCCTCGTGGTGCCCGCGGGGCATCCGCTGGCCGGAGCCGCCGGCGTGGACCTGGCCGACGTCGGCGACGAGGAGTTCATCGATCTGCCGCCGGGTTACGCGAGCCGGCAGATCGTGGACGATGCCTTTGTCGCCGCCGGGGTGGAGCGGCGGGTGATGATCGAGGTCTCCGACATCGGCACCGCCGCCGAATATGTGACCAACGGCCTCGGTGTGGCGCTGCTGCCCGAGTTCGCCGCACACGATGCGCTCAACGTGCGCCGCATCCCAGTGGCGCACGTGCCCGACTTCACCGTCTACCTCGCCGCCTCCCGCAAGCGCCGGGCCTCAGCGGCCGTGCGCGCCTTCGTCAACCTGGCCCTCTCCGGCGAGTAGCCCCGCCGCCCGGCCCACCGATGCCCGCCCGGCCCACCCCGCCCGCTTCCGCCCACCGATGCCCGCCCCACCCGGCCCACCAACTGTTCCCGAAGCGGACATCTGCGCCCGGCGCACCGGGCGCACATGTCCGCACGGGCAACAGTTGCGCCGCGCTCGCCCACTCGTGGTGACCTGTGTGATGCGGTGTGCCCGTGGACTGGCACGACCTGCCGGCCGGCTGACCGCCCCTGCCGCGCACCCTCGCTAGACTTCGCGTAAGGGGGAACAACGATGAAAACTTTTCGCCATCTGACCGGGGACAACGCGTACCAGCAGAATTCCGGTGTGCTGAGGGTGGGCGCCCCTCGCGCTCAGTACCGAGCGGCCGCGGGCGCGCTCCTCGTCTCGGCGGTCCTGGTCCTCACCGGCTGCGCCGGTTCGGCGCCCGCCGCGGAGGCTCCGTCCAGTGCCGCCCCGGCCCCGGCCACACCGGTACCCACCGCCGTCGGCGCCTGCCCGGAGTCCGACGGACAGGGGCCCTGGGGCGACGTCATCGCCAAGGAACAGGTCACGGACGCCGCCGGCAGCTACTGCCACACGACACTCGACCCGGCGTCAGTCGGCGCCCAGTTCGACCCCGCGGTCGTCGATCTCGACTCGCTGGCGACGTACGGCTTCACCATTGAAGACGCCGAGACCGCACAGCGAGCGGCGCTCATCTACGTGACGGAAGCAGGGCTGGACTCTGCCCTCCTGGACGACTCCGCGACCGCCGACGCAGCCTGGTTCGAGAGCGCCTCACCGTGGTTCACGCCTGCGGGTCACACCGCCCTGACACCCCAGGTGGCAAGCTTCGGGCTCAGTGAGGCCGGGGTCATCGTTTCCCAGAGTCTGCCGTCGCCGCTCACCAGGGACGGCGGTCCGCGTGCCACCAACACGGCCGTCGGCGTCGACAAGATCTTCGGCACCCTGAGCGTGGACCAACAGACTCCCCTGCTCCTGGTCCGCACGACCGTCACCGTCGACTATGCCGCCACCGATGCGGCCATCGTGGAAGCGGCCATCCGTGACGAGCGCGGGACCACGAGCCTGAGCGAGGACAGCCTGCGGGCGAGCGCACCCACCCTGTTCGACGGTTCAGACGACGAAGGACTCGTGCTGGTCGGCGGCTTCAACGTGGGCTTCGCCTCCGGCGACCTGACGGCGATAGAGTACATCAGCGCCGCATGGACCCTGTCCACCGGCGACGGAGCACTGCAGATCGACGCCATCGAGCCCGAGCTGGACCCGAGCCTGCGCTAGAGCTGAGTCCGCCCGGAGTCGCCACGCGGTGGGCGCCCGCCCATTCCGCCCCCAACTGCCACGCCCTCGCCCGCTCTTCCCGGCCGCCGTGGCCGGTGCCACGATGGGTCCACGCTGAGCATGCACGTTGAGCATCAACACGAGGAGCGAGGAACGAGGAACGAGGGGACGATGACGATCGACGTGAGCCCGGCCCACGACTTCGACGAGATGGCGACCATGTTCGCGCCGAAGAAACCCGAATCCTCGGTGTGCTGGTGCCTCTCCTGGCGCCTGGACTCGAAGCAGAACCGGGCTCTCACTGGCGCCGCCAGAGCCGACAAGGTGCGGGAGCTCTGCGCCCGGAAGCTCGCCCCCGGTGTGCTCGCCCACCTCGACGGTGAGGTAGCCGGCTGGGCCGGCATCGCCCCGCGATCCGAGCTGCACCCGTTCGCCACCTCACGCAAGATCCCGCACCTGGACGACCTGCCGGTGTGGTCGCTGTGGTGCCTCCGAGTGCGCCCGGGGTACCGCAAACAAGGCGTCACGCCGGCGCTGATCGCCGGCGCCGTCGACTACGCACGAGCATCCGGCGCACCCTGCGTCGAGAGTTACCCCGTCGACACCGACGGACAGCGGGTGGACCTCACCATGGCCTACGTCGGCACCAGAACCATGTTCGAGCGCGCCGGCTTCACAAAGGCGGCCGACACCGACTCCGTAGCCGGCGGGTTCCCCCGCATCCTCATGCGGCTGATGCTCGACTGACGCCCCGGCACCCTGCTCCGGCTAGCCGCAGTACTCGCTGTCCATGAGCGCAGTGTCGCGCACGACGATGGTGTCCACCAGCCCGGCGGTGCTCAACGCGAAGTTGATCCAGTGTCCGCTGCCGTCGGGCAGGGAGTAGTACGGGGCGTACGTGCCGTCGTTTTGCTCGATGTCAGGGTAGGCGGCCGTGACCTGGTCCAGGGTGGCACCGATTCCGATTCCCGCGCTGGTCTGCGGCGAATTGGCGGCGACCGTGGCCTCAGACCCCCAGGCCTGCAGCACGATCTGGTCCGTGACTCCGGTGCCCGCCGGGTCCGGGAGCCAGATGCTCGGGAAGTCGGCCTTGTCGAGGGCGGTCACCCACGGGCAGCCATCCTGGACCGTGGTGGTGAACGCCGTCGTCGAGGCGGCTTGGTCGGCCAGCTGCCCGTGCAGAGTCAGCGGTCCGATGGCTGTGTAGTCGATGAGCCATGAGCTCGGATCATCCAGGTTCGGCTCGGCCGGCGCCGGCGTGGCAGACGGCACCGGTGTCTCGGTGGGAGCGGTGGATGCCGCCCCGGCTGCCGGCTTCTCGCCGGCCGGTTGTTCGCCGGCGGACTCGCCGGCACATCCTGCTACGAGCAGCACGCCAACGGCGAGTGCCGCAATCGTGCCCTGCCTGTAGACCACCGATGCTCTGCTATTCATGTGTATCCCCCCGGATGTCGATGCCCCGTATCGTACTCCCAGGACCTCCTGAAATACCAGATCGCAGGGAACTTCTCCGCGCCCTCATACCGAAGCTGTGACGGCATAGCGCTCAGCGAGGTGGCCGAAGGCCACGGAAAGCTCGGGCGGGCCCACGACCTCGATGGTGGTGTCGAACCGGCCCAACGATGCGGCCAGCGCCACCCACGACCAGGAGCCGACCTCGTAGCGGCAGCGGTCGGGTCCGAGGTCTTCGAGGATGCCGTCGCCGGCGAACGGCAGCACCGCGGTGGCGGGCAGCCCCAGGATCACAGTGCCCCGGCAGGGCCAACTGTTCGCCCGTTCCGATCCCGTGAATCGGGCCGAAACGTAGTCGCGCGCGTTTTTTCCGGGAAGCTCACGCGGGGTGAACCGGGGCCCGGTGGGTGCGCGCGGCGCAACCCGATCGGCGCGGAAGATCCGCCAGTCTCCCCGGTCGAGGTCCCAGGCGACGAGATACCAGCGCCCGCTGGAGGTGACGAGGTGATGGGGTTCGACCCGGCGCGGCGGCGTCGGCGTCGGATCTGTGTCGCCGGGTTGCCGGCTCGCGTAGTCGAAACGGAGCACCTCACGGGCGCGGATGCCGGTGGACAGTGCGATGAGCACAGCCGGGGACACCGGGTCGGTAACGGCGTCCCCGGCGCGGGTCGGGATGGTCGTGAAGGTGAGGGCGTCCAGACGGTGACGCAGTCGGGCGGGCATCACCTGCCGCATCGTGGTCAGCGCTCGCACGGCGGCCTCTTCGATGCCGGCCCCGGTCGCGGTGGCGGCCTGCAGCGCCACGGTCAGGGCGATGACCTGGTCGTCGTCGAACAGGAGCGGTGGCAGTTCGGTGCCGGCGTCCAGCCTGTAGCCGCCGTCCGGTCCCTTCATGGCGTGGATGCTGTAGCCCATCTCGCGCAGGCGGTCGACGTCCCGGCGCACCGTGCGGTGGCTGATCTCGAGCCGATCGGCGAGGAGGGCACCGGGCCAGTCCCGCCGGGTTTGGAGAAGCGAGAGCAACAGCAGCAGCCGTGAAGTAGTCGACGTCATGTTTTTCACTCTAGGCGCAGTAGAGGACCGAATCTGTCCTCTACTGGTGTGACCATGACAGGTATCCGGGACGAGCCCGGCGAACACCCTCGAATCTAGGAGCAGACATGACCATTCACACGACCACTCACCTCAACTTCCGCGGCGATGCCCGAGCCGCTCTGGAGTTCTATCAGAGTGTCTTCGATGGCCGGCTGGTCGCCATCAGTTACGCGGATGCCCACCGGGCGACCGACACCGCCGAGGCCGACCAGATCCTCTTCGGCTCGGTCACCTCCCACGACGGCTTCCGCATCATGGCGTACGACGTGCCGTCCGCCAAGGCCTACGCGCCGGGCACGATCCCCGTGTTCGTCTCCGTCCGCGGCACGGATGCGGCGGCGATCACCGGCTACTGGGAGAAGCTGGCCGAAGGCGCCACCGTCGTCGAGCCCCTCGCGACGTCACAGTGGTCACCGCTGTACGGGATGCTCACCGACCGCTTCGGGGTCACCTGGGTGCTGGATGTGGAGGTGGCGTGGGACGCGGCCTGATCTGACCAACCGGCGGGGCGGGTGGATGCGCTCGCCCCGCCCCTACCGGGACGTCCCTCCGACGATCGCCTTCAGCAACGCCGTGTTGTGCCCGAGGCCGAGCAGCGCCTGAGCGCGGCGCCGATGGCCGTCCCAGGTGCCCGGGTCCATGTTGCCCAGCAGGGAGACGACCATTCGCGTGCGCGGGTTCGCTGCGAAGACCTCGCGATGGTCGTCGATGAACGTCCAGTACAACCCGTCCCAATCGGCCATCCACTCGCCGGCGGGCAGGTCTGACATTTTTCGCAGGTAGTTGCTGCCAGACACATAGGGCTTGGTGGTGATCTCGTCGCCCGCGGCGAATTGGCTCATCGCGTAGACGTTGGGGACCATCACCCAGTCGTAGGCGTCGATGAACATCTCCATGAACCATTCGTAGACCGCATCGGGGTGGATGCGCAGCAGCGACATCGCGTTGCCGAGCACCATCAGCCGCTCGATGTGGTGGGCATATCCGGTGTCGAGCACCCGCGAGATGACCAGATCCACGGGAGCGAGACCGGTGGTCGCATCCCACCACCCGTCGCCAAGGGCCCTCTGGTGGTCGAGCCGGTTCGAGGTCCGCATTTCGCGACCGCGGGTTCGGTAGGTGGCGCGCATGTACTCCCGCCAGCCGATCATTTGCCGCACGAACCCCTCCAGGGACGCGAGGGGAGTGCCGTGATCGGCGCCCTCGAGCACCGCGTCAACGACGTCTCGCGGGTCCAGCAGCCCGACATTCAACGCGCCGGTCAGCAGGCCGTGATTGATGAACGGATGCGTTGCGGAGATCGCGTCCTCGTACGGGCCGAAGTCGTTCAGGCGGTCACGGACGAACTCCTGCAGGTGCTCCCGGGCTTCGTCTGCGCTGGTCGGCCAGGCGAACAGGTGCGGGTCACCCGGGGCATTCGGGAACTCGGCGCTGACCCAGGCGATCGCTGCGTCGACCTCGGCCGGCACCTCGACCGTGTCCGGGTCGTCCACCAGCGCGTCGAAGTCGAAGACGCCCTCCCGCCGAAGCACGGGATGGCCGGCGAAACGGCCGACGGGGTGGGGCGTGTACCCGCGCGGCAGCTTCTTGCGGTTGTCGACGTCGAAGGACCACTTCCCGCCGACCGGCTTGCCGTTCTCGAGCAGGATGTCCAGTCGGCGGCGTTGCCACACGTAGAAGTCCTGCATGCGGGAGCCGTTGTGGGAGAACCAGTCATCGATCTGCACCCGGTCGGTGAGGAAGTTCGGCGTCTCCAGCACGTCGCCCGGGCGCATCCGGTAGCCGCCGTCGGCGAGCCCGGCGAACAGATCCTGCTCGAGCCAGTCATCGACAACGTCGAACCAGGTCACCTGCGCCGGCTCGCGCTTCCGAATGCACTCCGCCAGTTGGTCGTGGGAGCTTCGCTCGGTATCGCTTGGAAGAACGACAACCTCGTACCCGTGCTCGCGCAGTCGGGCTGCGAAGCGGGCCAGCGACGCACGGTGCAGGACCAGTTTGTGGGAATGGAACCGGTACTGGCGAAAGAGTAGATCATGCTCGATGAGCACGAACAGGGTCCCTCCGGCCGCCTCGAAGTGCTGGTCGAAGAGCTGGTGCGGCAGGACGAGGCGCACAGACGGGCCGGAACTCATACCCCAACGATAGAGCGGCGGGCGGCAGGATTTAGTGCTTGCCACGGAATCCTGGGATTCCTAAACGCTGGACGTCGACGAAGTTTGGCCAGAGGCTTCTGCGGTCGCCCATAGAATTGGTACGTGACCTGAGGAGTCCCCCCACCCTGATGGTCACGGTGCGTCCCGCCGCGTCCCCCCACGCGGCGGGACGTTTTTGGATGGAAGGTGATCCACCTCAAACCCGTCACAAGCACGCCGGCCCCCCAAAAATCCGTCCCCTGGCTCCCGGCGCACCTCTGCCCTTGTCCCCCCTTGGACATGTCTAACCTTACCTCTATCGGAACGGTGCTGGTGCTATTCGTCTGTCAGGTCTGAGCCGGCGGACAACCCGTCCTCGAGAAGCTTCGTGATCTCGCGAAGTGCTTCTGGTGACGTATCCCCGAGGGTTCGGGCCGCGAAGTTGATTACTCGCTTGACTCGGATCATACGGACCAACTCCAACTGAGAGTCGATACGCTCCGGCAGGTCATCGTCGGACCCGAGCAGGTACTCGGGTGCAATCCCGAAGAAATTTGCGATCTCGGTGAGAAGCAGGACGTCGCTGACCAGTGGGCCTTCCCCCCTGACCATGTACTGCCATCGGGCCCTCGAGAGCGAAACCTTCTTGGCTTTGAGACCCGCGGCGATCTCGCGGTAGGTATACGGGGTGTTTCCTTCGGCCACCACTACGTCGAGCAGCAGGTTCAGCTTGCGTGCAAGCTCCAGTTGTGGAGTGGGCAGTGGGGTCCCTGTCCCACCCGCTTCACTGGGCGTTTTGGTACTCATCGGTCCTCGAGTCGTTTGTGGTCCCGCGAGATGCATCTGACGCCTGCCGAATATGCTGTTCGATCCTCTGGATGAGCTTCACTTCGCGAGCCGAGAGTGACTGGTCGGGGTGCAGAAGGAGACAGTCCCGAACCTCGACGTAGCGGCGGTGGAGGTGCAAGGCGTGGCTCCCCCGAAAACAGAGCGCTAGCCGTGACGTCGGTGCTTCGATGCTGAGCTCAGGTCGGTCAGCCAGCAGCCGCTCCCACAGCGGGGTGACCTTCCACAGCAGCCAGCGGCTTGTGCCTGCGTCGCTCAGGTTCCTGAAAACTCCGACCAGCAGACGGAGACCGAGACCGACCGAGAGCAGAACGGGCGCAAGGAGCGGGCAAGCCACAGAGAGGGAATCAACTATCGCACTGACGTGGGTGCCACCTGCCGCCCTGTTGATCGCCACACCCATCTGAATGACGACGTAGAGCGATACGACCGCGCACCCGGCAAAGATGATCACCAGTGCCGTCTTGAGCGTTGTGTCCGACTGGCGTTTGTAGTCCGTGGAGCACGCGACCATTGTCGAGATCGCAAGGACGATCAGCGCAATCCAGGTCGTGAAGCTGTAGACCAGCTGACTCCAGTTGCCAGGACCGATGAACTGGATGTTGTCAATCTCCCAGCCGCTGGTGAAGAAGAGGGCAGCCTGAACGAGGATGAGTCCGGTCACTCCCCACAACGCAAAGCGCTTTCGGGTTGAGGTGAGTCCGTCCTTTGAGACAGCCGTCTGAATGAGGCAGTCGAACAGGGCCACACAGACGATCGCTGTCGCGTGGAAGATGAAATAGGTCAGGTCGACTCCGCCCAAGAGTCCGTCGACGAATGCATACGGGCCGTCGGTGATCAGCGACATGGTGACCGCGAAGGCCACCATGAACCAGAAAAGCAGACGCCGTTTGCCGCGGAGCGCGCTCGGCACGAGGAGCAGGGTCGTGCCCCAGAGAGCCGCGAGCACCGCGTATTCGATCAGAGCGAACATCAGAGAACCTGCCCGAATCCGGTCTCGGCTCCGCGCCTGCTTTGTGAGGCGTCCTTCCGAAGGATCATCGCAAGCTCGTCCCCGATAGCCTCCGCCATTGCCTCTTCCTCATCGGTGAAGCTGTTTCGGGACAGCGCCGCGACAATGGCGTTCATCGGGATGAGGGGTGCGAGAAGCGCGACCCTGTCGGCCGGCATGATCATCTTCTTGTGATTGAGGATCATGTGACCGAACTCATGATTCACGAACTGCTGCCGGTGGACGGCCGAGTCTGTTGGCGCGCAGTAGATCCGCTCGAATTCTTCACCGGCCACCTCGAGCCAGAGCGCGCAGATTCCGCTGTCAAGCATTCCCTGAGGCGCCTGCACGACGACGATCTTCTTCGTGCGGATCTGCTCCATATGGTGGTGCAGGATTTCCGAGTTCAGGGGGCGTGGGAGGTCTATCTCCTGCACCAGTTGCTGAGCGCGTAGTTGCCGTGCTGCGTAGTTCACTATGGATCCGATTCTCGTGTCGATCCGCTGCGTCTCCCCTAGCCGGATCCAGCGCATCTGAGACATGGATGACTGCCGTCAGCATGGGATTACTCAAGGACTCCATGATAGCCACGAGCCAGCGCCAGTGGCGCCCGCAGGGCTCAGGCGGGTTACCCGATGAGCCGATAATCCCGCGCCGATTGAATTCCGTTCTTGAAGAACGTGCGGCTGAACCAGCCGACGTCGAACTCATAGGTCGCCCCGGGTATGGAGCTGGCTGCGATCTCGTCCTGGTTAGCGCTGGTCACGCCCCAGTGAATCGCCAGCGGACCGCAGTCCTGTGTCTTCACCAGAACGGACACGGTCGTCACTGACCCTCTCGATCCGCTTGAGGTCGAGGAACAGCACAACCGACAATCGGCTCACTGTGGTCGGTTTCTTGGGCGGCGGAGGCGTCCACGGAGTGGGGGCGGAACCGGGCGGAGCCCGAGTTTGCGTAGACGGGCATTAAGCATCTGCGTGTGCTCCACACGCGACCGGCGAGCGTCATCGGCCCTGCACTGCGCCGTCGTCCAACCGGCCTCCCGGTGTGCTGCCCACCGCCGACGGGCAGGCATCGAGCGGATGAAGAGGGTAAGAGCCACGGCGAAGGCAATAACCTGGCCCAGGGCTCCGAACATGAAGCCGGTGACGGCCATGTCGACGACCATGGCCTGATCGGTATGCGGGGTTGCCGGCGCCTCCCGCAATCCCCCAGTACGTTCCTCAGCCACCGATCAGAACGACAAAAAGCAGAGAACACCGCCACAGGGAGGACCAAAACAGCCAGTGGGACGGAGGCCCGCCGGCCACGACCGGAAGGGTACTTCCCGGCACGGTCCCCGCAGCGGCCCCGCCAGTCTCGGAATCTTGGTGCTGCTGACCCTCCCCTGTAGGCTGGGGGGTCGAGTCGCGGGTCATAGCTTCGCCTCGGCGACGGCGGGAGGAACGACGCTCCGGACGTCACGGCTCATCAACAACTCTTTCTAAGCATTGCGCCGAGATGTCGGAATGGCAGGCGCCGTCTCCGGGAGGCAGAATCTCAGCCCGCCGCCCCAAAATCCGTCGTTGATGCAGTAGAGCGGCATCTCCTCGTCACCGACGTGGAGGGTGGGGTTCCTTATTCCGAATTTTGAGAGGTTGAAAGTCAACTTGACGCTCCTATCGGGTGAGGTGCAGCTGTAAGCAACGTTCCATGGGCTCGTGTCTTCACACCGATTGAGTTCCCTCGTCGTGCCGGCCCCGTCCACGTACTCCCAGGTCCTGTCCCGATACCCGCCGACCTGAATGGCGGAGTTCGGAGTGGAGATGGCGTCGGCACGGGTGAATGGCCGCTCATCGCGGCCCGTCAGCGTGAGCAAGGCCAGCAGGGCGAGACCGATTGTTTTCCAGCACCATGCATTCTCAGTCGGACCACCCCCAATCCCACGCACGCCGTGTGGCCAGAGCAGCCCCGATGCTAGCTTGCCGTCCTCCCTGAAAGATTCAACGGTCCTTGGCTTGCTTCTCACGGGCGGCGGCTACAGCTGGTCTTGAGCGCCTTTATGTTTGCTGCTGCTGCTTCGGCCGGCGTTTCCGTCGCCGGCGCCGCCGTCCCTGGCCGTTGAAGGGCGGCCGGGGCGCGCCGAACTGGGGGCCGCACCAGTACCGTCCGCCCATCAAAATCCCGGCGAGGGCGCCATAAGCCGACGCATGCGGAAGGGCCATCTGGTCGGTGGCACCACCCACGAACGCCAAGGCAACCCACACAACGGGTAGGCCAAGGCAAAGGAGGCCGTTTCTAATTTGCAGCGGCAGCGGGAAGCGGAACAATGCCCATCCTGCGATGACAGCGACAACAAGAACTGCAACAGCAGGCGCTGTCGGTGACAGGAGAACCAGTTGGGCTGTCCCGATGCCGAACAGCACCAGCGCGCAGGCTGCATTGATCAGTGCCAGGCGCCACCCGCCGGAGAACTTGCCGTCGGCGTCAGGCCGGCGCGGGCGGGTTTGCGTGCGCTCTCGCCCGGCACCCGGTCCCGACCAGATGTATCCGCCGGCGATCGAGCCGACCATGAACCCTATGAACCACGGCCCCGCCGCGGGGATGTCCAGGGCGCCATCGACGTCGAGCGAGATCAACATCCAGTAGTTCAGGAGGAACGACCGGCGGATTCAACCGGTCAGCGCAACACCGGTCGGTTGTGGCTTCGAGAGTAGCTCGTTGAGGGCTTCTTTCGGGGTTTTCCAGTCGAGGGTTTTGCGGGGGCGGTCGTTGAGCTGGTTGGCGACGTAGTCGAGGTAGTCGTGGTGGTAGCCGGAGAGGTCTGTGCCTTTCGGGAAGTACTGGCGCAGCAGACCGTTGGTGTTCTCGTTGCTGCCGCGCTGCCAGGGTGAGTGCGGGTTGCAGAAGTAGATGTCCATGTCGAGGGCGATTCGGATCTGCGCGTGATTGGCCATTTCTTTGCCCTGGTCCCACGTGACGGATTTGCGGAGGAATTCCGGCAACCTGCCCATGGTCTCGATCATCGCCTGCTGGACCTCGTCGGCGCCGTGTTTGTCGGGCAGGTGCAGCAGCATCACGAACCGGGTTGTGCGTTCGACCAGGGTGCCGATCGCGGAGCCGCTGTCTTTGCCGACGATCAGGTCACCCTCCCAGTGTCCGGGAACTGCCCGGTCTTCGACCTCGGCGGGCCGGTCGCTGATCAGCACCATGTCGCGGATCCGGCCCTGGCGTTGGGTGGCCCGGCGTTGCGGTTTACGGAGCGCTCTCCCAGTGCGCAACGCCACTGTCAGGTCGCGGCGCAACGCCCCGCGGCCCTGAACATACAGGGATTGGTAGATCGTTTCGTGTGACACCCGCATCTCCGGATCGTCGGGGAAGTCCAACCGCAATCGTCGCATGATCTGCTCCGGGCTGGCCTTCTCCGATAGCCGATTCTGAACCTCGTCCCGGAGCCTGTCATTCAGGGCCAGTTTCGCTGGTTTCGGGCGGGACATCCTCAGATCTGCGCGACGCTGCGCTAACGACGGCGAGTACTTCACCGGCGTCGAACGGGGCCGCCCCATCCTCGACCGCGGTCGGTATTGATGAGGCAGATTTCGCTCCAACTCCCGCAGCACCGTCGACGGATTGCGTCCGATCGACCGGCTGATCGCTCTGATCGACAGGCCGGCGCTGATCCCGGCCAGAATCAGCTCGCGTTCACGAATCGACAAAAACCGTTCGGATGGCGGATTCAACGACAACGGTGTCATGCCACCAGCATTGCGGAACCACACGTCACCCTCCTGCGATGACATGCCCGCAACCGCGGCAGCGTCCTGCGTCGTAGCTCCGTCCCGAATCGCTGTCCAGAACACCCGACGCACAGCACGGGAAACAGGAATACGCATCATCACTCCAAGAAGTCAGAGTGTTGCGCTGACCCCTTGAGCCCGCGACCAGAGCATCACCGTGAACGCCCGGAATGATCGTGAGACGACGCGAACCACGAGAAATGCGTAGACCGCCCCTACCGAAAGGAACACTGATGCCTCAAGGAGACGGTCGCCGGCAAACCACACGAACACCGCCAGCATCAGAGCAATCATCCCGGCGTACAGGATCCGCACGTCCCACTGGTCAGTTTTCTTCAGCACAGCAGTACCCCCATGTACACAAGGCTAGGGCAGGGCAAGCCGCATCCACGGCAGCCAAGATCACCTCCCCGCGGTCGCGGTTTGCGCTGGCGCGGGCGAAAGGCGAGCTCAGCACCGCTGCTCCTGTCCTGGAGGTACAGCAAAGCCCCACCGCGGAAGAACCGGGGCGGGGCCGAAATGCTGCCGGGATGGAACTAGACGTTGAACCTGAATTCCACGACGTCGCCGTCCTGCATGACATATTCCTTGCCCTCGATGCGGGCCTTGCCCTTGGCGCGGGCTTCCACCACGGAGCCGGCGTCGATCAGGTCCTGGAACGCGAAGACCTCAGCCTTGATGAAGCCCTTCTGGAAGTCGGTGTGGATGACACCAGCGGCCTGCGGGGCGGTCCAGCCCTTGTGGATGGTCCAGGCCCGCGTTTCCTTGGGGCCGGCGGTGAGGTAGGTCTGCAGGCCCAGAGTGTCGAAGCCGATGCGGGCGAGCTGGTTGAGCCCGCTCTCCTCCTGGCCGGTGGAGGCCAGCATCTCGGCGGCATCCTCTTCGTCGAGTTCGGCGAGCTCGGATTCGAGCTTGGCGTCGAGGAACACGGCGTTGGCCGGAGCGACGAGGGCGGCCAGCGTGGCCAGCTTCTCGGCATCCTGCAACACGGCCTCGTCGACGTTGAAGACGTAGATGAACGGCTTGGTGGTGAGCAGGCCGAGTTCGCGGATGGGCTCAACGTCGATCTTCGACGCCGACAGCGGCTTGCCGGTGTCGAGGAAGGTCTGCGCTTCGAGCGCGGTCTTGAGAACGCTGGGGTCGAGCTTGCGACCCTTGGTCTCCTTCTCGTACCGGACGATCGCCTTTTCGAGGGTCTGCAGGTCGGCGAGAACGAGCTCGGTGTTGATGGTCTCCATGTCACCGGCCGGGTTGACCGCACCGTCGACGTGCACCACGTCGGGGTCGGCGAAGCCACGGATGACCTGCGCGATGGCGTCGGCCTCGCGGATGTTGGCGAGGAACTTGTTGCCCAGCCCCTCACCCTCGCTGGCGCCGCGCACGATGCCGGCGATGTCGACGAACGACACCGGGGCCGGCAGCAGACGCTCGCTGCCGAACACCTTGGCGAGCTTCGCCAGGCGGTGGTCGGGCAGGTTGACGATGCCAACGTTGGGCTCGATGGTGGCGAATGGGTAGTTCGCCGCGAGCACGTTGTTCTTGGTCAACGCGTTGAAGAGGGTGGACTTGCCGACATTGGGCAGTCCGACGATTGCAATAGTAAGAGCCACGAGAGTCCATGGTACCGGCTCAGCCCGTTCGGACGCGCCCCTTCACGCCAGGCCCGGCCGGCGGATGCCCGCGGCGCGGCAGCGTCGGTGGCGCGTGAGACCATGAGGCGTGCCCGTCAATTTCACCGCCATCGATTTCGAAACCGCCAACTCCTCGGCCGCCTCGGCCTGCTCGGTGGGGTTGGTGAAGGTGCGCGACGGCGTCGTCGTCGACAAGATCGGCTGGTTCATCAAGCCGCCGCTGGGCCATGACCTGTTCCAGGAGTGGAACATCAAGATCCATGGCATCCGCCCCGAGCACGTGGCCGCGGCGCTCAGCTGGTCGCAGCAGCTGCCCAACCTCGTCGACTTCGCCGATGGCGACGTGCTCGTGGCACACAACGCCGGCTTCGACCTGGGTGTCATCAAGACCGCATCCGCGATCACGGGCATGACGGTGCCCGATTTCCGCTACGTCTGCAGTCTGCAGGTGGCCCGCAAGACCTATCACCTCGACTCCTACCGGCTGCCGGTCGCGGCGATGGCCGCCGGCTTCGAGGACTTCTCGCACCACAACGCCCTCGCCGACTCCGAGGCCTGCGCCGCGATCATGATCCACGCCGCCGACCGGCACGGCGCCGACACCATCGAAGACCTGGCCCGCATCTGCGGCGTCAACGTCGGCGTGATCGGCCCGGTCGCCACCCTGGAACACCGCGCCACGCACGGCCCGATGGCCTTGAACTAGCCGGCACCGACTGCCCTGGGCAGCTCCGGCCGCACGACGCGCGTCCCGGCTCCCGGCGGTGTCGGTGGCCGCTGTCAGACTGGCCGGATGGATCTCCTCGCGCTTCTCCTCGGCCTGCTTCTCGGTGCGCTGCTCGGTGCCCTCGTGAGCGCCGTGTTCCTCCAGCGGCGCCGGTCGCCCGGCCCTGCAGTCGATGATCCGGCCGTGCTCGAGGCCCGGCATCAGGTGGTGCTCGCCGACACCCGCGCCAGGGAGGCCGGTGTGCAGTCGCTGCTGCGGGAGGAGCTCGCCTCGATGCAGGCCACCGCCGACGGCCTGCGCGACCAGATCGCCGACCAGCGACGGCAGTACCGCGAGATCGTTGACCGGCAGCGCGACGACCAGGCTGCACGCACCGAACGGGACCGACAGGAGAGCCAGGTGTTGCAGGCCCTGGCCCCCGTGAAAGACAGCCTGGCGAACATGCAGCAGAAGGTAGCCGAGCTCGAGCAGCAGCGCAGTCTGCAGCACGGCGAGCTCACCGAACAGCTGCGCTCGGCCACCGAGTCCGAGGAGCGCCTGCGCAGCACCGCCGAATCCCTTGCCTCGGCCCTGCGCGCCAACAACACCCGTGGTGTCTGGGGCGAGACCCAACTGCGCAGCGTGGTCGAGGCCGCCGGGCTCATCGAACGGGTCGACTTCGACGTGCAGTCCAGCATCACGTCGGATGCCGGCGCCGGCCGGCCCGACATGGTCGTGCACCTGCCCGGCGGCAAGAACATCGCCGTGGACGCCAAGGTGCCCTTCACCGCGTTTCTCGAGGCCAGCCAGATTCCGGCGACGGCGACCGGTGCGGATGGCGCCCAACGCGCCGTGTTCATGAAGGCGCACGTGAAGGCCGTGCGCGACCACGTCACCGCGCTGGGCAGCAAGGCATACTGGCAGGGCCTGGCGGCCTCCCCCGAGCTCGTGATCGCGTTCATCCCCAGCGAATCGCTGGTGTCGTCGGCGCTGGAGGCCGACCCGTCGCTTATGGAGTTCGCGTTCAGCAAGCGCGTCGCACTGGCCTCCCCCGTCACCCTGTGGTCGGTGCTGAAGACCGTGGCGTTCAGCTGGCAGCAGGATGTGCTCACCCACGATGCCCAGGTGCTCTTCGACCTCAGCCGTGAGCTGTATTCCCGGCTGGCCACCACCGCCACCCACATCGAGAAGCTCGGCAGGGCGATCGAGCGCACCGTGAAGGACTACAACGGCTTCGTCGGCTCCATGGAGCGCCAGGTGCTGCCCACCGCCCGCAAGCTCAACGCCCTCGACGAGTCGAAGGTGCTGGCCCCGCTGGTGGGCATCGAAGAGACCCCCCGCGAGCTGGTGGCCTACGAGTTCGTGGCCGCGCTCGAGACCGATGCCCTGGAAGCGATCCCCACCCGCGACTGAGCCCGCAGACACGTTGCCAGTTGAGGCCCCTTCAAGAACTCTGAAGGGGCACCAACTGCCATCTCGCCGGCATCCTCGCACCTGAGTTGCCAGTTCAGGCCCCCTCGGGCACTCGGAATGGGCGTGAAATGGCAACTCACCGGGCCGCCCGCCCGCCGAGATGCCGCAATGGGCCCCTTCAGCGTGCGCGAAGGGCACATTTGCGGCTCGTCGGCGGGGGTGTCGCTTCGAAAGGCGTGCACGGATGGCGCCGACGGCACCGCTACGGGATGGCGCGGGCGGTGCGCTCGAGGTCGGACACCGGCTGTTCGCGCTGGGTGGCGATCGCCGCACCGGCCGCGGCGCAGACTACGACGATGGCGACCTGCTGCTGCAGAAGCAGGGTCTCTCCGAGCACCAGCACGCCGAAGACCGCCGCGACGACCGGACCGAAGCTCGTGATGATCGCGTAGAGCCGCGGGGTGATCCGACGCAGGATGAAGGTGTCGAGCGTGTACGGGAACGCCGAGGACAGCACGCCCACGGCGACGAGAAGGCCTATCACGCCCCAGTTCAACTTCGAGTAATCCACGGTGACCAGCGCCAGCGGAACGAGCAGCACCAGGCTGACCAGGCTGGCGATGGTGATGCCCTCCAGGCCAGGCAGCTGGGTGGCCACCCGGCGGGTGAGCAGGATGTAGGCGGCCCAGGCGGCCGCGGCGGTGAGCGCCAAGGCGATGCCGAACGGGTCGAGTGTGCCATCCGACCAGGTGAGCAGGAACACCCCGCCGGCGGCAGCGGCCGCGCAGACGAAGTCGAGTGCTCGGCGGGACGCGGCCAGCGCCACGGCGAACGGGCCGAGGAACTCGATGGTCGCGGCCACGCCCAGACCGAGCCGGTCGACCGACTCGTAGAAGGTGAGGTTCATCACCGCGAGCACAACGCCCAGCATCAGTGCCGGCCACAGCCTTGCCCAGGTGAAGGTGACGAACTTGGGCCGGTAGAACGGCAGCACGGTGATCGCCATCACGAGCTGGCGCACCGCCACGACGACGGGCGAGCCGACCACGGGGATGAGTAGCCCAGCCAACGACGAGCCGTAGTTGATCGTCACCTCGGTGACGAGTTGGGCTCCGGCGCCGGTGAGGCGGTCACGCTTGGCTGTCACTATTCTCCCCCGCCGACCGGATGCGGCACTCCGACGACACTACCGGCCAGCCACCGCAGGCTGGCCGCGCGGTTCGGCAGGTCAGCTGCGCCGGTAGCCCAACCGACCAACGGCGGCCGGGTCGTCCTCGATCTCGGCGACCCCGTCGAAGACCGCATCGGCCGGGTAGACCAGCAGCGGCACGCCCGCCACCACCTGGATGGTGACGTCAACCGTCTGACCGGGGTCGGTGATGTAGCAGCGCATCTCGAAGAACTCCCCCAACGGCTTGCCCGAGGTCACGGCGTCGTTGAGGTAGCTCACGAGGGCGTCAGCAAAGCGGTCCGAGACGGTGAAGCTTCTGCCGTAGTAGTCAATGCGTTTCATGTCTGGAACTCTACCGAGCCTCGCTGCATCCGGGCAGATGCCACCTTCGGAGTCGTCAGTGGAACACCGACCGGGCCACCGCCGTGACCTCCACGGGCAGGCCATCGGGCACGAACAGGGTGAACACGGGCGGACGCCACCAGGCCTGCAGGGTGATCGTGGCGCTCTGGCCGTCCGCCGTGTCGGCGCGGGCCAGCACCAAGTTGTCGATCCCCGGCTGCTCCGCGGCGGCCAGGTACGCCGTCGCCACGGCCCGGATCTCGCCGGTCGTCAGGGCCGCATGCAGTTCACCGGCCTCTATCGCGACCGAGTCGAGGGTGAACGATTCCGCCGCGGCGAGCGCCGCCCCATCCGCCAGCGTGAACAGCTTTTTGCGCTCGAGGTAGAGGCTCGTAGCGGCGACCACGATCAGCACCACCAGCAGCGCCAGAAAGCCGTAAAAGATGGTGATCAGCAGGGTTGAACCGTCCTCGCCCCGGGTGCTGCGGCCGATGCCGACGCCGGCCCTGTGCGCCATCGGGGTCACCCCTCGTGCCAGAATCTGGACACCGTCTGGGTGGCCGACGATTGCAGCGGGATGCTGCCGCCGTGCGACTGGGTGATGACGGCGGGCACAAAGGGCAGATCGACGACCACCCGCACCGTCACCGTCACCACGCTGCGACGTGACAGACACACGGCGGACCCCGGGCAGGTGATGCTCACCTCGGCGGCGGCCGCGTCGATGCCGTAGTCGGCCAGCCCCACCAACACGGCACGCTCGGCGCGGGCCTCAGCGGCGCCGGCGGTGGGCGCCTGAACGTACACCCGGGCCGCCTGCCGGGCCGCACCCTCCACCGCGAACGCACCGCCCTGCACCACGGACATCGTCAGGACCAGGTAGACCAGCGGCACCAGCAAAATCAGCCCGGCGGTGATGAACTCGAGCGAGGCTGACCCGCGCTCGCCGGTCGGTAGCCACCATCGGTCACTCGGTTTCCAACCCCTCCACGGCCGCATGTCCCCTCACCTCCAGGCCACGGTCCACACCCAACAGACCGAACATCGGCAGCGGGGCCACCACCCGCACCTGCACGCCGGTCTGCCCGGCGACATCGGCGTACCTGGCCGTGACATCGGCGGCGTAGACCGGTCCGAGCGCCGCCGTGATCAGGTCGCGGCTTCGTTCGGCGCCCTGCTCGAGGCCGCTGTCGGCCAGCGCGGCGTATCGGGCGCCTTCCGCTGCCGCATCCAGCACGGTGTTGCGGATGTGCAGGGCGAGCGCGAGCTGCAGGACCGCCAACGTGAGAGCGGTGAGCAGCGCCGAAACCATGACGAATTCCGCCACCGCCGTGCCACGCTCGGCGTCGCCTTGCGCACACCGCCACCTGCGGATCATGTCGGTATCAGGGCATCCTCTAGATGCCGCTGACCCGCTCGATGGCCTGCTCGAAGATGCCGCTGAGCGCGGGTCCGGCCAGACCCCAGATGATCATGACCAGCCCGGCTGTCATCAGGGTGATCAATACCCAGCCCGGTACGTCACCCCTCTCGTCGTGCAGACCAATGCGGATACGGTTCTGAAACTGGGTGGTGAGGCTCACGGTGTCCTGCTTTCTCTCGATGGTGCACGGATGGAGCGGGGCGGTGCAGCTGGAACGGTGTCGGTCGGGGACGTCTAAAAACCGGCCTGCAGCACGAACAAGCCGGGAAAAATCGCAAAAAGTATGGTCATCGGCAGGATCAGGAACACCAGCGGCACCATCATCGCCACCTCTTTTTTGCCCGCCGCCTCGAGCAGATGCCGTTTGGATTCCTCCCGGCCGTCCTGGGCCTGGGCCCGCAGCACGTCGGCGAGCGGAGAGCCGCGGTCGATCGCCCCGACGACCTGGTCCACGAACCGGGTCAGTGACATGAGACGCATCCGGGTGGACAGCTCGGTCAGCGCCGTGCTGAGCGACACTCCGGCGTGAACGTCACCGATCACCCCGGCGAATTCGCGGGACAACTCCCCCGAGGTACTGCGGGAGACGCGGCGCAATGCATCGAGGATGCCCTCACCGGCCGCGAGGGACAGGGTGAGGAACTCCAGGATGGTGGGCAGCTCGCTGTCGATCCGGGCCAGGCGTGCCGTCGCCGCCCGTTTCAACAGGGTGTCCCGCAGCAGCACCCCCGCTCCGGCCGCGACGACGGGCGCCGCGACCTGCACGATCAGCGGCCAGCTACGGCCCGACGGCGTGCCGAGGGCGAACAGCAGCGCGCCGGCGGCGCCGATCAGCGCCCACGCCAGTTGCTCGGACCGGAAGGCGTCGACGGTTCGGGAGGAGCCCGATTGCGCAAGACGACGCTCGAGGATGTCGGCGCCGCCGAGCGCATTGGCAAGGGCCTGCGCGAGGGTCTCGAACACCGGCGAGAACAGGGTGCCCAGCACCGGGATCGGGTCGACGGAGCGGCGGCCCACGAAGACCCGGGCCTCAGCCGACACGTCAAGCAGGTAGGGCGCCAACCGGTTCGCGAGCCGGGGCCGGCTCAGCCGCGGGGTGAGGCTCACCAGCGACCAGAGTCCGATGCCGAGCACCGACCCGAAGAAGGCACCCCAGGCGAGCGCCGTCACTGGAACCACCGGCGTTCCTCGGGCAGCCGCCCCACGATGAGCATCACCCGGTAGGCCAGCACCGATACGGTGAGACCGCCCAGGATGACGACGGTTCCGGCCGGGGTGTTGAAGGCCTGGGCCGCCTCCGGACGGCTGCTGATCAGCACCAGAACGATCCACGGTGCGGCCACGCCCAGCCGGGCGGCGTTCACCACCCAGGACTGTTTGGCCTCGACCTCGGCGCGCACCGCGGCATCCTGCCGCAACCAGCTCGACAGGCTGCGAAGCACCACGGTGAGGTCGCTGCCGCCCACGTCCCGTGCCATCCGCAACGTCTCGATCAAGCGGTCGGCGAACGGGTCGGCGAGGGAGGCTTTGAGCGTGTCAGCGCTGTAGCCGAAGTTGCCGGTGGCCCGGTACTCCCGCTCGAACTCGGCGAACGCCGTGCGGGTGACCACCGGCCCGGCCTGCGCCAGGCTGCTCACGGCATCGGGCAGGGCCAGCCCCGACCGCACGGCGGAGACCAGGTGGTCGACCACATCGGGCCAGACCGTGCGGTTCAACCGCCGCCTGGCCCTGGCCCGCCACAGCACGATGAGGGAGGGCAACACCAGCCAGACCACACCGACGACCAGGGTGAGCGCTCGCACACCAAGCACCGCCTCGGCGAGCGCGGCGGAAGCCACCGCGAGCACCGCAGACAGCGCGGCGAACACCGGCACCGGCACCGACCCGAAGCCGGCCTGCGCGAGCCGGGCCCGCCAGCCCGACACCAGCCGGCCGCTGCGGGACGCACCATCGGTGGCCGGCCAGAGCAGCGGTGAGCTCAGCAGAAGCAGCCCGGCACCGAGCAGGCTGCCCAGAACCAGGGTCATGCCGCTCCCCTCCGCAGCACCTCGGCCGGGTCGAGACCTGCGGCCCGGAACTTGGCGAGCTTGGTGGGGAATCCGCCGGTGTGTTCCAGCACCCCGTTCTTCATGAGGAACAGCGGGCTGGCTTCGATGGTGGAGCCGGTCAGCTGACCGCTCGGTGCGATGATCTCGGTTACCCGGCGGCGCCCGTGCCGGTCCATCTCACAGTGCAGCACGATGTCGATACAGCCCGCCACGGTGGGCAGCACAAACGAGGAGTCGATGTTGCGCCCGGCCAGCAACGGCAGGGTCGACAGCTTCGCGAGGGCGTCCCTGGCGCTGTTGGCGTGGATCGAGCACATGCCGGGTAGCCCGCTGTTCAGCGCGATGAGCAGGTCCAGGCTCTCCGCCTCACGCACCTCACCCACAACGAGCCTGTCCGGCCGCATCCGCAGTGATTCCTTGATCAGCCGGCGCAGGGTGATCTCGCCCGCACCCTCCAGACTGGGCTGCCGGCACTGCATGGCCACGACATCACGCGCGCCGACGCTCAGTTCAAAGGTCTCCTCCACCGTGATGATGCGTTCGGTGCGACGCGTGGCCGACAGAAGCGCGTTGAGCATGGTGGTCTTTCCGGTCTGGGTGGCCCCGGAGACGAGGATGTTCTGCCCGCCACGCACGCACACCCGCATGAACTCCGCGGCCGGCTGGGTGAGCGCGCCCAGCGCCACGAGCTGGGTGAGGTCCCGGATGCGCCGGGTGAACTTGCGGATGTTGACCGACCAGTATCGCTGGGTGATGTCAGGGATCACCACGTGCAGTCTGGAGCCGTCGGGCAAGGACGCATCCACGAACGGTGAGGACAGGTCGACCCGCCGGCCGGACGCCTGCAACATCCGCTCAACCAGGTCGCGCACCTCCCGCTCGGTGAGCACCATCGGGGTCAGCTCTGGCACACCGTCACGGGCGACGAAAACCCGGCTGGGCGAGTTGATCCAGAACGCGACACTGGCAGTTGGCGAGTGTTGCCCGCCCTCGACATCGTTGATTTCATGCGGTTGGGATGGTTGTGCGTCGTCGTCGGCTATGGCCCCGAACGGAGGTTCTTGCGGACTCTGTGCGGACTCAGAGCGTCATCAACCGGCAGAGTTCAGGGCATTTGTGGTTCACCCTCCAGCCCTTCGGCCTGACGTCGTTCGAGCTCGGCGGCCTCTGCGTCCCTCTCAGCGAGGTCATACATGGCGTTGGAGATGAGAACAGCAGCGCGAGCGAACGCTGCTTCAGACGGTTCCCTGCGCCACGGCTTGGATGGAGGGGTGGGGGTCGATTCATTCATGGGCCGAAATCTCGTGGTCTCTGGCCTCCAGGCGCTTGATGGCCAGGTCGTACATGGCGGCTGCGATGAGAACGCCGGCGCGGGCGAAGGCGGCATCAGAGGGTCTTCCGTTGGCGGCCATCAATCGGCCTGCGATTCGATCCGGTTGGGCTTGGTGTCATCCATGGGCTGAGGCTACGGGACTGCAGCGGCCGGGCGATAGCCCCTGGCGTACTCGATGGATGGGTCGGATTTGAAATCGCACCCTTCGAGACGGCCGGCAGCAGGTCCGATCTGAAATCCGACATGGTGCTTGAGCATCTCGCGTTCCAAACGCGACCTGCGCGGGCGCTACGGTCCCAGGGCCGGGGACCCCGCGATCAGTTCGTTGGGGTCAACGGAATGGTCGTGGCGAACGGGCTCAGGGGTGTGCAGAGTCTGCATACCCTTGTGCTCCAGACGATTCATCGGCCGGGTCAAGTCATCGGCAAGGCTACGCACGAGACGCGTACCCCCTCCTTGTGGAGGGTGACTCGTTCAGTGAGTCCCCTTGGCCCGCGAGCAGCGGACTCCTACCCTTCGAGGGTGCTCGACAGCGCGGAGAACCATCGGCCGTGTCGGCGTTGGGTACACGGAAGTGTGTACCCCCGATGAAGTGACAACGGCTCACCCTCAAAATCTCGACCATTTTCGCGACCTCGGGAACATGGTCCGCTGACCGTTGCGACGGACCATGTTAGGTGGGTGCCTGAAATGGTCCCATCGCCGACGGGGGTATCCATACTGTGGAGATCCCGCGCCGCGCCCGCGTTGAGGCCGAACATCATCTTCGTGAGGTCGCGGAGATGATCGGAGGGCCGGCAGAGCTCCGGGCGCCGACGTGTCAGGTGAGCCCCTAGATCGTCCCGGCGACATTGCCGAAGGGCGTCCAGAGCGTGGACACCCTTCGCTGGCTACGGGGCCTTGCGGTCCAGCCAGTGACGGGCCGGCGGCATGACCGTGCCGGCGTTGGCCGGCTGCTCAGTCGGCTTCCACTGCAGTCCGCCGAGCACAAGCCAGCCGACCGTACTGAGAGCGCCGAGGATGAACAGACCCGTGGCGATCGCAGACACTCCCGCGACGAACAGCATCAACGCGACGACCAAGCCGATCGGGCCGATAGTAAACAGTGCTGTCGAGTATGGGTTCGCCTTCATGGTCGAAGGCTACTGTCCGCCGAGCCCCGGGTGCGCAGTCCAGGCATCATTGCCCCGAAGGTGGGGTAGGCGTGCGCGGGTCAGCCGTCAAGTCTCGCCGCAGCCGAGGGTTCGCGGCCAGCATGGGGTGTCCACGGCCGCGGACACCCTCAGGGGCCGGGATTCAATCCCCATCCCGCGGGTTCTGGTTGCGCCAGCTAGATAGACCGAGCGTGGATCGACTCTACGCGCGTACACTCCCCGCCATGGATGACCTCGAATGGATCGACGCACCGCATTGTCCGCAGTGCCTGGTGCCCTGTGAACCGTCGGGCTCCACGTCGCGACCGTTCTGGGTGTGCCCGTCGTGCCGGGTCGCCGTTCTCACCCGGTGAATGACGAAAAAACCCGGCCCGCCTCTCAAGAGACGTGCCGGGTTTCAGGTCTATTGGACTATGGGGCTAAGAGCCGTTGGGCTGAAAGCCTTGGACTCGCGAGACGGCGCGGACCACAGTGGCGTTGCTAAGCGTCAATTGACACCAGTGTAGTTTCTTCCTCGTCTTCATCCTCAGGCTCGAATGGGGCGATTGTGACATCAGGGCTCTGACGCGGCACGGCAGCGTCGGACCCGATCATGGCCAGCAGAGGATGCAAATGAGACCGCGCGAAGTCGTAAAGAGTCTCGGCGGCGTCAGATGCTGCGATCAGCGCCGCCAGCTCTTCCGAAGGAACGTCCTGGGTTCTGAGAAAGAAAGAGCCGACGCTGATGTCGGCCCATCCGCCCGACCCGCCAACATGCAGCGAGCCTATGACAACGCGGATTTCGGAGTCCTCGCCGAGGAACTCGGGATCAAAGGCGATCGACCACGTGGCGTGATCAGAACTGCTCTCACCTTGAGACGCTCGTAGACGAATGACCTCAAGGTTTGTAGGTATGAAAGTCATCGGACGCTCTCAGCGTACAATCGTGCCGTCTGAGCGATCGTGGCGTCACCCCAATGGTTCGGCAGGTGTTCGTGGGCCTGAATCCGACGCGTAGTCCAACCGAGCCATTTGATGTGCGCTTTGGCTGCTGGTCGCACTGAGTATGCCACGACAACGTCGCATGCAACAGAAAGCAGCCTAAGTTCAGTGAGGGTAACGTCCGCTCGGCCCTCGAGGATCTCTTCGACCTCCGGAGCAGATATCCCAAGCCTGTCCGCGACCATGTCGATGGAGTTGCCCGACTGCTCCTGATGGACGCAAATCAAGTTGAGTAGTTCCTCTTGAGCGCGCAGATTATGTTCCGCCGCCCATCGGGAATGATCGCGCACGATGTCTTTCGCAGCCTGCTTCTGTTCCATTGTCATGGCTACTCCTCCGTCCTTCACACTACAACGCATCTCTAGGCCCACGAGTAGGCCCTTTCCATCGCGACGTCGATTGACTCGTTCTGTTCGGTCAACCCACCCTCGCTATCCGCCTTCGTGGCTAGATGGAGCCCGACCAGCAGACGTGGTGTACGTGCAGGCTCTGCTACATACAACCTCAAAAGCCTGGGTTTCTTCCCAAACGCTACGCGTTTCGATTCAAGCCTGGGCTTGAGTTCTACAAGCGTGTCACGAATGTGGTTGCCCTCTTCAGCTTTGCCAAAGGCGATCTGCCCGAGTCTAGCCTTCAACATGAGGCCCGTGAGCTTCGCCATATAGTCCTGATGCTCGGCCCAGGTCAACGACGGGTGAAGTCGGTTCTCCTCAAGCTGGTCCATCTCTTCCCGGAACTCAGGGATCTTGAGATCCCATTCGTTCGCAGGGCGTCCGTCATTCGAGATTTGAGCATGACCACAACGCTCGCCAATCGGACGATGCGGATAGTAGGACCTCGATTGAATAACCCCCACAGACATGGTGTGAGCGTACCGTCAAGTTGAGCGGGTGAGGCACTTCACCCCCCGAAGTGGGGCAGAGCGCCCGTTCGCACTGGAATTCGGACCGCGGGAGCACCGACTAGCCGTCAATTCTGTTGGCGCCGATGAACGTCACGATGGCTGGTTCCACGAACGTCACGCTCGTGGCCACCAGGCCCATCGATCTGTCTTTGCACACCAGCACCGCAGCATTCGCCGCGTGTCCCTGTGACCGGTCACCCGGGTCTGCTCGCGCGCGTGCACGTGAGATGGTGCGATGCGCAACATTCGACGTGGCCTCGCGCGGGTGACGCGCGCGCACGCCTGTACGAGAGATCGTCATTGACCTGTCTCGGTACAAGTGGCGCCGCGCGCGCCCGTTCGAGTCTCTATTCGCCGTCGTCGATGAGCGGCCGGCGCTGCCCGGTGTGCGCGTAGACAGCCTTGCGGAGCTTGCCGATCATGCGGTTGGCAGTGGCGGTGTCCATGCCGTTGCGTCGGAGCCCTGTCCTGATCGCAGTGTCTGAGGTAGTGAGCACGTCAGGGACTCCCGACGCCTTGGAGATCTCTGCGATGAACTGCGCTGCAAAGTCGGCGGGCGTCTCGGGCTTCGCTTGCGCGGGCGGGCGGGCATCTTCGGCGGCGATTGCTGCCTTCGCGTCGCGCTCCATCTGGTCTGCGAGCTTCCGGATCGGGGACTTCTTCCACGGCGTCTTGGTCACGCCGCGGTCAGCGAGTTCCTGCAGGCGCACCCTCAGGTCTTCGTGCGCCGTGTGAGAGACCTTGCGCGTGCTCTCATCGATGAGTCTCGCTGGGCGCCGGCTAACGTCGTACCGGTAGCGGAGCCTCACCTGGGCGTTCTTCCGGTCGGCTTCCCACTTGTGCAGCGCGGCGATGCGCTTCTCGGTGAAAGGTTCGTGGTCGAGGTGCTGCCCGACGAGAGCGGCCATCGTGTCTATCCACTCGACCGCATAGTCGACGTCGACCTGCAGCATGTCCATCTGGAACGCCCGTAAACGCTCCTCTGCGGTCGTGGAGCCCTCAACCGGGCTCGTGGTGCCTGTCGGGCTGCTGGCGTCCATGTGGTGCCTTTCGTGTCGTTTGGTGCGGTGGTGGGGCTGCGCACGGTTGGTGCGCAGCCCCGGTATGCAGGCCCGTCCAGGAGACGGACCCGCGGCCGCCGTGTCCCCCGCGCCTTGCAGCGCGGCAGGGGTGGAACACGGCGGAGCTTGTGAGGTCGAGGCTAGCGGCGGTACTTGGCCCGCAGAGCGTCGATAGAGGCGCTCAGGGCATCCGGCTCCGTGTCGTCTCCGTCCGGCCCGTCAGCGCGCTCCTGTGCCTCGATGTCGGCACGGCGTGCAGCCACGGCGGCCTTCTTCGTCTCGGCGCTCATGGCTTAGTCCCGACCGATCTTGTAGGCCAGGTCGGAGTTGCCCCGGGTCTTGAGGCCGTGCGCATCCGCGACCGCGTACGCCAGCTTCCGGAACTCCCCGCCGACATGCGCGGGAGTGAGCGTGACGCCATTCACGCGGACCCCGCTCCGCGTGCCGCCGTACGAGGTGACGTAGAAGTCGGGGTCGAGGCCCGGGGCGTCGAGGGGGTTCACCAGTCCGGGGTCCGGGTGCACAACGTTCGCCGCCTCGAGGATCCTGCCGGCACTCTCCACGAGCTCGTTGTGCTCGGCCAGCTGCTTCAGGAACTTGTCCAGCGCCTTGCTGGCCGTGGCATGGATGGACTCGAGGCTGGCGGTCGACGTCGCGAGCAGCGCGGTCGCTTCGTCCTTGGCTGCCTGCTGGGCGTCGGCGGTATCCTTGGCCCGCTTGTCCGCGGCGCGCTTCTCGTGGCGCTGACGGATGAGGCCCGCCCACGTGATCTTCGTGCGCGCTGCCTCGAGGTCGGCCAGCGTGACGTCGCCGCCGTCGATGACCTGCTGCTCAAGCCGGGCCAACTCGGCCTCTGCCTGCTCGGGGGTGATCTCTTCGGGGGTGGTGGTCGTATCGGTCATGTCGTGCTCGTTTCTGCCAGCGGTGCTGACTGTTGGGGTGTAGCGGATGTGCGGGGTGGGCAGGTTGGTGATGTTCAATGGACCAGCGATCGTGGTCATGAGCGCTCCTTCGTGTGGGTGTTGGAACGGGAGCCCCGAAGGACTCCCGCTCGGTGCGTCGGCCGGTTAGTAATCCATGCTCATTCCCCTGAAGAGGTCGTTGATTTCGCGACGGACGATCTTTGCGAGGTGGCTGTCATCACCGGTGTGGCCTTTGATGACGATGTCGCCGGTCCAAGCCGGGCCCCCGGCTGGGGCCGCGCCACCACCAACGACAGCGCCGCCTGCGAAGGCTTGCGAGCCAGCGGGGACCAGCTGGTAGCCGAACTTCCCCGCGACATCCGCGAGGATCGCCGACGACCGACCGCGCTTCCCAGCAGCGAGGGGGATATAGGCCTCGCCGCCGGTCTCGGGTTCGGCCCAGACACGCATCGCACCGGCCCTCTCGACCTGTGCAACGTGTTGCTCGCGCAACCCACCGTTGCCGTAGTACGACACGACGCCGCCGTCAGCCTGGTTCACGGTCATGCCGCCTCCACCGCGGCCGTTGGCGACGTGGCTGCCCATGCTCACGCTGATGCCCGCGAGGAGGTTCTTGATCCTCAGCGCGCGCGCTTCCGTGTCGGCCAGCTTCGCGTTGGCGTCCTCAGTGCTGACGTACGCCGCCCACTCCGTCTCGGACGGGATGTGCAGGATCTTGTCCGCGAGATCCTGGGCAGCCTGACCACTGATACCCAGGTCGTCGATTCGAACCAGCAGTGCAGCACGACTCGACTCGAGCGACGCCCGGTACTGGTCGTAGCCTTGGCCAGAGTCAACGATTGCCTGGCCTGTGTCCATGGCGGCTGAGGCGATGTCGTCGAGCTTCGACTGCATCGCCCGGCCGGCCTCAGTGGTGGTGTCGAGGTCGGTGCCGAACTCGTTGAGGACCGCGCCGTTCTCGGCGAGAGACTCGTCGAAGCTGTCGTAAGCCTCCTCGAGTGCCCGCGCTGCTTCTCGTGCAGAAAGGTTCTGCCCGTTGAGCTCGTCGAGTTCCGCAACGAGGTCCGAGATCGACGACACAACACCGTCGACCGCGTCCTCGACCGCCACATAAGCCGGGGCGGCGTCAGCAGCTTCACCGCCAGCTTCGGCAGTCGCCTCCTTGAGTTCGCGGAACCTGCGTTCAGCCTCCGCAGTGGCCGGTTCGCCATCGCGGATCGCCTTCTCCAGGTAGCCCATGTTGATCGCCATGTCAGCGGTCGACCCGCCGGTGCGCTCGAGTTCCTTGCGGTACTCGCTGTTCGGGTCCTTCGCGGCTGCGAGCGCCTTGTTGATGGTCTTGATCGCGTCGCCCTCCTGCAGGAACGCGTCCACAACGGTGTCAGCCGCCACACCCAGTTCCTTGGCAGCCTTGAGCGAGCCGTCCTTCTGCAGCTTGTCAGCGACCCATGCGCGGGTGTTCTCGGTGATCGCTCCCGTCTGGGTGTCGAGGGTGTCCGAGAGCGCCTGTGCGTCGTTGGAGGCGTTCGCGCTGCTGACTGCGAAGGCGCCCAGGATGACGACTGCAGCTGTCAGGGCGAGGCCGACAACACCGCCAGCGATTGCGGTCCCCTTCATCGTCGTGTTCAGGCTCGTGATGGCGGCCCGGAACTCGACGATCTTCGGCACCGCGAGCATCGCTGTCCCTCCGAAGAGGAACACGGCGGCGGTCCCGACCCCGACGCCGAGGGCAGTCGCCTGCGCCCCTTCGTCGAGGTTCCCGTACCAGTCGACGAGCCCGGTGAGCAGCTGCACCATCTCGCGCATCGTGTCGTTGGCGGTAGAGCCCGTCTTGATCAGCGCGGAGTCCATCGATCCGCCGAGTCGTTCGAGGTCACCGGTCAGGTTGTCGGTCTTGAGGGCGGCCTGCTCGGCGGCGTAGCCCTGGTCGTTGACCTTCTCGTTCCACTCCTCGACACCCGCGGCGCCGGAAGCGAAGAGGATCCCTGCAGCGCTGGCAGCTTCGGCGCCGAAGATAGCACCGAGCGCTGCGGACCGGGTCTGCTCGTCGAGATCCCCGAGGCCGGTCTTCAACTCCTCAGCGACACCGGCCATGCCGATGAAGTTCTTCTGAGTGTCGAAGACGTTGATGCCGTACTTCGCCATCTCCTCGGCGCCCTTGGCGACGGGCGCCGTGAGCGACGAGATGACCGAGCGCAGGCCCGTGCCGGCCTTCTCGCCCAGGAGACCGTTGGACGCCAGCAGTGCCAGCGTGCCCACGGTGTCTTCGAGGGGGATGTTTAGGCGGGCGAAGGTGACGCCCACGTAGTCGAGGCCGAGGGCGAGGTCGTCGACCGACCCCTGAGCCTTCCCGGCGCCGGCGGCGAGAAGGTCGGCGACGTGCCCGGCCTGGTCACCCTTGAGCGAGAACACTGTGAGGGTCGTGGCGGCGATTTCAGCGGCCCGAGCTACAGCGAGTTCACCCGCGGCTGCGAGGGCCAGAGAGCCCGACAGGCCGCCGCCGAGGATGTCGTTTACCGACACCCCCGCCTTGGCGAGTTCAGTCTGCGCGTCAGCCGCTTCGCGCGCCGAGTAAACCGACGCCGCACCCTGCTCGATCGCAGACTCCTTGAGGAGATCCTGCTGTTCGCGGGTCGCCATGGTCGCGGCGGCCGTCTTCGAGCTGGCCTCATCGAACGTGGCGTAGGTCCCGATGGTGAGAGCAGCGACGGCAGCGAATGCCGCCCCAATCCCAAGAGCAGCCATGCCGATCGACTTGGCTGCTTCAGCGGATTCACGACGGAGCCGTTCAACCTCAGCCGCGGCCTCGCGTGCGGCCACAGCGGCGCGTCGGTTCGACACCGCCGCCGTGTCCTGCGCGCGAGAGAGGGGCCCGACTGCGCGAGCCGCCGCCGTTGCCGACGTGCCGATGCCAGCAACAGCGGCGTCCGCCTGTGCGGCCTCCCGGTGGAAGACCTGCGCGCCGATCATTTGCAGGCGGAAGCCGATCGACCCCGCTTCAAACATTGCGCTTCCGGACATGCGTTTCTCCTTCTAGGGGGTTTCGCCCCCGTGAGCATCGCCCTGCAACGATTGGTTGATTTGGTCAGACAGCGTGAGCAGGTCGCCCACGTAGTCGTTCTTGGGATACGCCGCTTCAGCGAGCGACATGAATGGTGCGAGGACGCCACTGGCGAGCTCATAGAGGACACCGCAGGCCAGGAGGGCGCGCATCTCGGCAGACTCGCCGTTGCCCATCACCTCGGCCTTGATGATTTCGAGGATCGCTGCAGGGTCCCGCGAGTGTGCGCCGAGCAGCGACGACAGCCGCTGCTCACGTTTCTCGAAGGCGTCCACATCGAGGAACGACTCAGGCAGCCCGTCTTCACCGAGGAGGAAGAAGCCGCGGGAGCTCATGCCGTCACCAGCTGGTGAACCGTCAAGTGCATCGTGCGACGGCCTCTTGATCGAAGAAGCAATCGCACGAAGCTATGGCGGTCGATTTCGGAGAAATTGACCCTGATCATCAATGACTGATCAAGTAGCTGGTCTTTAACTAATAGTGCGCAGTTCTTGCCGGTTCGTTACGCGAGAATTGCCGGTTCGTTGTGCAGGAGTTGCCGATGGTATCTACGCGAATTGCCGATGGTAGGGCGACGATCCGGCAAAACTTGCCGGTTCACTCGTTCCACCGCATCCACTCGGGATCCTTCCCCCGGTAGCTGTCGGGCACATTGAGCAGGTACACATTCCTGAGCCATTTGCCATGCACGCTGCGTCGCTTCTCGATCGTCACGACCCTTCGCTCGACGAGCGTCTTGATGTGCGTCTGCACCGTTCGCACGCTCTGGCCGGTGCGCTCGGCAATCGTCACGTGGCTGGGGAAGGCGCAGCCGTACTCGGGGTTCTCGTGCTCCGCCAGGCAGAGCAGCGTTATCTTCTCCTTCATCGGCGATGGCCCGTCGCCTTTGTCCTTCCATCGGACGTCCCAGGCCCAGTTGCGTGCTGAGATGCTCACTCATCACTCGCCTCTCCCGCGGTCGTGTTGTCGCGGATGATCTGTGCGGAGGCTCCGCCAGAGCAGCGATCCCACGCGTTGAAGGTCGGCGCCATCTTGATGACGTACCGGCTCCGGTCAATGTCGTCCGGGCTGTTGTCGGCGTTGCAGAGGCTCCGCATCAGGAGCGAACCGGGCTCGACGTGCCACCCGCTGCGGTTCGTCACAGTCGGTACACGCTTGACGGGAGGCAGCGCTGCAGGCTTGGCCATCACGCCCACCCTGCTGCGCTGTGTGCCTCGTTCATGTCGATGCAGAGCAGAGCAGCACGGGACAGGTACAGCGCCATGAGAGACGCTTCTGCGGGGGTCGTCTCCCCGTCCTGGTGGAAGGCGTCGACGTCGATGACCCACCGCGGCCAGGTGTTCGACTGCATCACGTAGTTGATCGTCATGGGGACCGACTCGAGCTCCGGGCCCGAGACCCGGTGCAAGTTCAGGCGGGGGTCGTCGGACTCGTGATCGAAGGCGAGGCCCTCGCAGTGCACGACGGAGCAGTCGATGACGCTGGTCAGGTCCTTGATGCTGCGCATGGCGTTCACAGGGACACCTGCGCAGCCCCATCGAAGGTCGCTCGTTCGACGAATCTCCCCATGTGCCGAGCTTCACTGTCGTACCATTCGCGCACGTAGTCGAAGAGGCCGATGTAGGTGAAAGTGCACTCGGTCGACCCGAAGGTGGAACCGGAGGTAGCGCGGTCCATCTCGGACGCCCACGGACCATCTACCCTGATGTTGATGGTGCTGATGTAGGCGCTGCCTGCCATCTTCTGCTGGACCAGGTGGAATGCGGCGCCGAGCTTCCCATCCGGGAAAGCGACATCGATCACGCGCTGACCGGCTATGTTGGCGTCCTCCTGCTCTCGACAGTCCGCGGCCAGCAGCAGCTTCTCGGCGGTAGCTCGCATGGCTGCCGGGCCCTTCGGCATGTCGGGCACGGCGAGAATTTCGGCAATGTCCCAGTCCTGCACGCGGGCGATCGGCTGGATTCGAATCATGTCGAAGAAGGACTCATACTCCTCCGCGGTGAAGCCGGCCCGCATGAGGTCGACTACGGGTGCGTCCGCCCAGCCGGGGTGCGCCTCAATGTGGGCCAACATCTTGGGCGTGGGAGCCGCGATGGCGGCAGTGCAGGTTTCGTTGGTAGTCTGGTGGTTCACGATTCGTTTCTCTTTCCTAGCTGGCTTGAGGTGCGGTTGTCTTCCCCGGTTACCGTTGGCGCGGTGCCGGGGTCTTTGCTTTTCAGGTGCAGGTGAGTGCGGCCAGTGCGTCGTGCAATGCGCGTTTCACACTGCTCGAGGAGCGGCCTGAGACTGTCCGAGTCGATCCAAAATCGAAGCCCGCTCTCGTGGGTGATGACGTACTTTCCGGGCAGCATGTTCGCAATAGCTCGGTTGGCGGTGGGGTCGCCGTAAGTGATCGGGTCGTAGTCAAGCGAGTGGTCAGCTTGGCTTGGGGCGTGGGCGGGGTTAGGCGGCTGCGGCATCGAACGCTTCCGCGATGAATGCCTCCACGTCGACGTCGCGGAACATGCGACGACCGCCGATCAGCGCCGACTTGGGCGCGCTGCCGTTGTGGATCTGCCAGCGAAGGCCTGCGGGGGTCTTGCGTAGCAACTCGGCTACTTCTTCGAGCGTGAGCAACTTGGTCACGGGGTCCTCCGGTCTATTCGTGAAACGCTTGAAATCTAAGCGCCTGAGCAATGGTTGCACACGTTGAGACTGAGTGCAAGCCGTGGACGCTTGATTTGTGTGCGTGTCTCGCATAGGCTCGGCCGCATGAGTGAACTCCCCCCAGGCTTCGACGAATGGTCGACTGACGAGCAGGCCATGTTCCTGCGTGGCTCGACGGTAGAGGCCCTACAGGTCGCCGCCGAGTCGCAACCCAAACGCCCAGCGCCGGCCATGCAGGCGATGAGCCTTGAAGTGGAACGGGGTTTCTGCGCCAAGCTCAAGCAACTTCGGGAGCAGCGCGGCTGGTCCCAAAACGAGATGGCCGTCAAGCTATCTGAATATGGATTCGACCTGCATCAGACGACGATTGCCAAGTTGGAGGCCGGCAAGCGACCCCTGCGTGTTGCCGAGTTGTTCGCCTTCGGCCTGATCTTCGGCCTACCACCCGGCGCCATCTTCTTCATGCCCGTGCTCGCTGGCGACTTCCCCGCGATGGATGAACTCGACCGACGACTCAACGAACTTGAGACATATCGCGATGAGGCGCGTCAAAGATCCATGCGCGTACTCGACACGCTCGTAGCGACAGAGGCGGACTTCGAGTACAAGCGCCTGCAGCTTGTGCGTGACATGGCCGGCATGAACCGATCAGGGGGCAATGATGGCGAGCATCCAGAAGCGCCCTAACGGCTCGTGGCGGGCTCGGTACCGCGACGACGAGGGCAAGGAACACGCCCGGCACTTCGACCGCAAGATCGACGGCCAGCGGTGGCTCGATGGCGTCACGGCTGGGATGGTCACGGGGACCTACGTCAGCCCTGCAGCGGGCAAGGTGACACTGACCGCCTTCTATCTCATCTGGGCTGAGCGGCAGGTCTGGGAGACAGGCACGCGGCGCGCGATGGATCTCTCCGTGCGGTCGTGCTCGTTCGAGGGCGTCGAGCTCCGGGCGCTCAAGCGCTCACACGTGGAGTCTTGGATCAAGGCCATGTCTGCGGCCGGCCTCGCGCCGCTGACCATTCACGGCCGCGTGCGCAACGTGCGCTCGGTGCTGCGCGCTGCGGTGCGAGATCGGGCGCTCAGCGTGGACCCGTCTGAGGGCGTCTCCCTGCCACGCAAACGCCGCGCCGACATGGCAATGGACATCCCGACGCCTGAGGACGTTCGACGGCTCTACGATGGCGCTGAGGACTGGTTCAGGCCCGTTGTCGCCCTCGCAGCGTTCGCCGGCCTGAGGCTAGGTGAGGTCAACGGCCTGCAGCTCGCAGATATCAACTTCCTGCCCCGCACCATCTCGGTACTGCGCCAGGTGCAGCGAACGCCGGGGATGGCTATCGAGATCCGCTCACCCAAGTACGGGTCAGAGCGCGTCATCCCCGTGGCTGACAGCTTGCTCCTGATCCTCTCGGCGCACGTCGAGAACGTCGGCGTCTATGGCGATGACAACTGGATTCTCCCAGGGCGTGACGGGGGCCCGATCTGGCCGCGCACCATCGCGTACCACTGGGACCGGCTGACCGCGCGCCTAGACCTGAACGGTGTGCGCCTGCACGACTTGCGGCACTTCTACGCTTCCGGCCTGATCGCCTCAGGGTGCGACGTCGTGACGGTGCAGCGAGCACTTGGGCACCGGTCCGCGTCCGTGACCCTGAACACCTACAGCCACCTCTGGCCGAACGCCGACGACCGCACCCGGTCCGCGTCTCAGTCCCTGATGGATGGCGCTCTGGCGATTCCTGCGGACTCCCTGCGGACTGCAGGCGCGTAACCTCCGTGAAATCAACGATCTGAGGGCATCCGGGGAAATGATCCAGATCTCCTCGATGTCGGGGTCGTCGAGGAACGGTTGCAGGGCACCGAACCCGGTGAGCGCGGCGACCACCTCTCTGCTGGCCTGGAACTCATCGGTGAGCAACGGCAGTGATCCGCCGAGGGCCCGTTCGCTGTACCGGCGCACCTCGTCGCGCACGTATTGGTCGGCGAGGGCGTCGTCGGCGGCCAGGTCGACGCCGTCGCGGCGCACGCGCAGCCGCACCTGCTCGGTGATGATGCGCACGGCCTCGGTCATGAAGGAATCCTGCTGCACAACCGGCCACGCGCGTGCGAGTTATCCACAGCCTGACCGGACGGGTGACCGTTCCACCACTCCGGCGCAGAACCAGGGCACTCTAGACTGGAGCCTCACTCGCGGGAGTGGTGAAATTGGTATACACGCAGGTTTTAGGTACCTGTGCTTTCGAGCGTGAGGGTTCAAGTCCCTTCTCCCGCACCGACGGGCTCCGGCTGTCGGCACTCAGATGCCGTCCGGCTCCGCTGTAACCGAGAATTCTCTTCGATGCTGGCCACCCTGAATACGCTGTGGTTAGGATTGCCTTACTCGTCTCCCAGCAGATCGGTTCTCATGACCGCGACCCCCAGCTCTCCACAGCGCCCCCAGGACCAGCAGCAGAATCTGGCCGACTACCTTCGCGCCAGCTCGAGCACTCAGCACCGCGATACCGAAACGCGGTCCTTCATCACCGAACTGATGAGCGGTGCGCTCTCGCTCGCGGACTACACCCGGTACCTCGGGCAGTACGCCTGGGTCTATGAGGCTCTCGAGCAGCTCGTCGACCGGGTATCCCAGGTCGACCGCATCGACGTCTTCGACCCCGCCCTCGACCGGCTGCCCGCCATCGAAAGCGACCTCGCCGCGCTGGGCGTCGACGACTGGCGCCGCGAGCATCCGCCGCTACCGGCGACGACCGAGTACATCGCCCACTTGCAGTCCCTCACCAGTGCCGACAGGGTGCGCTGCCTGGCCCACCATTACACCCGCTACCTCGGTGACCTGTCGGGCGGCCAGGCCATCGCGGCTCTCGTGGCCCGGTACTACGGTGCCGCGCCCGAACAGCTGGGCTTCTACAGGTTCGATGCGATCAACAACATCGTGCAATACAAGCGTGCCTACCGCGATCGGCTGAATGCCATGTCGCTTGCACCGGCCGAGGTGAACGCCCTCGTCGCGGAGGTCGATGCCGCGTTCACCTACAACGGCGCCGTTTTCGACGGGTTGGCGCGCTAGCCGATGGTCCGCGCCGCGGCCCTGGACGGCCAGCTCAGCGACTTCCTCTCCAGCGCGGGAGTCGTGGTGTTCTACCTGCTCGTCTGGGCCCTCGTGTTCGCCGGCACTGCCCTGTTCCTGGGGGTGTTCATCCCGTTCGTCACCGGTGACTCGCTCCTGTTCGGCGCCGGCCTGGTGGCAGCGTCCACGACCAACCTGAACATCGTGGTGCTCGCCGTCGGCGTCGGGATCGCCGCGTTCCTCGGCGACCAGGTGGGCTTCCTGCTCGGTCGACGATACGGTCGCGGCTACCTCGACAAACGCGGTGGCCGGCGCACCCAATTGGCAATTGTGAAGACCGAGTCCTTCTACCTCAAGTACGGCTGGTGGGCGGTGGTCGTGGCGCGTTTCATGCCGTGGGCACGGGTTTTCGTTCCCGTCGTTGCCGGAGTCGGCCGCATGAACTACTACAAATTCCTCTCCAGCAACATCGTCGGAGCCCTGGCTTGGGGTGTGGGCATCACCCTGACGGGCTACTACGCCGCAGCGATCCCCGGAGTGAAGAGCGCGGCCTACATCATCGCGGGTTTCTTCATCACGGCGTCGATAGTTTTCGGCCTGCGCACCTGGTTCGCCGATCGTGCCCAGATGCGCCTCGACGCCCGCACGAGCACCGGATCTCACAACACATTGGGGGGTTAGCCCACCCCTTCATCAGGCCTTCAGATGCCAGAACGCGCTAACCTGTAGCGACGCAAGCGATCACCGCCGACTGGCCGATCTAGCCGCCGACGACTGGAGTTTTCTTCGTGATTAACACAGCACTCATCCCCTGGCTCGACCCCGAGATCCTCATCAACGGATTCGGACCCTGGGCGCTGCTTGGTGTGTGCGCGATCGTCTTCGCCGAGACCGGCCTGCTGATCGGGTTCCTGCTCCCCGGTGACACCCTGCTCGTCATCACCGGCCTGTTCGTCTTCTTCGACATCATCACCATCGACATCTGGTGGGTGGCCCTGGCCATCGGTGCTGCCGCCTTCGTCGGCGGCGAGGTGGGTTACCTGATCGGCCACAGGCTCGGCCCGCGGGTGTTCGAGCGCAAGGAATCGGGCCTGTTCAGCGTCAAGAACGTGCAACGCACGAACGCCTTCTTTGTGCGCTTCGGCGGATTCGCCGTGATCGCCGCCCGCTTCGTGCCGATCGTGCGCACCTTCGCCCCGGTCGCCGCGGGCGTCGGACACATGGACTACCGCAAGTACAGCCTGTACAACTTCATCGGCGCCATGATCTGGGGCGCCGGCCTCACCTTCTTCGGCTACTTCCTTGGCTACATCCCGCCGCTGGCCGACTTCGTGCGCAACTACATCGACCTGATCCTGCTGGGCGCCGTTGTGCTCACCCTGCTCCCCACGATCTACCACTACGTGCAGTCCACCGTGAAAGCCCGCCGCGAGGCCCGGTCCGGCGTGACCGTTGACCCGAAGAACCTGGTGCTCGATCCCGAGACCTTCAAAACCGACAACGACGGCAAGCACGAGGCCTGACCCCTCCTCAGCGCGTGACGCTCAGAACGTCAGCGGTGCGAGTGGTGCTCGTGTTCGGCATCCGCCGCATGATCGGCCGGCTCGAGCTGAAACGTGGAGTGCTCGACGTCGAAGTGGTCGGACAGGCATCCGGACAGCTCGCGAAGCAGCGCGCCCGACCGTCCGGCCGCGAGCAGCTCGGGTTCGACGACGATGTGGGCGCTGAACACGTGTGACCCCGACGTGATCGCCCACACGTGCACGTCGTGCACGGCCACGACGCCGGCGGTGCCCTCGAGGTGCTCCCGGATCGCCCGCACATCGGTATCCGCCGGCACCGACTCGCTGAACACCCGCACCACGTCGCGCAGCAGACCGAAGGCCCGCGGAATGATCATCGTGGCGATCACCAGTGATGCGATGGCGTCCGCCTGCGCGAAACCGGTCAGTAGGATGACGACGGCCGCCGCGATCACGGCTACCGATCCCAGCGCATCGCCGAGCACCTCGAGGTAGGCGCCGCGCATGTTGATCGACCCGGCCGCGGCCGGACGCAACAGCAGGATCCCGACGATGTTGGCCAGCAGGCCGACCACGGCCACCACGAGCATCGGGCCGGCCAGAACCTCGGCGGTGGCGCCGGAGGTCAGCCGGTTGATGGCACCGACGACCACGAAGCCCGCCACCACGATCAGGATCAGGCCGTTGAGCAGCGCACCGAACACCTCGGCCCGCTGGTAGCCGAAGGTCTGCCGATCGGTGGCGGGGCGGGCCGCGACGACGGTAGCGGTGAGAGCGATGATCAGACCGGCCAGGTCGGAGAACATGTGGCCGGCATCGGCGAGCAACGCCAGCGAGCCGGTGATCCAGGCACCGACGATTTCGACGACGAGGACCGCAGCGACCAGGCCGATCACGATCGACAGGCGTGAACGATTGCTCGTCGAAGCGGATGCGTGATCGTGGCCCATGCGTCAACGCTACGAGCCCGCCCGGGCGAAAGCCAGCCCAGCGGCTAGTTGGGAATGAGTGCCGTTCTCAGCTGGCTAGAAGCTCGGTGAGTACCGGCCCGAGGGCTGCAAAGGCGACTGCCCGGTGGCTCTCGGCGTTCTTCACGTCGGCGGGCAGTTCGGCGGCCGATACGTCCTGTCCGTCCGGCTGGAAGATCGGGTCGTAGCCGAAGCCGCCGGCACCGGCCGGCTCCCGCAAGATACGACCCGGCCACTCCCCCGAGACAGCCCGTTCTACGCCGTTCGGCAGCGCCAGCGCAGCCACGCAGGTGAAGTGACCGGCCCGGTGTTCGTCGGTCATGTCGCTGAGCTGCCAGAGCAGCAGACGCAGATTCTCCTCGGAGTCCCGCGCCGGCCCGCCCCAGCGGGCAGAGAAGATGCCGGGTGCGCCGCCCAGCACATCGACGCAGATGCCGGAGTCATCCGCGATCGCGGGCAGGCCGGTGTGCGCGGCGGCGGCACGCGCCTTGATCAGCGCGTTCTCGGTGAACGTCGCGCCGTTCTCGACAGGCTCCGGCCCGTCGTAGGCCAGCACCTCCAGGTCCGGCAGCATGGGCGCGAGGATGCGGCGCAGCTCCTCGACCTTGTGGGCGTTGTGGGTGGCGAGAACGACGCGCATGTCAGCGGCCCAGCGTGGTCTTCTGCAGCTCGGTGAGCGTGATCGCCCCGCCGAGGGCCAGGTCGAGCAGAGAGTCGAGCTCGCTGCGGTCGAAGGGGGCGCCCTCGGCCGTGCCCTGCACCTCGATGAACTTGCCGCGACCGGTGACGACGACGTTCATGTCGGTCTCGGCGCGCACGTCCTCGGTGTAGGCGAGGTCGAGCATCGGCACGCCGGCGATGATGCCCACCGAGACGGCCGCGACACTGTCGGTGAGCGGCTGGGCCTTCTGGGCGATGAACTTCTTCTCACGGCCCCATTCGAGGGCGTCGGCCAGCGCCACGTAGGCGCCGGTGATGGCGGCGGTGCGGGTGCCGCCGTCGGCCTGCAGCACGTCACAGTCGATGACGATGGTGTTCTCGCCGAGCGCCTTCATGTCGACGACGGCGCGCAGGCTCCGACCGATCAGCCGGCTGATCTCGTGGGTGCGGCCACCGATACGGCCCTTGACCGACTCGCGGTCCATGCGGGAGTTCGTCGAGCGCGGCAGCATCGAGTATTCGGCGGTGACCCAGCCCTTGCCCTTGCCGGCCATCCAACGCGGCACGCCGTTGGTGAACGACGCGGTGGCGAG
Source organism: Cryobacterium sp. LW097 (assembly GCF_002205495.2). Classification (GTDB taxonomy): domain Bacteria; phylum Actinomycetota; class Actinomycetes; order Actinomycetales; family Microbacteriaceae; genus Cryobacterium; species Cryobacterium zongtaii. Next base: position 1,015,825 of record NZ_CP021992.1, on the reverse strand, counting down.
CACCTTGGTTCGGCCGAAGGAGATCAGCGCGGATCCCTCGGCCTGGTCGCTCCAGCCGCGCTCGATGGTGACGGGGCGCAGCTGGTCGTTGGTGCGGCCATCGGCGCGCAGGATGTCGGTCACGGGTTCTCCTTGGAATGACGGGGGGTGAAGAGGCGGGATCGAGCGGTCGAGGCGGCCAGTCTGGTCACCTCGCTGAGACTGATGGTGCCGGTCGCGACGAGGTCCACGTGGGAGATCTCCGGGCCGAGTAGGCGGTGGGCGAGGCGGAGGAAGTCGTCGGCGCTATCGCCGGTGGCCTCGTAGCGGTAGCTGGGCGGGGCGGCATCCACCCGTTCGAGACCTTGGCCCACCAGCACCCTGTAGACGTCGTTGGCCGTCTCAGTGTGGCTGGAGACCAGCGTCACCGCGTCACCCATGACGTAGGAGATGACCCCGCGCAGGAACGGGTAGTGGGTGCAGCCGAGTACGAGCGTGTCCACGTCGGCGGCCTTGAGCGGTGCGAGGTATTGCTCGGCGACGCGCAACACTTCCGCGCCTGTGGTGACTCCAGATTCGACGAACTCCACGAAGCGCGGGCAGGCCTGCGAGAACAGCTGGATGTCGGTGGCCGCGGCGAACGCGTCGTTGTAGGCCCGAGAGTTCACGGTGCCCGCCGTACCGACCACGCCGACCCTCTTGTTGCGGGTGGTGCCCACCGCACGGCGCACCGCGGGCTGGATAACCTCGATCACCGGGACGCTGTAACGTTCCCTGGCATCCCTCAACACGGCCGCAGAAGCGGTGTTGCAGGCGATTACCAGCAACTTCACATCTTGGGACACCAGGTCGTCGAGAACCTCGAGTGCGTACTCGCGGACATCGGCGATCTTCTTCGGCCCGTAGGGCGAATGCGCGGTGTCGCCGATATACAGGATCGACTCGTTGGGCAGTTGGTCCTTGATGGCCCGGGCGACGGTAAGCCCGCCGACCCCGGAGTCGAAAATCCCAATCGGTGCATCAGTCACGTCGATCAAGCCTAGCCGGGTTCGGCCTTCGGCCACGCTGGACACCGCTATATGCCCAGAACCGCCCAACGTACGTGGGCCGGAATATAGCCGTAACTACACTCGGCATATGGGCCAGGCCAACCAGGCAGAGCCCGCACCGGAGACGTCCCTCGCGCCGTCTGAGGAGATGATCGTCATGAATGATCGAGTCGTAATCACCGGACTGGGCGCACTGACGCCCCTCGGTAATTCGTGGACCGAAACCTGGGACGGCCTGACCAACGGCCGCAGCGGTGTCGCCCGCATCACGCAGTTCGACGCCACCGACCTGCCCACCCAGATCGCCGGTGAGGTGAAGGACTTCGACCCGGCCACGCGGATGTCGATCAAGCAGGTCAAGCGGGCCTCGCGCGCCTCCCAGCTGGCGATCGCCGCGGCCCGCGAGGCAGTCGCGGACGCCGGCTTCGGGCCGTCAATGGAGGGTATCCACACCGGCGTCATCGTCAATAGCGCCGTGTCCGGCTACGCCGAGATCCAGGATGCCACCGAGCACGTCAACGCCGGCAGCGCCCGCCGCATCTCGCCCCGCTTCGTTCCGCAGTCGCTGATGAACATGGCCGCCTGCGAGATCGCCATCGACCTGGGCGTGCACGGCCCGGTGAACGCCAGCGCCCTGGCCTGCGCGAGCGGTGCCTACGCCCTCCTCGAGGCGCGCACCATGCTCGTCACCGGCGACGCCGACGTCGTGATCGCCGGCGGTGTCGAGGCCGCCATCACCCCGGTGATGTTCGCCGGGCTGAACGCCATGCACGCCGCATCCACCCACAACGACGAACCCACCGAGGCCAGCCGCCCGTTCGACGCCAACCGCAACGGCCTGGTCTTCGGCGAGGGCGCCGTGGTGTTCGTCATGGAGCTGCTCTCCCACGCCCGCGCCCGGGGTGCCCGCGTCTACGCCGAGGTGCTCGGTGGGGCGCTCACCAGCGACGGCTTCAGCATCGTGGCCCCCGACCCGTCGGGCACCTACGCCAGCCAGGCGATCACCCGCGCCCTGGACAAGAGCCGGCTCAACCCGGCCGACATCGACATGATCGTGGCTCACGGCACCTCCACCCAGGCCAACGACAAGGCGGAGACCCTCGCGATCCGCAACTCACTGCGCCACTTCGCCGACAAGATCTCCATCACCGCGCCGAAGTCGATGACCGGGCACATGATCGGCGCTGCCGGAGCCCTGTCCGCCCTGGTCGGCGCCCTGTCGATCAAGAACGGCATTGTGCCGCCCACGATCAACCTGCGCACCCCCGACCCGGACTGCACCCTGGATTACACGCCGCTCACCGCGCGCATCCAGCCGATCAAGCACGCCCTGGTGAACGCGTTCGGCTTCGGCGGGCAGAACTGCATCGTCGCCTTCGGCGCCCTGTAGGCCCCAGCCAGGATCCGCGAGTTGCCGCAGACGGCCCCTTCAGTGCATCTGACGGGGCCGTTTGACGTATCTCGGCGAACGGGCGGCGGGAGGGTGTGCACCGGGCGTCCAGCCCGGGCAGTGCGGTGACGGCTAGGCTTCTCGCGTGACCGAGACTTCTGCCTTTCGAACCGACCGCTACGAACTCACCATGGTGGATGCCGCGATCCAGAGCGGCACCGCGAACCGGGAGTGCATGTTCGAGGCCTTCGCCCGGCGGCTGCCCGCCGGCCGACGGTACGGGATCGTGGCCGGCACCGGCCGCCTGCTCGACCTGATCCGTGATTTCAGGTTCGACGAGGCTGAACTCGACTGGCTGCGCGCCAACAACGTGGTGCGCCCGCCCACCCTCGACTGGCTGGCGGACTACTCCTTCAGCGGCAACATCTGGGGATACCGCGAAGGCGACGCGTACTTCCCGGGCTCGCCACTGATACAGGTCGACGGCACCTTCGCCGAGTGCGTCGTGCTCGAGACCCTGATCCTCAGCGTGCTCAACTACGACAGCGCCGTGGCCAGCGCCGCCGCCCGCATGGTGTCGGTGAGCCTGGGTCGGCCGCTGGCCGAGATGGGATCCCGCCGCACGGGCGAACACTCCGCCGTGGCCGCGGCCCGCGCCGCGTATATCGCCGGGTTCGCCTCCACCAGCAACCTCGAAGCCGGCCGGAGCTGGGGCATCCCCACCATGGGCACCGCCGCGCATTCCTTCACTCTGCTGCACGACACCGAAGAGGACGCCTTTCGGGCCCAGGTGGATGCGTTCGGCGCGTCGACCACGCTGCTGGTTGACACCTACAACATCGAGCGCGGCATCGAACTGGCCGTCTCCGTGGCCGGCACCGGGCTGGGTTCGATCCGCATCGACTCCGGCGACCTTCCCACCGTCGCCGCCGCCGCGCGCGCCCAGCTGGACTCGCTCGGCGCCGTGAACACCCAGATCACCGTCACCAGCGACCTGGACGAGTACTCGATCGCGGCGCTGTCCGCGTCGCCGGTGGATGCGTTCGGGGTGGGTACCTCACTCGTGACAGGGTCCGGCGCACCGGCCGCCGGCATGGTCTACAAGCTGGTGGCGCACAGGAACACCGCAGACGAGTGGGTTTCGGTGGCGAAAACCTCGGCCTCTAAGGCCTCGGTCGGCGGGCGCAAGAGCGCCGTGCGACTGCTTGACGCGACAGGCACGGCGCGCGAAGAGATCGTTATGGTGGCGGCGAACGGCCCGACGGACGCACCGGTTGACGCCCACGAACCCCACGCCGCCGGAGCCACGGAACGGTCGTTGCTGGTGCCGCTCATGGAGGCCGGGGTTGTCGACGAACGCTACGTGGGCGCAGCCGGCACCCGGCTGGCCCGCGAGCAGAACGCCGCAGCCATGCGTGAGCTGCCGATCGATGCGTTCAGGCTCGGCCGCGGCGACGCCGTCATCCCGACGGTGTTCCGCTAGCGGGGTGTCGACAAGCTCGACCAACGAACGGGTTAGTCCTGCTTCATCTTTTCGTAGATTGACTTGCAGGTCGGGCAGACCGGGAACTTCTCCGGGTCGCGGCCCGGCAGCCACTTCTTGCCACACAGCGCCTTGACCGGCTTGCCGGTCATCGCCGACTCGAGGATCTTGTCCTTCGGCACGTAGTGCGAAAAGCGTTCGTGGTCACCGGGCTCGATCTGCTCCTGGTTGAGCAGTTCCTCGAGTTCACGATCGAGGGTGGATGTTCCGCCACCAATATCTGGGCCGCGGCCAGGCTCTGCGATGCTCGCGCGAATGTCGTGTGTCATGGAATCAAGTGTATGCAGCTACGCGCGCAATGCGGAGGAGAGCATTTCGGGACCACGGCGTTCGAAGGTCCGCGAGCCCAGCCAGACCCCGCCGATCAGCATGACGAAGCCGATGCCGAGCCCCCAGTAGAGAGCCGGCAGGTTCCACACCGGATCCACGAAGACACCCAGAACGGCGCACACGATGGCCGGCAGGGCCACCACGATGGACCCGACGAAGGTGAACGACTGGATGATCGCGGCGGCGGTATCCGACGACTGCGGCTGCGCGAACGGGCTGTCCCCTGGCTTGGTCGCCGGGTAGGGGAACCGGGCCGACGTGAAGCTGGAGAAGCCCAGCCCGGCGAGCAGGATGCAGGTGCTCACGCCGAGCAGACCGGGCAGCACCGCCCAGTCCCCGTGCACGCTGACGCTGACGGCCGAGCCCAGCCCGATCAACGGGATGCCCACGAAGAGCGCCGGAACGAGCCGGCCGACGCGGTCGGCCACTCCGCGCGGTCCGGAGACCACGTGCAGCCAGATGGCGGTGTGGTCATACGCGACGTCGTTGTGCAGCGTCCAGCCGAGGAAGACGCACATCAGAGGCACCGGAACGAGGACGAGGTATTCGAAGGGCATCCCCGCGAAGACGAGAGGCAGGATCACCAGGACCGGGACGATGGGGATCATGATCAGCGAGACCCAGTAGCGCGGGTCGCGGCCCCAGTAGGTGATGCTGCGGGCGGCGATCGCACCGATCGGGTTGTGCGGCATCCGGTCGAACCAGCCCAGGCCGACGTAGGCCTTGGCCTGAGCCTCGCGACCCGGCGTGATGAGCATCCGGGCCACCAGACCCTGCCAGGCGAGCCAGAGCAGGTACACGGTCGCGGCGGCGATGAGGAGCTTGAGGAAGGCGATCCCCCAGTCGCCGACAGCGGCGTCTCCCGGCACGGCCCACGCTGCGCCCAGCGGCGTCCAGCCGAGGATGCTCGCGAAACCGCCGAGCACGTCGAGCCCGTATTTGCTCCAGTCCACATTGACCAGCAGGACCACCACGGGGGTGATCATGACGATCAGCAGGATGCCGATGATGCCGGTGAACTCGCGGGCGCGGCGGGTGGACAGCAGGAATGCCGAGATGGACGTGCTCACCCGGGAGGCGAGCATGCAGGTCGCCAGAAGCAGCGCGGCCGCCAGGATGGCGAACAGGGTCTCCCCCACACCCCTGGACCAGGTCACGATGGTGCCCAGCAGCACCAGCGCGAGGGTGGTCGCCGGTACGCCGACGAGTGCGGATACGGCGAGGCCGAACGACAGCTGCTTGTTCGGGATGCCCAGGGTGGAGAATTTGCGCGGGTCCATGCTGTCGTCCACGCCGAAGACGAGCGGCACGAGGAAGAAGCCGAGCACCACCAGCGAGCCGGCCACGATGAGGCCCTCCCGAATGGCGCCGACGTCGTCGACGAACCGGAACGTGATGAGCATGGCCACCAGGGCCGCGGCGACGAGCAGCCCGTAGAGCAGGCCGAGCACCACTCCCACGACCTGCCAGGGGCTACGCCGGAACAGATTGGCGAGCAGCCTCAGTTTCAGTCCGAGAAATTGTGCAACCACTCCAGGCCCTCCGCAACCTTTCGTCCGCCGGCGAGGTCGACGAAGCGTTCTTCGAGTGACACGTTGCCGCGCACCTCGTCGATCGTTCCCGCGGCCAGCACCGAACCCTGCACAATGATCGCCACGTGGTCGCAGACCCTCTGGATGAGGTCCATACCGTGGCTGGAGAGAATCACCGTTCCGCCGGCAGCGACGTAGCGCTGCAGAATCTCGGTGACGTTCACGGCCGACACCGGGTCGACCGATTCGAACGGTTCGTCGAGCACCAGCACGCGCGGCGAGTGGATCATCGCGCAGGCCAGGGCGATCTTCTTGGTCATGCCCGCCGAGTAGTCGGCGACCAAACGGTTGAGAGCATCCTCAAGGCCGAACGCCGCGGCCAGGTCGGCGGACCGGGCCCGCACGGTTTCGCTCTCGAGGCCCCGCAGCACGCCGGAATAGTAGAGAAGCTGTGCACCGGTGAGCCTGTCGAACAGCCGCAGCCGGTCCGGGAGGACTCCAATGGTGCGCTTGGCGGCGATCGGGTCGGCCCACACGTCCACGCCGTGTACCTGGATCGAACCGGAGTCCGGCCGCAGCAGCCCGGTGATCATCGACAGCGTGGTGGTCTTACCCGCGCCGTTAGGGCCGACGATGCCGTAGAACGACCCGGCCCGAACTTCGAGGTTGACGTCGGCGACGGCCACGTTCTGGCCAAAGCTCTTGTTCAGCCCGCTGACCGCGATCTCCACGCGAGGGGACGCCCCGATGACGGCGGATGCGCCGGTGCGCGGGGCCATCGGCTTGCGCACTACCGGCGGGATGCGCTGCGCCGTGGCACCGACAACGGGTTCGGGGACCGCGGTGGCCTGGCCGGTGCGATCCGCGGCCGAGACGACGGGCACCGTAGTCCGAGCGGGTGCAACAGGGGCTTCGGGGCTCGCTGGTACCCCGGCTGCCACGGCATCCGTGCGCTCGGCAGCGCCGAGGTCGGTCGGAGACACGGCCTCGGTCTGCTTCGGAGCAAACCTGGGCAGCCGCCAGAACGGCCGCTTCGCGGGCTGGGCCGGCTCGGAGGCAGGGGCGCTCGTCGCAGGGGTCACGGTGAGCACAACGGTGTCGTCGGACTCCGGCGAGGCCGGCATCGTCAAGACGACGGTCTCGTCGTCGGCGGAGAGCGCGGGGGCGACCGGCACGACCGGCAGCACCATGGTGGCGTCGGGCTCGGGTGCAGCGGGCGCGGCCGTGTCGGGCACTGAGGCGACGGGCGCTTTCGTTACGGGCTCTATAGTGACGGATTCCGCAGCGGCTGGTGCGTCCTCAACGGCAGCCGATCGTGCCGCAGCGGCGGCGGCAGCCGCCGCGGTGGCGGCACGTGCAGACGCTGTGGCGGCGGTCCTGGCGGCGGCAGACTTCGCCGCGGCGGACTTGGTCGCTGCGGCGCGGGCCGCGCCGGCCTTGGTGGCCGATTCGGTCTTGGCGGCAGCGGCCTTGGCGGCAGCGGCCTTCGAAGCCGCGGTCCGGGCGCTGCTCGAGCGGGCGGCCGCGGTCTTGGCCTTCTCGGGGCCGACCTCCGCGGGGCCGGCGGGCAGGTCCAGCTCGGAGGCCGCGGCGGCGGCCTCGACGGCCTCCGCGGTATCGGCCGTGGACGTCGTCGTGGCCGGCAGCCTGGTGGCCTTGGCGACCGCGGGCTTCACCGGCGCCTTGCGGGCAGCGGGGGTGCGCGTCACCGTGACGCGCGCCGGCGCCGTTGCGGGTTCGGCGGCGGCCGGGGACACGGACGTCGTCGTCGGTACCGACACGTCCTCCGCCAGCGCGGCGGCGGCCGGCTTCTTCTTGGCCGGAGCGCGGGGCGTCGACGTGGCTCGCGGAGTCGCAGGGGTGCGCGGTGCGCGGGTCGTGCTGCGCGCAGGCTTCACCGGGGTTGTCGAGCCGTCGGCGGTTGCTGTGTCGGCTGAAACCGATGTGTCGGCGTCGGATGCGGCGGGCGCGTTCGACGCCCCACCGGCCGAGGACGTCGTGGTTCGGGGGGTGCGGCGCACCGGAGGCTTGCGGGGCGGCAGCGCGCCGGTGGTCGGTGCTGTCGTTGAAAGGGAATCGGGCTCAGGGGCTCGGTTCGCAGGGGCGTTGTGTTCGATGGCACTACCCTCGCGTTCCGGCTCCGTATCGGGAACGGGCAAGACCGGAGTCCGCTCGTCAGGCTCGGAGTTCGGAGGCACTGGAGTCACCTCGCTAACTTACCAAGGACCGTCTGACCTCGCTGGGGCTGGCGGCGGTCGCAGGCGGATTCTCACCAAAACTCGCGCCGGAATCGCAGGTCACAGGGCCGCACGAATCGTCACGATCAGGACACGCCTCTGACCGTCTCTTCCCCCAGAACGGGGTCGTCGGGTAGTCTGAAGGTGGCATAACGGTGTGTCTATACGTGAACTTAGGGGTGAACCGCAGGCAAACTCGGCGAAAACGTCCGACCGCTGCGGGGCCACCCAGATCTTTCTTAGGAGATATTCGTGACCACCCAGGTAGTAATACTTGCAGCAGGAATGGGCAGCCGCCTCGGCCGCTCCCTTCCCAAACCGCTGACCGAACTCAACGACGGCCGCACGATCATGCAGCAGCAGTTCGACAACATCGAGCACGCCTTCGGCAAGAAGACCAAGGTCACCATCGTTGTCGGCTACAAGCTCGAGCACATCATCGAGGCTTTCCCGCAGGCATCCTTCGTCTACAACGAGCAGTACGACGTGACCAACACGTCGAAGAGCCTGTTGCGCGCCCTCCGCGCGTCCGCCAGCGGCGGCGTGCTGTGGATGAACGGCGACGTCGTATTCGATCCCGCTATCCTCGATCGCGCTGCCGCGATGATGAAGCGCGACCAGTCCTTCGTCACGGTCAACACGTCGAAGGTGTCTGACGAGGAAGTCAAGTACACGACGAGCGCCGAGGGCTACATCAAGGAGCTGTCGAAGACCGTGAAGAACGGGCTCGGCGAGGCTGTCGGCATCAACTACGTGTCTGCCGCTGACAAGCCCATGCTCATCCACCACCTCAGCAAGGTCGGCGACCAGGACTACTTCGAGCGCGGCATCGAGCTCGCGATCGAGAAGAACCGCATGCTCGTGGAGCCCGTCGACATTTCCGACTTCTACGCCGTCGAGGTCGACTTCGCCGAAGACCTCGAGCGCGCCAACCTCTTCGTCTGATCAGCCTGGAGCCGTGGGGCGGTCGCGTCGATGGCGCGGCGCCCCGATCCGCTCCCATACGATAGAGCGCGTGAGTAGTTACGCTCAGGTGCGTCCTGAACAGCGCACCCCGTTTGCGCGGTACCGTCATTCCCTCTGGCTGTTGACCCAGCGGGACCTGCGGGTGCGGTACTCCACCTCCGTGCTCGGCTACTTCTGGTCGATCCTCGACCCGCTGGTGATGGCCGGCATCTACTGGTTCGTTTTCACCCAGGTCTTCCAGCGCACCGTCGGCAACGAACCGTACATCGTCTTTTTGCTCGCCGCGCTGCTGCCGTGGATGTGGTTCAACGGGGCCGTCTCCGACTGCACCCGGGCATTCCTGCGTGAGGCAAAACTCATCAGGTCCACCCGGATCCCCCGCACCATCTGGGTCAACCGGCTCGTGCTGTCCAAGGGCATCGAGTTCATCGCCGCCATTCCGGTCCTGATCGTCTTTGCGATCTGGTCCGGCGCCGAGGTCAACGTTGATGCGATTTTCTTCCCGCTGGCCATCCTCATCCAAGCCGTGCTCACGGCCGGAGTCGGCCTCATCGTGGCCCCACTGGTTGTGTTCTTCCGCGACCTCGAGCGAGCCGTCAAACTCATCCTGCGCTTTCTGTTCTACGCGTCGCCGATTATCTATGGCACGAGTGACCTGCCGGAGCAGCTGCACTTCTGGGCGGCGTTCAACCCGCTCAGCGGCATCTTCAGCCTCTACAGGGCCGCGTTCTTCCCCGGCGAGCTGGACTGGTTCGTCGTGGCCGTCAGCGCAGCCATGTCGGTGGCATTCCTCGGAATCGGCCTGCTGGTCTTCTCCCGCACCGAGCGTGCCGTGCTGAAGGAGATCTGATGACCGAGACCGTCATCTCCCTGAACGACGTCGGAATCAGGTTCCGCCGGAATCGGCGCAGCCGCCGCAGCTTCAAGGACCTCTTCGCCGGCACCCGCCGCCGCACCAGGTCCGGTGAGTTCTGGGCGCTGCAGAACGTGTCGTTCACCGTTCAACGCGGTGAGGCGATCGGGGTCGTCGGCCGCAACGGCCAGGGCAAGTCCACCCTGCTCAAGCTCGTCACGGGTGTTGTGCTGCCCGACGAGGGCACCGTGAACGTCATCGAGGGTGTCGCCCCGCTGATCGAGATCACCGGCGGCTTCGTCGACGACCTCACCGTGCGCGACAACGTGTACCTCACGGCGGGTCTGCACGGCATGACCCGCAAGCAGATCGATTCCCGCTTCGACGACATCATCGAGTTCGCCGAGATCGCCGACTTCATCGATACCCCGTACAAGCACCTGTCCAGCGGCATGAAGGTGCGTATCGCGTTCGCCGTGATCTCCAGGCTCGAGGAGCCGATCATCCTCGTCGACGAGGTGCTGGCGGTCGGCGACAAGGCGTTCCGCGAGAAGTGCTACCGACGCATCGAAGAGCTGCTGGCCGGCGGACGCACCCTGTTCTTCGTGTCGCACAACGAGCGCGACCTGCGCCGGTTCTGTGCCAGGGGCCTCTACCTCGACAAGGGTGAGCTGGTCCTCGACGCCCCGATCAACGACGTCCTCGACCGGTACAACGCCGAGTACGGCATCAAGAAGGCCTGAGACGTCGCCCGACCGCGATTCGTCACGGCCAACGCGCATCAATCTGGCTGGGAATTACCTCGACGATGCTCAGTTTCGAACCGTAAACTCGTGCTTCTGCACCCGAGGAGGACCGCACCATGGCTAAGAAACCCACACCACTGCTGTCGCCCACCGGCGGGCTGCCGCAGGGCGGCCAGCTGCCATCCGGCGTCGCCACCGGTTTCGACAGGGTCATGGCGATTCATCGCCCCGCTGTGCTCGCCCACATCCGCAGCATTCGCCACCGTCACCCCGATGCCTCGCCGGAACAGCTTGTGCGCATTCTGGAGCGGCGTTATCTCGCCGCTGTCACCAGCGGCGGCGCCGCGGTCGGCGCGACGGCCGTGATCCCCGGCGTCGGCACCGGTATCACGCTCGCTCTGTCCGGCGTCGAGACGGCCGGGTTTCTTGAGGCGACCGCTCTTTTCTCCCAGTCCGTCAGCGAGGTGCACGGGATCACGGTGAGTGATCCTGAGCGCGCGAGGGCGCTCGTGATGACCATGATGCTCGGCCACGAGGGCTCCGACCTGGTGCGTCAGCTGGCCGGTCAGGTCACCGGCGGAGGAGTGGCCCGTACTGCCTACTGGGGAGAGTTGGTAACCACCAGCCTGCCCCGCGCCATCATGGGGCCGCTGACAGACCGCCTCAAGCGCACCTTCATCCGGCAGTTCGCTGCCAAGGGCGGAGCCAGCCTGATCGGCAAGGCCGTGCCGTTCGGCATCGGCGCCGTGATCGGCGGAATGGGCAACCACATTCTCGGCAAGCGGGTCATCGGTTCGTCCAGGCTCGCGTTCGGTCAGGCGCCCGCCGCCTTCCGCCCGGAGCTCGACCCGCGGGCGCACACCATCACGCTGCGCGACGGCGCCGTGATTCCCGGCAACCGGCTCACTCAGCTGGGCCACGGCGCACTCCGGGCACTCCCCCGGCCGCTCCGCCGCCGGCCGACCGGCGGGGACCCGGTCAAGCCGGATGCAGCCGCACCGGCGGAACCCCTCTAAGCAGAGCCCGACCGGCCTGACCCTGCCCGCCTCACCCGATCACTCAGACGTCTTCGGTCTCGCTGACTTCCTCGACGAACTCGGCGAGGTCGTCGTCGTCGCCGGCGTGCACCTGGGCGAACCGGTCCCATTCGGTCATCAGATGTTCGATCGCGGCATGGAACCGCGCCGTCGGCGCACCGGGCGTGGGATCGCCGAAGTACTGCTCGACCCAGACGCGCAGACGTTGGTCGGCGCCGTCGTCGTTCACAAGCTCGTCGAGGGTCTCGACGATACCGGCGGTCTCGCCCGCGTCAAGCCACTCGCAGTCGGACAGGTACCCGCTGGTGTCGATGGCGGCGAGAGGGTTCAGCGGCCGCGTCACCATGAGCGGTTTGCCCGATGCAAGGCGGTCGTAGACCATCGCCGAGATGTCGACGATCGCAACGTCGGCGGCGGAGAGCTGCCAGCCAAGCTCCGCGCCGGTGTCGATGATGTGCTGGGCGCTGGCATCACGGCTGTTCGCCGTGTTGATCATGGCCATGATCTGCTTGTTCGCCAGACCGTATTCGTGGTCGACCACACCTGATCGCGGATGCGGGCGGTACACCAACCGGTGCCGGGGGCTGCGCAACAGGGCAGTGACCAGGGCCACGCCGTACGTGGCGATGGAGCCGTACGCGGCGGCGGCGCGGTCGCCCTCCCAGGTGGGCGCGTAGAGCACAACGGTGCGCTCGTCGGGCATGAACGGCAACCGGCCCGAGTAGTGGTCGGCCTGGGGCCGACCGATGGTGATGGCCCGCTTGTCGAAGTCGTAGTCCCAGAGCACCTTGCCGAGCCTGGCGACGGCGGCCTGACCGGCCACGAACGAGTAGTCGTAGGCCTTGAACTGGTTCGTGGTCATGTACATCTTGTCGCTCTCACCATGGTTGATGAAAACGTGCCAGCGGCGCCCGTAGCGCATCATCTGGAAGTTGCGGGAGTTCTGATTGACGTACAGGACGATGCGGATGTCCTGCTCGGCGATCACTCGTTCGAGGTCGGACACCTTGCGCACGTAGGCGACCGGGATCGGGCTCTCTTCGATCAGCTTCATCGTGCCGCCGGCGGTGCGGCTCAGGACGACCACGGGCCAGGTCTCGGCCAGCTTCGCGAGTGGCTTGTACCACTGGCGCATCTGGTAAAGGTTCACCGGGCCATCCGCGAAGTACACGGCGATCTTGAAAGTATTGGCGGGCAGCGGGCCGCGTACGGCGAGGCGCTCGGTGAGTAGGCGCTGAGCCTTGCGGGAACCGAGCACATCCTTCACCAGCTTTGCTGCGAGTCGGACGTCTTTGCTGCTTACCACTGCTCCAGCCTACCCACCGGGCCGGGACCTAGGGCCTACCGCCCCCCGGAAGGGGCGCACCGGTAGCCAATCGTTAGGCCCCGCTCAGATGACGGGGGGCCGGCCCGCGCGGGTCATCCGCCAGATGGTGCGGGTCGCCAGCGGACGGCGTTCGCCGGGGTCGGTGACCCACCCCTCCCACCAGCCACGGAACCAGGCCTTGAGGGCAGCCGGGTTGCGGGCTCCGCGGAGCACCTGGATCGCCGTCCAGGACCCCACGTAGAGCGGTATCAGCGGCAGTGGCAGGTTGCGCCGGGCGATCCAGACGCGGTTGCGGGCGTTGAGCCGGTAAAAATCGGCGTGCCGGGTGGGCAGGATCACCGGGTGGTTTGCCACCAGGTTGCCCGCGTACCAGGTGCGCAGGCCCTGGTCCCAGACCCGCCAGGCCAGCTCGATGCCCTCGTGGGCGTAGAAGAACGGTTCGGCCCAGCCGCCGGTGGCGTCGAAGACGGGTCTGGGCAGAAGCACAGCACCCTCCCACACCGAGAACACCGCGCTGGAGTGTGCGGCGTCGCCCTTGCGGATGCGTGGAATCCAGCGGCGTGGCGCGGTGAGGCCGGCCGGGTCGACGACCTGAGGCTGCAGCAGACCGATGCTGGGGTCGGCGCGCAGCACCCCTACGGCGTCGATCAGGAACCGGGGATCCGGCAGGCTGGCGTCGTCATCGAGGAAGAAAAGGTAGTCGCCGCCCACGTGCTCCACGCCGCGATTGCGGCCGGCGGGGATGCCCAGGTTCTCGGGCAGGGCGAGCGCGGCGACGACACTGGGCAGGCCTGTGGGCTGCCAGCCGTTGCCCACGCAGATGATGTCCAGCTGCACGTCTTCCTGGGCGAGCAGGCTGCGAATGCCGCGCTCGAGGTCGTCCGGGCGGCGGCCCTGGGTGAGCACGACCACACCGATGGTGACGGGCACGCTGTCGCCTGACTTCAGGACCGCACTCGCTTCGAGGCCATGATCGCCAGGAAGTGGCCGATCAGCGCTAGGAAAGCGAGGGGAACGAGGACGGCGAGGAAGACCCGGTCGGTGATCGGCTGACCGAGGACGAGGCCGATGACGGCGGCGACGAAGATCACCATCGTCATTTCCACCGAGTGGTACAGGCGGTGGAAGGGCAGGAACCGGGCCAGGCGGCGCAGGGTCGCGATCAGGCCGGCCTGCGGCACCTTCTCACCCTTGTTGTCGGCCAGCTTGGGCAGGCCGGCGTTGGCGCGGGCAACGTGCACCATGTCGTTGAGGGCCTTGTTGAGCACGATCAGCAGTGCCAGGGCCAGGCCCAGCGTGGTGAACAGGAAGTCGGCGGGTGCTTCGAACGGGTAGGCGGCGGCGCGGATGCCCAGCGCGATGGGGATCAGGGCCTCGGTCGAGTAGTGCCCGACCTTGTCGAGGAACACCCCGGCCGGTGACGACGTCCTACGCCAACGGGCGACCTCGCCGTCGCAGCAGTCGACGAGCATCTGCAGCTGGCCGAGCACCAGGGCCAGCAGGGCACCCCAGATGCCGGGAATGAGCAGCGCCGCGGCCGTGGACCAGCCGACGAGGATCATCAGGCCGGTGACGCCGTTGGCCGAGATGCGCGTCTTCAGCAGCAGCCAGGTGAGGTACGGCGACAGGTCACGCAGGTACAGCGACGCCGTCCAGTGCTCGGCGTTGGCGCGCATCCGCACCTCGGGAGGTTGCGCGACGGCACGAAGCTCGGCGATCGAAGAGGGCCGAGCCGTGTTGGGCGAACCAGACGTCATTGATGTCTTCCCGTGTGTGCCGAGATGTTGGTGGTGAGCTTGAGGTAACCGAGCAGGAATCCGATACCCCAGCAGAAGTGAATGCACGGCAAGACTACGAGAAACCAGAGCGCGACACGAACGCCGTCGGACCGGGTCGACGCAACAGTGGCCGCCACGACGATGAGCAGGTAGGCCAGCGGGGCCAGGAAACCCAGCAGCAGCCAGCCCGGTCCGCCCAGCAGGACCTGCACCAGGCCGGCGAGGCCGAGCAGGATGCCGATGGTGACGCCGAGCACCATCACGGGCGGGGCGAAGTAGCGCAGGCCGTTGGATTCGGGGAACCGGCGGGCCAGTTCGCCGCGCCACAGTCCGGTGGAGACCATCTGGCGGGCCAGGCGGGACAGGCTGGGCCGCGGCCGGTAGATGACCTTCAGCGCCGGGGTGAACCAGACCGAGCCACCGTGCTCGCGCAGGCGGCGGTTGAGTTCCCAGTCCTGGCCGCGCTTGATGCCCTCGTCGAACATGCCCACCCGCAGCAGGCTGTCACGGCGGAAGCAGCCGAGGTACACGGTCTCGGCTTCGCCCTCGGGGCCGCCGACGTGCAACGGAGTGCCGCCCAGGCCGATGCGGGTGCCGTAGGCGCGGGCGACGGCTTGCTGGAACGGGGCGGTGCCCTGGGCATCCATGATGCCGCCGACGTTGTCGGCGCCGGTGCGTTGAAGCGTCTCGACGGCGATGCGGGCGTAGTCGCGCGGAAGCACCGAGTGGGCGTCGACGCGGATCACGACAGGAAAGGTGGAGGCGCGAATGGCGATATTGAGGCCGGCCGGCGTCGACCCGACTTCATTGGCGACGACGCGGATGCGCGGATCCACCGCGGCCATCTCTTCGACGAGTTCGGTGGTGCCGTCGATGCTCGGCCCCAGGGCCAGGGTGACCTCGAACGGGCCGTCGTAGTCCTGCTCGAGCAGGCTCTGGACCGCCGCTCGTACATGGCTGGCCTCGTTGAGCACGGGCATGATGTACGAGACGCCGATCAGCACTGTGTCTGCGCTCTCGTGCACTGGGCTGGCCATCTTTCCACTCATTCGGGCAATCGCCTGAGCCTAGCAGCCGAGTCTTTTCACTCGGTCCGCGTTACCTGTGGCAGGCCTCCGAGCCGGCGGCCGCGGCCCCGGACACAACTGCGCCGCCGGTGCAGGACCGGCGGCGCGGGAGGAAGGAAGGAGCTGATCCGGGCTAGCTGGTGAGCTCGCCGACGGTGACCGACACCGTCACCGATTCACCTTCACGCACGTAGGTGAGGTCGGCGGTGGCACCGGCTGCGAGGGTACGCACCTGGGCGGTGAGGTCGGTCGCGTCGGTGATGGGAACACCGTTGAAATTGGTGACGACGTCACCGGCCTTCAGGCCGGCCTTCTGGGCGGCTCCGCCGGACGACACCTCGCTGATGAGGGCGCCGACGGTGTCGCTGTCGGTGCTGGTGGCGCCGGTGACGCTGGCGCCGAGCAGGCCGTGCGTGGCAGATCCGGTGTCGATGATCTCATCCGACACCCGCTTGGCCAGGTTGGCCGGGATCGAGAAGCCGACACCGATGCTCCCGGCGGTGGTGGCGGTCGAGCTGCCACCGGCGTTGGCGATGGCGACGTTGATGCCGATCAGTTCGCCCTTGCTGTTGAGCAGGGCTCCGCCGGAGTTGCCGGGGTTGATCGCGGCATCCGTCTGGATCACCGCGAGCGAGATGCTGCTCTGGGCGGCCTGGGTGTCCGGGGTGTCGGGGGTCGAACCGTCCCGGTTGGGCAGGTCGTAGTTGAAGAAGTTGCCGTCACCCTCGTCTGGCGTGGTCTCGTCGGGCGTGGTGGGTGCGGCGGAGGACGCCACGGTGATGCTGCGGTTCAGGGCGCTCACGATGCCGTTGGTGACGGTGCCGGACAGGCCGAGTGGCGCGCCGATTGCGATGGCGGTGTCGCCGACGTTGAGATCGCTCGAGTCCGCCCAGGTGATGGGCGTGAGGTCTGACGCGTCGGTGAGCTTGATCACGGCGAGGTCGGAAACCGGGTCGGTGCCGATCAGGGTGGCCGCGTACAGCTTGCCGTCGCTGGCCTTCACCTGGATGGTCGCGTCTGCGGCGGCGCCGTCGAGGGTGACGACGTGGGTGTTGGTCAGGACGTAACCGTCTTCGCTGAGGATGACGCCGGAGCCGGAGCCACCGGAGTCGCCCGCGGCGACCTCGATGGTGACGACACTGGGCGACGCCTTGGCGGCGACTGCGGTGATCTCGTTCACGCTGTCGGTGTTGTTGACGACCACCGTGCTCGGGCCCTGGGCCTCGCTGGCCGGGGTGCCGTTGCTCTGGCTCGAGTAGACGACAGCGGAAACACCGGCTGCGGAGACCCCGCCGACCAGGGCTGCGATGGCGAGCGCGGCGACGAAGGCCACGTTGCCTTTGCGGCGGTTGGGGTCCTTGGGCGCCTTCGGTGCACCCGACGGTTGCGCGGGGTAGCCGTTCGCGTTGGCGTAGGCCTGCTGCTGCGCCGGGGTGGGGGCGTAAATCGGGGTGGACCCGTCCGGGCCCGGAATCGGGCGGCCGAAGGCATCCGTGGGGTAGGCGGGGGGCGCCTGGGTGTACGGGTGCGTCGGCTGAGCTGCCTGAGCGTGCTGGGCTGCGGCCTGGTGCGCTGCTGCCTGCTGCGCGGCGGCCTGGTGCTCAGCTGCCGTGGGCGCCGGGGCAGCGACCGTGGCGTCTTCCGAACCGAGCACCTCGGTGGGCTGGTTGTCGGCGGCGCGTGGAACTGCGGGCTGTGCTGCGGTGGGCTGTGCTGCGGTGGGCTGTGCTGCGGTGGGTTGTGCTGCGGCTTCACCCGACGAGTTGACCTCGAACGGTGCGTTGTCCTGAGGCTGGTCGGGGGTGGTGCCCGGGTCCTGAGTGTTGTCGGTCATGGTGTGCTCCTTCCAAGCGAAGCTAGCTTCTCGCCTAAAGCTGAACGTTTGATATGCGCAGACTGGGAGCAATCAATGATGAAGCCGTGACCTTGCCCGGCTCGCGGAACGACGTGGTCCTGCAGCGGCCCGATGCCTCTCAGCAGCCGGGGCCGCCGGGGTTGCCGAGGCAGGACTCGGCCACAAGAACCGTGCCGGCGCGGTCGGCGATCGCGGTGATCGGGCGGGTGGGCACCAGCACCAGACCCTGCACGTCGCGCCATTCGGCACCGGCAAAGCGATACTCGGCCGAATATGACACGACCAGCCCGATCGACAGCGTGCCGGTGCTCTCGAAC
This sequence comes from Cryobacterium sp. LW097, assembly GCF_002205495.2. Taxonomy (GTDB): domain Bacteria; phylum Actinomycetota; class Actinomycetes; order Actinomycetales; family Microbacteriaceae; genus Cryobacterium; species Cryobacterium zongtaii. The sequence goes on along the minus strand of NZ_CP021992.1, from coordinate 997,819 downwards.
ACGTGACTAGTTGAGGTTTCTGAGAACTCGGGAAGGTTCAGGGCCGCCCAGGTCGCCCCGCCCGAAGCCGACGTTCGCGACGCACCATCGCCGTAATCCCACCGGAATCCCACCGGGGTGAACCGCACCTCGGCCGAGGCGCCGAGGAGGGTCCCTGACCGGACGTGGGCCGACGCCGTGGCGAAGAAATTGGCCGGGACTCCGACGACGAGCCAACCGTTGGGTTCCATCCCCTGAGTGGGCGCGTCGGCCGGGATACTGACCAGGTCACTGACACGCACGACCAGATCCGGATCGCACGGCGTCTGAGGCTGGCACACCGGCACCGCGGGGTCGGCCGGCGCCACTATCGGTTGGCGCCTCGGACCAGTCCCCAGTCCGCCGGATGCGTCGCCCCGGTCGACGGGGACTCCCCCGGGAACCAGGCTGACGCCGTCAGGGAGCCCATCCCACTCGCCGCCTCCCGAGCCGCCACCGCCATCGCCGTCGCGGCCGTTGCCGGAACCAGACCCCTGACGTCCAGGCGTGTTGACCTCCCGGTCTGCGCTGAGGTCCACCCCGCGGTCGTCGACCGAGGCGTCCGGGCAGACGCCCACTTGGATTTCATCGACGGAGCATGTCCCCGTCGACGGCCTGACAAGCGCATGGACAGGCGGCGCCGGCAGCTGCGAAATGAATAATGCCAGCACGACGCCTAACAGAAGTTCTCGCCGGACCATACCTCTGACCTCGATATCTTCAGATCAATTGAAGCGGAAGATGCCACCTCGAACTCGACTTCCAGGGGCACGCGCAGCGGCCGGTCTGGTTTTGCAACTGATGAACCCTCGCTGTCGATGACGTCGCCCTGAGTGACGTCGAGACATAGGTACGTTCTGATTTGCTGCGAGCCAGCGTCGATATCCACGCTCTGAAGTCGCATTGAGTCGAAGGTTGTGATTCCGATTGCATGCCATCCGTTGGCTCGCCATTTCTCCATCGATTGCGCATCACCATCGTGCGCGGTTCCGGTGGAAAGGGACAGGTACTCATCCTCAGTGGAACCGTCGTCCGCCCAGAACGAGTCGCGGACCCTGAGGTAGTTCGCGTAGGCCTCGGTGGCCGCGGCGAGCGCCTCCTCGTCGGAAGCGAAGATGGGGGTGATCGTGGGCGTGGGCGACGGAGGCGCGGGCTTCGGCGCCGCCGTACAGCCCGCCGCACCCAACAGCAGACCACCCACACAGGCAGCAGTAGCCATCCGTCCGACACCTCGTCGCCCACCACCCACGATCACCATCCCGCCACCGTATGACAGCAGCCCTCCCCCGCGTGCAAGTTATCCACAACCCCGAACCCTGCCGTGGACCTGCATAACTCCGGCAACCCGTCGCTGGTCGCGCATCCGCACCGGTGTTCGCGGGGTGCGGTCTGACACGGAATCAGGAAGAGCAGGAGTTGCGCACACCCGCGGGGAATCCGGCTAGACGGGCGGGTGCGTGAGCTGGGCCGGCGGGATGTCGTAAATTTGGGGTATGCAGCAGGTCACCACATGACGATCGGCGGCGCCTGGCGTCGCACCGCCAGAGGCGCCGGGCTCCTCGCCGCCGACGGCACCGTTTCGGCCAGTATTTTCGCGGAAATGAGCGCGCTCGCCATGCGCACCGGCGCCATCAACCTGGGTCAGGGTTTTCCCGACGAGGACGGTCCTGCCGTCGTGCTCGAAGCCGCTCGTCAGGCCATCCGCGACGGCGTCAACCAGTACCCGCCCGGGCGGGGAGCACCGGTGCTGCTCGAGGCGATTGCGCGCCACCAGCAGCGCTTCTACGGGTTGACCGTCGACCCCGGCACCGAGGTTCTCGTCACCGCCGGCGCCACCGAGGCGCTCTCCGCCACCCTGCTGGCGCTGCTCGAACCGGGCGACGAGGTGGTGACCTTCGAGCCGTTCTACGACGCTTACGGCGGCCTGATCGCCCTGGCCGGCGGCGTGCATCACACGGTGCGGCTACACTCCCCCGATTTTCAGCCCGACCTGGATGAGCTGGCGGCTGTCGTGACCGACCGCACCCGGATCATCCTGATCAACAACCCGCACAACCCCACCGGCACGGTCTTCACCCGCGAGACCCTCGAACTGATCGTGGCGCTCGCGCATAAGCACGACGCCCTCATCGTGACCGACGAGGTCTACGAGCACCTCACCTTCGGCGTCGCCCACCTGCCGGTCGCGACCCTGCCCGGTGCCCGTGAGCGCACCGTCACGATCTCATCCGCCGGCAAGACCTTCAGCACGACGGGTTGGAAGATCGGCTGGTTGAGCGCCCCGGCGGCCATCGTCACGGCGATCCTCGCCGTCAAGCAGTTCCTCACCTATGTCAACGGCGCCCCGTTCCAGCCGGCCACGGCGATCGGACTCGATCTGCCCGACGCCTACTACTCCGGCATCGCCTCCGACCTGCAGGCCAAGCGTGATGTGCTGGCCGGCGGGCTCGGCGCGGCTGGGTTCACCCTCGCGGTGCCGCAGGGTTCGTATTTCATCGTGGCGGATGCCGCGCCCCTCGGCCATCCCGACGCCGTCGAGTTCTGCCGCGCGCTGCCCGATCTGGCCGGGGTGGTCGGGATCCCGATCTCGGCGTTCTGCCTGCCCGAGCACAAGGCGCAGTACGCGTCGCTCGTCCGGTTCGCGTTCTGCAAGCGCGTCGACGTGCTCGAGGACGCCGCCGCGCGTCTCGCCCACCTGTAGTCACCTCTCGGCGCACAAAACGGCCCCCTGCAGCAGGGGGCCGTTCGGTCTCAGCGCGCGGGCGCGCCGCGGGAGAGGCTAGCTCGCGTAGGCCGGGTAATCGGTGTACCCGACGGCATCCGGGCCGTAGAACGTGGCCGGGTTGGGCTCGTTGACCGGCAGGTTCTCCAGCCAGCGGCGCACGAGGTCGGGGTTGGCGATCACGGCACGACCGACGACGACACCGTCGCCGAGACCGTCGTCGAGCAGGGCGATGGCCTCCTCGCGGGTGGTCACGGCGCTGAAACCGGTGTTGACCAGCAGCGGGCCGCCGAACCGGCTGCGCAGCGTGCGCACCAGCTCGCCCGCGGGGTCGCGGTTCAGAACGCTGAGGTAGGCCAGTCCCAGCGGCGCCAGGCCGTCGACCAGGGCACCGTAGGAGGCCAGGACGTCGGCGTCGTCGGTCTCGACGGCATCCTGGATGTTGTGCTGGGGCGAAATGCGGATGCCCACCCTGTCGGCGCCGATCGCCGCGGCGACGGCCGTCACGACCTCGATCACGAACCGGGCCCGGTTCTCGGCGGAGCCGCCATAGATGTCATCGCGCTGATTGGAGGCCGGCGAGAGGAATTCGTGCAGCAGGTACCCGTTGGCGGAGTGGATTTCAACTCCGTCGAGGCCGGCCGCGACAGCGTTGCGGGACGCCTGCACGAAGCCGTCGATGATGCCGGGCAGGTCCTCGCCGGTCAGTGCGCGCGGCACCGGGTAGGGCAGCTTGCCCTTGTAGGTGTGGCTCTCGCCCTGGATGGCGATGGCGCTGGGGGCGACGATCTGGAGCCCTCCGGTGATCTCGGGATGGGAAACCCGACCGGCGTGCATGACCTGGGCCACGATGCGGCCACCGGAGGCGTGCACGGCGTCGGCGACCTTGGCCCAGCCGGCGATCTGTTCCGTGGTGACCAGGCCCGGCTGGCCTGGGAAGCCCTGGCCGGCCTTATCGGGGTAGACACCCTCTGACACGATCAAGCCGAGGGTGGCCCGCTGGCGATAGTGCTCGATGTTGAGCGCACCCGGGATGCCGTCAACCCCTGACCGCATCCGGGTCAACGGTGCCATGACCATTCGGTTGGGCAGTTCGAGGGCGCCGAGGTTCAGCGGGGTGAAAAGACTCACGTGGTGCTCCTTATATCTGTGGGATGGGGACGCAGTGGATGCGGCTGTGCCGCCGTTGTCGAACACGCGTCCCGTTCAGCAAACTCTGCGACCGGGCAGGGTATTCCGGCCGCGGCAAATGATCAGCCGGAACTCAGGCTTGGCCGGCCGCCAATCCGGGTCGCCGGCCGTACCGAACCCCTGTTATGAGCACCGCCACCGCCGTCCCGGCAGGTTTCGACACCGACCTGGGCTACTGCCCGTTTGCGCTGTCACACGACTCCGGCCGGCTGGGCCTGAGCACGAGCCTGATCGACACACCCCTCGGTCCGGTCGCGGTGCGGCATGGTCGGCGAACAGCGACGGGCTCCACCGGCACCGCGACGATCCTGCTGCACGGTGCGGCCGGATCGTGGACCACCTGGACGCCGCTGATCCGCGCTGCGGACCGGTTGCCCGCGCCCCCGCTCGAGAACCTGATCATCCCGGACCTGCCCGGCTGGGGCGACACTCCCCTGGCAATCGACGAAGACGCTGAGACCATTGAGTCCCTCGCCGCGGTCGTAGCCGAGATCGCGCGCGCCCTGGGGTATCGGCGTTGGCGGGTAATCGGGCACTCGCTGGGCGGGTTCGTCGCCCTCGAGCTCGCGGCGAGCAGACCCGGGCAGACGACCTTTGTCGGGCTGGTGTCCGCGACGACGTTCGGTGTCATCGACAGCGTGCGGCATCCGTTGTCCCGGTTCGCCGTGCTGCCCGGCTTCACGGCCCTGCTCGGCGTGATGAGGGTTCTCTCGGCGTGCGGCGCGGCCGGCCGCGGTCTGGCAGCCGGGCTGAATCGGCTGGGCTTGCTGCGCCCCGCGGTGGCTCCGTTGTTCAGCAACGTCCGCCGGGTCGACCGGAGCGTGCTGTCCGCTTTGGCCGCCGAGACGCGGCCACGCTCGTTCACCCTGGCCGCCGGCCGGGCCGGTCGTTACAACGCCGAGGCGTCCTGGGCCCGCATCGAGTGCCCGGTGCGGTCGGTGCACGGCGACCGTGATGTCTTCGTCGGAGACGACGACGACCGGCGCCTGGCCCGAGTGATCGCCGACCTCGAGGTCACGGTACTCACCGGCACCGGCCACTTCGGCCACGTCGAACGTCCGGTCGACACGCTCACGGCTCTGCATTCGCCCGAATTCCTTGCGCTTTGCCGGGCAGCAGAGGAGAGTTGAGGGATCCTCCGGTTCTTCTGTCAGTGCCCCATCATCGCTTTCACCCGTTCCCGGCACCGAGCGTGGCCAATCTGGAAGTGAACGTGAAAACTCATGGGCACCCTGTCCTACGACCGGGTCGTCGTTGAATTCGACGACAGGATCCTGACACATCTGCAAGTCGTGATCGTGCAGAAACTCCGCCGCGGCGAGAGCTTCCTTTTCTCCTGGCGCAACGCCATCGAGGTCGGCGACGGACGCAGTTCGGCATGGATGAATCCGGCGATACCGCTGTACTTCAAGTTCACCGGCGGCCACACCCCGACTCTCAACCCGGAGTGGATCGCACAGTTGACGCGCTCGGCCAACAGCTCGCAAGGGCTGATCGCCACCAGCGAAGAACGCGCCATCGATTCCAATCACGCGGGTGGGATGGATGTGTCGTTCGCGGTGAAGTCGGCCTCCGCGTTGCCGAAGTCGTCGGTGGCCGCGCCGGAATGAGCGCTTAGAGCGGCACCGTGCCGAAGCGGCGCAGGGCAACGGCGGGGTTGACCCGTCGCACCTCGGCAAGCCGGGCAGGGGAGATCCAGCCGACGGCCACATCCGTCGTTTCCCCGATCGTGACCAGCTCAACACCCATCGGGTCGACCACCATGCTCGCGCCGACGCCGCTTGGCGGCGCATGGTCGGCCGCCGCGAGATAGACGGTGTTCTCGAGTGCGCGCGCCGTGACCAGAGTGCGCCAGTGCTGCTCCTTGAGCGGTCCGCGCACCCACTCCGCGGGGACGAGCACAAGGTCGGCGCCGGCATCGACAAGACGGCGGGTGACCTCGGGGAATCTGATGTCGTAACAGGTCTGCAGGCCCACCGTGAGACCGGCAACGACGAAGGTCTCCGGCGCTTCGATGACACCGGCAAGCACCCTGTCGGATTCCCGTGACCCGAACGCGTCGTAGAGGTGCAGCTTGCGGTACCGCGCCACGACCAGCCCGGCGGGGTCGACGGCGACGAGAGTGTTCTGCACCCGGTGGGGGTCGTCGGTGCGCTCGAGCATGCCGGCCACGATGTGCACGCCCAGATCGGCGGCCAGGTGACCTAGCGCGGTCACAAACGGTCCGTCGAGCGCTTCGGCGGCGGCAACGGATGCGTCACCCAACCGGCTCTCGAAAAACGACGAATACTCGGGGAACACCACGATGCCCGCCCCGCGCGCCACGGCGGTACCGGCCAGCGAGCGCATCGCGGCCAGATTCGCCGCCTGATCAGCGCCGGGCGCGAACTGCGCCACGGCCACCCCGAGTTCGTCGCTCGCGCGCGCATCCACCATGTCGTCAGCCTAGCGGCGGCTTCCCAGCTTGCCGTCGGCAGGTCGCGAGCGAAGCGTCACGCAACGTGCCAGCATGAGACCCTGGTGCGAGCGAAGGGTGACGGATGAAGATCTTGGTCGTGGAGGACGATGACCAGATGGGTGCCCTCATCGAACGCGGACTGCAGGCCGAGGGGTACGAGACGGTGCGGGTCTCCACCGGGGTCGACGCACTCATCGCCCTCAATGGGGACGGCTTCGGCCTGGCCGCCATCGATGTGATGCTGCCCCAGATGTCGGGTTTTGAGATCTGCCGCCGCATCCGCGAGTCGGGCAACACCATGCCCGTGCTACTGCTGACCGCACGCGACACCGTCGACGACAGGGTTTTCGGCCTGGACAGCGGAGCCGACGATTACCTCACCAAGCCGTTTGCGTTCGCCGAGCTCTCCGCCAGGGTGCGTGCCCTGCTGCGCCGCCGGTCGATGGGCGCCCCGACCACGGTGGAGATCGGCAACATAGTGCTGGACTCCCGCGACCTGCGGGTGACCGTGGCCGGGCGTGCGGTGTCGATGAGCCCCAAAGAGGTGGCGTTGCTTCGACTGCTCTGCAGCAGGGCCGGCACCACGGTCGACCGCACCACCATTCTCGAAGAGATCTGGAACGGCACGAACCACATCGACCCCAACATCGTCGACCAGTACATCAGCTATCTGCGCCGCAAGATCGATACCGATGCCGCGGGCGTGCGCATCGTCACCGTGCGAGGCACCGGTTACGCCGTGGAGCTCGCCGGATGAGGCGGCCCTCCCGGTGAGTGGCCCCCGGGGCATCTGGTTGCCCGCGCTGTCGATCCGCGCGCGCATCACCTTGGGAAGCCTCCTCGTCGCGACCCTGTTGTTCAGCACCGCCGCATTCTTCGTCCGCCTCGAGGTGCAATCGATTCTCACCGATTCGAACGAGACCATGCTGCGCAACGACGCCGAGTCCCTGCTGGGTCAGCTCGCGACGAACCCCGCCGAGGCCATCCAGAGCCCGAGCGAGGGCCAGCTGCTGGCCATCGTCGACCCGACCGGGACGGTACGGAAGTCGTCGCTGCCGCGCAGCCTGGACCGGCAGCTCGACGCCCTGATCGAATTGGGCGCCGAACCGCAGACCGTGACCACCCCCGCCGCCACCTACCTGGTCTCGGCGACGCCGGTGAGCTCGGATTCGGGCGACTGGCTCGTCATAGCCGCCCGCAGCCAGCAGGCCCCCACCCTGCTGCTCGATGAGCTCACCGGGGTGCTCGTGCTGGGCACGGTGATCCTCACCGCCGGGTTCGGACTGGCCTCCTGGCTGCTCACCGGCGCGGCGCTTCGCCCGGTGACCCGCCTGCGTGAGGAAGCCGAGAGTCTGAGCACGACGGGCTCCTCGGCGCAGCTGCGGGTTCCAGCCGGCAAGGACGAGGTGAGCGAGCTCGCCCGAACCCTCAACGACTTCATCAAGCGGCTCCGGCGCGGCGTGGACCGCGAAAAACAGATCGTGTCGGATGCGAGTCACGAACTGCGCACCCCGCTCGCGGTACTTCAGGCGCAGCTCGAGCTGGCCCACCTCGACTCCGGCGATGCCCCTGCTCTCGAGCGCGACATCCGAGACGCATCGGCAACAGCCGGACGCCTGAGCCGGCTGGCAACCAATCTGCTCGAGCTGAGCAAGCTGGAGAGTGTGCAGTCGCCGCCCGAGACGGACTGGACCGGTCTGGTCGACGAGATCACGGCGTCGGTCGACCGGGCGCGGGTGGTGCGGGACGGCCACGAACTCGAGGTCGTCTACCGCATCGACGATGACGACCCGGAGGGTCGCTACGGCGTCTCGGCCACGAATATGGGCCAGCTCCTCGACAACCTCATCTCGAACGCCGTCACGGCGATGGCGGGCCACGGCGGCGTCACCGTGTCACTCTCCCGCTCAGGCTCCGGCGCGCTGATCACCGTGATCGACACCGGCCCCGGCCTGCCGGAGGATTTCATTCCGCTGGCGTTCGACAGATTCTCCAGGCCGGACAACGCCCGGTCAAGCAGCTCCGGCGGATCGGGCCTGGGTCTGGCCATTGTGCACGCCATCGTCGAGCGCGCCAACGGCACGGTCCTGCTGCGCAACACCGGCAGCGGACTCGCAGTCGAGATCCGGCTGCCGCGGCACGTTCCCTAGCGGCACTTTGGGAACCTTCCAGGTCACCGAGGCCCCTCGTCGGTAAACGTTGGAGGGTTCTAGGGTCTGGAGGTGACGACTGTTCTCGCCTCTCCGCTCGTCGAGGCCCCGGAGCCGACGAGACACGGTCGGCGCGGCTTCGCCGCTACCGCGGCCCTGCTCGGCCTGGTCGGCTTCCTGGTGTCGGTGGCCGGGTCCTGGCAGCCGTCCTACTGGGGTGACGAGGCAGCCAGCGTGCTCTCCGCCGAGCGGTCGCTTCAGTCGCTGTTCCGGATGCTCGGCACGGTCGATGCCGTGCACGGTGTCTACTATCTGCTTCTGCACGGCTGGATCGACGTGTTCGGGGCGTCGGAGTTCGCTACCCGACTACTCAGCGCCCTGTCCATCGGCGCCGCGACGGCCGGCACCGCCGTCTTGGCCCGGATGCTCGTCAACCCGCGCGTCGCCCTGTTCGCCGCCCTCGTCTTCGCTGTGCTCCCCCGAGTGACGTATATGGGCGCTGAGGCCCGGTCCACGGCCCTGGCCACCATGATCGCGGTGTGGTGCACAGTGCTCCTCGTGCACATCGTGCGGTCCAGGCCCACCACTGCCACACTGACCCTGGCGCTCTGGGCCGGCTACGCGGCGCTGCTGGCCGCGGGCATCACCGTATTCGTTTACATCGCGCTGCTGGTGCCGGTGCACGGGCTCGTGGTGACTCTGCTGACCCGGCACAGCCCACGCGTCACCGTGCTGACGTGGGCCGGCGGGGTGGGCGCCGCGCTGGCGGTGGCCTCACCGATCATCATCCTGGCCCACACCCAGCGTGACCAGATCGCCTTCCTGGCCCGACGCGCACAGGCCAGCCCGCTCGACGCCGCCGTCCAGCAGTGGTTCGACACTCCGGCCCTGGCCGCCCTCGCCTGGCTGTTGATCGCGGTCGGCTGCCTGACCGCGTTCGTCCCCCGGTTCCAGGGCGTCGGCGTGAACGCCGGGCCCGGGCGGGTGCCGCGGGCCGAACTGGTCGTCCTGCTGGCCTGGCTGGTCGTGCCGAGTACCACCCTGCTGATCGGCACCAACCTGATCACGCCGATGTACGCCTATCGGTACCTTTCGATCTGCGCGCCGGCGGCCGCCATCCTGATGGCCGTGGGCATCGTGGGGCTTCGGCCGTTCTGGGCTCGGGCGATTGCCCTGCTGCTCGTGGTGACCCTCGCGGCGCCCGGCTATCTCGCGCAACGCTCGGACTTCGCGAAGGACCACGGCAGCGACTGGCGCCAGACGGCCGACATCCTGCGCGCAGAGGCCCGACCACGCGATGCCGTCGTCTTTGACGAGAGCACCAGGCCATCGCGGCGCCCGCGCCTGGCCGGGCACCTCTATCCGGCGGCGTTCGTCGGGCTGAACGACATCACCCGCGACGAGTCGTTCGAGAACACCGACGGGCTGTGGGACCGCACACTCCCGCTCGAGGTGGCCGCCTTCCGGCTGGCTGCAACCGACAGAGTCTGGCTCCTGCAGAATGTCGGGAGCCGGGGAACGGCGACCGGAACCGACCTTGCCGTGCTCCGCGAGGCGGGTTTCTCCATCGTGTCGTCCCGCACGATCAACCGCACCATCCTCATCGAAATGACGAGGTTGACGATGCCGTGAGCCCGGGGTGTGACTTCTGGTCACGATGACTATATGATGGACCTCACGTTAGAGTCATATTGACCTTTACTCGAGGGATGCCCGATGACCGATCTACACCCGCCTGTGCTTGCGGTTTCGACGGTCATTTTCGCGCTCCGGCCCGACGTCGAGTCCGGCTTCATGACGCTCTGGCTTCCCCTGGTCCGTCGCACCAGGGACCCGTACCTGGGCCTGTGGGCGCTGCCGGGTGGCTGGCTGCCGCCCGAGGAGGAGCTCTCCACCGCCGCGGCCAGCACCCTGCGGGAAACCACCGGACTCTCCCCCAAGTACCTCGAGCAGCTGTACACCTTCGGCGATCTCAGCCGTTCCCCGGGCAGCCGCGTCGTCTCGATCGTGTACTGGGCTCTGGTGCAGTCCACCGAGGCCGACCTCGCCGCCGTCGATGAGAACGTGCAGTGGTTCCCGGCCGACCGGCTGCCCGAGCTCGCGTTCGACCACAACCACATCGTCGAGTACGCGCTATGGCGTCTGCGCACCAAGGTGGAATACTCCCGCATCGCGCACGCCTTCCTCGGCGAGACATTCACCCTGGCCCAGCTGCGCGACGTACACGAGGCGGTCCTGCGCCGGGCACTCGACCCGGCGAACTTCCGCCGCATGATCGAGTCGACGGGGACCGTCGTCGACACCGGGCTCCGCCTGGCCGGGGTACCGCACCGGCCGCCGCGGCTCTACCGCTACAACGACTCCCACTCCATCGCCGAGGGGCCCCTGGGCTCCACGGTCGGCTGGCCCGAAACTCCCCTCCAAACCACCCCGCACTCCCCGAGGAGCACGACATGACCATCGCATCGGTCGACCGCACCATCCGTCTGATCAGCACGGGCAAGAGCACGGGCAGCACCTGCACCCCCGACCTCGCCGTCGACCCGTGGTACTTCGACGACAAGGCCCCCGGCTACGGGCCCGGCTCCTCGATGGGCGACGTCATCCCCACCGGATCCCCCCGCCAGGGCGAGCTGCCCGCGCGCTACCGCACGGCATCCAACGGCGAACTGGGCGACTGGATCCGCGCTGCCAAGGCCACCCTGGGCGACCGTGTTGTGGTGCTCGGCCACTTCTACCAGCGCGAAGAGGTGCTGCAGCACGCCGACTTCATCGGCGACTCCTTCCAGCTCGCCGTGGCCACCCAGAGCCGGCCGGATGCCGAAGCCATCGTCTTCTGCGGCGTGCACTTCATGGCCGAGACCGCCGACCTGCTCTCCCGCCCCGAGCAGGCCGTGATCCTGCCCAACCTCGCCGCCGGCTGCTCGATGGCCGACATGGCCGACATCGACTCCGTCACCGAGTGCTGGGAACAGCTCGAAGAGCTCTACGGCACCGAACCGGATGCCGACGGGCGCGTCCCGGTGATCCCGGTCACCTACATGAACTCCTCCGCGGCGCTCAAGGGCTTCTGCGGCGAGCACGGCGGTATTGTCTGCACCTCCTCGAACGCCGAGACCGTGCTGAAGTGGGCCTTCGAGCGCGGCCAGCGGGTGCTGTTCTTCCCCGACCAGCACTTGGGCCGCAATACCGCCAAGGCCATGGGCGTTCCCCTCGAGCGGATGCCGATGTGGAACCCGCGCAAGGCCCTCGGCGGCAACACCGAGGCCGAACTCGAGAACTCGCAGGTGATCCTCTGGCACGGCTTCTGCAGCGTGCACCGCCGCTTCACCGTCGAGCAGATCGAGACTGCCCGCGTTGAGCACCCGGGCGTGCGCGTGATCGTGCACCCCGAGTGCCCGATGGCGGTCGTGGATGCGGCAGATGAATACGGTTCCACCGACTACATCGCCAAGGCCATCGCGGCCGCACCGGCCGGGTCGACGTTCGCGATCGGCACCGAGATCAACCTCGTGCAGCGCCTCGCCGCCCAGTACCCGCAGCACACCATCTTCTGCCTCGACCCTGTCGTCTGCCCGTGCTCCACCATGTACCGCATCCACTCCGGCTACCTGGCCTGGGTACTCGAGGCTCTCGTGGGCGGCGACGGCGTGCCGGCGGAGGTGCTCAACCGCATCACGGTCGCCGACGACGTCGCCGGGCACGCCAGGGTGGCGCTCGAACGGATGCTCGCCGCCAAGCCGCCCGCCGCCGGTCCCGTCGCCCCCGTCGTGACCGGAGCCTGACCATGACGCGCGTGCTGGTCGTCGGCAGCGGCCTCGCCGGGCTGATCGCCGCGGTGCGGGCAACCGATGCCGGCCACCGGGTGACCCTGGTGACCAAGGCCGCCCTTTCCGACAGCAACACCCGCTACGCCCAAGGCGGCATCGCCGCGGCGTTGTTCCCCGACGACTCCACCGACGCGCACATCCTCGACACCCTGCGCGCCGGCGCCGGACTCTGCGACCCCGCTGCCGTGCGGGTGCTCTGCGAGGAAGGCCCGGCCCGGGTGCGCGACCTGATCCGGTTCGGCGTCGATTTCGACCGCGACGAATCGGGCATCACCCGTGGGCTCGAGGCCGCGCACTCCAGGTCCAGGGTGTTGCACGCCGGCGGCGACGCCACCGGCGCCGCCATCGAGACCGCCCTGGTGGCCACTGTGCAGGAGCGGGCCAAGCGCGCCCACGCCCTCGGCGGCGACCAGATCACCATCCACGAACACACCATGCTCGTCGACCTGATCGTGACCGACGGCCCCGGCACGGTCCGGGTGACCGGCGCGATGCTGCTCGGGCCGGACGGCACCCAGCACGCGGTCGCCGCCGACGCCGTGATCCTCGCCACCGGAGGTGCGGGAGCGTTGTACCGGCACACGACCAACCCGGCCATCGCCACCGGCGACGGTGTCGCCGCCGCCTGGCGGGCCGGCGCTGCCGTCGCCGACGTCGAGTTCTACCAGTTCCACCCGACCGCGCTCGCGGTGCCCGGCACCCCGCTGGTGTCGGAGGCCGTTCGCGGCGAGGGCGCCGTGCTGCTCACCAGCACCGGTGAACGGTTCATGCCGGCCATCCACCCGGATGCCGAGCTCGCGCCCCGCGACATCGTGGCGCGCAGCATCGCCGCCCAGATGAAAAAGCAGGGCGGCGCCCCGGTGCTGCTGGACGCCACCGGGCTCGGCCGTGACCTGCTCGAGAGCCGGTTCCCCACCATCACGGCCGCCTGCCGCGCCGCCGGGCTGGACTGGGCGGTGCAACCGATTCCGGTCGCTCCGGCCGCGCACTACTGGATGGGCGGAGTCGCCACCGACGGCTGGGGCCGCACCTCGCTGGCCGGCCTCTACGCGGTGGGTGAGGTGGCCCGCACCGGAGCGCACGGCGCGAACCGGCTGGCATCCAACTCGTTGCTCGAAGCCGCTGTCTTCGCCGATCGGGCCGTGCGCGCGCTCGACGCTGAGGAGCAGCTACCGCCGCTGTTCGACGACCTCGAGGCAGTTGCCGAACTCGGCAGCGACCCGGATGAGGCCGGCACGCTCGTCGAGCGCAGCACCCTGCAGGAGCTGCTCTGGGAGGCCGCCGGAGTGCACAGGTCCGGCTCTGGCCTGACCCGGGCCGCCGTGACCCTGGCCGGGTGGCGGGCCGTCGACCGGGGCCGGGCCACTGTCGCCGAGCTCGAGACGGGCAACCTGCTCGACCTCGGCCGCCTGATCGTGGCCGCAGCCCTGGCCCGCGAGGAATCCCGCGGCGCCCACCACCGCGCTGACTTCCCAGACAGCCGCCCGGAACTCGCCCGGCCGCGCTTCACCCGGCACCCGGCGTCAACCCGCCCTCTTCTCACAGTTCCATCGCAGCCTTCGGAGGCCATCGCATGCTGACCACACACGCCATCGACACCGTCGTGCGGGCCGCCCTCGACGAGGACGCCCCGTGGGGCGACCTCACCAGCGAGATGCTGATCCCCGCCGACGCCGTCGCCACCGCCCAGCTGGTGGCCAGGGAAGCCGGCGTGTTCAGCGGCGGGGCCGTGTTCGCTGCGGCGTTCCGACTGGTCGACCCACGCATCGCGGTGCACCTCCACGTCACCGACGGCGCCGCCTTCGCTGCGGGCGACCTGCTCGCCGAGGCGTCCGGCCCGGCCCGCGGCATCCTGCAGGCCGAACGGATCGGACTGAACTTCGTGCAGCGGATGAGCGGCATCGCCGCCCTCACCGCCCGGTACGTGTCTGAGACCGCCGGCACCGCGGCCCGCATCGTCGACACCCGCAAAACCACACCCGGCCTGCGCGCGTTCGAACGCCAGGCCGTGCGCGACGGTGGCGGCCACAACCACCGGTTCAGCCTCTCCGACGCCGTGATGGCCAAGGACAACCACCTTGCTGTGCTGAGCGCCGGCGGCATCGGCCTCACCGAGGCGCTGCTGGCCGTACGCGCCAAGCTCTCGCACACCACCCACTTCGAGGTCGAGGTGGATACCCTCGAGCAGATCGAACCCGTGCTCGCGGCCGGCATCGATACGATCATGCTCGACAATTTCGACGCCGACAGCCTCCGCGAGGGCGTGCGCCTGGTCGCCGGCCGGGCCATCGTGGAGGCCAGCGGCGGCGTCTCGCTCGACACCGTCAGACGCATCGCGGAGTCCGGCGTCGACGTCATCTCGGTGGGCGCCCTCACCCACAGCGTTCGCTCGCTCGACCTAGGCCTGGACGTGGTGATCCTCACCGAGGATTGACCACCCCTTCCCCGAACCCGGAGCAGCCATGATCTACCTGGACAACGCCGCGACGACGCCGCTGCGCCGCGAGGTCGCCGAAGCCATCTGGCCGGTCATGACCCGCGGCTTCGGCAACCCGTCCAGCCACCACCGGGTGGGTGAGGCCGCGGCCGCCACGCTGAAGGCCGCCCGCGCCCGCATCGCCGGGGTGCTCGGCTGCCGGCCCGGCGAGATCACCCTCACCGGCGGCGGCACCGAGGCCGCCAACCTCGCGGTGAAGGGCCTCGCCCTGGGCTCCCCGCGCGGCCGGCACATCGTTAGCACCGCCCTCGAGCACGAGGCCGTGCTCGAGTCCTGCGACTATCTGCGCCGGCTGCACGGCTTCGAGATCACCCTGCTGACCACGGATGCCTCCGGCCGGGTCGATCCCGCCGAGCTCGCCAGGGTTCTTCGGCCCGACTCCACCCTCGTCACCGTGCACTACGCCAACAACGAGATCGGCACCGTGCAGCCCATCCGGGAACTCGCCGCCATCGCCCGCGCGGCCGGTGTACCGTTCCACACCGACGCCGTGCAGGCCGCCGGCTGGCTGGAGCTGAACGTCGTCGACCTCGGCGTCGACGCGCTGAGCATCTCCGGACACAAGCTCGGCGCGCCCCAGGGCGTCGGCGCGCTGTACCTGCGCGGTCGCCTGCAGGTCGAACCGGTGCTGCACGGCGGCGGCCAGGAGCGCGGCCGGCGCAGCGGCACCGAGAACGTGGCCGGGGCCGTGGGGCTCGCCGTGGCCCTCGACCTGGCCGAGGCCGAACGGCGGGAGCTCGCGCCCGCCCTGACCGTGCTCCGCGACGGTTTCGTCGCAGCGGTCCTGAAGAGCACCCCCGGCGCGGCGCTGACCGGGGACCCGCTGCACCGGCTGCCCGGCCATGCTTCGTTCACCTTCGCAGGCACCGGCGGCGAGGCCGTGCTGCTCGAGCTCGAACGCCACGATATCGTCTGCTCGAGCGGGTCGGCCTGTGCCGCCGGCAGCGACGAGGCGTCACACGTGCTCACGGCCCTGGGCATTCCCGCCGATCTCGCCCAGACCGCTGTGCGGTTCACCCTGTCGGCCACCACCACCGCCGCGGAGCTGACCGAGGCAGCCACCCGGGTGCGCGAGGCCGTCGCCGCCGTGCGCGGCCTGGCCGGCTGACCAGCGCCCCGGCCGCCCCCTCGCTCGCAACTGTTCCCGAACCGGACAACTGCGCCCGGTGCGCCGGGCGCAATTGTCCGAACGGGGCACAGTTGCGGTGCAGGGCGAACGGATGCTGAACGGGCGCCGAAAGGCAGTGCACGTGGGACCTTTGGCCCGTGTTTTGGGCGTTCCGGCAGCCTATGTTTGAACCAGAGACAAAGATCCCAGATCGGGTTGTCCAGGAGGAAAACTATGACGATCACAGACCAACCAGTCGCCACTCCCATAGCTACGAAGATCGACACCCTGGTTGCCGCCGGCAACGTCGCGCTGAAGGACTACGCGGACTTCACCCAGGAACAGATCGACTACATCGTCAAGAAGGCCTCCGTCGCCGCGCTGTCCCAGCACGCCACGCTCGCCGTGCACGCCGTCGCTGAGACTGGCCGTGGAGTCTTCGAAGACAAGGCCGTGAAGAACCTCTTCGCGTGCGAGCACGTCACCAACAGCATGCAGAACCTCAAGACCGTGGGCATCATCAGCCGCGACGAGCTCACCGGCATCACCGAGATCGCCGAGCCCGTCGGCGTCATCTGTGGCATCACCCCGGTCACGAACTGTACGTCCACCGCGATCTTCAAGTCGCTCATCGCGCTCAAGACCCGCAACCCCATCATCTTCGGCTTCCACCCCGCCGCGCAGGAGTCCTCCGCAGCCGCCGCCCGCGTCGTCCGCGACGCCGCCATCGCAGCAGGCGCACCCGCCAACTGCATCCAGTGGATCGAACAGCCGTCCCTCGAGGCCTCCACCCTGCTGATGAACCACCCCGGTGTGGCACTCATCCTCGCGACCGGTGGAAACGCCATGGTCCGCGCCGCGTACTCCTGCGGCAAGCCCGCCCTGGGCGTCGGCGCCGGCAACGTGCCCGCCTTCATCGAGAAGAGCGCCAAGCTCAAGCGTGCCGTCAACGACGTCGTGCTCTCGAAGGCCTTCGACTACGGCATGATCTGCGCTTCCGAGCAGGCCGTCATCATCGAAGAGCCCCTCTACAACGAGGCCATGGCCGAGTTCAAGATCCTGCACGCCTACCGCACCAACGCAGAAGAGAAGGCCCTCCTCGAAGAGTTCATCTTCGGCGTGCAGGCCAACTCGGAGAACTGCGCCGGCGCCAAGCTGAACCCGAACGTCGTCGGCAAGTCGCCGGTGTGGATCGCACAGCAGGCCGGCTTCAGCGTCCCCGAAGAAACGTCGATCATCCTGGTCGAGGTGTCCGGAGTCGGACCGCACGAGCCGATGACCCGCGAAAAGCTGGCACCGGTGCTCGCCGTCATGCACGCCAAGGACGCCGAAGAGGGCATCTCGCTCTCCGAGCAGATGGTGGAATTCGACGGACTGGGCCACTCGGGCTCGATCCACAGCGAAAACCCCGCGATCATCGAAGAATTCGGCAAGCGCGTCAAGGCTGTCCGCATCATCACCAACGCCCCCAGCTCGCTCGGTGGCATCGGTGACATTTACAACGCGTTCATCCCCTCGCTCACGCTCGGCTGTGGTTCGTACGGACACAACTCCGTCTCGAACAACGTCTCGGCGATCAACCTGATCAACATCAAGCGCATCGGCCGGAGGAACAACAACTTGCAGTGGTTCAAGATCCCCGCGAAGACCTACTTCGAGCCGAACGCCATCCGTTACCTGGCCGACATGCGCGACGTCACCCGGGTCACCATCGTCACCGACTCGACCATGACCCGCCTGGGCTTCGTCGACAAGATCCTCGACGTGCTCAACCGCCGTGAGGGCCGCGTTGCCCTGCAGATCATCGACAACGTGCTCCCCGAGCCCACCGTTGCCGCCGTCGAGAAGGGCGCAGAGGAAATGCGCGCCTTCAAGCCGGACACCATCATCGCCCTCGGTGGCGGTTCGCCGATGGACGCCGCCAAGGTCATGTGGCTGCTGTACGAACACCCCGAAATCGACTTCGCCGACATGAAGGAAAAGTTCTTCGACGTGCGCAAGCGCGCGTTCAAGTTCCCCGACCTCGGTGAGCTCGCCAAGCTGGTCTGCATCCCGACCACCTCGGGCACCGGTAGCGAGATGACCCCGTTCGCCGTCATCACCGACGACGTCACCGGCGTCAAGTACCCGCTGGCCGACTACGCGCTGATCCCGTCCGTCGCGATCATCGACCCCGTGCTCACGGCCATGATGCCGTCGTTCCTCGCCGCAGACTCCGGCTTCGACGCCCTGACCCACGCCACTGAGGCGTATGTCTCGGTGTACGCGAACGACTTCACCGACGGCCTCTGCCTGCACGCGATCAAGCTGATCTTCGAGAACATCGAGACCAGCGTCAAGGGCACCATCGGCAGCACCGATGACGCCGTGATCAAGGCTCGCGAGAAGATGCACAACGCCGCATCGATCTCCGGTATGGCATTCGGTAACGCCTTCCTGGGCATAGTCCACGCCATGGCTCACGTCACCGGCGCGCAGCTGCACCTGATCCACGGCCGGGTCAACGCGACCTACCTGCCGCACGTGATCCGGTACAACGGCACCGTACCGACCAAGCTGACCAGCTGGCCCAAGTACGAGCACTACATCGCCCCGGAGCGCTTCCAGGAAATCGCGAAGCACCTCGGCCTCCCGGCCTCCACCCCGGCCGAGGGCGTCGAGTCCTACGCCAAGGCCGTCGAGAAGCTGCGCGACCAGGTCGGCATCAAGCCGTCCTTCCAGGCACAGGGTGTGCCGGAAGAGGACTTCATCAGCCGCCTCGACTCGCTCGCCATGGGCGCCTACGGCGACCAGTGCGCACCCGCCAACCCGCGGATGCCGATGCTCGAGGACATGAAGACCCTCATGGAAGCCGCGTACTACGGCACGTCGTTCGCCGAGGTTCGCGCCGGACGCGCAGCCGTGGTTGACGCCGCGCACGAGACCGGTGCAGTGGTTGCCGCTCCGACCGAGGACGCCAAGAAGCCCGCCCGCAAGGCCGGCAAGTAGGCTCCACGCGTCACAGCAACAACCGTTCGACCTGCACCACCACAACGGCCCCGCACTCTCGTGCGGGGCCGTTCTGTGTTGCGAGAACGGTGCCGGCGGTCGCGGTCGCCCGTCGCTCCTCACCACCCATTGGTGTTAGATGGACACTGTGGGCAACCCAACTGACACTCCGCACGGCAACGCTGACGCTGCTGGACCCGATTCAGCCCGCATCCCTCAGGACGAGCAGGACGAGCAGGACGAGGCTCGAACCTCCAGCCAAGCCGCCCAGGATCAGAAGATCGAAAAGATCCTGGTGGACGCACACCGACGGGACGATGAGGCCGACATCCGCGATGTCGAGTCTGACAAGCGTGCCGAAGCCGCCGACCTCGAGGCCTTTTTGGACACCAGCGAAATATATTCAGGCCACGGAGAACGGCGAGCAGCAGCGCTGGACCGCTCCCACGCCAAGAGCGATCGTCAGTCCTCCGCCGACGATCGAGCCGAACTCACGAAGCACAAAGACGCCCCGAACGCGGACTAGCCGAATTCCTGGCGCCACGACAAGGCGGCTGAGCTGCGAGCCGGGTCTGATCAGGCCGGGAGGGAGTGGGGTTCCACACCGACACTGGTCAGCAGCGTGACGACGTGGGCGCGGATGTCGTCCCGGATGTCACGCACGGCTTCCAGCGATTGTCCGGCCGGGTCGGCCAGCTCCCAGTCCTGGTAGCGCTTGCCCGGGTAGACCGGGCAGGCGTCGCCGCAACCCATGGTCACCACGACGTCGGCGGCCTGCACCACGTCGTCGGTGAGGGGCTTGGGAAACTCTTCGCCCAGGTCCAGGCCGATTTCAGCCATGGCGGCGATCACGGTGGCGTGGATCTCACCGGAGGGCATCGAGCCGGCGCTGCGTACGTGAACGCGCCCGCCGGAGAGGTGCGCGGTGAGTACGGCGGCCATCTGGGACCGGCCCGCATTCTGCTCGCAGACGAAGAGCACCTCGGGGACGTCCCGGGCAATCGCGCCCTTGGCCTGGGCGAGCGCGGTGAGCCGGTCCGTGGCGAACCGAACCGTGCGAGCGGCGACGTGTGCGCGCACCGTCGATCCGCGCAGGAGGCTCGTGTACGACTCGAGCACGTATCGTTCCACGGTCTCGAGGCCGAAGATACCGGAGAACTTGAGCGAGAGCTCGTCGGAAAGACGGTGCAGGTACGCCTCCGGGAAGGTGAGACCGGGAAGGGGGCGACGGTCCGAAACATCCATTTTCTTCGCCTTGTCGAGTGTCGGGTGGTCAGGCGGTGACGGGAAGGATCTCGGCGAGCAGCTTCTCGATGCGAGCCTTGATGTCGTCACGGATCGGGCGCACCGATTCGATGCCCTGACCGGCCGGGTCGGCCAGCTCCCAGTCCTCATAGCGCTTGCCGGGGAAGATCGGGCAGGCATCGCCGCAGCCCATGGTGATCACGACGTCGGAGTCTTTGACGGCCTCGGTCGTGAGAATTTTGGGCACGTTGTGTGCAATGTCGATGCCGTCTTCAGCCATGGCCTCGATGGCGACGGGGTTGATCTGGTCCTTCGGCTCGGAACCGGCCGAGAGCACCTCGACGCGACCTCCGGAGAGCGCCGTCAGGTATCCGGCGGCCATCTGGGACCGGCCGGCATTGTGCACGCAGACGAACAGAACTGTGGGCTTGGCGGCGGACGTACCTGCGCTGAGGTCAGACATGGGGATTCCTTCGGCTGGTGATTGATCGACATCTGTCAATATAGACGATTCACGCCGGCTGCGGCACCAGTGCAGAAATTGTCTTGAGCCGCTCACGCGCCATTCACCTCCCGTTCACCCACTCCCGGCGCCGGTCGGCAATGGTGTAAATCGATGCACGTCGATATGCTGGGATGGCCGGATGCGCTCGACACCGTGTCGCATCGCCCGGCGGATACCGAGGCTCCCATGACGTCCATCCAGATCTTCGAACCCGGCCTGTGCTGCGGCACTGGCATTTGTGGTGTCGACGTCGACCAGCAGCTCGTGACGGTGTCGGCCGACATCGACTGGGCGACCTCGGCCGGCGGCAGCGTGCGCCGGTTCAACCTCGCCCAGGAGCCCCTGGCGTTCGCCGAGAACGAGACCATGCGCAGTTTCCTGCACACGGTTGGCCAGGAAGGTCTTCCCGTCACGATGGTCGACGGCGCCACCGTGCTCACCGGCCGGTACCCGTCCCGCCCCGAGTTGGCCAAGTGGGCCGGCCTGGGCGCCCCCGCGGCCGAAGACCGGCCGTCGCTGCTCAGTGCCGCCCAGCCCGGTGCCTCCGCTGACGGCTGCTGCGGCGGCGGCGGCGGCGAAGGCTGCTGCTGATGACCGTCGGCACCGACATCCTTCTCGACACCGGCACCCGCAGCTCCACCGCCTTCCTGGCGGATGCCCCACGGTTCCTGTTCTTCACCGGCAAGGGCGGCGTCGGCAAGACCTCGATCGCCTGCGCAAGCGCGATCCGGCTGGCCGAGGGCGGCGCATCCGTGCTGCTGGTCAGCACCGACCCGGCCTCGAACGTCGGCCAGGTGTTCGGCGTCAGCATCGGCAACACCGTGACTCAGATCGACGCCGTGCCCGGGCTTGTCGCGCTGGAGATCGACCCGGAGCAGGCCGTTCAGCAGTACCGCGAACGCATTGTGGGCCCGGTGCGTGGCCTGCTGCCCGCCGCGGAGGTCGCCTCGATCGAGGAGCAGCTCTCCGGCGCCTGCACCACCGAGATCGCCTCGTTCAACGAGTTCACCGACCTGCTCACGGATGCCGCCTGGGCCGCCGCGTACGACCACATCGTCTTCGACACCGCACCGACCGGGCACACCATCCGGCTGCTGCAGCTGCCCGGCGACTGGACCGAGTTCCTCACCGCGGGCAAGGGCGACCCGTCGTGTCTGGGCCCGCTGTCCGGCCTGGAGAAGCAACGCGCGGTATACGCGCAGGCCGTGGCGGCACTCGGCGACCCCGAGCGCACCCGTCTGGTGCTCGTCTCCCGCGCCCAGCATTCCACCCTGGCCGAGGCCGCCCGCACCCACACCGAGCTGGCCGCGATCGGCATGGACCGGCAGTACCTGGTGATCAACGGTGTGCTGCCGGGCCCGGATGCCGAACTGCCCTCACCCGCAACGGGGCCCCCCGCGGGGGCTGACGACCCACTGGCGGCCGCCATCCGCCTGCGGGAACAGCGGGCGCTCGACGCCCGCGACCCCGTGCTGGTCGCGCTGCCCACCGATTACCTGCCGCTGATGGCCACGAACATGGTGGGCCTGCCCGCCCTCCGCGGCCTCCTCCCCCACGACGGCAGCTCTGTGAGCCCCGAGCCCGCCGCCGAGCTGCCCACGTCCGGACAAGTTGCCCCCGCACACCTGGGCAGTTCGTCCGGTGCGGGGCAACTCGGGGATGCCGGCCTTGAGGTTCTGGTGGACCAGATCGCCGCCGACGGCCACGGGCTGGTGATGCTGATGGGCAAGGGCGGCGTGGGAAAGACCACTATGGCGGCTGCCGTCGCCGTCGCCCTGGCCGAACGCGGCTTCGCCGTGCACCTCACCACAACAGACCCCGCCGCGCACCTGACCGACACCCTCGCCGGCGAACTCACCAACCTCGAGGTCTCCCGCATCGACCCGGCCGTGGAGATCGAGCGCTACACCGAGCACGTCCTGACCACCAAGGGCAGCCGCCTCGACGAACAGGGCCTGGCCATGCTGCGCGAAGACCTGCGATCGCCGTGCACCGAAGAGATCGCTGTTTTCCAGGCCTTCTCCAAGGTGACCCGGGAGGCCAAGAACAAATTCGTGGTGCTCGACACCGCCCCGACCGGGCACACCCTGCTACTGCTCGACGCGGCGGGGTCCTATCACCGGGAGATCGCCCGCCAGATGGGCACCTCGATGCACTTCGTCACCCCGATGATGAAGCTGCAGGATCCGGCCCAGACCAAGGTACTGCTGGTGACCCTGGCCGAGACCACTCCGGTGCTCGAGGCCGCAGGCTTGCAGGAGGACCTGAGGCGTGCCGGCATCGAACCGTGGGCGTGGATCGTGAACAACTCGATCGCGGCGGCGTCACCGACCTCGGCGCTGCTGAAGCGCCGGGCGGCCAACGAGCTGCCCGAGATCGACGCGGTCCGCACCCGGTACGCCGCCCGCACCGCTATCGTGCCGCTTCTGGCGGTGGAGCCGATCGGCATTCCGGCGTTGGCCGGCCTGTCAGGGGGTTAACGCAAAAGTCCCGGTCTCTTTCGAGACCGGGACTTTTGTTTTAGTTGCGGGGGCAGGATTTGAACCTACGACCTCTGGGTTATGAGCCCAGCGAGCTACCGAACTGCTCCACCCCGCGCTACAAGAACTAAGTTACCACAGTTACCCAAGGCCCTCGAATCGGGGACGCCGCCCGGGCGCGTCGCACCCGGCACAGACAAAACGCGGGTGGTGCGACCGGGTTTCCCCGGCGCACCACCCGCGCATGGATGAGGCGGCCAACTACACGCTACTGCTGGTCGAGCAGCACCAGCAGCTCGGCGACCGCATCATTCAGCTTCTTGTCGGCAACCCCATAAGCGGAGAAGTCACCCGACGTCAGGGCCGCCTGCTTCTCGGTCACGGCCAGCTTGGCTTCCGCGAGGAGCGACCTGATCTGAGCATCCGTCGCCGGGTCACCGGTCGTCGTCGACGGGGCTGTGCCTCCGTCGACGGGAGCCTCGCCCGGGGCGGGCGTTTCCACGGCCGGCACGTCGGTGTCGCCGGCGTTGGCCCCGGACTCACCGCCGAAGAGCACGTTGAGTGCGTTATCGAGTGTGTCCTCGAAGGCGATCTGGTCACCGAAGGCCACCAGGACCTTCTGCAGCAGCGGGTAGCTGGTCTCACCGGTGGACTGCACGTAGACGGGCTGCACGTAGAGCAGACCGCCACCGACGGGCAGCGTCAGCAGGTTTCCGTTGAGCACGCTGGACTGGCCCTGCTTGAGCAGGTTGAGCTCGGCGGAGATCGTGGGATCACCGTTGAACTTGGCCTGCACCTGGCCGGGACCGGGCACCGTGATGTCGTTCGGCAAGGTCAACAGGCGCAGCTTGCCGTAACCCTCCGCCCGTTCCCCGTCGGTGGCACCCGCATCCGCGTCGGCGGCAAGGTACCCCGTCAGGACGTTCCGGCTGGTTTCACCGGACGCGTTGGGGATGAAGGTCGAGTACAGCGAGTACGACGGCGCATCCTGGCCGGGCATCTGCATCGTCAGGTAGTACGGCGGCTGCAGGGTGGTGTTGGTGCTCGGCGACACGGGGTCGTTCGGTGTGGTCCAGGCATCGTCTTCGGAGTAGAACGAACCGGGGTCGGTCACGTGGTACTTGCCCAGGACCGCGCGCTGCACCTTGAACATGTCGGCCGGGTAACGCACGTGGCTCATCATGTCGCCGGTCATCTCGCTCATCGGCTCGACAGTCGACGGGAAGATCTTCTGCCAGGTCTGCAGCAGCGGGTCTTCTTCATCCCAGGCGTACAGGGTCACGGAGCCGTCGTAGGCATCCACGGTCGCCTTGACGGAGTTGCGCATGTAGTTGATGTTGTCCAGCGCGAACGGCTGTTCGGGCGTCTCGGTGTCGGCGATGGCGTCGCTCAGGCTGACCGCGGTGGAGTACGGGTAGCTGGCCGAGGTCGTGTACGCGTCCACAACCCACTTGATGCGTCCGTCGACGACGGTCGGGTACGGGTCGGAGTCGAGCGTGAGGTACGGGGCGACCTTCTGCACGCGGGTGATCGGGTCGCGGTCGTAGAGGATCTGGGACTCGTCGTTGACGGCGTTGGCCAGGAAGATCTGCTCGGACTGGAACTTGAGTGCGTAGATCAGCTTGTTGAACGGGCCGTTCAGGCTGGGACCGCCGTCACCGGTGAAGGTGGTGTAGGTCTGCTGGGCGCCGTCCTCGCCGGACGGATAGTCCAGTTCGATGGGGTCGGTGCCCTCAGGGGCGCCGACGATCGAGTAGGTCGGTGAGGTCTCGCCGAAGTACACCCGCGGCTCGAACTCGCCGAGCGCTCCCGACGTGGGGATGCCGTTCTCCAGGAACACCGGCTGGCCGTCGGCCGAACGCTGGTTGCCGTAGGCGGCGACGACGCCGTAGCCGTGCGTGTAGACGACCGATGAGTTGACCCAGGTCTCGCTGCTCAGGCCGTTGAGGTTGAGGTCACGAACCGACACCACGGTGTCCTGGGACTTGCCGTCGATCGTGTAGCGGTCCACGTCGAGCTTGGACGGGAACTGGTAGTACTGCTTGAACTGCTCGAGCTGGGCGAACGCGTCGCTGACCAGGGCGGGGTCGAGGATGCGAATGTTGGCAGTGGTCTCCGCGTCCTCGCGCAGGGCGCCTGGCGTGGCCTCGGTGGTGGCGGTGTAGGGGATCTCTTCCACATCGGCGACGCCGTAGGCATCGCGGGTGAGGTCGATGTTGCGCTGGATATACGGCGCTTCGAGGGTCTTCGCGCTCGGGTCCACCTGGAAGCGCTGCACGACCCAGGGGTAGAGCGAACCGATCAGCAGGCTGCTCACGATCAGCAACGCGGTGCCGATCACCGGCAGGCGCCAACGACCGATGAAGGCCGTGACGATGAAGAGGATGGCCACGAAGACCGCGATGCCGGCCAGGATTGCACGCCCGGGAATGGTGGCGCTGACGTCGGTGTAACCGGCGCCGGTGATCAGGTCGTTCGACTGCGTGAGGGTGGAGTACTGGTCCAGCCAGATGCTGACACCCTGCAGCAGTAGGTAGACCGCGGCGGTGATGGCGATCTGCACGCGGGCGGCCTTGGCCACGAAGACCTCACGGCCGGTGACGCGGATGGCGCCGTACAGGTAGGAGGTGGCGAGAGCGACCAGCGCGGAGATGAGCACGACGGCGGAGCTGAAGGCCAGCAGCGACTGGTAGAACGGCAGGTCGAAGAGGTAGAACGACACGTCGAAGCCGAACTGCGGGTCGGTGGTGCCCGCCTCGGTGCGGTTGAGCCACATCAGGATCGTCTGCCAGTGGGTCGCGGCGGCGACACCGGCGAAGAGGCCGAGCAGGGCGGGGATGCCGTACATCGCGAGCCGGCGCAGCGGCTCGATGACCTGCTGGTAACGATCGACCTGCGAGTTCAGCTTGGCGTAGACCGGGCGCAGCCTGTAGGCGAGCTGAATGCTCACCCAGACCGGCACGGCCATGCCGAGGAACCCGATGACGAACAGAACCGCGCTGGCGATCCATTGCGTGGTCAGCACGCTGAGGAAGCCGAGCTGGTCGAACCACAACACGTCGGCATAGAGCCCGGCGAAGATGAAGAACAAGATCACCAGCCCCGCAATGATCGCTGCCGTGATGGCGAGCGGGGCACGGCTCCGGCGTGGAGCGCTTCCAGCGGATGATGTGGTCACGAATTGGCCTCTTGCTCTGATAGATCGGGGGTCAGACCCTCATTCTATGCAGCCGCCCTCAGGGCAAACCCCGAGTTCGCTGAGGGCTCACCCAGAAGTGCCCGTGCTATCGGGTTGCCGGACAGGTCGGCAGGTCGCCGGTGTCGGCTCCGGTGCCGATGGCATCCAGCGCAGCGAGGGACTCGTCGAGGGTGCTCACGGCCAGGACCGTCAAGCCATCCGGGATGTGACCGGAGACCTCGTCGCAGTTGGCGGCGGGCGCCAGGAACCACTCGGCACCGGCTTCTTTGGCTCCGAAGAGCTTTTGGCGGATCCCGCCGATGGGGCCGACACTGCCGGACTGGTCGATGGTTCCGGTGCCGGCGACATCCGCCCCACCATGGATGGACCCCGGGGTGAGCTTGTCGATGATGCCCAACGCGAACATCATGCCGGCGCTGGGCCCGCCGACCTTGTCGAGCTGGATGTTGACGTCGAACGGGAACTTGTACTCCGACTTGACGTTGATTCCCAGAACCACGTTGCCGTCGACGTCGACGGGGGTGACCTCGACGCTCTGCTCGGCGCCGTCGCGGGTCAGCCCGATGGTGGCCGGGGCGTCGGCGCCGCTGGCGGTGAGTGCCGCCCGCAGCGCGGTGATGTCGGCCACGGCTTCCCCGTTGACGGTCTCGATCAGGTCGCCGGCCTCGATCAGGCCGGTCGCCGGCGCCTCGTCGGCCAGTGACACCACGCTCAGTTCGGTCGGGTAGTCGTAGCCGAGGTTGGTCAACGCCGCGGCGATGGCGTCCCGCTGGGAGTTCACCATGGCCGCCTGGTTCTGCTCGTCACGCTGTTCGGTGCTGACGTCGGCCGGGAAGACCGACTCCATCGGCACCACCGCCTGGCTCGGGTCGAGCCAGGCCGACGCGACCGTCAACCAGTTCAGGCGGTTGTCCGGGTTGCCGAGCACCGAGACCGTGAGCAGGTCCAGCGTGCCCTCCGTCGGGTACACGGTCTCGTCCGGGATCGTGATGAGGTCGGTTTTCTCCCCGTCATATTCGGCGGATCCGAGCGTGTTGTACACGGGCCCGGGCTTCTCCACGACATACGGTGACGGCACGATCGCCAGGGTGAGCCCGGTGACCAGTGCGATACCCAGCACCACCCACCCCGTGCGCGAACCCTTGCGGGGTCGGTCGGAGCCTGAATGCGGGTCAGCGGTGAAGAGGGCCACCAGGCTCCTTAGAAGGATGAAGGGGAAGTGCGCAAGCTGTTCGCTACGGGCGACAAGGCAAGAACCCAGCGTAGGTCATTTCCCAGTTCTAGCCGGGGTTCTCGGGCTAGCGTAGGGGGACGCAACTGAGAGGTGCCTGAAGTGGCCGATGACTCCCGACCCGACGAAGGTCAGAACCCAGAAGACGAATTCCGGGACATGCTCCGAGACATCCTGTCGGGCAAGTCGTCCATCGACCCCGGCCAATTAGCCGGCGCGGCCGGACTCCCGAACGATCCCGCCAGTGTGGCGGCGCTGATGAGCCAGCTGCAGGGCGCCCTGAAGGGCGGCGGCGACGGCGGCATCAACTGGGGCATCGCCCTGCAGCAGGGCCAGGAACGCGCGGCCACCGGGCAGCTCAGCACGACCGACGCCCAGCGCGCCGAGTTCGAGCAGGCCTTCCACATCGCGGCGCTCTGGCTGGATGACGTGATCAACGTCGCCGAGCTCACGGTTGTCCCGCGCCTGATGACCCGCAAAGAGTGGGTGACCGCCACCATGCCGCTGTGGAGCCAGCTTTCCGAGCCCGTCGCGACGAGCATTTCGGATTCGCTCACCAACGTGCTCACCGAACAGGCCCCAGAGGAGCTCAAGGGCATGCTCGCCGGTGCCAGCCAGATGATGCGTAGCCTCGGCGGCACCCTGTTCGCGATGCAGCTGGGTCAGGTTGTCGGCCAGCTCGCCAGCGAGGTCGTCTCCGGCGGCGACATCGGCATCCCCCTGTTCAGCGACCAGCAGGCCGCCCTGCTCCCCCAGAACGTCGCCGAGTTCGGCGAGGGCCTTGACGTGCCCATCGACCAGGTGCAGATCTATCTCGCCGTGCGTGAGCTCGCCCACGCCCGCCTGTTCCGGCACTCCCGCTGGTTGCGTCTGCACATGATCAGCTCGATCACCGATTTCGCCCACGGCATCAGCATCGACACCGAACGGCTGGAGTCCCTCGCCGAGGGCTTCGACCCGTCGAACCCCGAGGAACTGCGCGACGCCATGGTGAACGGCTCCCTGATCCCGCCCAAGTCCGACGCCCAGCTGGCCGCCCTCGGCCGGCTCGAGACCATGCTCGCCCTGGTGGAGGGCTGGGTCGACGTGGTCACCGTGGAGGCCACCAGCCGGCTGCCGCGCGCCGACGCGATCAACGAGACCGTCAAGCGGCGCCGGGCATCCGGCGGCCCCGCAGAGTCGGCCTTCGCCACCCTGGTGGGCCTGGAGCTGCGCCCCCGCCGTCTGCGTGAGGCCGCCGCAATGTGGCAGGCCGTCACCGACGCTGTGGGCAACGAGGCCAGGGACGCCCTGTGGGCGCATCCCGACATCCTGCCGACGTCCGCGGACCTCGACGACCCGCAGGCCCTGGTCGCTCGGCTGACCTCCACCGCCAAGGGCGAGCCCCCGGTCCTGGACGACATCGACCAGGCCCTGGCCGACCTCCTCCGAGACGACAACCCCGACCGTCCCCACGAGGCGTAACGAAGGGGTCAGGCGGCTCCGATCAGCGCCTGGGCGGTGTCTTCGTCGGTGATCAGGACCGTGCACAGGCCGCTGAGAACGACGGAGCGGGCGATGGCGTGCTTGCGCGGGCCGCCGATCACGGCGACGGAAGTTTTCGCTCGGCGTAATTGCTCGAGCGGGATACCGAATGTGCGCTCGTCCAGCGCCGGGTCGACGATTTGGCCCGCACTGTCGATGAACCGGCCGACCACATCGCCGACGGCTCCCTTGCGCACCAGTTCGTCGACCTGGTCCGGGGTGAGGTAACCGCTGTCGACGTGGGCGGAGCCGGCGTCGGCCTGGCCCGCACTGAACAGATAGGCGGATGCCGCGGCGCCCATCTCGAGCACCGCCGCGACCGAGCGGTCGGAGGCGATGGCCAACTTGGTCTCGACCCGTTCCAGGATCGCGGGGCTGGGCAACAAGGTGAACTGGCCCCCGCCCTTCTGGGCGATGCTGACGGCGGTGGCCGCGGCGGTTCCCGGCCGGGCGTTCAGGCTTACGCCGCCGTTGATTTGCACGACGTTGACGCCGTTCGCCCAACCGGGCTTGAGCTGTTCCGAGATGTCGTGCAGGGTGCGCCCCCAGCTGATACCGAGCGTGCGCGGCACCGGGCGCAGGGCGCTGAGGTAGTCAGCGGCCGCCTGCGCGGTGCGTTTCTGCAGGTCGAGTTCGTCGACGACACCGGCAGTGGACACCACGATTGCATCGACGAGGCCGGTGGCTCTGCGCAGCTGTCGTTCGAGGCCGAGCCGGCGGGCGCGGGGATGCACGATTTCGATGCGGATGAATCCGTTCGCCTTGGCCTGGGCCAACAGCCTGCCGACCTTCCAACGAGTGATCCGGAGGATCGTGCCGATCTCGTCCTGGGTCTTGTCCTCTTCGTAGTACAGCTCGGCCGCCCGAATAGACAGCAGCTCGTCGATGTCGGTCATTCGTTGACGCCTTCCTCAGTGGCCCCAGCGTAAGTGGAGCTGACCGGCCGGTACAACATGCGTTGCAGATCTTGCTCATATGAGCAGCGGATCACGAGCGGTGCCGGCGCTCCAGGTCGTCCTCGAGCAGGTGCGGGCGCGCGACAACCGCGCCGGCCACGGTGATCGCGAGCGCCGTGCCGATCAGGAACAGCAGCGGGGCCGTCCACGCCCCGGTGATCTCGTGCAGCAGCGCCACGCACAGCGGGCCGAGCGCACCGAGGGTGTAGCCGACGCTCTGCACAAAACCGCTCAGTGCCACCGACCCGGCGTGGGTGCGGGTGCGCAGGTTGATCAGAACCAGCGTGAGCGGGAAGAACAGCGGACCGAGACCGGCCAGCACCACCCAGAGCCAGGTGAGCGTGCCTGGCGCCAGAAGCAGGCCGAGATCGCCGATCAGGAAAGCGGCGACCCCCAGGTAGACCAGGATGGCCACGTTTTTC
This sequence comes from Cryobacterium sp. LW097, assembly GCF_002205495.2. Taxonomy (GTDB): domain Bacteria; phylum Actinomycetota; class Actinomycetes; order Actinomycetales; family Microbacteriaceae; genus Cryobacterium; species Cryobacterium zongtaii. The sequence goes on along the minus strand of NZ_CP021992.1, from coordinate 967,295 downwards.
ATTCGGGAGGTCAGCCACGGAATCAGCAGTGCGCAGGGGATGCCCATGGCGGCGTAGACCGAGAGCAGAGTGCCGGCCTGGGCCGGGGTCACGCCCGCGGTGTCGATGAGCAGCTGCGGTAGCCAGGCGAACATCGCGTAGGCGTTCAGCGACGACGCCGCGAACACAACGGCCAGTGCCCAGGCGATCGAGGAACGCCAGATCCGACCGAGCAGCGCCGGCTCCGCTTCCTCGACGAGGGCCCCCGGGCTGGCTTGCACCCGGTGTCGCACGAACATCGTCAGCCAGGGCACGAGGGCGAACACCACGGGCAGCACCCAGAGCCCGAGGGAGACCCGCCAGCCGGCGGCATCCGCGACCGGCACGGCGATCAGCGGCGGGATCAGGGTGCTCAGTGACACCACGGTGACGTAGAGGGAGGTGATCAGGCCGACCCTGTCGGGGAAGTACTTCTTCACCAGCGGCGGCAGCAGCACGTTGCCGACCCCGAGCCCGGCGAAGGTGATCACGCTGCCGATCATCAAGGCGGTGAGGGATCCCGCCCCGCCGCGGGTGAGGTGCCCGATGAGCATCGCGGTGAGGGCGAGCACCAGCACGTTCTCCAGGCCCAACCGGCGGGTGAAGACCGGGGTGAAGATGCCGAAGACGGCGAAGCAGACCGGCGGCAGCATACCGAGGAGCCCGATGGACGTTGCGGTCAGCGGGATGTCCGTGGAGATCTGGCTGACGATGGGCGAGAGTGCCGCGACGGCAGTGCGCAGGTTGGCGGCGACCAGGACGATGCCCAGCAGTGCCAGGGTTCGCCCGGTCCAGAGGGGGCGGGGTGAAAATTCTGACACCGGGCAAGTCTAGGCTGGACGGCATGGCAGAATTTGCGCGACTCCTCCCCCTCAGCCTGCGGAGTGTCGGCAACGAATCCGGCGTGAATGCGCGCTGGTCGGGGCACCTCGCGGCCACCGTCACGGCCATCGCCGACCTGCTCGCCGAGCTGACGCCCGAGCAGTGGGAGGCGCAGAGCCTGTGCACAGGCTGGCGGGTGCGCGATGTCGCCGGACACCTGGTCTGGCGGCTTGGCAGCACAAAGCGCGAACTCCTCGGCAGCGCCGCCCGCGCGTACCTCGGTCACTTTGTGCGCCCGGGGCGCGCCATCGACGCCGTGAGCCGGGCCGCGGCCGCCGCCGAGCCGGCACAGCTGGTGGCGCGGCTGCGGGAGATCGCCGCAGCCAGGGCAGCCTCGGGCCGCGGTGGCATCACCGAGCTGACCGAGGCCGTGGTGCACGGCCTCGACGTGGCGCATCCGCTCGGCCTGACCCTGCCGATTCACGCGACCGCCGGTGGCGCGGTTGCGCTGCGGCGCAGTCTGATCGCCCCCACCGAGATCAAGGCCGTTCTGCGCACACGCCGGTTGCTGGCGACGGATGCCGATTGGAGCGTCGGCCACGGCACGCCGCTGCGGGCACCGGCGTCGGAGCTGATTCTGTTCCTGTTCGGCCGCGGGCCGCTGCCCGCGGACACCCCACCCGTTCAGGCACCGCCGGAGCAGCCGGCCGGCTAATCGGCCGGGAGCCGCAGGATCGCGCGGGTCTTCACGACGTCATCCTCGATCTGCCTGATCAGCGGCTCGATGCCGGTGAACGCGACCATGCCGCGGATGTGCTCGACAAAAGCGACCTCGACGACATGGTCGTACAGGTCGATCTCCTGGTCGAGCACGTACGCCTCGACCTGCTTCTGAGGCACGCCGTCGAAGGTGGGGTTGTTGCCGATGGAGATGGCGGCGGGATAGCGCACCCCGTTGTCGGTGAGCCAGCCGGCGTACACGCCGTCCGCGGGGACCAGCCCCTCGGCCTCCGGCGCGAGGTTCGCGGTGGGATAGCCGAGTTCGCGACCCCTGGCCGCACCGTGCACAACCATTCCACGCATCGTGGGGGTGTGCCCGAGCAACCGGGTTGCCGCCCGCACGTCACCGTCGGAGAGCAGCTCGCGGATCCACGTCGACGAGACCCGGCGCTCCCCCTGCGGCGTGACGTCGTCGATCAGGCGCACGTCGAAACCGTACCGGCCACCGAGCTCGGTGAGCAGATCGGCGTCGCCGGCACCGCGCGCGCCGAACCTGAAGTCCCGGCCCACCATCACGTGGCGGGCGTGCAGGGTGTTCACGAGGATGTCACGGACGAAGTCCTCCGGCGGCAGTGACGAAAGCGCCCTGTCGAACGCGAGCACCACGGTGGCGTCGAGGCCGGTGCCACCGAGCAGGTCGAGCTTCTGCTGCACACTGACCAGCTCGGCGGGACACTTGTCGGGGTTCAGCAGGGAGAGCGGGTGCCTGTCGAAGGTGACGACGACGACGGCCAGGCCTTCCCGGTCGGCGAGGGTCTTGAGCTCTGCGATCACGGCGCGGTGGCCGGCGTGCACACCGTCGAACTTTCCGATGCTCACCGCGGAGGCCGGCCAGTCGGCCGGGACGGCGCCGCGACCGGGGAACACCTTCATACCCGCGGTGGTGGGCACGTTTGAGGGAACGTTTGTGGGCGTAGCCTGGGCGCCGGTCATGCCGGGACGCCGTTCCGGTCGGTGCGCTCCGGCGCGTGGCGGGCCAGCCACCACATGCCCAGGATCGGCAGCACCAACGGGATGAACAGGTAGCCGCGGCCGTACACCGACCAGACTGTGTCGTGCGGGAACAATTGCGGGTCGACCAGGCTGAGGGTGCCGATCACGAGAACACCGAGCAGTTCGAAGCCGATGGTGACCCAGGCGATCCGATACCAGGCGCGTCCGCGCTTGATCAGGGCGATGGTCGCGACGATGTAGACCACCGCGGCGAGGGCCGAGAGGGTGTACGCCAGCGGGGCCTCGTCGAACTTCCCGACGATCTGTACAAAGGACCGGCCGGTCGCGGCGAGGGCGAGGACGCCGTAGACCATGATCAGCACCCGCCCAATGCCGGTCACCCGGCCGGGAGTCGTCGTACCGGTGGCGTTGTCTCCGGAGTCGGTCTTGAGATCATTCATCGCTCAGTAATTATCGCAGCATCTCCGGGCCGAACGGTGCCGGTCGTGCCGCACGGCTCAGACGCCCTGCACTGTCCAGATCTGCAGCATCCGGTAGAGCATGACAGCCACCGACAGGCAGACCACCCCGAGGATCACCGTGCTCCACCGGCTGCGTTCGATGAGCGCCCACACTCCCCCAGCGATCGGCAGCAGGATGGCGCTGACCAGGTAGGTGTAGAACTCCAGCAGGCTGCCGGTGGCCTGGTTGCCGGTGAGCGGCGCAACCAGGGCCACCACGAGCTGCACGATCAGGAGCACCTCGACGAGCAGGGTCGCCCCCATGCTGACGTCGGTGGGCTTGCGGCCGGCCAGCCCCAGGCCCAGGCAGAGCAGGCCGGCAGCGGTGGCGATCGCCAGCTGCAGGTAGGTGAACCACTCGATCACGAGGCGTCCTCCGTGACGGCGGGGCCGTCGGCGGGTTCGTCTGGCGGGAAATTGACGATCGACTTGGCCTGGCCGGCGCGGTACTCGACGAGGCCGATGAGGCTGCCGTTCGGGCTGATGGCGGCGATCGGTCCGGCGTCTCCGGTGCCGACGGGCGCGTCGATGCGCTTGCCGTGGCCGAGGTCGATGGCCTGCTGCTCGCTCAGATCGAGCCGGCCGAACAGCCGGCTCGCGGCATCCGCCGGGCCGATCAGGGCGCGGGCCACATCGAGCCGGTCGAGCGGGTCGGCGGCGTCGATGCCGAACGGGCCGATGCGGGTACGGCGGAGGCTGGTGAGGTGGCCGCCGACGCCGAGGCCCGCGCCGAGGTCGCGGGCCAGCGCCCGGATGTAGGTGCCTGAGGAGCACACGACGCGCACCTCGAGGTCGCGGAACCCGTCGACCGGGGTGCTGGAGAGCAGTTCGAACTCGCTCACGGTGACGGGACGGGCGGGCAGTTCGACGTCCTCGCCGGCACGCACCCTGGCGTAGGCGCGTTTGCCGTCCACCTTGATGGCGCTCACAGCGCTGGGTCGCTGACTGATGTCCCCGGTCAGGCCCTGGATGCCCGCGGCGATTGCCTCAGCGGTCACGGCGTCGACGACCTCGGCGGGCGCGCGGGTGAGCTCCTCCCCCTCGGCGTCGTCGGTGGTCGTCGCGGCGCCCAGCCGGATGGTGGCCAGGTATTCCTTATCGAGGCCGACCACGTAGGTGAGCAGCCGGGTGGAGCTGTTGATGCCGAGGATCAGCAGGCCCGTCGCCATCGGGTCCAAGGTGCCGGCGTGGCCGACCTTGCGGGTGTTCGCCAGGCGGCGGGTGCGCGCGACGGCGTCGTGGCTGGTCCAGCCCTGGGGCTTGTCGATCAGCACGAGGCCGCTGGTCGTGCTGCCGGGCTTGCGGCGTGGGGCGTTCACTGGAAATCCTTCTTAGCTGGGGTCAGGCATCTGCTGCGGCTTCGGCGGCTGTGGCGCCGAGCACCAGGTCGAGCTTGCCACGGAACGTGCACCGCATGAGTTCCTCGGCGTCGGGGTCCTCGTCGAAGATGTCGGGCAGCCGGATGGCCAGGAGCGTGTTGAACAGCATCCCGTCGGCCAGGAACCCGCGGATGGCGTCCGGCGGGAAGCCGGCCTCGTCGCGCAGCATCCGGTAGATCTCGAGGAACCCGGCCCTGGCCTTGGCGCCGACGACCGGGTTGTGCCCGCTGATGAAGGCCTGCATGAGCGAGAGCAGTATGCCGCGATCTTCAATGAGGTCCACGTAGGCGCCGCCGAGCCGTGCGGCCAGCAGCTCCATCTCGTCCTCGCCGTGCTCGCGTGGTTCGGCGATGATCTGCCTGAAGCCGGCGACCAGGCGCTCGAGCGCCCTGGCCAGCACCTCGAGGAACAGGTTCTCCTTGGTGCCGAACATGCGCACCACGTAGGGCTGGCTGATGCCGGCCACCTTGGCCACCTGGTCGGTTGTCGCACCGGAATAGCCGCGCTCACCGAAGACCACGCTGGCCGCGGCCAGGATCTGCTCGCGTCGTTCCGCGGCGGGAATGCGCTCGGTGGGCTGGGCGGCTGCGGTGCCGGATGTCTCGTTCACACTTGACAGGTTATCAGTCGATTACTAGTCTCCTGTTTTGTAATCATTCAATTACAACATTCGTTGGCTCCGTTCCCGAAGGGACCTCCCATGACCGCCACCCTCACCCCGCCCGGCAAGCGCCTCGGCCGGGTTCCCGTCTGGCTTGCCGTCGTCGCCGCGTCACTGCCCATGTTCATGGCCACCCTCGACAACCTCGTGGTCACCAGCGCCCTGCCGGTGATCAACACCGACCTCTCGGCGACAATCGAAGAACTCCAGTGGGTGGTGAACGCTTACTCCCTCAGCTTTGCCACGTTCATGTTGATGGCCGTCGCAATCGGCGACCGCTTCGGGCGCCGGACCGTGTTCCTGGCCGGCATCGCGGTGTTCACCGCCGCATCGGCGCTCTGTGCCATGAGCGTCGAACCGTGGATGCTGATCTCCGCCCGTGCGCTACAGGGCGTGGGCGCCGCCGCGCTCATGCCACTCTCCCTCACCCTGCTCGTCGGGTCGGTCGCCGACCGCTTCCGGCCAGCGGCCATCGGCATCTGGGGCGGCATCGCCGGCCTCGGTGTGGCCCTCGGCCCGCTCATCGGTGGCGCCGTGGTGGAAGGGTGGAACTGGGAAGCCATTTTCTGGCTGAACGTTCCGCTCGGCCTGCTGTCGGTCCCCCTGGTGCTGGTGGCGTTGCCCAATAGCTTCGGCGCCCGGCTGCGCGCCGATGTGGTGGGCCTGGTGCTGGCCGGCGGCGGGGTCTTCGGAATCGTCTACGGAATCGTGCGGGGCAACGAAGCCGGCTGGAGCAGCACCGAGGTGCTCGCGGCGCTCATCGGCGGCGGAGCGCTCCTGCTGGCCTTCGTCTGGTGGGAGGGTCGGGCATCCGCACCCCTGTTGCCGTTGCGGTTGTTTCGGGACCGCAGCTTCACGGTCGCGAACCTGGTCGGGATCACCTTCAGCTTCGGCATCTTCGGGTCGATCTTCATCCTCATCCAGTTCCTGCAGATCGTGCAGGGCCACAGTCCGCTCGAAGCCGGTGTGATGACGATGCCGTGGACGCTGGCTCCCATGATCGTGGCCCCGTTGACTGGGATGCTCAGCCCGAGAACCGGAACGCGGCTGCCGATCGTGCTGGGGCTGGCCCTGCTCGCGATCGCGATGGTCTGGCTCGCCCTCAAGATGTCGGCCGACGTCGAATACGGCGAGCTGGTCGGCGCGTTCATCCTGGCCGGGCTCGGCATGGGACTGGTCTTCGCGCCGAGCTCCACCGCCGTGCTGGCCAATATGGTTCCCGACGACCATGCCAAGGCGTCCGGCACCAACTCCACCTTCCGCGAGATCGGTGTGGCGCTGGGCGTCGCGGTGCTCACCGCCGTGTTCACCGGCAACGGCGGCACGCTGACCCCCACCGGGTACGTGGATGCCGCGGTGCCCGCCGTGTTGGTCGGCGCCGGGGTGCTCGCCGTCGCGGCGGTGATCGCGCTGGCGCTGCCGTCAGGTCGTCGGGTCGATCAGGCACCGCAGCCCGTACCGGTTCGCTCGGACGCCCTCCTCGTTCGCGGGTAGTCAAGGTGGCCCGGCCGGGGCTTCTAGGCTGAGGTCATGCGAATTGCTGTGATCGGCGCTGGCGCCCTGGGCGGAACCTTCGCCACTCTGCTCAGCGCGGCCGGCCACGAGGTGACCGTCACCGCGCGCGGCGCCGGGCTGGCCGTGATCCGCGAGCGCGGCATCCGGCTCGTGGGCGGGTTCGGCCCGGCAACGGCGCATCCCGCCGCCCTCGAACGGCTGGTCGAGACGCCCGATCTCGCCCTGGTCTGCACCAAGGCGCAGGATGCCGAGGCCGCGATCGCCGACAACGCCGCCGTGCTCGACGGCGCCGCGGTGATCGTGGTGCAGAACGGCCTCGACGGGGTCGAGACCGCCCGGCGGCTGCTCCCCCGCTCTGACTGCTTCGGCGCCCTCTCGATCATCGCGGCCAACTACACCCAACCCGGCCTGGTCACGGTCACCACCGTCGCGCCCACCTATCTCGGCCGGGGCACGGGGCCGGCCGACGCGGCCACCCGGCGCTGGCAGGCCGTGCTCGCCGAGGCGGTGCCCTGCCAGGCCATCGACAATTTCGTCGGCGCCCAGTGGACCAAACTTGTCGTGAACATGCTCAACGCGCTGCCCGCGATCACCGGGCTGAGCGTGCAGGCCGTCGTCGCCCACCGGGGCCTGCGCCGGGTGCTGACGCTGAGCATGCGCGAGGCCGTGCGGGTGGGCAAACGCCGCGGCATCCGGTTCGGTGCCATGCAGGCGCTCGGCGACCGCCGGTTGCGGATCTTCTCGCTGCTGCCGGCGTGGGCGGGCCAGGTGGTGCCGCTGCGGATGCGTGCCCGCATGGGCAGGGTGCCCAATCTGGGCTCCACCCTGCAAAGCATCACCCGCGGCCAACGCACCGAGGTGGACCACCTCAACGGCGTAGTGGTGCGTGAGGCCGCTGCCGCCGGCGTTCCGGCCCCGGTGAACGGCCGGCTGACCGCCCTGGTGCACGAGGTGGAGGAACGCGGGACGTTCCTCAGCCCCGCCGACGTGCTGGCACGGTTCAGCAGGAGTCGCTGAACACCCGCTGGGGGCGGTGCCGTTCACTGAGGTCGATCACGGCCGACGCCACCTGCCGGGGGCGTTCCTCCTTCTGGTAGAGGTAGTCCGCCTCCGAGGTCGCCTCGCTCTCCAGCAGGATGCGGTAGTTCCAGGCGTCCCTCAGCTCACTGCGGTTGATGAATTCGCCGTCGATGACCAGGAACGCGTCCGCCGGAGCCGTGGTCCAGGTCGGTTCGATCCAGCTGTCGCGGTCGGGGTCGAAGACCTGGGTGACGAAGCCGGTGCTGCCGCCGAGCCGGAACGGTTCGAGCAAGACCCGGCGCAGCGCGGAATAGTCGAAACCGTGCCGGAAGAAGCGCTCCGGGGAGTCGGCGCCGAACCGGCCGACGTCTTCCCTGGATCGCTGGAAATAGCGCAGCGACGCCCGGTAGGTGGGCTTGTCGGCTTCGTCGAGCACCGCGGCCAGATCGTCGGCGAACGCCGTGCGGGCGGCCGCGTCGGCGCCGTCCACCGCCACGATCACCCGGCCCCGGCCGTTCAGATTGAGGATCTCGGACGAGAGGGTACGCAGGTACTCGACGCGGGGAGTGGAAACGAGCTTCATGAATCGAGCCTAGGTTAGAACCGATGAACGTCACAGTCCACAGCGCTGCCCCCGTCGACGGTGCCATTGTCGGCGCAGCGCCCGCCGGCCCCGCCCTCAGCCACAGCATCAGTGACTGGTTCAACGACAACGCCCGCGACCTGCCCTGGCGGCGCGACGGTTTCAGCGCCTGGGGCACCCTGGTGAGCGAGTTCATGCTGCAACAGACCCCGGTGAGCCGGGTCATCCCGCGTCTTGAGGAATGGCTCGAACGCTGGCCGACACCCGCCGACCTGGCCTCCGTACCGCCCGGCGAGGCCGTTCGGGCCTGGGCGAGCCTGGGCTACCCGCGCCGAGCACTGTGGCTGCACGCCGCTGCCGTGCAGATCGTGGAACGGCACGGCGGCATCGTGCCGGAGGACGTGGACGACCTGCTGGCCCTCACCGGAATCGGTGATTACACGGCCAGGGCGGTGGCGGTCTTCGCCTATGGCCACCGGCATCCGGTGGTCGACACCAATACCCGCCGGGTGATCGCCAGGGCTGTGGCCGGGCAGGCCGAACCCGCACCGCCCAGCCGCAGCAGGGACCTCGAGTCGATGTCGGCGTTGTTGCCCGCCGAGCCCGTCGCGGCGGCGGTCTTCAACGCGGCCATCATGGAGCTGGGCGCCATCGTGTGCACCAGCCGCAGCCCGCGGTGCGAGAACTGCCCGATCCGGGATGCCTGCGGCTGGCGTGCGGCCGGCTACCCGGCCTACGCGGGACCGAAGAAGGCCGTGCAGAAGAAGTTCGAGGGCAGCGACCGGCAGGTGCGCGGACTGATCATGGCCGAACTGCGGGCCACGCACCATCCGGTGACCGCCACTGAGATCGACACCGTGTGGCCGGATGCCGTGCAGCGCGACAGGGCCCTGGCCGGGCTCCTCGCCGACGGTCTCGCCGTACTCGTCGAACCCGGGCGGTACGCTCTTTCGCAGGGGTGAAAACCCCCACGCTCTCTCCAACAGAAATGGTTTCAATGAAGAACTGGGCCGGCAACGTCGAGTATTCAACGGACGACATCAGGCACCCGACGACGACCGAAGAGGTCTCCCGAATCGTCGCGGCGGTCGACGCCGGGGCCGGGCAGATCAAGGCCCTGGGCTCCCGGCATTCCTTCTCCACGATCGCCGACAGCGTCGGCACCCTGATCGCCCTCGACCGGCTGGACATCGAACCGTCGCTCCAGTTCGGTGACGACGGCGCAGCGGTGAGCGTGCGGGTGGGCGCGGGAAGCACTTACGCCCAGGTGGGCGCATACCTCGCCGAACACGACCTGGCCCTGCCGAACCTCGCGTCCCTGCCGCACATCTCGGTCGCCGGCGCCATCCAGACCGGCACCCACGGCTCCGGCGTGCGCAACGGGTCGTTGGCGTCCTCGGTCGTGGCGCTGGAGATCGTGCGCGCCTCGGGGCAGGTCGAAATCGTGCGGGATCACGACCAGGACTTCGCCGCCTCCGTGGTGGGCCTGGGTGCCGTCGGCATCGTCACCGCGGTGACCCTGAGGGTGCAGCCGCACTTCCAGATCTCCCAGTACGTGCACGAGCGACTGTCCTGGACCGCGGCCCTGGCGAACTGGGCCGCCATCATGGCCAGCGGCTACAGCGTCAGCGTGTTCACCACCTTCCGGGGTGAGAACACACACCAGGTCTGGTCCAAGCGCCGGCTGGATGTGGACGGCCCCGAGCTGGACCTCGCCGCTCTCGGCGCCACCGAGGCCATGGTGGCGTTGCACCCGCTGCCCGGCGTCACCGCCGAGAGCGTGACGGGGCAGTTGCGCGAGCCCGGACCGTGGAACGAGCGCCTCGCGCACTTCCGGAGCGAGTTCCAGCCCAGCCACGGTGAAGAGATCCAGTCCGAATACCTCATTCCGGCCGAGCACGCCGTTGCCGCGATCACCGCCCTGCGCGCGATCGGTGACCGGATCGCACCGCTGCTGCACATCTCCGAGCTGCGCAGTGTGGCCGCAGACACCGCCTGGCTCAGCCCGAGCTACGCCCGCGACTCGCTCGCCATCCACTTCACCTGGAAACCGCTCCCGGCCGAGATCCGCACGGTGCTGCCCCTCATCGAGCACACCCTGGAACCATTCGCGCCGCGCCCGCACTGGGGCAAGGTCGCCACGATGTCCCCGGCGGCTCTCCGCCGCGCCTATCCGCGCCTCGATGATTTCGCGGCGCACGTGCACAGGGTCGATCCCGACGGACGCTTCGAGAACGCCTACCTGAAACGAGTTCTGTCCCATGACTGACGCCGTCGCCACCACCACCACTCCCACGGATGCGTCCGTGCCGCCGCTCTCCGGGCTGCAGTACACGATCAACCACGACGGCTACTCGGCCACCATCGCCAGCGTCGGTGCGAGCCTGCGCCTGCTCACCTGGCACGGTCGTCACCTCGTCGTTCCGTTCGACGCCGACGAGGTGCGTCCGGGCTACCGGGGCGCCGTGCTCGCGCCATGGCCCAACCGCGTGGTCGACGGCAGTTATACCTTCGACGGCCTCGACTACCAGCTTCCGCTCACCGAACCCAGCCGCTCGCACGCCCTGCACGGCCTGGTCTGCTGGGCCGACTGGAGCCTGCAGGCCCGCTCCGCCGACTCCGTGACCCTCGGCACCACCATCGTGCCGAGCGACGGGTACCCGCACCGCATCGCCCTCCTGGCCACGTACAGCCTGGCCGACGACGGCCTCACCACCACGGTGACCGCCGAGAACCGCGGCACCGCCACCGCACCGTACGGCACCGGGCCGCACCCCTACCTCGTGGCCGGGCCGGGCACCGTCGATGACTGGACCCTCGAGTTTCCGGCGGCCAGCTACCTCACGGTGACCCCAGACCGGCTCAGCCCCGTGGCCACCGTCCCGGTCGAGACCACCCCGGAGTTCGACTTCCGCACTCCCCGGGCCATCGGTGACACCTTCATCGACCACGCCTTCACCGCGATCGCGCGCGGTGCGGAAGCATCCGCGAGCGTCACCGTGACCAGCCCGGCCGGCACCGGCGTGCGCATGAGCTTCGGCGCCGAGCTGCCCTGGCTGCAGGTGCACACCGCTGACCGCCCGGCACCGGAGCGCAGCCGGATCGGCCTGGCCGTCGAGCCGATGACCTGCCCGCCGAATGCCTTCTCCACCGGCGAAGACCTGGTGCTGCTGGCCCCCGGCACCTCCCACTCCGCCAGCTGGACCGTCGCAGCCACCGAGGCCTGACCCAGGCCGGCCGATCCACCAAGAAGACCCCGTGGCACCGGCCACGGGGTCTTCATATTGTGCTGGGGTTCGTGTGCTCAGCTGTACTGAGGCGAACCCTGGTCGAACCGTGCGCCTTCCGGCTTCGACGGCAGCAGGGTGAGGATGAAGAGGATCAGTCCGCCGATGCCGGGAATCAGGGCGATGAGGATGAACCACGCCGAGAAGTTGCCGTCGTGCAGCCGCCGGGCCGTGAGCGCCAGCCCCGGAATGATCGTGGCCAGCGAATACGCGGTGATGATGAGCACCACCACGATTGCTCCCCCGGCGGGCGGAGCCACCGTGCCGTCCACGGACACCTGCGGGGTGCCGCCGGCCACGAGCGCGAGGATACCGAGCACAAAGAGCACGGCGTAGTTCACCAGCGCCCACCACCAGTACTCGCTGAGGCTGGCCCGGCCCGAGAAGGTGGCGTACTTGCTGAAGAAGCGCCTCACCGCTACCGCGATCGGGGCGCCGTAATACGGCTGGGACAGGGGAACGCCCGCGACACGTGCGGCGGTTTGCTGGGATGCGACCATGACAACTCCTTCTGGATGGGACGAATGCGTCGAGCCTAGAAGTAAATGGGCGCGGTCACCGGGGATTTCTCAAAAAGAGGCCGGGTGTTCCGTTATATGTCACACGCACGCAACCTCCGGCGCCCGTGGGGCGGCCGGAGGCTTCGAGGGATGGTGCGCAGCAGGTTACAGAGCGTCGGGCTCCGTGGGTGCGGCGTGACGGCCGCTGTGTGCCGGAGGCGTCTCCGCCTCGTCCTCGTCGGAGTCGTCGTCATCCTCGTCGTCTTCGACGTATTCGCGCGGCTTGACGTAGGGGTCTTCGTCGCCGGCGTACACGGCCGAGCGGGCCATCTCGCCCACCTGGGTGTCGCGTTCGCGGGCCTCACGGAGGAGGTCGTCGATGAGGGCGGCGTTCTCCGGGATGGCGTCGGCGATGAACTCGATCGACGGCGTCAAGCGGGCGGTGATGTTCTTGCCCACTTCGCTGCGGAACATGCCGGTGGCAGCCTTGAGGGCCGCGGCGCTGTCCCTGCGCTCGTCTTCGGAGCCGTAGACGGTATAGAACACCGAGGCGTGCTGAAGGTCGCCGGTGACCTTGACGTCGGTGATGGTCACAAAGCCGAGCCTCGGGTCGCGGATGCCGCGTTCGAGCCGCTTGGCCACGATGACCTTGATGCGGTCCGCCATCTTCCTAGCGCGTGCCGGATCTACCATGTCGAACTCCTATAAACCTAAAAATTTCGGGGTACTACTTAACGCTCTTAAGCCCTCCCCCCGCCATCGTATTGACGGATGGCTTTTCGGGGACCGGGGCGGAGCTCGATCCCCCCTAAAAAGGGAATCGGGGTAGGGGTCCCCGCTCTTCCCTTTTTAGGGGGGATCGAGCGGAGACCCCTTGCCACCTAGCTTTTAGCTACGCGGCTTTTCCTTCAATTCGATCGTCTCGATCTCATCGCCGATCTGGATGTCGTTGAACTTACCAAGACCGATACCGGCCTCGAAGTCCGTACGAACCTCGGTGACGTCATCCTTGAAGCGACGCAGCGACTCGATGGCCAGGTTGTCGCCCACCACGATGCCGTCGCGGATGACCCGCGCCTTGGCGTTTCGTGTGATCGTTCCCGAGCGCACGATGACACCGGCGACGTTTCCGAACTTGGACGAGCTGAAGACCTCGCGGATCTCGGCGATACCACTCTGCACTTCTTCGAACTCGGGCTTGAGCATTCCGGTGAGGGAAGACTCGATGTCCTCGAGTGCGTTGTAGATGACGGAGTAGAAGCGCACGTCCACGCCTTCACGAGCCGCACGTTCGCGCGCCTTCGTGTCGGGGCGAACGTTGAAGCCGATGATGATGGCGTTGTCGACGGTGGCGAGGTTGACGTCGCTCTCCGTGACCGCACCGACACCACGGTGGATGATGCGCAGCTGAACGGAGTCGTCGACCTCGATCTTGAGCAGCGACTCTTCCAGGGCCTCAACGGCACCGGAAACGTCACCCTTGATGATGAGGTTGAGCGATTCCACCTTGCCCTCTTCGAGTGCACGGGTGAAGTCCTCGAGGCTGATGCGCTTGCGGGCCTTGGCCAGCAGGGCGTTGCGCTCGGCGGCTTCGCGCTTCTCGGCGATCTGACGCGCGGTGCGGTCTTCCTCGATAACAAGGAAGGTGTCACCGGCGCGGGGAACGCTCGAGAGGCCCTGCACCTGAACGGCACGGGACGGCGTGGCGGCGAGAACGGCGTTGCCGTTTTCGTCGGCCATCGCACGAACGCGGCCGTAAGCGGTACCGGCAACGATCGAGTCGCCGACGTGCAGCGTTCCGGACTGGATGAGCACCGTGGCGACTGCACCGCGGCCCTTGTCGAGCTTGGCCTCAATGGCCACACCGCGGGCATCCTTGTTCGGGTTGGCGCGCATGTCGAGTCCGGCGTCTGCGGTGAGCAGGACGGCGTCGAGGATTTCCTGGATGCCGACCTTGTTCCTAGCTGACACGTCGACGAACATGACGTCTCCGCCGTACTCTTCGGCGACGAGACCGAATTCGGTGAGCTGCTGGCGCACCTTCTGCGGGTTCGCACCGGCCTTGTCGATCTTGTTCACCGCGACCACGATCGGCACGTTGGCGGCCTGTGCGTGGTTGAGTGCCTCAATCGTCTGCGGCATGATGCCGTCATCGGCGGCGACCACGAGGATCGCGATGTCGGTGACCTGCGCACCACGAGCACGCATGGCGGTGAACGCCTCGTGACCGGGGGTGTCAATGAAGGTGATGGCGCGTTCTTTGCCCTCGTGCTCGGTGACGACCTGGTAGGCACCGATGTGCTGGGTGATGCCACCGGCTTCACCGGCAGCGACCTTGGCGTTACGGATGGCGTCAAGCAGCGCGGTCTTACCGTGGTCGACGTGACCCATGACGGTGACGACGGGAGGACGAACTTCGAGCTCTTCGTCGGTCTCGTCGGCCAGCTCCTGGTCGATGTCGATGTCGAAGGCGAGCAGCAGCTCGCGGTCCTCGTCGTCGGGCGAGACCATCTGGATCTTGTAACCCAGCTCGCTGCCCAGAACGTCGAATGTGGCCTCGTCGAGCGACTCCGTTGCCGTTGCCATCTCACCGAGGTGGAACAGCACGGTGACCAGGTTGCCCGGGCTCGCGTCGATCTTGTCGGCGAAGTCGGTGATCGAGGCACCGCGGCGCAGACGCACCACGGTTCCGCCGTCGCCACGGGGGACGCTGACGCCACCCAGCGACGGAGCCTCGCGCAGCTCGAACTCGGCCCTCTTCGTCCGCTTCGACTTGCGCGCCTTGTTCTTGCCGCCACCGCGACCGAACGCACCAGCGGTTCCACCGCCGGGACCACGGCCACGACCACCGGCGCCGCCGCCACCGGCGGGGCGGGGCGGGCCGAAGCCGGGGGCACCGGCAGGTGCGCCGGGGCGGGTGAAGCCGGGGCGTGCGCCACCGGCGCCGCCCGGAGCGCCACCGGGACGCTGGAAGCCACCCGGACGCTGGCCGAAGCCGGTCGGGCGGGGTGCCTGGCCGGGTCCGCCCGGACGCGGGGCGCCGGGACGGGGTGCGGCGGGGCGGGGGATGTTGCTGGGCGAGGACGTGGACGGCGGACGCTGTCCCATGCCCTGCGCGCTCGCGAACGGGTTGTTGCCCGGACGCGGGGTGGGAGTCTTGCCCATGCCCTGGTTGCTGGCGAACGGGTTGTTGCCCGGACGGGCTCCCGGACGCGGGACGCTGCCGCCGGGCTTGGCGGTCGGAGCCGCGTCGCCGTCAGCCTTGGCGGCCGGTGTGGCTGCCTCGGTGGTCGTCTTCTCGGTCGCGGCGGTGCCGGACTCGGCGGCGGCCTTCTCGGTCGCTGCAGCCTTTTCGGCAGCGGCGGCCTTCTCGGTCGCTGCGGCCTGACGCTCCGCTACGGTGAGCGGCGCGGCGGGCATCGGCGGTGCATCCACTGCAGGAGCCTCGACGACGGGTGCGGGCACCGGTGCGGCGGGACGTGCCGGGGACGGACGTGCGCCACCGGGCTTGGCCGTGGTGGTCGACGCGGGCTTCGCGGCGGCGGCAGGGGCCGCCGGGGTGGCAGCGGCGCCGCCGGTGGCGACTCCGTCGGCCTCGAGTGCTGCACGCAGACGGCGGGCAACGGGGGGTTCAACGCTGGAAGACGGTCCCTTGACGAACTCGCCCATCTCTTTCAATTTCGCAAGGGCTACCTTGCTGTCGACACCGAGTTCAGTTGCGATCTCGTGTACGCGTGGTTTCGCAGCCACAATTCTCCTGTTCCGGGCCTGCACCCGGAAAGGGGCAGACCGTTAGTAACGGACGGTTCTCATTTCGAGCCGCTCATTAGTTATCCATTAGCCAAGTCAGCCTGTTCTCTAGTTGTTTTGCGTCCAGGGGGCTGGTCACTCGAAGAGCACGCCCGAAAGCGCGCCGCCTCACGGCCTCCTGGAAGCACGCGATGGTGGGATGAATCCACGCGCCTCGCCCAGGGAGGGTGGCGGTTTCATCAACCACCAGGTCCGAATTCTGGGCGACGATCCTCAGAAGTGAGGAGCGTGAGGCGCGGGAACGGCATCCAATGCACGTTCTAACGGGATCCATCGTACCCCCTATTCGTCGTCCTCCAGAATGCTGTCCGGCTGGATGTCGATTTTTGCGCCGGTCAGTTTGGCGGCGAGGCGGGCGTTCTGACCCTCCTTGCCGATCGCGAGCGACAGCTGGTAGTCGGGCACGAGGGCCCGAACTGCTTTGATCGACTCGTCGATGACGTAAGCGCTGGTGACCTTGGCGGGCGACAGCGCGCTGGCCACGAAGGTGGCCAGGTCCGGCGAGTAGTCGACGATGTCGATCTTCTCGTTGTTGAGCTCCGACGTCACCGCGCGCACGCGCTGGCCGAGCTCGCCGATGCAGGCACCCTTGGCGTTGACACCGGGCTCGGTGGCGCGCACGGCGATCTTGGTACGGTGGCCGGCTTCGCGGGCCAGCGACACGATCTCCACGACACCGCTGGCGATCTCGGGGACCTCCAGCGCGAACAGCCGACGCACGAGCGACGGGTGGGTGCGCGAGACGGTGATCTGCGGGCCCTTCATGCCGCGGCCGACGGCCGTGACATACACCCGGATGCGCGAACCGTGCACGTAGCTTTCGCCGGGCACCTGCTCCTCGGGGGGAAGGATCGCCTCGATGGTGCCGAGGTCGACGTGGATCATGCGGGGGTTGGGGCCCTGCTGGATCACGCCGGCGACGATCTCGCCTTCGCGGCCCTTGAATTCGCCGAGCACCGCGTCATCCGCGATGTCGCGCAGACGCTGATTGATGACCTGCTTGGCCGCGAATGCGGCAATGCGACCGAAGTCGTCGGGGTTGTCAACGGCCTCGCCGATGATGTTGCCCTCTTCGTCGTGCTCAGGAATGTAAATGTCGACGTGACCGGACTTGCGGTCGAGTACGACGCGAGCTCCGGGTTCTTCTTCCGCAGCCTGCTTCAGCGGCTCACCCTGGTGGGTGTGCTTGAGGTAGGCCGTCAGAATTGCTTGCTCGATGATCTGCACGAGTTCCTCGAAGGGAATCTCTTTCTCGCGCTCCATCAGCCGCAACACGCTGAGGTCGATGTCCATGGCCGGCCTCCTCTATTCAGATCTTGCCGCCGCGAAACCGCGCAGCGGGCTTCTCCCTACGGTACCGGAATCCCAGCGCGCCCGTCACCCGCCCGGGTGGTACCCGCAAGGACTCACCGAGGCGCTCTGGTGCGCGCAGCAGCCTGCGCGGTTACGCTATCCCGATGATTACTCGATCCAATGCAGAGTCCGCCGCCAATTCGGCCGGTCATGCCGCGCAGAGCGCCGGTAACAACCCGCACCTGAAGACCCTGGCCAAGGCCGGCTATGCGGTCAACGGCCTGCTGCATGGCCTGATCGGCGCCATCGCGATCGGGCTGGCTGTCGGTGCCGGCGGTGAGAGCGCCGATCAGTCCGGCGCCCTGGGCCAACTCGCCCAGTCCCCCGGCGGTGTCTTCGTCATCTGGATCATCGTCGTCGGCCTGACGGCGCTGGGCCTCTGGCAGGTTCTGCAGGCTTTCCTGGTGCCGGGCACCGATCCGAAGAAGGTCTGGGCGCACCGGCTTAAGGAGATCGGCAAGGGTGTGGCGTACCTGTTCGTGGCCGGCACGGCCCTGACCGTGGCACTGACGGGGTCGGCGGACTCATCGGGGAGCACGGCGTCGGCCAGCGCATCCGTGCTCGCCCTGCCCGGCGGGCCGGTGCTGCTCATGATTGCCGGGCTCGCGATTCTGGTGATCGGCGGATACTTCGTCTACAAGGGTGTTGCGAAGAAGTTCACCGAGGACCTCGCCGTGCCCGCCGGCACCCTGGGCACTGTGACGGTGGGCCTCGGCGTGGCCGGGTACATCGCCAAGGGCATCGCCGTGGGTGTTGTGGGCATCCTGGTGATCGTGGCAGGCTTCACGGTCGACCCGAGCCAGTCGACCGGCCTGGACGGGGCGCTGCGCTCGCTCGCCGCCCTGCCGTTCGGGGTGGCCATCCTGGTGCTGGTCGGCCTGGGCCTGATCGCATACGGCATCTACTGCTTCTTCAGGGCCCGCTTCGCCCGACTCTAACCACACCGGCGCGCGAAAGCGGTCATCCGGTTGCTTCAGCGTCGCTGAGGCAACCGGATGACCGCTTTCGCGATTGCGGGTTAGGCGAAGTGGGCGGCCAGCTCCGTAACGGCCACCTGGGTGCGCTCGCCCGAGCGGCGGTCCCACAGCTCCACGATGCCGTCGGCCGCGCCGCGGCCCACGATCACGATGGTGGGGATGCCGATCAGCTCGGCATCGCCGAACTTGACCCCGGGCGACACCTTGCGGCGGTCGTCGTAGAGCACGTCGCGACCGGATGCTTCGACCATGGCGGTCACGGCCTCGCTGGTCTCGAAGACGATCTCGTCGCGGCCGGTGGCGATCACGTGCACGTCGAACGGTGCCACCGCCTCGGGCCAGATCAGGCCCTTCGCGTCGTTGTTGAGTTCGGCGATCACGGCGAGGGCGCGGGTGACGCCGATGCCGTATGAACCCATCGTGACGGTGACGAGCTTGCCGTTCTCGTCGAGCACCTTGAGCCCCAGCGACTCGGCGTACTTGCGGCCGAGCTGGAACACGTGGCCGATCTCCATGCCGCGGGCCAACTCCACCGGGCCGGAGCCGTCGGGGGCCGGGTCGCCGGCGCGCACGTCCGCGGCCTCGACGGTGCCGTCCGCGATGAAGTCACGGCCGGCGACGAGGCCGAATACGTGGCGGCCGGCCTCGTTGGCGCCGGTGATCCACTCGGTGCCGTCGACGATGCGCGGGTCGACGAGGTAGCGGATGCCGGTGGCCGATTCAGCGCCCAGCATCGCGCCGGCGGCAGTCCACGGGCCGATGTAGCCCTTGACCAGGCCGGGGCGGCCGGCGACCTTGTCGAGCTTGGCGAAGTCGCCGTCGTTGGCGGCCTCGACCTCGGCGGGGGCGAAGGCCACCTCCACGCGCTTGAGGTCGACCTCACGGTCGCCGGGCAGGCCGATGACCACGATCTCGCGGCTGCCATCGGGCTGCACGAGGGCGAGCACAACGTTCTTGAGGGTGTCCGCAGCGGTCCAGTCGCGGCCATCCGGGCGCGGCTGGTTGGCGTTGGCCGAATCGACGAGGGTCTGGATGGTGGGGGTGTCCGGGGTGTCGTGCACCTGCGCGGCGGGGAAGCCGGCGAAGTCGATCGGCTCGGGTGCCAGGGTGCGGAACGCCTCGACGTTGGCCGCGTAACCGCCGGCCGAGCGCACGAAGGTGTCTTCACCCACCGGGGTGGGGTGCAGGAACTCTTCGCTCTTGGAACCGCCCATGGCGCCGGCATCTGCCTGCACCACGACGTATTCGAGGCCGAGGCGGGTGAAGATGCGCTCGTAGGCGTCGCGCTGAGCCTGGTAGCTGGTCTCGAGGCCGGCGTCGGTGTGGTCGAAGGAGTAGGCGTCCTTCATGGTGAACTCGCGGCCGCGCAGCAGGCCACCGCGGGAGCGGGCCTCATCGCGGTACTTGTCCTGGATCTGGAAGATCGACAGGGGCAGGTCCTTGTAGCTGTTGTAGAGGTCCTTCACCATCAGGGTGAAGACCTCTTCGTGGGTGGGGGCCAGCAGCAGGTCGCTGCCCTTGCGGTCCTGCAGGCGGAACAGGCCGTCGCCGTACTCGTCCCAGCGGCCGGTGATCTCGTAGGGTTCGCGCGGCAACAGGGCCGGGAAGTGCACCTCGAAGGCCCCGGCGGCGGCCATCTCCTCGCGGATGATGGTCTCGATCTTCGCCTTGACCTTCAGGCCCAGCGGCAGCCAGGCGAAAATGCCCGGCGCCTGACGACGGATGTAGCCGGCCCGCACAAGCAGGCGGTGGCTGGTGACCTCGGCATCAGAGGGGTCTTCGCGAAGGGTTCGGAGGAAGTAGTTCGACATACGAATAGGCACGCACCTACTTTACGGCGCGAGCAGGCCACCCGTCGGCGCGGGCCGGCCTCGAAAACGGGCAACTGTTGCCCGAGCGGACAACTGCACCCGGTACGCCGGACGCAATTGTCCGCTTCGGCAACAGTTGCGGCGCGGGCGGTGGGGTCGGGTGCGGCTAGCGGGAGCCGACGGTCACCACGGGGGCGCCGAGAGAGTCTTCGCTGGGCGGCATCTCGGCGGCCATCCGGTTGGCCTCCTCGATCAGGGTCTGCACGATCTCGGACTCCGGCACGGTCTTGATGACCTCGCCGCGCACGAAGATCTGGCCCTTGCCGTTTCCGGATGCCACGCCGAGGTCGGCGTCGCGCGCCTCACCGGGGCCGTTCACGACGCAGCCCATCACGGCCACACGCAGCGGCACCGTCATGCCCTCGAGGCCGTCGGTGACGTCGTTGGCGAGCTTGTAGACATCCACCTGAGCCCGACCACAGCTGGGGCAGGAGACGATCTCGAGCTTGCGTTCGCGCAGGTTCAGCGACTGCAGGATCTGCAGGCCCACCTTGATCTCCTCGGCCGGCGGGGCGCTGAGGGACACCCGGATGGTGTCACCGATGCCCTCGCCGAGCAGGATGCCGAATGCCGTGGCGCTCTTGATGGTGCCCTGGAAGGACGGGCCGGCCTCGGTGACGCCGAGGTGCAGCGGCCAGTCGCCGCGCTCGGCGAGCAGGCGGTAGGCCTTGACCATGACCACAGGGTCGTTGTGCTTAACCGAGATCTTGAAGTCGTGGAAGTCGTGCTCCTCGAACAGGCTGGCCTCCCACACGGCGCTCTCCACGAGAGCCTCCGCGGTGGCCTTGCCGTACTTCTGCAGGATGCTGGGCTCGAGCGAGCCGGCGTTGACGCCGATGCGGATGGAGACGTCCGCGGCCTTGGCGGCAGCGGCGATCTTGGCGACCTGGTCGTCGAACTTGCGGATGTTGCCGGGGTTCACCCGCACGGCCGCGCAGCCTGCGTCGATGGCCGCGTACACGTAGCTCGGCTGGAAGTGAATGTCGGCGATCACCGGGATCTGGCTCTTCTTGGCGATGATCGGCAGCGCCTCGGCGTCGTCGCGGCTCGGCACGGCGACGCGCACGATGTCACAGCCGGAGGCGGTGAGCTCGGCGATCTGCTGCAGGGTCGCGTTGATGTTCGTCGTCGGAGTCGTGGTCATCGACTGCACGCTGACTTGCGCATCGCCGCCGACGAGGACCTTGCCGACCTTGATCTGGCGGGACTTACGTCGGGGAGCGAGAGTTACGGGGACTTTGGGCGTACCCAGGTTTATAGCGGCCACGAATGTAGCTTACGCGTGCGCGATCCCGTGAAGCTGAACCCTTCCCGAACGCCCCGATGGTGTGGCGTGGGCTCAGCCGAACAGGTTGATCGGCTTGACGATGTCGGCGTAGATGAGCAGCAGGCTCATGCCGCCGAGCACGACCACGACGGCGAAGGTCAGCGGCATCAGCTTGGCCGTGTCGACGGGGCCCGGGTCGCGGCGTTTGAACAGCTTGGCGAACCACCGGCGGATGCCTTCCCACAGGGCTCCGGCGACGTGGCCGCCGTCCAGCGGCATCAGCGGAACCAGGTTGAAGACGAACAGGGCGATATTGAGCGAGGCGAGCAGGCCGATCAGGCTCGCGGCCTTGCTGTTGAACGGGATGGTGTCAATGCTGGCGATCTCGCCGGCGACCCGGCCGACGCCCACCACGCTGATCGGGCCGTTCGGGTCCCGCTCCCCCGGCCCGAACGCGGCGTTGGCCACGTCGATCAGACGCTGGGGCAGGTTCAGGATCATGTGGAACACACCGGAGATGTTCTCGCCGACCGCGGGCAGCACCGCCGTGATGGGCTGCTGCACGAGTTCACCGGCCGGGCCGATGCCGACGAAGCCGACATCAATGGTCTGCGGGTCGCCGTTGGCGTCGGTGACGATCTGATTGGCGTCATCCGTCACGTAGCGTTCGGTGAGTTTCGGGGTGATGACCAGGGTCTGCTCGGCACCGTCGCGGTCGACGATCACCTGCAGGGGCGTGCCCGATGACGCGCGGATGATCTCGGTGGACTGGTCCCAGCTGGTGATTGCGGCGCCGTCGATGCTCACCAGGCGGTCGCCGGGCTTGAGGCCGGCGGCGGCGCCGGGTGCGACCTCGTCGCCCTCCGCGCAGGTCTGCCGGTCGCTGGTGGCGGGCAGCACGCACGCGCTGACACTGCCGACGGTGGTGCTGGACTGGGTGGTGCCGAAGCCCATGAGCAGCACGGCGAAGAGCACCACCGCGATGAGCAGGTTCATGGTGGGCCCGCCGAGCATGATGATGATGCGCTTGAAAACCGGCAGTTTGTAGAACGCGCGGTGGTCTTCGCCCTCACCGATGGTCTCCGCGCTGGCCTGACGGGCGTCGTCGACCATGGTGCTCAAGGCGCCGGGCTTCTTGGCGGGTTCACCCTCCTGCACCAGCTGGTTGAAGAAACCGGTGCTGTTGGGTCGGGCGGCACCGTCCTTCGAGGGCGGGAACATGCCGATCATCGAGATATAACCGCCGAGGGGAAGCGCCTTGACGCCGTACTCGGTCTCGCCCTTACGCTTGGACCACAGAGTGGGCCCGAAGCCGATCATGTACTGGGTGACCTTGACCCCGAACAGCTTGGCCGGCACCAGGTGGCCGATCTCGTGCAGGCCGATGGACAGCGCAAGGCCCACGACGACCACGGCTACGCCCAAGATATATAACAGCACGGTTTCCACATCGGTAGATTAGCCTTCTCTTGCTGCAAGTCGGCTGGCCGTTGACCGGCAGCAGGCTATCCGCAAGATTTGCCACCCACCCGCCAGCATCCCGATTCACCGCCCCGGAGGCTCCCCCTGTCTGCACCGACCGAACCGCTTCGTGATCCGTCGCGGTCAGACAGCCTGATCGGGCTGGTCCTCGCCGACAGGTTTCGTCTGGTCAGGCTGATCGGCACCGGCGGCATGGCCACCGTTTACGAAGCCGCCGACCTGGCGCTGGGGCGCACTGTCGCGCTCAAGCTGTTCAGAATGGACACCGCCGACGATTCGGGCCCGCAGCGGCAGAGCGGCGAGGTCATGGTGCTCGCCAGCCTCAACCACTTCGCACTGGTGACCCTGTTCGATGCCGGCACCGAACACGTCGACGGCGTGACCCGGTCGTTCATCGTGATGGAATACGTCGATGGTTCCGACCTGCGCAGCCGCATCAACCAGGGCGCTGTGGCCCCCGCCGAGGTGGCCCGGATGGGCGCCGACCTGGCCGAGGCGCTGCACTACGTGCACGCGAAGGGCATCATCCACCGCGACATCAAGCCCGCCAACGTGCTGCTGGCCCCGTCGGATTTTCCCGGCCGAGTTTCGCACGCCAAGCTGGCCGACTTCGGCATCGCCCGGCTTTTCGACGCCACTCACCTCACCCGAACCGGCTCGGTGCTCGGCACCGCCGGCTACCTCAGTCCGGAGCAGGCGCTGGGCCAGCCGATCGGGCCGCCCAGCGACGTGTACTCGCTCGGCCTGGTTCTGCTCGAAAGCCTCACCGCCACCCGCAGCTACCCGGGCACAGCGATCGAATCGGCCATGGCCAGGCTGCAGCGCCAGCCGGAGCTCCCCGCGGAGCTCGGCGCCGAGTGGTGCGCCGTGCTCGCCGGCATGACCGCCCGCGAGCCGGCCGACCGTCTCACCTCGGCGGATGCCGCGGTGCGCCTGCGCGAACTCGTTCCGGCCGGGTCGACTGAGTCCTCCCTCGCGGCAATCCCGGCATCGGCAGACGACTCAACCGAGCTGATGGCGGCCGGCGCTGCACCCATGAATGCGGCGCCCCTGCAGACCGCACCGCTGACCGCCACCGAGAGGCTGCCCGCGGCCACCGGCGACGAACCCACCCGGGTGCTCCCCTCCGCAGGCATGGCGGAGCACACCGCGAAGACCGAGCGTTTGAACGCGGCCGCACCGCTGGACCGCACGGCGGTGTTCCAACCGGCCGGGGCCAGCGTGCCGGCCGCCGGCCAACGGCCGACCCGTCGTCAGCCCAAGGTCGGCCGGCGACCGTTGATCATCGGGGTGCTCGTCGCGCTGGCCGCGGTGATCGCGCTGGTGTTCCTGGTGCAACCGGGCGATCCGGCACCGGAGGCACCCACGTATCCCGCGGTCGACGGCGACCTCGGCACCCACCTCCAGCAGCTGCAAGAGAGCGTGAACCCATGACCGCCACCCGGACCATCCGCACCCGGCTCGTCCTGACCGTCGCCGGCCTGGGCCTCGCCGGCAGCCTGCTCACCGGCTGCGCAGGCACCACCGCCGCGCTGGATCCCGCCGCGGCGGCCGACCTGCAGGACGGAGTCCTCAAGGTGACCTCGGCCGCTGCCGCCGGAGACTTCCTCACTGCGCAGACCGAGCTCGGCACCGTGCAGACCGCCCTGACCGCCGCGTCGGCCGAAGATGCCGTCACCGCGGCCCGGGCCGCCGAGATCCAGACTGCCATCGACCTCGTCGGGGCCGACCTTGCGGCCTCGATCGCTGCGAGCACCCCAGTGGAGGTGCCGGTGGAGACGCCGACGCCAGAGCCTGTCAGCACGCCTGACGAGGGCAACGACGACGACAAGAAGGACAGAGACAAGGACAAAAAGAACGACGAGGAGGACAGCGACGACAGCGAGGACATCGACACGCCTACGCCTTCTGTAACGCCGGCTCCGGCCACACCCGAAACGCCCGGCACCGACAAAACCGGAACCGGAGCCTGCGAGAAGAAGGACGACTGCGAGTAGGGGCTGGACGGCCTTGACTGTCGGCGGGCATTGACAAAGAATTGCTGCCAACAGACATCAGGAGGCCCGCCTGACTACTTCAACCGAGCCGATTCGCGAACCGACGCGAACCGATACTGTGCTCGGACTCACGCTCGCGAATCGATACCGCCTCGACACATTGATCGGGTCGGGTGGGATGGCCGTGGTCTACCAGGCCTCTGATCTGGCCCTGGGCCGCTCCGTCGCCGTGAAGCTGATGCGATTCGATGCCGCCGGCGTTGCCGGATCCGCGCGGCACCGCGACGAGGTGGCGGTGCTGGCCCACCTCAATCATTTCGCCCTCGTCACGCTGTATGACGCTGGAGTCGAAGTGATCGACGGCGCCCCGCGGTCGTTCATCGTGACCGAATTCGTCGACGGCACGGATTTGCGTAGTCACCTGCTGGCGGGCCCGATGGATCCCGGCGAGGTGGCGAGGCTGGGTGCCGACCTCTGTGAGGCCCTGCACTGCATGGGCGCACTGGGCATCACCCACCGTGACATCAAGCCCGCGAACGTGCTGCTGGCACCGTCGGATTTTCCGGGCAGGGTCGTTCGCGCCAAGCTCGCCGACTTCGGAATCGCCCGGCTGTTCGACGCCGCCCACCGCACCGAGACGGGCGCTGTGGTGGGCACGGCCGGCTACCTCAGCCCGGAACAGGCCGGCGGCCTGCCGGTCGGCCCGGCCGCCGACGTCTACTCGTTGGGGTTGGTGCTGCTCGAGTGCCTCACCGGAAATCACAGCTACCCGGGCACCGCTGTCGAGTCGGCCATGGCCCGGCTGCAACGGCAACCGGAGATTCCCGACTGGGTCGACGCAGAGTGGCGAGCGGTGCTCACCGGGATGACGGCGCGTGAGGCCGAGGATCGGCTGCGACCCGCCGAGGCAGCCGGCCTGCTGCGCGTCCTGGTTCCCTCGGTCGACGCTCCTTCGGTCGAGGTTTCCTCGGTCAGCCCCGAGCCGGCAGCTGTGGGGGTCCGAGAAGAGGACAGCGCCACCCGACCGCTCGACCTGCCAACGACGCTGCAGCGTGAAGTGGCACCTTTCGTTCCGACCTCGACGCTTCATCCGCGAGCGGCGCCGGCCACGGCCCCCTCGCGTCGGCCACGCCGGTCGCGCACGTCCCGCCGGTGGTCGCTCGTCATCAGCGGAGTGCTGGTGGCTGTGCTCACCGCGGGGGCCGTGTTGTTCGTCGTTCCCGGCGCGGACCCGCCCCCGGAGCCGCCGGCGTATCCGGCGGTCGACGGTCAGCTCGGGGACCACCTCGAGCAACTGCAAGAGAGCGTCGACCCGTGACCCACCGCCGAAGTACGCTGGGCAGCCGCATCCGCGCCGGTATGGCGGCCGGTCTCGTGGTCGCGGGCACCCTGGTGGGGTGCACGAGCAGCACGCCCGGTGTGCCGGCCGACACGACAGCGCAGCTACAGGCCGCCGTGCTCTCGGTGACGGCAGCCGCCGCGACCGGCGACTATGCGGGCGCGCAGTCCGCCGTGGCCGGGCTGAAGGCCGCGCTGGCCGCTGCAGTCGAAGACGGCAGGCTCACCGAGGCTCAGGCCGCGAGGATCAACGCCGCCATCGCCCTCGTCGACGCTGACCTGATCGCGGCGCTGACGGCCGCGACCCCCGCGACACCGACCGTTCCCAGCACCCCGGCTCCTGCCACCAAAACGCCGGAGCCCAGCACCGAGCCGGAGGTCCCGGCCACCCAGCCGCCCGTGCCGACCCCGGAGCCAACGGGCAGTCCCAGCCCGGCGCCGACAGAACCCGTGCCGACGGCCGAGCCGACATCGCCACCGGAAACGCCCGACCCGGAGCCGACCCCCGAACCAGAGCCCACAACCGAGCCCGTTGTGCCCGACAACTCCGGTGGGACACCGGGCGAGCCCGGCACGGGCGATCAGGGCGCCGGCTGAGGCAGAACCGGGCATCCGACCGGTAGCCTGTCCCCGTCGGCCCACTCTCCTCGGAGGTTCCCATGCCCCAGCACCTCATCGTCGGAGCCGGCTGGATCGGCGGAGAACTGGCCCGCCAGCTCGTGGCCCGCGGCGACGACGTCACCGTCGCCACCCGCTCCGGCACCGCAGTTCCCGGCGCCATCGCCCGGGTGCTCGACGCGTCGGACCCCGTCGCGTTCTGCCTCGCGGCCGAGCGGATGCAGACCATCTTTCTGTGCACCAATCCTCCGTACCCGGATTGGGCGCGCCGGTGGCCGCCGGTGTTCGCAGCGGCGATCGCCGCAGCATCCGTCTCGGACGCCAACCTGGTGGTGATGGGCAACCTCTACCCCTACGGGTCGCCGGCCGGGCCGATGACCGAGCATTCCCCCGAGACCACGACCGAATCGAAGGGTCTGATTCGCCGTGACGGCTGGCACCGGGTGCGGGATGCGCACGAGCGGGGTGAGATCCGGGCCGTGGAGGTGCGCGCGAGCGATTACTTCGGCGCCGGCGTGAGCGGGACCGCGCATTTGGGCCAGGCGTTCTTCCGCGCGGTCCTGGCCTCTAAGACGGCCAGAGTCGTCGGCCGGCCCGATCTGGTGCACAGCTGGAGCTACGTACCGGACATCGCCGCAACGATGATCGCCGCAGCCGACTACACCGGCACGTGGGGTCGTCTCTGGCACGTGCCGAGCGGCGCCCACAGCCGCACCGACATCGCCGGGCAGCTGAATGCGCGCTACGGCAGCCACGGCACCGTGGCCGGCTACCCCACCTGGATACTGCGCTCACTCGGCATTCCCAGCCCGTTGATGCGCGAGGTGTACAAGTCCAGCTACCAGTTCCAGGTACCGTACGTGATCGACTCCGCCGAGACCGAGCGGGTGCTCGGCGTGGCGGCCACGCCGTGGGATGCGGCGCTGGTCGCCGTGGCCGACAGCTACCGCCGGTAGCAGCCGGTCAGCGGGCGATCGTGTCGATGATGGTGTCGGCCTGCGCCCGCGCCCAGCGTTCGGCGTCGGCGAGGGACTCGAGGGTGAGGTCGCCCTGCGCCTCGTGGGCCTCCACCACCCGCTGCACGGTGTCGACGATGTCGAGGTAGCCGATCCGGCCGGCGTGGAAGGCCAGCACCGCCTGCTCGTTGGAGGCGTTGAACACCGCCGGGTAGGTGGCGCCGGCGCGGCCGACCTGCTTGGCCAGCTCCACAGCGGGGAACGCCTCGTCGTCCAGAGGCTCGAAGGTCCAGGTGTGCGGGGTGGTCCAGTCGATCGGCACACCGACCGCGGCCACCCGGTTCGGCCAGTCCAGGCCCAACGAGATCGGCAAGCGCATGTTCGGCGGCGATGCCTGCGCGATGGTGGAGCCGTCGATGAACTCGACCATCGAGTGGATGAGTGACTGCGGGTGTACGACAACGTCGATGCTCTCGTACGGCACGTCGAAGAGCAGGTGCGCCTCGATGATCTCGAGCCCCTTGTTCACCAGGGTGGCCGAGTTGGTGGTGATGACCAGTCCCATGTCCCAGGTGGGGTGCGCGAGGGCCTCGCGCGGGGTCACGTCGGTCATTTCGGCGCGCGACCGGCCACGGAACGGGCCACCGGAGGCGGTGAGCACCAACCGGCGCACCTCGTCGGCGGTACCGGAACGCAGCGCCTGCGCGATGGCGGAGTGTTCGGAGTCGACCGGCACGATCTGGCCGGGGGCGGCGAGCGCCTTGACCAGGTCGCCGCCGACGATGAGGGATTCCTTGTTGGCCAGCGCCAGCGTGCGGCCGGCCTTGAGTGCGGCGAGGGTCGGGCCCAGCCCGACCGACCCGGTGATGCCGTTGAGCACGACGTCGGCGTCGACATCCCGCACCAGCTGCTCGGCCTCGGCGGCGCCGACGGCGGTGTCGTCGACGTTGAACGCGGCGGCCTGCTCGGCCAACAACGTTCGGTTGCTGCCGGCCGACAGGCCGACCACCTCGAACCGGGTGGGGTTGGCTTTGATGACGTCGAGCGCCTGGGTTCCGATTGAGCCCGTGGACCCGAGAATGATGATTCGCTGCACGCCCCCATGCTAGGCGCACCGCGGATATATGCCCGGTGCGACTTACCTCGCGCTGTAGGGTCGTTGAGTGACCGGAGCCAAGCACGACCCAGCATCCGAACCCGCAACCGTCCCGGAAGCCCCTGCCGAACAGGTGCCCACCACCGACGAAATCGTCGAGATGCCGGTCAAGGCCAAGCGGCCCGGGTTCGTCTACTTCCTCGGATACGGCATCATGGCGCCGATCGCGCGCCTGGTCTTCCGGCCGCGCATCACGGGTAAGGAGAACATCCCCCGCGAGGGCCGGGTGATCCTGGCCAGCAACCACCTGTCGTTCATCGACAGCATCGTCATCCCGCTCACCGCACCGCGGCGCGTGCAGTTCTTGGCCAAGTCCACCTACTTCACCGGCACCGGCTTCAAGGGTTGGGTCTCCCGCCAGTTCTTCACCTCGATCGGTGCGGTCGGCGTGGAACGTGGCGCCGGCCAAGCCGCCCAGGACGCGCTCGACGCCGGCAAGGACATCCTCGACTCCGACAGCGCCTTCGCCATCTACCCCGAGGGCACCCGGTCGTTGGACGGTCGTCTCTACCGCGGCCGCACCGGGGTGGGCTGGCTGGCGCTCACCACGGGGGCCGTCGTGGTGCCGGTGGGCCTGATCGGCACGCAGGAGATCATGCCGGTGGGTTCGAAGATGCCGCGCATCCGCCGCATCAGCGTGAAGTTCGGCGAGCCGATCGACGTGAGCGGGCACGGCACCGCCGACTCGGGACGCGCCCGTCGCAAGGCCACCGACGAGATCATGGCCGCGATCCACGAGCTGACCGGGCAGGAACTGGCACACAGCTACAACGAATCACCGCCGACGACCGTGGTGCAGCGCGTCAAGCGCGCCATCTGGTGGCGCGAACTGCGCTAGCCGCACCGGGCGTCCCCCTGGTGTGACGCACGAATACCAGGACGAGTGCGCAAAAAAGGCAGATATCCGGTGGGGTGACCCGGTGCTTCCGGACAGTGTTCCTATTTGATTGGATGAAATCATGGGAGCAGTCAGGAAGTCCGGTCCCCGTCGGAGGTTCACGGACAAGGAACGAAGGAACGCTGTCGAGATGGTGACGTCGACGCGGCGGCCGATCACGCAGGTGGCCGCGGAGTTGGGCATCTCGGATAAGACCTTGTGGGCCTGGGTGAACCAGGCCCGGCTGAACAAGATCGACCCGGAACGGGCGTTGACCCGGCAGCAACGAGAACGGATCCGGGATCTGGAGAAAGAGAACGCGCGGCTGCAACGGGACGTGGAGTTCCTAAAAAAAGCGAACGCCTTCTTCCGGGAACTCGATCGCGAGGACAACGGTTCGTTGTGATCGACCGGTTGAAGGCGGACCTACCGGTGTCGTATTTGTGCGAGAAGCTGGGGGTGTCCCGGTCCGGCTACTACGACTGGGCCGGGCGCGAACCCTCACCGAGAGCTCAGCGTCGCGACGAGCTCGCTGCGCTGGTGATCTGCGAGTTCGCGGCGTCGGAGCGGTCGGCGGGGTATCGCAAAGTGACCGCCGCGCTGCATGCCGACGGTGTGGCCGTTGACCGTAAAACGGTGGCTGCGCGGATGCGCGAACTGGGGTTGATCCCGCTGTTCGCCGAGGCGGCGTTCAAGAAAGCCAACCAGCGCAGCAGTCGTGAGGTTGATCCGGTCGACCTGGTGAACCGGCTCTTCAGCAGCCTCACCCCAGGAGCGATCCTGGTCGGCGACATCACCTACGTCCATACCCGTGAGGGGTGGCTCTATGTTGCGACGGTAATCGATCTGGCTTCGCGGGCGGTGCTCGGATACGCGACCGGGAAACGCCAGACCGTGGGCCTGATCATCCGGGCCTTGGACCGGGCGCGAGCGAGCGGCCACGTCGCGGCCGGGACGATCTTCCACTCTGATCACGGCTCGCAATACCGGGCGAAAAGCTTCGCGAGGTACTGCGGTAAGCACGGCATCCGCCGTTCGATGGGCGCGAACATGCAGTGCTGGGACAACGCCGTCGCCGAGTCCTTCTTCTCCAAACTCAAGAACGAACGACTCACCTGGCTCACCTTCACCACCCGCCGCGCGGCGACCCATGAGGTCGTGAAATACATCGGGCACTACAACACCCGGCGCCGGCACCAGAGCCTCGGCTACAAAACACCAGCCGAAGCCCTCACCACGTTCGCCAACACGGCAAAAACAGCCAACGCCACCCCGGCAGCGGCCTAATAAAATGATCAGGAACAGTGTCCAGGACGCACGGGTCACCCCACGGTTTTTCGTCCTATTAGACTTCCGGATTCCTAACTTCGTGGCGCGCGGGCCCGTGCCCGGATGCGTCTTCGATACGTTGAGGGCATGTCTCACACGGTTTCCCTCATCCGCTCAGCCGACCTGTCCGATGTTGCAGAGTACGCCTACGCCGCCACGGCTCCCGCTGAGGCGCGCCTGATCTTCTTGGCCGGTGCGTGCCCGTTGAACCGCGATGGCAGCACGGCCGGAGTGGGAGATTACGCAGCGCAGGCCGGCAAAGCGATGGAGAACCTGGTTGTCGCGCTGAAGGCGGCGGGAGCCGAGCTCGATAACGTCGTGAGCACCCGGGTTCTTGTGGCATCGTCCAACCGGAACGACCTCGTCGCCGCGTGGGAGGTCGTCCGTGCGGCATTCGGCCGGCACGACGCGCCGAGCACGCTCATGGGAGTGACCGTGCTCGGGTACCCGGATCAGCTCGTCGAGATCGAAGCCGTCGCGGCCGTGAGCGACTGACGAATGTGCGCGATAGCTGTTGTGGTCGGATTCGGCCGTGCAGCCAGCGGCCTGGTGATCGCGACGGTTCTCCCTTACTTCTACGCCGTCCGCATTGCCCTCGGCGACGGCAACCCATTCGACTACTTCGGCTACTTCACCAATCAGACGAGTCTGCTCGCCAGCCTCATCCTGATCGCTACCGGGGTGCTGGTCGTCCTCGGCCGAAGCGTTCCTCCGGCACTCACCCTCGTGCGAGGAATCATTACGGCGTACTTGCTTGTGGTCGCCGTGATCTACAACCTCCTCGTCCCGGGAACAGGGTCGGCACCGCCGTGGGTGAGCGCCCTCCTCCACCTCGTCTTCCCTCTCCTCGTCGCACTCGACTGGCTGCTCGTCGGCGACCGTCCACGCTTGCCCTGGCGACGGCTCTGGATGCTGCTCCCCTACCCGGTCCTGTGGCTGACCACGGTCCTGATTCGCGGCGTGACCGACGGTTGGGTTCCCTACGGGTTCCTGCTTCCCGAACGCGGGATCGCCTCGCTCATCGTGCACATCGTCGGGCTGCTCGCGGCGATCATCGCCGCGGGCGCACTCGTCTGGGCTGCCAGCCGATCACCCGGCCTCTACGTCCGAGCCGCGGAACTATCGCCGCACCGCGCGTAGAGCGCTCCTTTTCGCCAACGCTCACGATCGCCGGGCTCGGATCATCCGCCGGTGTACATCTCCATGGCCATCTCGTCACCCGACGCGGCGCACGCATCCGACAGCTCTTGCACGGCACTGATCCACTCCGCGGACCCGATTCCGGTCGTTCCCATGGCACCGAGATCAACCATCGGCGCAACGTCCTTCAGCGCGGCGGTCACCGAATAAGAGTTCCGGCAATGATCCGGATCTGTGACAGGACTGCCTTCGCGTTGGCCCGCTCCAGAGTCTCCGGTCGAGCCAGGCAGTCGATGTGCCGCCCCAGGCCGGGGTGAGCGAGCGGACGAAGGACCACCCCCGGATGCTCACGCAAGTCGGTCGTATACCGGGGCATCAGGGCGACGCACCCGCTCGCTTCGACAACCGAAGCAGCAACGGAGAACTCGTTGATCCGGTGCAAGATGCGCGCCTCGCTCCCGCCGATTCCCGCTATCACGGAGAGAGCCTGCTTGAGCGGGAAGCCTTCGTGCACGGCGACCCACGCCTCGTCGAGAAGATCCGCCGGTTCGATCGCAGCCTTCACCGCGAGTGGGTGATCGCGTCGGACAGCGATATCCAGGGGCTCGAACAGAATCGGTTCCACCCGCACCGACCCCGGCCACGACGGGCTGCCGACCAGCCGGTGTGCGAGGACCAGATCATGATCGGCGGTGAGAAGGGGGAAGTCTTCCTGAGCCACGTCGAAATCGCTCAGCCGGACATCAGGCAGCTCCGGACTCGCGCACGCGGCTACCAGCGGACCGAAAATCGCCAGGCCCGCGCTGTGGAACGCCACCACTGAAACGGTGCCCAACGGATCGTCTTGGAACAGCTCCACCGCCTGTCGGGCGCGCTCGAGCGCCACTTCCACGTCGATCGCCGCCAGGGCCAGCGCGCGCCCGGCGTCGGTAAGCGCGGTCCGCCGCCCGTCCCTGAACGTCAGCGGGGCGGCAGAGTGGCGTTGCAAGGCGCTGATCTGTTGTGATACCGACGACGGCGTGACGTACAGCGCGGCGGCGACGGCGGCGATGCTGCCCCTGTCGCCCAGCTCTCTTAGTGCGCGAAGCTGACCCAGTTCCATAAGTTCAAACTAAAGCATTCGACATCAAACTCCTCTCTTGTCTTACGCGAGGGGGAACCGGACGATGGTGGAATGCCTGCTCTCCTCCGCCGATTCCACGTCGACCTGCTCCTGCTCCTGGTCGCCGCCTCGTGGGGATCGACCTACCTCGTGGCCAAGGAACTCGTGCAGCAAGAGTCCGTGGTGGCGCTGCTGGCGCTCCGGATGCTGCTCGCCGCAGCCCTCATGGCGGCGATCGTGGCCGCTCGGCGGAACCGGATCACCGCGGCAGAGCTCTGCGCGGGCGTGTTCCTCGGGGCGATCTTGGCCGCCGTGTTCGCGTTCGAAACCTTCGGGATAGTCCACACGTCGGCCACGAACGCCGGGCTCATCATCAGCCTCACGATTGTGTTCACCCCGATTCTGGATTCCGCGGTTTCCGGCCGCCAACTGCCCGGCAGGTTCTTCCTTGCCGCCACGATCGCGATCGGTGGAGTCGCCTTGCTCGCCAGCAACGGCGTGTTCCACACGCCGAGCCTCGGCGACCTGCTCATCCTCGTCGCCGCGATCATTCGCGCCATCCACGTCACCTCGATGTTCACACTCACCGGCAACAAGCCGATGAATTCGCTTCACCTCACGACGGTCCAACTGGCCACCTGCGCGACACTGTTCTCGGCGGCGTCCCTGTTCTACGGCGACTCGATCCCGCACTTCCTGGCCAACCTCGACACCGCGCGCGCAGTCCTGTTCCTCTACCTCGTTCTCGCCTGCACAGTCTTCGCGTTCCTGGTACAAACCTGGGCGGTCCGGCGCACCTCGCCCTCCAGAGTGAGCCTCCTCCTCGGAACCGAGCCGATCTGGGCGGCAATCGTCGGAGTTGCGATCGCTCGTGACACCGTGACCCTCCCTGGATACTTCGGTATCGCACTCATTCTGGCGGGTACAGCATGGGGCCGTTCCCTCGAGCAATGGCATCGCCTCGACGAACGCGCAGGGGACGAAGCGTCTCTCAGCGTCGTGGAAAGGTCGCCCAGCCGGGCGGCGGTGTTCGGTGCCTCAGGTTCGGTCGTGGAGGGTGACCTGGTAGCCGTCGGGGTCGGAGAAGGTGAACGTTCGACCGAATGGGCCGTCGATCGGGGCCGAGACGATCGTGTGGCCGTCGGCGACGAGAGCGTCGTGGATGGCCTGGACGTCGGTCGCGTGGAGCCAGATCGCGGCGCCGATGCCGGGCTGGGCAACTGACGCGAGGTCGGTGCCGGGAACGAGGTCTCGCAGCGCAAACGCAATCGGGGTCGTTTCAAAAACAACGGCGTGAGGCGGACCCGCCAGCGAGCGGACCAAGCCGAGGTACTGCTCGTAGAACGCCTGCGAAGCGGCGAGATCGCGAGCTTGGAGGGAGATGAAGTCAGGGCCGGTGACAGGCATGGGGATGCTTCTTTCTGTTGCATTTGTGTCAGTTAGCTGACACGGACACTGTATGTCAAAATACTGACATGAGTCAAGACGGAATCGACCTGGAGACGTCACTGGGCTACTTGCTGAAAGAGGCGTCGAGCGCCCTCCGCGCCGCCATGGAAGCAGTACTGCGCCCGCTCGGGATGACCGTGACGCACTACTCCTGCCTCGAATTACTCTCGCAGCGCCCTGGCCTGTCCAACTCCGAGCTCGCGCGAGGAGCGTTCGTGACACGGCAATCGATGAATGTGCTGCTGCAGGCTCTGGAACGAGACGGCTACGTGTCCCGCCCGGCGCAGGCTCGAGTTGGGAAAGTTCTTCCCGCACAGCTCACGCCACGCGGTCGACGAAGCCTCGAGAAGGCGACCGCTATGGTTCGATCCGTCGAGGTCAGGATGCTGGGCGGCCTGACGCCGGAAGAGCAGTCCGATGCGCACAACATCCTGCAGAGCATGATCCGTTCTTTGCGCAACGACGACGAGCGTGGAACGTAACCTCACGGTTCGGGCGGATCGGTGTACTCATCGTCAGCAATAGACATCGAAGTGCCCGCTGCCAAGGGGCCGTTGCAGACTCCGTGCACGAATGCCCAGCTGCCGCGGCGGCACGGGGCACCCACCCAGCCGACGTCCGTAAACTGGGGGCATGTCTTCTTCCTTCTCGGTCAGCCAGGAGCGCAAGCTCGTCACCGCCCTCCCGGGCCCACGGTCAATCGCGCTGCAGGAACGACGCGTTCGCGCCGTGTCTGCCGGTGCCGGCACCCTTGCCAACATCTACATGGACCACGGCGCGGGAGCGATCCTGGTGGACGTGGACGGCAACCAGATCATCGACCTGGGTTGCGGCATCGGTGTGACCACCATCGGTCACGCGAACCCGGAGGTCGCCGCAGCCGCCGCCGCACAGGCCGGCAAACTCACCCACACCCTCTTCACCGTCACCCCGTACGAGAACTACGTGCGCGTCGCCGAGAAGCTCGCCGAGATCACCCCCGGTGACTTCGAGAAGCACTCGATCCTGGTCAACACCGGAGCCGAAGCCGTGGAGAACGCGGTGAAGATCGCCCGCAAATACACCGGCCGCCGCGCCATCGTGAGCCTGGACCACGCGTTCCACGGCCGCACCAACCTCACCATGGCGATGACCTACCGTCCGTGGCCGGAGCGCGTGGGCATGGGCCCGTTCCCCGGTGAGATTTACAGCGTGCCCACCAGCTACCCCTACCAGGACGGCCTGTCCGGTGAAGAAGCGGCCGAGAAGACCATCGACTACATCCAGACCCACATCGGTGCGTCGGAAATCGCGGCGTTCTTCGTCGAGCCGATCCAGGGCGACGGCGGCATCGTCATCCCCGCTCCCGGCTACTTCAAGCGTCTGAGCGAGTTCTGCACCGAGAACGGCATCGTCTTCGTCTCCGACGAGATCCAGGCCGGCATCGCCCGCACCGGCGCCTGGTACGCCATCGAGCACCACGGCGTCGTCCCCGACCTGGTCACCACGGCCAAGGGCATCGCCGGCGGATTCCCGCTCGCCGCCGTCACCGGCCGCGCCGAGATCATGGATGCCGTGCAACCCGGCGGCATCGGCGGAACCTTCGGCGGCAACCCGGTTTCGACCGCGGCGGCCCTGGCGGTGTTCGACATCATCGAGCGCGACAACCTGCTCGACGAGGCCAAGCGCGTGGAGAAGGCCCTCTGGGCCCGCATCGGCGACTGGGCAGACAAATTCGACATCGTCGGCGATGTACGCGGCAAGGGCGCCATGTTCGGCGTTGAGCTTGTGCACCCCGGCACCAAGAAGCCGTTCCCCGAGGCTCTCGCGTTCGTGCTCAAGCACGCCACCACCAATGGCGTCATCGTGCTGGATGCCGGCAGCTGGGACTCCGTGCTGCGGATCATGCCGTCGGTGGTCATCTCCGAGGCCCTCATCGACGACGCCGCCTCGGTGCTCGAAGAGGCCCTCACCCTGTTCGCGGCCACCCAGAAGTAAGCGCCGCACCTCGCGAAAGCGGTCCAGTGGTCACCTCCGCTTTGCGGAGGCAGCCACAGGGCCGCTTTCGCGGTTTAAGCGGGCGGGCTTAGAGCAGCGAGGCCGGCTCGGCGATGATGATGATTGGTTCGTGACCGACGGGAAAATTGACCGACGCCGCGATGAAGCAGGCCTTGGACGCCTCGGAGTGCAGGGACTGAGCCAGCTCCGCCTGGTCCGGGTCGGCGATGGTGACCCGGGGACGCAGGGTGGCGGCGGTGAAGTGGCCACCGCCATCCGCCGTCTGCGCCATGGTGCCGATGGCGTCGTCGGAATAGCCGACCACGACCACCCCGTGTCTGGCGGCCACGTGCAGATACGAGAGCAGGTGGCACTGGCTGAGCGCTCCCAGCAGCAGCTCCTCGGGGTTCCACCGGTCGGCATCGCCGTGGAAGGTGCGGTCGGCCGAGCCGGCGATCGGTTCCTTGCCCGACGAGGTGAGAAGGTGGTCGCGGCCGTACGCCCGATAGCTGCTGGTGCCGGTGCCGCGGTTGCCCGTCCAGTGGATCTGCACGGCATAGTGATGTACACCGATCATGGCGTCTCCTTCGGGTTTCACGCTTACTGGTAATTCTCGCAGGGAATGGCCCGGCTGCTCGCTGGTGCGGGCGGTAAACTGGCGCGATCATGACTGACACGCTGACTGATTCCGCTGCCGCATCCACCCCCTCGTCCCCGGTCTACACGGTGACCCAGGAACGCAAGATCGTGACGGCCATCCCCGGCCCGCGATCCACGGAGATGCACCAGCGACGCCTCGCCGCGGTTTCCACCGGCGTCAGCTCCGCTCTGCCGGTCTACATCAAGAAGGCCAGCGGCGCGATCATCGTCGACCTCGACGACAACCAGTTCATCGATCTGGGCGCCGGCATCGGCGTGACCACGGTCGGCCACTCGGAAACCAGCGTCGTCGCCGCCGCGACCGGCCAGCTGAACGACTTCGTGCACACCCTGTTCACCATCACGCCGTACGAAGAGTACGTGCGCGTCGCCGAGCTGCTCGCCGCGCACACCCCCGGCAGCTTCGCCAAGAAGACCGTGTTGATCAACTCGGGCGCCGAAGCTGTGGAAAACGGCGTGAAGATCGCCCGCAAGTACACCGGCCGTCGCGCCGTGGCCGTGCTCGACCACGCGTACCACGGCCGCACCGTGCTCACCATGGCGATGAACTACAAGGCCGCCCCGTACGCCACCGGCTACGGCCCGTTGGCCGGCGACGTCTACCACGCCCCCAGTTCGTACCCGTATCACGACGGCCTCAGCGGCGCCGAAGCCGCCGCCCGCACCATCGCGTACCTGGAGAAGGTCATCGGCGCCAGCGACCTGGCCTGCCTGGTCGTGGAACCCATCCAGGGTGAGGGTGGCTTCATGGTTCCCGCCGAGGGTTACCTGCCGCTGCTGCAGGAATGGTGCACCGCGAACGGCGTCGTGATGATCGCCGACGAGATCCAGAGCGGCATGGCTCGCACCGGCGCTTACTTCGCCAGTGAGCACTTCGGCTGGGAGCCCGACCTGGTGCTGATCGCCAAGGGCATCGCCGGCGGCATGCCCCTGGCCGCCGTGACCGGCCGCGCCGAGATCCTCGACGCGTCGCAGCCCGGCGGGCTCGGCGGCACCTTCGGCGGCAACCCCGTCGCCTGCGCCGCCGCGATCGCGGTATTCGAGGCGATCGAGAACAACAACCTCCTCGCCGAGGGCCAGCGCATCGAGAAGACCCTCCGCGCCGGCCTGACCGCCTTGGCGGACAAGCACGACATCATCGGCGACATCCGCGGCCGCGGCGCCATGATCGCCATCGAGCTCGTGCAGCCCGGCACCCAGACCACGACCAAGGCACCCAACGCCGCCGCGGTCACCGCGATCGCCGCCTACGCGGCGCAGCACGGCGTGCTGCTGCTCACGGCCGGCACCTACGGCAACGTACTGCGGTTCCTGCCCAGCCTGGCCGTGACGGATGCCCTACTGACCGACGCCCTGTCGGTCATCGACGACGCGATGGCGACGCTGTAATCGTGACCACGCCGACCTCTCCTGCCGCCTTCGGTGCCGCAGCGCCCTCCACCTCAGGCACCATCGAAGTGATCGACGCCGTCGAACTGGCCGTCGTGGAACGCTCCGGCTTCATCGAGTCCCGCCACGCGGGCGCCGCCGTCGTGCTCGGCACTGACGGCGCCGTTCTGCGCGCCCTCGGCGATGTGAACGCCCCGGTGTTCCCGCGCTCGTCGATGAAGCCGTTCCAGGCCATCGCGGTGATGGCCAGCGGCGTGGTGCTGCGCGGTGAGGATGCCGCGATCGCGACGTCCAGCCACTCCGGCACCCAGAAGCACACCGACCTCGTGCGGGGCCTGTTGGCCCGCGCCGGGCTCTCGGAGGCCGACCTCGGTTGCACGCCCACCTGGCCGGGCGACTCGGGTACCCGCGACTCGCTGGTGCGCCAGGGCGCCGGCCCCGCCCCGATCTACTCGGACTGCTCGGGCAAGCACGCGGCGATGCTCGTTGCCTGTGTGCAGAATCACTGGCCGGTCACCGGGTACCTGGACACCGAACATCCGCTGCAGAAGCGCATTCTCGACGTCGTCGAGCGGTTCACCGGCGAGCGTCCGGCCGCGACCGGCGTCGACGGCTGCGGCGCCCCGGTGCACGCGCTGTCATTGACGGCCCTGGCCCGCGGCATCGCCCGTATCGCCACGTCGAAGTCCAGCTCACCGTTCGCCATCTACCGCGAGGCCGGGTTCCTGGCCGAGGCGGTACGGGAAAACGGCTGGGTGATCGCCGGACCCGGATTGCCGGACTCGATCGCGATCGAGCGCCTAGGTCTGTTCGTCAAGGGCGGGGCAGAGGGCATCATGGTGGCCTCGGCCGAGAACGGCACCACGGTGGCGTTGAAGATCCTCGACGGCAACCTGCGCGCGGCCACCGTCGTCGCGCTGAGCCTGTTGGCGGATGCCGGCGCGGTGCCTCGAGCCGACATCGATGCGATCATCCCCGAACTGAAGGTCGCCGTGCACGGTGGTGGCCAGCCGATCGGCCAGATCCGCGCCAGCTACGTCTAGGGACGCTCAGTCTCGTCGGCTTCCTGCGCCATCGCCAGCGAAGACGCCCCCGGCACCCACTGCACGTCACCGTGCTCGGCGTTCGCACCCCTGGCCAGCACGAACATCAGGGTCGATAGCCGGTTCAGATAGCGCGCGCACAGCGGGTTGACCGTCGTGGGGTGCGCTTCCACGGCGGCCCAAACCGTGCGTTCGGCGCGGCGCACGACGGCCCGCGCCTGATAGAGCAGCGACGCGGCGACGGTGCCGCCGGGAAGCACGAAGCCGCTGAGATCGGTGGCCTGCTGCTCGAAATGGTCGACGGCGCGTTCGAGGCGGGTGAGGTGCGATTCGCTGATTCGTGCGCTCACGGCACGTGGGTCGTCCAGCGGTACGGCGAGGTCGGCGACCAGATCGAACAGGTCGTTCTGCACGCTGGCGAGGGTGGACGTCACCTCGATCGGGAGGTTACCCACGGCCATCACCACGCTCACGGCAGCGTTGGCCTCATCGCAGTCTTCGTAGGCGGCGACGCGCACGTCGGTCTTGGCGACGTCGCCGTGCCGCCCGAAGGTGGTGCGCCCCGAATCCCCCCTCCCGGTGTACAGCGCCGGTCCGGCAGTTTCGAGATCGTCGCGATCAGCCATAGCGGCAACTATAGTAATGTCCCCCGCATCCGCGTAGCGTTGAGGGACGTCGCGAGCAGGTTTTTTGCGCTTCTCAAACCTGTTCGCACCGAGCATCGATCGACGAGTGTTCGATCAGCGAGGACGGACATGTCCAAGGACCCTTCAGACGACAGCATCGAGGCCGCGCTCGGCGACGCGGTCAGTGAACCCGCCCGCACCGGCTGGGCCACCGTCGACAAAACCGTCTTCGGCGTCTCCGCAGGCATCATCGTGGTGGTCTGCCTGCTTGGGGTGCTGTTCACGCAGACCGTGGGCGACGCCGCCGCATCCGCTCTGGGCTGGGTCACCGGCAACCTGGGCTGGCTGTTCATTCTCGGGGCGTCGGGCTTCGTCATCTTCGCGCTGGTGCTGGCCTTCGGCCGGTACGGCAGCATCCCGCTCTCACGGGAAGGGCAGGGCACCGAGTTCTCGACGCTTTCCTGGGTGTCGATGATGTTCAGCGCCGGCATGGGAATCGGCCTGATGTTCTACGGCGTCTTTGAACCGGTCACCCATTTGGCGTCGCCGCCGCCCTTCGTCGACGCGGCACCGAACAGCCCGGATGCCGCCAACGCGGCCATGGCGTACACATTTTTCCACTGGGGACTGCACCCCTGGGCCATTTACTCGGTGGTGGGCCTGGCCCTGGCGTACTCGACCTACCGGATGGGCCGCGGCAACCTGATGAGCGCCCCGTTCCAGGCCATTTTCGGCAAGGACCGGATCGAGACCAAGGGCTGGGGCAAGCCGATCGACATCCTGGCGATCATCTGCACCAAGTTCGGGTCGGCGACCTCGCTCGGTCTCGGCGCCCTGCAGATCGCCGCTGGGATCTCGTTGCTGAGCACCGGCACGTTCTCCGACGACCCGGGCACCGCCTTGCCGATCATCATCATCTGCGTACTGACCGTGGGTGTGGTGTTCTCCGCCGCGAGCGGCCTTGCGAAGGGGATCAAATGGCTCAGCAACACGAACATGGTGCTCTCCGCCGTGCTCCTGCTGTTCGTCTTCGTGGTCGGACCGACCGTGTTCATCCTGAATCTGCTGCCGTCGGCCATCGGTGCGTACCTGGCCGACCTTGTTCCCATGAGCTTCCACTCGGCGGTGTTCGGCGGCAGCGACTGGCTGGCCAGTTGGACGATCTTCTACTGGGCCTGGTGGATCTCCTGGACCCCGTTCGTGGGCACGTTCATCGCCAGGATCTCCCGCGGCCGCACCATTCGCGAGTTCGTTCTCGGGGTGCTCCTGGTGCCGACGGCGGTCAGTATCCTCTGGTTCGTGGTCTTCGGCGGGGCCGGGCTGCACTTGCAACTGAACGGTGTCGACATCGCCGGCACCGGCAGCGAGGCGGCGGGGTTCTTCGCGGCACTGCAGCAATACCCGTTCTTCATCGGCTCGGCCCTGGTGGTGATGGTGCTCACCGCGGTGTTCTTCGTCAGCGGGGCGGATGCCGGTGCCCTCGTGCTCGGGACGCTCTCGAGTCGCGGCCGCAAGGAGCCCTGGAAGCCCCTGGTGATCTTCTGGGCGGTGCTCACCGGCGCCGTCGCCGCGGTGCTGTTGTTCGTGGGCGGGCTGGGCGCTCTGCAGACCTTCACGATCCTGGCGGCAAGCCCGTTCGTGGTGATCATCGTGGGCCTGTGCGTATCGCTGTATGTCGACCTGCGCCGCGACCCGTTGCGCCAGCGCACCCTCGGGCCGGTGCGCACCTCGTCGGAGGTGCTCGGCTCGGTGCCGTTCACTCGGCCGGCCACCGACGGCGACGGCCCGCCACCGGATGCCTCGCCGCCACCACCCGGCAACAGGTCCGGCTAACCGAGGCGGGCCTGTCGCTTGGCCCGGGCTGCGGCGGACACCTGCGCGGTCACGACAATCACCAGCGCCAGGATGAACACCGCCGACGCGATCACGTTGGCCTCCGCCGGGATGCCCCGCGACGCCGAAATGTAGATGTACTTCGGGAAGGTGGTCACGGCCCCGGAGTTGAAATTGGTGATGATGAAGTCGTCGAAGCTCAGCGCGAACGACAGCAGCGCGGCGGCGAGGATTCCCGGCAGCAGCAGCGGGAAGGTGATCCGGGCGAACACCTGGCCTGGCGAGCCGTACAGGTCCCGGCCGGCCTCCTCGAGCGCCGGGTCCAGGCCGGCGACGCGGGCCTTCACCGTCACGACCACGAAGCTGATGCAGAACATCGTGTGCGCCAGGATGATCGTGAGCATGTCCTTGGGCACGCCGAGCGAGAGAAACTGCGCGGCCAGCCCGGCACCGAGCACCACCTCGGGGGTCGCCATCGGCAGGAACAGCAACAGGCTGGTACTGGAGCGAAACCTGAATCTGTAGCGCACCAGGGCGATCGCAATCATGGTGCCGAGGGTCGTGGCGATCAGCGTGGCTGCCAAACCGATGATCAGGCTGTTGCCGAAGGCCTGGCACACGGCGCCGTTCTGCACCGCGCAGACGTTCAGCCATTTGTCGAGGGTGAAGCCGCGCCAGGTGATGTTGGACTTCAGCGAGTCGTTGAACGAAAAGATGAAGGTGTACACGATCGGCACCATCAGGAAGATCAGCGCGAGCGCCGTGTACAGCGGCAGCAGCCACTTGCCGAGCGAGAGACGACTCACAAGAGCTCCTCGGTTCCGCTTCTCTTCACGTAGACGCCCACGATCACGAGGATCACGGTCATCAGGATGATCGACAGCGATGCCGCCGCGGGATAGTTCAGCAGCACCAGGAAGTTGGCCTCGATCACGTTGCCGATCATCTGGGTGTCCGCCCCGCCGAGGAAGTCGCGACTGGCATTGATGTAGTCGCCGGCTGCGGGGATGAAGGTGAGCAGGGTACCCGCCACGATGCCGGGCATCGACAGCGGGATGGTGACGGTGCGGAAGGTGTGGAACCCGCTGGCGTACAGGTCGTTGCCGGCCTCGAGGTAGCGCAGGTCCAGCCGCTCCAGGGTGGTGTAGAGCGGCAGGGTCATGAACGGGATGAAGTTGTAGGTCAGGCCGAAGATCACCGAGAACGCGGTGCCGGTGAGATGGGCGTCCGGGGCCAGCAGCGAGACGGCCTTCAGCGAGGTGACGAGGAACGATTCGTCGGAGAGCAGCTGCTTCCAGGCCAGCGTGCGCAGCAGGAAGCTGATGAAGAACGGTGCGATCACGAGCACCAGCATCAGGCTCTGCAGCAGCGGCCAGCGCCGGGCGGTGACGCCGATGAAGTACGCCAGCGGGTAGCTGAACAGCAGCGCCAGGACCGTGGCGATGAGCGCATAGCCGAACGAGCGCAGGATGTGCGGCCAGTACTGGCCGATCACCTCGACGTAGTTCTCCCAGCGGAACGCGTAACTGTACATGCCGATGTCACCGAACTCGCTCGGCGCCTGCAGCGAGGTGAGGATCAGCGACACCAGCGGAGCCAGGAAGAACAACACCAGATAGAGGATGCCCGGCAGCAGCAGGAGCAGTGCCACCGGACTGCGGCGGCGCTGCGGCGCATCCGTTGGCGCGGCGGCGGTGCTGGCGAACGCGGCGAAGGCCATCTAGGCCTCCTCGAGCTCCGTCACGAGAGCGGCGCGACGCTGTGCGGCGATGCTCTTGGTGCTGGTGTCGGCGACGAACCTGGGGTCCGGTGCGACGGGGTCGTCGTCGAGGCCGAAGCCGTGCTCGACGTTCCAGGTCACCCATACCTCGTCCCCTTCGCCCTCGACCGGCCCGAAGGAACGGTTCTGTTCGAAGACGATCAGGACACCGACGCCGGGCACGCTCACGAGATATTGGGTGCTCACACCGGTGAAGGACACATCCGTCACCCGGCCCGGGCCCATCACATTGTGGCCGGAGTCGTGGACCGGTTTGTCCCGGTGCAGGGTGAGTTTCTCCGGGCGCACCCCGATGGTGACGTCGCCGGCGTGGCGGTGCGAGCGGGTCTTGGGCACCACGATGCTGCGACCGGCGATGTCCACGGCGATGGACGTGCTGGTCTCCCCCACCACGGGCCCGGTGAAGAGGTTGGACTGGCCGAGGAAGTTCGCCACGAACGCGGTCCGGGGGAGCTCGTAGAGCTGCTCCGGCGCGCCCAGCTGCTCGATCCGGCCCTTGTTCATCACCGCGATGGTGTCGGCCATGGTCATGGCCTCCTCCTGGTCGTGGGTGACATGCAGGAACGTGAGACCGACCTCCTCCTGGATGGTCTTGAGCTCAAGTT
Organism: Cryobacterium sp. LW097; assembly: GCF_002205495.2. GTDB lineage: Bacteria > Actinomycetota > Actinomycetes > Actinomycetales > Microbacteriaceae > Cryobacterium > Cryobacterium zongtaii. The sequence continues at coordinate 922,641 of NZ_CP021992.1, read as the reverse complement.
GCATCTGCCGGCGCAGCTTGAGGTCCAACGCACCGAGCGGCTCGTCGAGCAACAGCAGCGCGGGCCGATTCACGATCGCCCGGGCCAGCGCCACCCGCTGTTGCTGGCCGCCGGAGAGTTGCACGGGCTTGCGCGCGGCCAGGTGGTCCAGTTCGACCAGCCGGAGCGCCTCATGCGCCTTGCCGAGGGCATCCGTGATCTGGCGCCGTCGCAGCCCGAAGGCCACGTTTTCGAGCACCGTCATGTGCGGGAAGAGCGCGTAACTCTGGAAGACGGTGTTCACCGGCCGCTGGTAGGCCTTTTGGGCGGTGACGTCAGTTCCGCCGATCAGGATGCGGCCGCCGGTGGGGTCTTCCAGTCCGGCTACCAGGCGCAGGGTGGTGGTCTTGCCGCAGCCCGACGGGCCGAGCAGGGCGAAGAACGAGCCGGCGGGAATGACGAGGTCCAGGTGTTCGATGGCGGTGAAGCCGGGGAAGCGTTTCTGGATGCCGACCAGCTCGAGGTCGGCACCCCGGTCGGCGAACGCGCCGCTTGGCACGGTTCAGGCTCCCAGCAGGATGCTCTGGAACTGCGCGCCGTAGGTTTGTTCCTCGGCGCCGGTGAGGGTGCGGAACACCTTGGCCTTGGCGAGGGTGGCGTCATCGGGGAAGATCAGCGGGTTCTCGGCGAGCTCGGGGTCGATCTCCATGGCCGCCTCCCTGGCGCCGGCGACGGGGGTGATGTAGTTCACGTACGCGGCGACCTCGGCGGCGACGGCCGGGTCGTAGTAGTAGTTGATCAGGGCTTCGGCGTTGGCCTTGTGCGCTGAACCGATCGGCACCACGAAGTTGTCGTTCCAGATGGTGCCGCCCTTCTCCGGTACCACGAAGCCCCACTTGTCGCCGTTCTCGGCATTGAGTTGCACGATGTCGCCCGACCAGACGATGGCCGCGAGGCTGTCGCCGTTGACGAGATCTTCCTTGTAGGAGTTGCCCTTGATGTTGCGCACCTGGCCGTCACTGACCTGCTTCTTGAGCACGTCGATCGCGGCGGTGAACTCGTCGTCGCCCCAGTCGCCGGCGATGTCGACGCCCGCATCGAGCATGATCAGGCCCATGGTGTCGCGCATCTCGGAAAGCACGCCGACACGGCCCTTGAGCTCGGGAGTGTTCCACAACTCCTCGACCGAGCCGATGCCGCCGGGGAGCTTCTCCTTGTTCCAGCAGATGCCCGCGAAGCCGCCCTGCCAAGGCACCGACAGCGCCCGGCCGGGGTCGAAGTCCACGTTCTTGAGGGTGGGCAGCAGGTTGGTCAGGTTGGGGATGTTCGCGTGGTCGAGTTCCTGCAGGTAGCCGAACCTGGCGAGCCGGCCGACCATCCAGTCGGTCAGGCAGACGGTGTCGGCGCCGATGTCCTTGCCGAGGGCGAGTTGGTCTTTGACCTTGCCGTAGTAGGTGTTGTTGTCGTCCACGGCCTCGGTGTAGTTCACCGTGATGCCGGTCTCGGCGGTGAAGGCAGCCAGGGTCGGGTAGTCCCCGGCGTCGTCCACGTCGATGTACAGCGCCCAGTTGTCCCAGCGCAGCGTCTTCTCGCTCTCGGACGCGTCGGCCGCCGCTGTCGGTTGCGCCGCACTGCCGGTCGAACACGCGGCGAGCGCCAGTGCCGCCGCTCCTGCCCCCGCGCCGGTGAGGAGCGCGCGCCGGCCCAGCTGGGCCTGCCTGGCCTGGCGGACGAGCTGCTGGATCATCGGGTCTGCGGGCATCGGCCTGGGCGACATGGACGGTCTCCTTGCATTCTTCAGCGGCGTCGAAAGGCGTCGGGAACGCCCCGGCCCGCTGCGTGACGAGTGGACCGATAGTGGCACAGTCGACACCGAACGCGCCATAAAATGATCAAAACGTTAACATTCCTGCAATTTTCAACCGATTTCGTCGCTGTCGCTCGGTCGTTGCGTTCGGGATCGACGATCCAGCCACAGTAGGCTGCTCCCAGGCTGGCCCCCACCAGACTGTCCCCACCAGGCTCAGGAGCGTCATGCGAGTTGCAGTCCCCCGCGAGATCAAAAACAACGAGTTCAGGGTCGCGATCACCCCGGCCGGCGTCCACGACCTGGTGCTCCACGGGCACGAGGTGCTCGTCGAGACCGGTGCGGGCGTCGGCTCATCGATCACGGACGCGCAGTACCGCTCCGCCGGAGCCACGATCATGCCTGACGCCGCATCCACCTGGGCCGGGGCCGAGTTACTGCTCAAGGTGAAGGAGCCCGTGCCCCGCGAGTACGGCTACTTCAGGCCCGATCTCGTACTCTTCACCTACCTGCACCTGGCCGCGGAGGCCGGCCTCACCCAGGCGCTCCTGACGGCCGGGGTCACCGGCATCGCCTACGAGACCGTGCAGCTGCCCAGCCGGGCACTGCCCCTGTTGGCGCCCATGAGCGAGGTCGCCGGCCGGCTGGCTCCGATCGTCGGCGCGAACGCCATGCTCAAGCCCAACGGCGGGCCCGGCCTGCTCGTGCCGGGTGTGCCGGGCACTCACCCGGCCAGGGTCACGATTCTCGGCGGCGGGGTCGCCGGAACCGCCGCCATGCAGGTGGCAATCGGCCTGGGCGCCGAGGTCACGGTTTTGGACACCAACCTCTTCCGTCTCCGCGAACTGGATGCCCTGTACTACGGGCGGGTGAAGACCATCGCGTCGAACGCGTTCGAGATCGACACGGCGCTCGTGCAGTCCGACCTGGTGATCGGGTCCGTGCTGATCCCGGGCGCCAAGGCGCCCAAACTGGTCAGCAACGAGCTGGTGTCGCGGATGAAGCCGGGCAGCGTTCTCGTGGACATCGCCGTCGACCAGGGCGGCTGCTTCACCGACACCCACGCCACCACACACACCGAGCCCACCTTCACCGTGCACGGGTCGCTGTTCTACTGCGTGGCCAACATGCCGGGGGCGGTGCCGAGCACGTCAACCTACGCCCTCACCAACGCCACCCTGCCCTACGTGCGGGCGATCGCGAACCTCGGCTGGCTCGAGGCTCTTCGCTTCGACGCCGCGCTGGCGCTGGGATTGAACACCCACGCCGGTGTTCTGACGAACGCGCCGGTCGCCGCCGCCAACACGTTGCCGTTCCGGCCCCTCGCCGAGGTGCTCGCCTAGGCGGCTGCCTGCCCCAACCTACGGCACCGTGACCCTGTACACGGTGCCGTCAGGGCGCAGCAGCCAGCCCCGCGAACCGGCCGGAGCCAGCGGCGGCGGCAGGTCGCGCCGGCGGGTCAGCAGGCGGAAGTCGGCCAGGCTGGCGCCGTCGAAGACCAGCGGAGCCACGCCGCGCAACCCGGTCAGCAGCGACCAGTGCGCCTGCCAGGTGTCTGCGTCGCCCACCAGCACGGTGCCGGCGGCGACGTCGGAGACCACCAGGCGATCCTCCCGGGCTCCGACCGACGGGTGAGCGCCGAGCAGCACGACGTGCGGGAAGGCCGGCGAAGCGGCAGCCCGGATGGCTGCGGCGGTTCGTGCGGCGGACCCCGCGACAACGAGCAGCACACGGGTGGACGCGCTGGTGTCGTCCAGCGCGGACGGGACGACGGCCGGCTCGTAACCGTGCCCGGCGGGCTCGGCGAGCATCAGCTGGATGCGCGCACCCCGCCAGCGCCCGCCCCCTGGCGGCACGGTTTCGTCGTAGCTCGCTGCCGGTTCTCCCACAGCCTGGTGCTCGTACACGCTGGGCAGCCGCAGCACCAGGCGGCTCTGGCACAGGGCGGGCAGGGCCTGCAGCGCCCCGGTGAGCCGTTGCCCGGTGACCACCAGGTGCAGCCCGCCCTGGCCGCCGTCACGAAGGAGTCCGGTGAGCAGGTCGACGGCTGCCGCACGGTGTTCTTCGCCCCACCGGGCGAGCACGGCGTCGATGTCATCGAAGAGCAGCAGCCGGCTTTCCGGCCCGGCGTCGTGTCGCCGGCCACCCGCCGGTGCAAGGCCGGCCGGGCCGTCCAGTGCGGCCCTCGCCCGCACCAGGGCGTCCCAAGTGCCCTCGACATCGGCCGAGATGAGGTCGATCCGATGCGGGGCCTGGGCGGCAATCGCGGCCAGCAGTGTCGACTTACCCGTTCCCGCACCTCCCACCACCAGCAGGTGCCCGTCGGCCCGTGGGTCGTACCCGGCCACGGCGTAGCGCTGCTGCTCCGGCTCATCGATCAGTCCCAGCACGAACGGCGGCGGCGGACCCTCGGCGGCGAGCGCGGCGACCTGGGCCGGCGTGACCAGCCGAGGGAGCGGGTCCAGCCAGGGCCGCCGCGGCGGGTCTGCGGAAGCTGGTGCGCCGTTCAGGACCGCCTGGATGTCGGCGTGGGTCGTCGTGGCCACCTGGCAGGTTTGCGCGGGCGCCGACCCGCTGCGCACCACGCATCGGCCAGGCCGGCCGGCGTCGATCCGGGCGGCGGCATCCGACCCGATCACGGCCAGGCTGTCGGCGGCGTTGTTCACCCGTAGCGAGAGCCGCAGACTGCAATTGGACAGCAGGGCGTCACGCGCCACGCCGGCGGGTCGCTGCGTGCACAGCACCAGATGCACGCCCAATGACCGGCCCCGGGCGGCGATGTCCACGAACTGTGCGTGCAGCGTGGGAAAGGCGTCCAGCATGGTGGCGAATTCGTCGATCACGATGATCAGGCGCGACAGACGCCCGGCGCTGCGCGGGTCGGTGATGTCACGGCCACCGGCGTCACGGAGCACCCGTTCCCGGTGCCGCAGCTCAGCGGCGAGGCTGCCCAGGGCCCTGAGCGCCTCGCGGTCGTCGAGATCGGTGATCAGCCCCACGCAGTGCGGCAGCTCCCGCACGAAGTCGAATGCCGCCCCGCCCTTGAAGTCGACGAGCAGGAAGGTGACCTGGCTCGGCGGATACCGGGCGGCCAGCGCTGCCACCCAGGTCACCAGGAGTTCGCTCTTGCCGCTGCCCGTCGTGCCGCCCACGAGGGCGTGCGGCCCATCGGCCACGAGGTCCACACTCAGGGGTCCCCGCTCCCCCACCCCGATGACGCAGGCGAGGCCGGCCGGCGTATCGAGGGGGTGGTCGGCTCCCCCATCGGGGTCAGTAGCCCACTGAGAACACAACGGTGCGAAGGCGACGGTCTCCGGCAGCGCGTCCCCCGAGTCGACCACGCCGGCCGCCTCGGCCGCACGGCGGAGCATCGCACCGAATCCGGCGGTCTGCTGTTCAGCCACCAGGTGCGGCACGAAGTGCAGCGCGGCCGGACTCCCTCCCAGCCGCACGAGTTCAGCGTCGCTCGCCCCGTCCACCCGCACGATGGTCGCGCACCCTGGCGGGAGAGCGGCGCCGGTTTCGGCGAGCGCGATCCGGAAATCGGTGTCGGATCCCCCGGACGGACCGGACTGACCGGGCCGGGCCGGGCCGGCTGGCGTGCCCCCGGTGATCGTGAGCCACCGGGCCGGGGACACCGCCGACCGGTGCGGGAGGCCGGCCGCCCAGGCCCAGTCGTCGCCGGCCGGAATCCGGATGCCCAGGGCGCGGGGGCTGAGCTGGCCGACCAGTTGCACCACCAGGCTGCGGGCCAGCGACCTGACGACCAGGCCGGGTCCGACCAGCCCGATGCTGCCGGCCGGGTCCACGGTGATGGGGGCGCCGGTCAGGACCGCCGCCCTGGCCCGCAACTCGCGCTGCTCGGCGCTGGCACCGCCCTCCAGGCGCAGGCCGCTGGGGACCGGTCCGGCCCCGAGCACCAGAGCGGCCGTCGCCGGATCGGCCCAGCGGGTCGGGTCGTGGGCGTCGCCGAGCATCCGGTGCGCCGCGGGTGCGGCACGCCAGGCATCGCGCCGCAGCCGGGCGAGGCTCTGGTCGACGGTATCCTCCGCCTCGGCCATCCGGGTCGCGTAGCCGGCGGCGTCCCTGCGGCGTTGCCGAGATCCGGACCGGCGCCCGTCGACGAGCCCCGCGACGGCGATGATGGGGCTGAGGACCGCGAAGACGAGCACCAGCGCCGATCCGGTGATCGCCCAGATCAGTCCGGCGGCAATCAGGGGTGCCACGCAGGCGATGAGCGGAAAGCCGGGGCGTCCGGGTGGCACGGGCGGGGTCGGCAGCCGGATCGGGTCGATGGTAGGCGGCTCGGGGGCGACGGTCATGTCTCCAGCACACCCGAACGGCCGGCCGGGACGACCGATGCGGCGGTCCCGGTGCAGAACGCGGGAACCGACCGGGGTGTGGAGGAGCGGCGAGGCCTTAGAGCACCATGAAGAACTGGTCGCCGATCTCGACCCTGGCACCCCGGCCCACCAGATACCGCCGGCCCGGCTCGCAGCGCAGCGCCGGCGCCGGCGCCCGCCGCACGACGGTGCCGTTGCCGGAGAACCTGTCGTTGACCCAGAACTCGCCGTCGTGCTGGCCGAATTCGAGGTGGCTCTTGGACACCGACATGCCCAGGTCGGTGATTTGGATCAGGTGGTCGAACTGTTCCGACGGCTGGGGCAGCGGGCGGCGGCCGATGAGACCACTGCCGCGCACCGAAACGGTTTCGCCGGTGCTGAACTGCAGGGTGTACCGTGCGGGCTGCGACTTCTCGGCCGGTGCCGCCGCGTGAGCGCCGGCGGGGCGAACGGTCGGGGGCCCGCCATCGGCCGGCTGGTCATCGGCAGGGCCGTTACCCGCCGGCCACCACGGCACCGAGATCACCGTGGTGCGGGGTGCGAGCGGCTGGATAATGGTGGTGTCGCTGGGGCGCGGGTCGGCGCGCTTGCGGGTGATGGGGGTCGCCGAGGTCGAGCTGCCGCAGCCGCCGCAGAACATTGCGCCTTCTGGCAGGTGCGCCCCGCAAATTTGGCAGTTCACTGACCCGGTCCCTTCGTGCTCTCGCGAGCTCCCCACAGCCTGCGCCTGCGCCGGCCATCCCGCCCGGCAGTTCTCTTAGCGTAGCGACCGAATGACCGCACCGAGATGACCGCGCGCAGGCGGTCCCGACGGTTGAGTCCGGCCCGCAGGCCATTCTGCAGCTCCCGCACCGACACCCAGATGCCGTCAGGGTCGATCTCCGCCGCCCCGTCGGGAGCGAAGACGGCCCGGTCCACCTCCCGGGCCAGCCAGAGAGCGCGCACTCCGCCGACGGATCGGGCCAGCTCGGTGCGGGTCGCCAGGGGCGGCACGAACAGGCCGTGATCGGTCACGCTGTCGGCGAATTCCCGCCAGCCACCCACGATGCGGTCGATCGGCCGGTGGGCCAGACGGCGCTGTCGGCGACGCCGCCACTTGGCGACAACGATGCCGAGCAACGGTGCGGCGAGAAGGCCGAACCCGAGCAGGGACCAGGCCGCTATGCTCACGATCAGCCTGACCACAGCCCAGAACGGGTCGGCAGCGGCGGGCGGGTCGGTGGTCTGGCTTTCCGGCTGGCTGGGCTCGGGTTGTTCGGCGGTCTCCGGCACCGGCGGGGGCAGCACGGTCTGCGGGCGGGAGATCGGAGCGGGGTCGTCGGGTTGGCGGGCCGGGATCTCCCGGACGGGCGGGTTGGGATCCAGCGCCACCCAGCCGTCGGCCTGGGTCTGCACCTCGATCCACGCCGAGGCGTCGGCGCCGGTCACCGGGGCGGTAGCACCCTCCGCGGCGGGTACAAAGCCCACCACCACCCGCGCCGGAAAGCCGATCTGCCGGGCCATCAGAGCCGCCGTGACCGCGTATTGTTCGGCATCGCCGAGCATCGGCTGGTCCTGCAGCAGCTCGTCGATGCGGTCAACACCGTGCCCGGACCGGCTGACGGGTTCCCCGGCGGTGCCGTGGCTGACGTATCCGGTCGTGGCCAGGAAGTCGAGCACGGCCTGCAGGCTCTGGCCCGGCGTGTCGCCCGGCCGCAGGACACCGGCCAGGGTTTCTTCGAGGCCGTCGGGCAGCACCGCGGCGGGCGGTAGGACCGCGGAGCCGGGCCGGGCATCTGCCAGGTCACCGACGAGAGTGGGCACGACGGCGGTGCTGGTGTAGCTGTCGCCCTCCTCCAGGCCGGTGACCACGGCGGCGGTCCCACCGAGGTCGTTGTACACGAACGACTCCTGGCGGGCGGCCGCGGTGGCGCCGGTGAACTCGATCTGTTCCAGCGCTCCGACGCCGGGCACCCAGACGCCGTCGTACTCCCGGATCGACACCGACAGGGAGACCTCGTCGCCGCGCACGGCACTCTGGTCGAGGCGGTAGGGCAGCCTGGTGAAGGTGCCGGAGTCCGGCCCCGCCGCATCCGCGGTGCCCACCGAATACACCACCCCGTCGTAGTCGTCGAGGGTTGCCAGCCGGATGCGCCCGCCGGCCGGGAGCCCCTCGACCTCGAAGAGCACGGTGTCGGCGAGGTCCGGCTGCTGGTAGTTGCGGAACGCGGACAGCGGACTCGGGTAGGCGCGGGCGTCGAAAGGCGCCACCACTCGGGTGCGCAGCACGTCCCTGGCCGCGGTGGGCGGCAGGGCGACGGCGGCGACGGTGCCGGCCAGGACCGCCACCGTCAGCCCGAGAGCCGCGACGACCACGGACCGGGCCGCGCCCATCCGCCGGTCGGCCGCCGGCAGCCGCGCCGCGGTCGCCGACACCAGCAGGCGACCCCGGCGGCGTTCCAGGTTCAGCCAGAGCAGCCAGAGCACCAGCACGGCGAACAGCGCGAGGCCCAGCAGTGTGGGCGCCGTGGCCTGGCTGGGGCCGAGTGCGATGCCGGCCACGAACAGCAGCACCGGCGCCAGCAGGGCCGGTTCCGCGGCCCGGCTGCGGAGGGCCACCGAGAGCCCGATGACGCTGCTGAGCAGCACCAGGATCAGCGCGGGAACCAGCAGAGCCTGGTACGACCCGACCGGCAGAACGATGGTCACGAGTTGCTTCCAGCCGAGCGCCGTGGCCGGCACCAGCTCGGCGAGGCCGGCCAAGCTCGGCAGCACCCCGTAGAGGGCCCGGCCGGGCACGGCCAGCGGAACCCCGACGAGGAGATAACCGCCGATGGTCGTGAGGCCGACCAGCCAGGCCGGCCAGCGGAACGCGGTGCCGACGAGGGCGATGCCGCAGCCGAGCACCGCGGCGACGGCGACGAGCAGCACGAAGGCGCCGGTCTGGTAAATCGGCCACAGGGCGGCGGCGGCCACACCGGTGGCAGCCAACAGGGCCACGGTGTTGCCGATGATGAAGCGCCCGCTCATGCGGCGGCCCCCCGGGCCAGGCTGTGCTGCAGGTCGTCGAGGAAGCCGATGGTGAGCAGGCTCAGTCCGCCGGCCCGGCGGAGGCCCGGGCGGGCCCCTGGCTCGCAGACGACGGCGACCACCTCGACTCCGAGCGGGAATCCCGCCGCGGAGGCGCGCAGTGCGGCCAACGGCGTCGCAGATCCGCAGAGCAGGAACGCCACCGACAGCCCGTCGACGGCGGCGGCGGCCCGCCTGGACAGTGCGCGGACGCCGTCGGCGTCTGGCGCCAGGTCGACGCCGCTCAGGTCGTCGAGCAGCCGGGTGGGGGTGAGCGTGCTGAGCTGGCGCGAGCTGGCCAGCACCGACACCGTGCGTGCATCACGGATCGCCCGGATGCCCAGCGAGCCGGCCGCGCTGACGGCGAGCTCGAATTCCTCGTCGTCGGCGAAGTCGCCCGTGGCCAGGCTCAGGGCCACGAGCAGGTGGCTGCGGCGGGTCTGCTCGTATTGGCGCACCATGAGCCGGCCGGTCTTGGCAGTGCTCTTCCAGTGGATGCTACGCCGCTCGTCGCCGCTCTGATACTCGCGCAGCGCGTGGAACGCCACGTCGCTGGCGGTGAGGTCGCGGGTGGGTTGACCCTCGAGGTCGCGCACGAAGCCCTGGCTCATGCTGGGGATGGCGATGGTGCGCGGGTGCACGTAGAGGTCGATCCGCTGGGCGAGCACCGTCTCCAGCCGCACCAACCCCACCGGATCGGCCCGCGCTGTGTGCACGGGCCCGATCGGGATGATGCCCCGGCGCTCGGCGGGAACCACGAACACCTCGTTGATGCCGGCTCGGGCGGCCAGGGACGGCATCGGGAATTCGGCCAGCCCGGCGCCCACCGGTACCTGAACCGTCACGGCGGCCAGACGCCGGCCGGTCGGGTTGTGCACGTCGACCTGTCCGGGCACCCGCTCCCCCGCGACGACCCTCTCGACGGGCAGGGTCAACGTGATGTGGTGGCCGCTCTGGCCGAGCAGGTGCGCGAGCGCGCCGACCACCAGGACGGCGGCCGCCCAGCCGATCACGGTGAGTTCGGCCCAGCCCAGGCCGTAGCCGGCGCCGAGAAGTGCCGCCGCGCATCCGGCGACGCCCCAGCCGAGCGGTGTGACGGCCTGGAGCAGCCGGGTTCGTCTAGAGGACATCCGGCCTCTGGTCCTCCCCGCTGCGCGGCGGCGGCGTCTCGACCAGGATCCGGCCGATCACGCTCGACGCGCTGACCCCGTCGAATTCGGCCACCGCGTCCAGCAGCAGCCGGTGCGCGAGCACGGGTTCGGCGAGCGCCTTCACATCGTCGGGGGTCACGTAGTGGCGGCCCTGGGAGGCCGCGTAGGTCTTGGCGGTGCGGATGAGAGCGAGGGCACCCCGCACGCTGGCGCCCAGGCGTACCTCCGGGCTGGTGCGGGTGGCGTCGACGAGTCGGGCGACGTAGTCGTTGATGGTCGCGTCGACGAACACCGTGCGGGCCAGCGCCGCCACTTCGACGACGGACTCGGCCGAGAGCACCGGCGCCAGGCGGCCGTCGTGGGCGCGCCGGCCGGCGCCTTCCAGAATGCGCACGGTGGCCGCGTGGTCGGGGTAGCCGATCGAGGTCTTCATCAGGAACCTGTCCAGCTGGGCCTCCGGAAGCCTGTAGGTGCCGGCCTGCTCGATCGGGTTCTGGGTCGCGATCACCATGAACGGGCCCGCCACCCTGTGGGTGACACCGTCAACGGTGACCTGGCCCTCCTCCATCACCTCGAGCAATGCGGCCTGGGTCTTGGGGCTGGCCCGGTTGATCTCGTCGGCCAGCACGATGTTGGCGAACACCGGTCCGCGGTGGAATTCGAAGGTGGCCGTTCGCTGGTCGAAGATGCTCACGCCGGTGATGTCGCCCGGCAGCAGGTCGGGAGTGAACTGCACCCGGTTGCTGGTGCCGCGCACGCTCTGCGCGATGGCACGGGCCAGTGAGGTCTTCCCGGTGCCGGGAACGTCCTCCAAGAGCAGGTGGCCCTCACTGAACAGGGCGGTGAACGCCAGCCTGATGACGTGCTGTTTGCCCAGCACGACCTCCTCGACGCCGCGCACCAGCCTGTCGAACAGGGTCGCGAACTGACCGGCTTCCTCGATGCTCATCAGGTCGGCGTCGCGGCGGGCGCCCGGCTGGCCTGGGCTCACACGATCGGGGGTCAGGGTCATGGGGTGATCGCTTTCTTCGGGATCGGGCGGGAGTAGTCGAAGGTGTGGCCGTCCACCGTCACGGTGAGCAGCACTGTGCCGGATTCGGGCAGCGGGCCGGGCAGGGTGCAGGTGGTGGCGCTGTCGGCCGGAGTCGACGCCGTTCCGGCGACCGCGCACGCGAAGGTCGCCGCGAGGGTGCCGTTCTGCGGCGCGCCGGTCCAGGAGAACCGGCCGGACGGGCCGTCGTAGGCCAGTCCGGTCACGGTGAAGGTGACGGATGCCTCCGGCGCGGTGGTGGTGCCCGACCACGGCCCGCAGGAGCCCCACACCGTGCAGGCCTGCAGCTGGAAGGCCACCGCGGGGCCGAACGGCAGGCCGAGCAGGTCGCGCGGCCAGGTGCTGCCGCCGAAGCGCTGTACCGAGCCGGAGCCATCCGCGGCCCGGATGTTGTAGTGGTCGACACCGGCTGACGGGGTCACCCCGGTGAGGTGGTAGTCCCAGGCGTCACCCTGCTGCTCCATCGCACCCTGCACCTGGCTGATCGCGCCGGGAGCGGGCCGCACCAGGACCGTGGCAACGGCGGTCGCCGCGCAGCCGGCCCGGTTGTACCCCCAGACCACGAATGAGTAACTGCCATCGTCGGCGAGCAGGCCGTCGAACACGGCGCTGCGCCCGCCGGCCGGCACACTTTTCTGGTCGAGCACCACCCCTCCGGCGCGGGGTGCCGTGACGGTGCCGGGCGCGGGGCTCGACACCGAGCAGGCCTGCGCGCCGGTGGGCTGCCCGCCGCCGCTGATCCGCTGCACGAAGTAGCCCGCGACGGCGTCGCCGCGATCGGCGAAACCGTCCCAGGTCACGGTGACGGCGCCGCTGACATCGGTCGCCGTCGCGGTGATCCCGCCGGCGACCGCCGCGCCGTACGGCGTTCCGGTGGCGGCGGTGGTGTTCCAGCTCGACAGGGCGGGGTAGGCGTCGTTGCGGGCACTGACGGTATAGCCAATGCTGGTCCCGTTGGCCAGGCCGTCTACGCGCAGGGTGCAGCGGGCGGCCGCGCAGCGGGCTCCGGTGGCGCTCACCTCGGGTTGGGCGACCCCGGCGACACTGACCTGGTAGCCGCGGATGGCGGTGCCGCCGCCCGTCGCCGCCACGACGTCCCAGCCGAGCAGCAGGGCACCGTCTTCGGGCACGGCGGTGAGCCCGGTGGGTGCGGCCGGGATCACGTCGGACCAGACCGTGGCGGCGAGGGTGACTGCCGTCGCTGTGCCGACGCCGTTCTGCGCGGCGACGCTGACGCGCACGGCGTTCGCCTGCCCGTTGCCGGGTGTGGCGAGGGTGCAGGAAGTGGCCGCGCACACTGTGCTGCCGAGGGGGCGGCCGGAGGCGGCGCCGAGGGTGGTCACCTGGTAGCCGGTGATGGGCGAGTTGTTGGCGGCGCCGGGGTTGAAGACCACGGTGACGCGTCCGTCGGAGAAGCCCGTGGCCCGCAGCCCGGTGACGGCGTCGGGAACGTCCTGCACCGATACCCGAACGGTGCCCCAGGTGTACCGGTCGGGGTCGTTGGTGGCGTCAGCGACCTGGTACTGCAGGGTGCTGTCGGTGGGCTGCGCGTCGGCGGACACCCGCACGGTGAGTCTGCTGTTGTCGGCGCTGGGTGTGATCGTCACCCCGGCGGGCAGTGCGGCCGCATCCAGCCCGCGTACCGCGAGCACGCGCAGTGGGACCGCGGGGAACGGGTTGGTGGCGCCGTCGTTGGCGAGCACATCGATGATGGTGCTGCGCCCGCGGGGCGCGATGGCCGCATCCGTCGCCGGCAGCGCGAGGGGTCTGGTGGAGGCCACGACCTTCAGTTCGACGCGCCCGGCCTTTCCGGTGCTGAGGTCGTCGCGCACCCCGATCGTGACCGCGCTGGTGCTGCCCTTCGGGGTGCCGTCCAGAGCGGTCACGGTGAGCAGGCTGCCGTTCAGCGTCTGCTCGAAGCCGGTCGGCACCGGGTCGAGCACAGTGTAGGCGAGTTCGTCGCGGTCCTCCGGGTAGGGGTAGGAGGTGAGCTTGGCCAGGTCGATGACTTTCTTCTGGCCGGGTTCGAAGTCGATTCCCGCCCCGTCGAATGCGGGCGGCTGGTTCTCCCGCGGTGTCACGGTGATCGGCAGCACTATCGTGGCAGTGCGTCCGGCGGGGTCGGTCGCGCTGGCGCCGTCGGTCACCTCGAAGGAGATGGAGGCGGGCCCGAAATACTGGTCCGCGCTGGTGAACGCGAGGGTATGGGCACCCGTTGCGAGTTCGGCGCCGTTGGCGTGCGTGGCACGCACGGTGTTGCGGTCGGTCAGTTGCACGGGCTTGTCGCCGACGGCGACGACGTAGTCGTTGATGTCGATGTCGATGGTGGCCTCGCTGGCCACGACGAGTTTGGCGGCCCCGGCCCGCAGCTGCGGGAGGGCGTCGTCGGTTCCCGGTACCCAGACGAACGCGTAGGCGATGATCTCGGGGTCTTGGGGGTGGCTGACGCTGAACGGGATGATCTGGCTGGTCTTGGCGACGGACACGCGGATCCGGGCGGTGTCGGTGACCGTCGCCGCGCCGTCGTAGCCGGGCAGGACGGCCAGCAACAGGTCCCTGGCCGACCCTTCCGCGAAGAACACCCTGGCGAGCACGTCGACGTCGACGGTGTCGCGGCCCAGCACATCGGAGAGCATCAACCGGGTGTCGGCGGCCTCGGGGAGGGCCCGGGGGGCGTCCGGGGTCACGACGACGGTGAGGAAGGCGGAGCCGGTGCCGCCGCGCTCGTTCTGGATCTGATAGACGAAGCCGTACCGGCCGCTGACGTTCGGGGCGCGCACCACGACGAGGTCACCGTCGACGACGGCGGTGCCGGCGGCCCCCCTCGCGGCACCATCCGTCGCCTCGACCGCGGTGATGCTCAGTGCGCCGCCGTCGGGGTCGGAGTCGTTGCCGAGCACCCGCACCGACACCCGGGATCCGGGCCGCACGGTCACCTCATCCGGCACGGCGACCGGGTTGCGGGCCCCGTCCGGGCGCGGGCTGATGCCCACCCGCACGGTGCCGGTGGCACGGGCGCCGAGGGCGTCGATGACGGCGTAGCTGAAGGTGTCTGTACCCGCTGAGTAGTCGCCGGCCCGGTAGCTGAGCGAGTCGGCGTCGATGGCGGTGACGGTGCCCTTCTCGGGGTTGGTCTCCTGGCCGAGCAGCTGCACGGAGTCACCGTCGGGGTCGATCCCGGTGCGCGGGATCTGGATGCGCACGGTGTCACCCGCCAGCACCCGGGCGGTGACGGTGGGCGGCAGCGGCGGGTTGTTGGTGGCGGCGTCGGTCTCCCGCACCGAGATGCGCACCTCGGCGTTGGCGAACTGCCCGTCAGGGGCGCTCACCCTGTACACGGCGGTGAAGTTGCCGGTGCTGGCCGGGGCGAGGTAGCGCAACACCCGGCCGGAGGCGAAGAGCAGCCCGGCGCCGGCGGGCAGCGGGGTCGAGAGCACGGGGTCGAGAGTAAGCGGGTCGCCGTCGGGGTGTTCGTCGTTGGCGAGCACGGGGATGTCGATGGTGTCGCCGACCCGGACCGACACCGAGTCTGCCGCCGCGACGGGCGGCTGTCTGGTGGTCGCCGCGGGGATCTCGATCACCGTGACGGTGCCGGTGGCCGAGGCCAGGCCGTTGCTCACCGTGTAGTCGAAGCTGGTCGTGCCCGACTCGAGCGGGCGGGTCAGGGTGACCCTCAGAAGGTGCTGGTCGAGGATCTCGACGGTCAGTCCGCTGCCGGCAGGCACGTTGGAGCTTCCGGTGACCAGCAGCACTCCCCCGGCCGGATCGATGTCGGTTGCGAGCACGTCGATGACGGTGGGCTGCTGCGGGCGCAGGAAGGCGGTATGCGGCACCGTGATGGGCCGGCCGGGGCTGTCAGGGGCGGGGTCGACGTCGACCCGGATCAGCCCGGTCACGGTGGTCGCGCCGTCGGTCACCGCGTAGTCCAGGTAGTGCACGCCGACGGTGTCGGTGGCGAACCTGAAGGTTCCGCCGGCGAAGTCCGCCGTGATGCTGACACCGGGCTTGTCTGGCACAGCGCCCAGGCGGAGCGGACCATTGCCGCCGCGGGCGTGCTCCAGCGGAGCGACGGTGACCTCGCTGCCCGCCGTGGTGCGCACGGCGAACGCGTCGGCGACGATGGGCACGGTCCCGGCCGCACGCACCGTCACGTCCAGGGTCCCCGCGCCGGTGAGGCTGCCGTCCGAGACGGCGAGGCCGACCTGGGCGGCGTCGCCGCCGTCGCCGGCATCCGTGAACAGCACGGCGCCGGCCGGCGTCGAGGTCGCGGTGTCCGGGACCGCGGCGGTGGCCGCGGTGAGGTAGAACGGGTCACCGTCCGGGTCGATCCAGTCGCCGAGCACCTGGGTCTCGACGCTGCCGCCGGCCGCGACGGTGGCCCGGGTCTGGCGGGCCTGTGCGGGGGCGGAGTTTTCGTCCGGGCTGCGGACCGTGACCGTGACGGTGGCGTCGGCGGTGCCGCCGCGTCCGTCACTGACCGTGTAGTCGAAGCTGAGGCTGCCGGACGCCTCAGGGGTGAGGGTGAGCTGCAGCTGCTGGTTGCCGGCGACCAGGTCGATGCGGCCCTGCTCGGCCGGCGGCGGTTCCACACCGTCGATGACCAGCACGTCGTCGTTGGGGTCGTAGTCGTTCAGGAGCACCGGCAGGGTGACCGTGCGGCCGGGGCGGGCGCCGAACGCGTCGTCGATCGCGACCGGCGGCAGCTGGGTGTCCTCGTAGTCCGGCGGGGTGTCGTCGGTGGCGCTGGTCACCTCCTGCTGGTCGGAGACTGGGTCGATGAGGTCGTCCCAGTTGTCGATGAGTTCGTTGTCCCGCTGCACGTTCCAGGTGGCGCCGTTGCGGGCGTCGTTGAGCAGCAGCCGGGTGCCGTTCTGCCGGTATTCCAGGCGCGCGTCGCCGGCGAGTCCGGCGAGGGTTGCCGTGGTTCCAGCCGGCGAGCCGATGCCGCAGGCCTGCCAGGCGGTGCCGTCCGTCCACGCCGCGTAGGCACATCGACCGTCCTGGGCGGGCGCGGCCGGGCTGCCGGCGACAGACTGGTCGGCCAGGAGTTCGGTGGCAGCCCCACGGTCGAGTGGCACGCTGAGCAGACCGCTGCGGTGCGCGATCAGAACCCTGTCGCCGGCCGTCGCCGGCTCCTGCAGTCGGGGCAGGTCAGTGAGGCTGCCGCTGAGGTCGACGGCGCGTTGGGGTAGGTGCAGGATGCCGGTAGTCGTGTTCAGCAGCGCCCAGCTGCCGTTCACCTGGCTGAGCTGGTAGACGTCTGAGGGGTCCCCGGCCGATACCGTCCTCGTCTCGGCGACGGCATCCGGGTGGTCGGGGTCGATCCGCACGAGGGTCTGCGTGGCCGGGGTGAACGCGAACAGGACGCCGACCGCGTCGAGGCTGAACAGGGTCCCGGTGCCCAGCGCGAGGGCGGGATCTGTGGTGCTGTCGAAAGTCGCCAGGTCGGCGCTGTTCGCCCGCCAGAGGTCGCCGTCGGCCGAGATCGCGGCTAGGTCACCCGCCAGACGCACCTCGGGGGCATCCGGCGGCAGCGCCACACTGTCGGTGACCGTCGCGGTGGCCGGGTCGAGGATGTCCAGGGTGCCGTTGCCGGCGTCGACCACGAGCACTGTCCCACCGTGCTGCACCACGGAGGTGCGGTCGGATTCGACGGGAACCACGGTGTTCAGTTCGGCGATCTCGGTGTTGACTCTGCCCACCAGCTGCCGGGTTTCGCTGGCCACCCACACGGCTGCGTCACCCAGGTCGACTTTCTGCGCGGTGTAGCCGCCGGAGACCACCGCGACGGTGACCACCAGGGCGGTGACCAGGGTTCCGCCGGTGATCGAGGCGGCGAGGGAGCGGTGCGTGGCCAGCCAGCGGCGGATCATTGCGCTCCCGTGGCCGGGTCGACGCACTTCTCGGTGCTGGCGGCGCCGGTGCGTCCGTCGCGGTTCACGCTCACGGTGACGCAGACCGGCGTCCGGGCACCGCTCGGCGCGGTGTCGGTCTGGACCGTGAACTGGGTGCCGCGCTGGATGCTGCTCTCGCCGCTCCGCAGGCTGACCACGTAGCTGTCACTGTCGCGCAGGCCCGGGTCGGCCCAGCTGAACACAATGGTGCCATCGCCCGCGCGGCCGGTGACATCGCTGACCCGCGGCAGCGCGGAGTCCCCCGGGCTCGCGGGAGCGCCGGAGAGCACCGGGCCGAGCAGCAGGGCGCCGGCGACGACGCCGAGCCCGACCACCAGCAGGCCGCCGGCGACGACGGCCGCGAGAGTGCGCCGCCGCTGGGCGGGGCGCGGACGGTCGGCGCGGGTCGGGTCGGCGCGGGCCGGCGAAGCAGCGGTGCGGGCGGCGCCCGACTCCCGACGTTGGCGGCGGGCCGGCTGAGCGTCCACGGAGACCAGGCCGGTGATGCGGGTCTGATCGTCGGCGTCCCCGGCGGCCTGGGCTTCCCACTCGGCCGTCGCGAGCTCGAGCGGAGTCTGGGCGAGCCCGAGCTCGGCCTCTACGGCCTGCAGCTCCCGGATCAGCTCGAGCGCACTGGCCTGGCGCCGCTCGGGGCGTTTGGAGAGGGCCCGGGCCAGCACCAGCTCCAGGCGCTCCGGCACGTCGGGCCGACCGATGGGCGGCAGGGCCATCTTCTGGATGCGGGCCATCAGCTGGGCGGGCCCGTTGCGATCGCCGGGTAGTTCGAACGGCGACCGGCCGGCCAGCAGCGTGTAGAGCGTCGCCCCGAGTGACCAGACCTCGGCGGCCACCGAGCCCGGGCTCTCGTCGAACAGCACCTCGGGCGCCGACCACGGGATCGAGAGCCCGACCTGGTCGCTCTCCTCCACCTCACCGAGGGTGGCCGCAATGCCGAAGTCGGACAGGACCGGATGCCCGTACGCGGTGATCAGGATGTTCGACGGCTTGATGTCCCGGTGCAGCACGCCGGCCCGATGGGCGGTCTCCACGGCGCTGGCGATGGTCACCCCGATCCGGAGCAGTTCGGACACCGGCAGGCGGCCCGACCGGTAGCGCTGCTCGAGGGCGTTGGAGCAGTACTCCATCACCAGGAACGGGCGGCCGTCGGCGGACACCCCGGCCTGGAACACCGTGAGCACCGACGGGTGGGCTGACAGCTGAGCCATCAGGTTCGCCTCGGCCTGGAACAGACGCCTGACCGGGTCGCTGACAACCTCGGCGATGAGGACCTTGACTGCCACCTGGCGCCGCGGCAGGTTCTGTTCGTACAGGAACACATCGGCGAAGCCACCGGCACCCAACGGCCTCAGGTAGGAGAACCCCGGCAGGGCCGGGGGCGTCGACGGCAGTCTTACCGCCATGGCGCCTCCCGTGAATCGTCTCGAACGGTCGAAGGAACCGACCGGATTGCCTGCTTGCCCTGCCTGATCGCAGGATGTGGTCGTCGTCACGGGTATCGACGACCCTGCACAATTCTACGGCTGCGGGTCGTCAGGCCCCGGCAGCGGCGTCGGCCGCGTCGTCATGAACACCGGCGTCATGAGCATCGTCGTCATGAACATCGGCGTCATGAACACTCTCGTCATGACTACCGTCGAGATCGTCGACGCTGAGCACGTCCAGGACTATCGCGGTCACGTTGTCGCGGCCGCCGTTCTCCAGCGCCGCGGTCACCAGGGCCGCGACGGCGTCCTCGGCCTTCGGGTTCGACAGCAGAAAATGCCGGATGCCGTATGCGGTCAGCTCCTTGGTGAGACCGTCCGAACAGACCAGGATGCGCTGGCCCGCCGTCAGCGGCAGGATGCGATAGTCGGGCACCGGTGGTTCGTGGAATCCGACGGCCCGGGTGATGACATTTCCGTGCGGATGCACATCCGCTTCCTCACGGGTGATCCGGCCCGCGTCGACGAGCTCCTGCACCACCGAATGGTCGACCGTCACCTGCTCCAGGACTCCGGAGCTGAGCTGGTAGACCCGCGAGTCGCCGATGTTGTACGCGATGAACTGCGGGGCATCCGAGACGATGGCCACGGCAACGCCGGTGACGGTGGTGCCGGTGCCCAGGTCGGTGACGCCTTCGCCGGCCTTCATGTCGTCAACGGCGAGGGCGAGGGCCCGGTTGATGGCCTCTGCCGTCGTATCAGCGTCGCTGCCCAGTTCGGCGAGCCGGGTCACCACGGCCTTGCTGGCGACATCGCCGGCGGAGTGGCCGCCCATGCCGTCGGCCACCGCAAAAATGGGTGATCGGGTTACCAGGCTGTCTTCATTGACTTCGCGGCGATGACCAACGTCGGTGAGCGCGGACCAGGCCAGGGTGACGGATTTCTTCACCGCGGGGAGCGCGATCGTGTGGCTGGGTGAGCCTTGACCTATCTGGGTCACGGGTGGTGCCTTCCGAATACAAACGTGCGGCAACGCAGCGAACGACGGTCAGTCCGCTGGCAGTATCTCGATCAGGTTACCGTCCCCGATGTCCACCGTTGTACCGGGCAACACCGTGAGCGAGGCTCCGAAGCGCAACCGCTGGGTGCGACCGAGGGGAAAATGAACCAGTGTGCCGTTCGTCGAACCGAGGTCGGTGACGACGACGGCGTCGCCGTCCTGCCGGATTTCGAGGTGATTCGCCGAGACGAGCGCTGTCGTTGAGGCCACCACGATCAGCTCCAGCCGCTCACCGGGCTGGATGCGCCGAGGCCGGGGGCTTCGCCCGATCCGGTACACCGCGCCCAGTCGCACCACCTCGCCGGTGGCCAACCTGAACCCGTGGGGCCCCGGCCGGTCGGCGGGTTCGTCGGCGGCAGATTCGGCGGCGGATTCGCCGACGGAGGGGTCGGCCGGTTCGCCCGACGGCTCGACGGCCGGTGCACCGGCGGCCACGACGACAACACGGTCACGCATTCGCCGGTCAAGCACGACGGTGTCGTCCACGATCCGCCTGGGGCGAAGCACAGTGTCAGCGGTGCCGTCCGGTTCCCCGGCGACCGACCAGAACAGGGTGTCACCGGCGTCGATGCCCGTGCCCAGCATCCGCCCGGCAGCCAGCCGGTCGGCCCGAGCGACGGCGGCCAGCGGTGAGCCGATCACCAGCCCGGTCACGGACTGGAACTCCGCCAGCAGCCAGGGCCTGATGTTGCGGTCGGTGAACCGGCGGGATCCCCCGATCGAGAAGACGTCCACGGCGATGGCTCCACGCACGACGGCGTGCACGGGGATGCCGTCTTGCGTCGGGTCGTCTCCGTTTGTCCCGTCGCCGGCGCGGCGGACGCCCGGCACGATCACCGCGAACGCGTCCGGTTCTCCAGCACCGCCAAGCGGGATCAGCGACACGAGCGCCTCGAGTGTGACGGCGGTCTCAGCGGCGAGGGCGTGCAGGGCGGCCACGACGGGGCTGGCGGTGCTGGCGGGCACAACGGCCAGGAACCCGCGGCCCACCACGAACGTCCATTCGGCGCTCTCCAACGGCGCGGTCTCGCAGCCGACCCGTCCCAGTTGCATCAGGCTCCCTCGTTCCTTTGATGCTAAACCCGACGGCCGAGTCGACTCAGCCGATGTAGCTCATCACGTGCTTGATCCGGGTGTAGTCCTCGAAGCCGTACATTGACAGGTCCTTGCCGTAGCCGGAGTGTTTGAACCCGCCGTGCGGCATCTCGGCGACGATCGGAATGTGGGTGTTGATCCAGACGCAGCCGAAGTCCAGGCGCTTGGCCATCCGCATGGCCCGCCCATGATTGGAGGTCCACACCGACGAGGCCAGCCCGTACTGCACGTCGTTGGCCCAGGCCAGGGCCTCGGCTTCATCGGTGAAGCTCTGCACGGTGATCACCGGGCCGAAGATCTCCCGCTGCACCGCCTCGTCGGTCTGCCGCAGCCCGCTCACCACGGTGGCCTCGTGGAAATAGCCGGTGCTGCCCTGCCGGTGGCCGCCGAGCTCGACCACGGCGTGGTCGGGCAGCCGGTCGATGAAGCCGGTCACCTGGTCCAGCTGGTTGCGGTTGTTCACCGGTCCGAACAGGATGCCCGCCTCGCTCGGCGGCCCGGTGCGGGCGTTCTGGGCGGCGTGGGCGGCGAGCGCCGCCACGAACTCGTCGTGGATGCCGGCCTGCACGAGCACCCGGGTGGCTGCCGTGCAGTCCTGGCCGGCGTTGAAGAAGCCTGCCGCGCTGATGCCCTCAACGGCCTGCGCGATGTCGGCGTCGTCGAAGACGACGACCGGCGCCTTGCCGCCGAGCTCCAGGTGCACCCGTTTGAGGTCGGTGGCGGCGGCCCTGGCCACCTCCATGCCGGCGCGCACCGAACCGGTGATCGAGACCAGTTGCGGGATCTTGTGGTCGATCATCGCCGCTCCGGTGCTGCGATCCCCCATCACCACGTTGAACACGCCCGGCGGCAGGAACTCCGCAGCCACCTCCGCCAGCAGCAGGGTGGCGCTCGGGGTGGTGTCGGAGGGCTTGAGCACCGTGGTGTTGCCGGCGGCGAGCGCCGGGGCGAACTTCCACACCGCCATGTTCAGCGGGTAATTCCACGGTGTCACCTGACCGACGACGCCGATCGGCTCCCGGCGGATGAAAGAGGTGTGGTCCTTCATATACTCGCCGCCGCTTCTGCCCTCGAGCACCCTGGCGGCACCGGCGAAGAACCGGATCTGGTCCACCGACACCAGGATCTCGTCGTCGACGAGGGTGCTGCGCGGTTTGCCGGTGTCCCGGGATTCCGCGTCGGCGAATTCCTCTGCGCGCGCCTCCACGCCATCGGCGATGCGGAACAGGGCCAGCTGGCGTTCGGCGGGGGTGGATTCGCCCCAACCCTCGAACGCGGCCGCGGCGGCCCGGTAGGCCGAATCCACGTCGGCGGCGGTCGACACCGGGCTGGAGCCGTAGCTCTGCTCGGTGGCAGGGTCGATGAGGTCGATGGTGGTCGCTGAGGTGGACTCGACGTGGTCGCCGTTGATGAAGTTGCGTAGCGCGCTCATGCGCGTCAGCCTAGCCGCCCGGAATCCGTTGTGAAACTCGTGTTTCACGACTGATTCACTTGCCGCATAGCCCCTTCACTGTCACAATCGGGTGATGAGCAGCAATGGACGCGGCAGTGCGGGTCGGCCCGCGCAACTGGACGATGTGTCCAAGAAGATCATCGAGCAGCTGCAGGTGGACGGCCGGCGGTCCTACGCCGAGATCGGCAAGGCTGTCGGTCTGAGCGAGGCCGCGGTGCGCCAACGCGTGCAGAAACTCACCGAGGCCGGGGTCATGCAGGTCGTCGCGGTGACCGACCCCATGCAGCTGGGCTTCTACCGGCAGGCCATGATCGGCATCCGCGCCACCGGAGACACCCGGGTCCTGGCCGATCAGCTCGCCGCGATCGCCGCCGTCGACTACGTCGTGCTCACCGCAGGTTCCTTCGACATCCTGGCCGAGGTCGTCTGCGAGAACGACGACGAACTGATCGCCCTGCTCAATTCACAGATCCGCGCGCTTGAGGGGGTCGCCTCGACCGAGACCTTCGTCTACCTCAAGCTTCACAAACAGTTGTACAACTGGGGAACACGGTAACCGCGATGACCATCACAGAGCCCACCATCGGCCCACGCGTCTACACCGACGCCGAGAACGCCGACCTGCAGCAGAAGGCGAAGGACCACCTCTGGATGCACTTCGCCCGCCAGTCGGTGCTGGAATCCGGTGCCGGTGTTCCCGTCATCACCAAGGGGCTGGGCCACCACATTTGGGACTCCACCGGCAAGCGCTACATCGACGGCCTGAGCGGGTTGTTCGTGGTGAACGCCGGTCACGGCCGCAAACGCCTCGCCCAGGCGGCCGCGACGCAGGCCGAGGAACTCGCGTTTTTCCCGCTCTGGTCCTACGCTCACCCGAGCGCCATCGAGCTCGCCGACAGGCTGGCCGAGCATGCCCCGGGCGACCTCAACCGGGTGTTCTTCTCCACCGGCGGTGGCGAGGCCGTCGAAACCGCGTTCAAGCTGGCCAAGTACTACTGGAAGTTGCAGGGCCGGCCCACCAAGCACAAGGTGATCTCCCGCTCGGTCGCCTATCACGGCACCACCCAGGGTGCCTTGGCGATCACAGGTATCCCCGCGCTCAAGGAGATGTTCGAGCCGGTCACCCCCGGCGGGTTCAGGGTGCCGAACACCAACTTCTACCGGGCCGATGAGATGGGTTCGGGGCACGGCGACGACGTGGAAGCGTTCGGCCTGTGGGCCGCGAACCGTATCGAAGAGATGATCCAGTTCGAGGGGCCGGAAACCGTGGCCGCGGTGTTCCTGGAGCCCGTGCAGAACTCCGGCGGCTGTTTCCCACCGCCGCCGGGCTACTTCAAGCGGGTGCGCGAGATCTGCGACACCTACGACGTGCTGCTGGTGGCCGATGAGGTCATCACGGCGTTCGGCCGGATGGGCAACATGTTCGCCTCGACGACCTTCGGCATCGAACCGGACATGATCACCTGCGCCAAGGGCATGACCAGCGGGTACTCTCCGATCGGCGCGACGATCATCAGCGACCGCATCTACGAACCGTTCAAGCACGGCGACACGGCGTTCTATCACGGCTACACCTTCGGCGGCCATCCGGTCTCCGCAGCGGTGGCGCTGGCCAACCTCGACATTTTCGAGGAGGAGAAGCTCAACGAGAACGTGCGGGAGAATTCGCCGGTGTTCAGGGCGGAGCTGGAGAAGCTGCTCGAACTGCCGATCGTGGGTGATGTGCGCGGCGAGGGGTACTTCTTCGGCATCGAGCTGGTCAAGGACAAGGCCACCAAGGAGACCTTCAACGACGCGGAGTCCGAGCGGTTGCTGCGCGGATACCTGTCCGGTGCGCTGTTCGAGGCGGGGCTGTACTGCCGGGCGGATGACCGGGGCGACCCCGTCGTGCAGCTCGCACCGCCGCTGACCATCGGCCCGGCCGAGATCCACGAGATCGGCGACATCCTGCACGGCGTGCTGTCGGAGGCGCCGAAGCACCTCTAGCCGGTCGCTCGGCCCGGTGCTAGCGTGAAATGGTGACTCCGCAGGAACTCGAGATTCTCGCCTGCCTGCGCCGGGCCCGGGACCTGATTGATCGGGAGTACGCGAACCCGCTCGACGTCCCCACCATGGCGCGCCGGGCGCTGATGTCGCCCGCGCACTTTTCCCGACGGTTCCGGGCGGCGTACGGCGAGACGCCGTACAGCTACCTGATGACCCGCCGGATCGAGCGGGCGATGGCGTTGCTCCGCGGTGGCGCGAGCGTCACGGATGCCTGCATGAGGGTCGGCTGCACCTCGCTGGGCTCGTTCAGCACCCGGTTCGCCGAGATCGTCGGCGAGGCTCCGAGCGCCTATCGGGCGCGCACGCACGCGTCCGTGACGGCCATGCCGGCCTGTGTCGCCCAGACTCACACCCGCCCGGTTCGGCGCCCGCCG
Source organism: Cryobacterium sp. LW097 (assembly GCF_002205495.2). Taxonomy (GTDB): domain Bacteria; phylum Actinomycetota; class Actinomycetes; order Actinomycetales; family Microbacteriaceae; genus Cryobacterium; species Cryobacterium zongtaii. The sequence goes on along the minus strand of NZ_CP021992.1, from coordinate 897,898 downwards.
GGCACTGCCCGCGAATCGAGCAGGATCCAAGAAGCGCGCCGGACGCTAGCGGCCTAGATTCGTCGCATGACAACGACAATCTCACTCCAGTACTGCAACATCACCGTCAACGATGTCGACGAGGCGATCGCGTTCTATCGGGACGCGCTCGGGCTCGAGGTGCGCAGCGACGTGCCGTCCGGAAAATTCCGCTGGGTCACGCTCGGCAGCGATGCCCAGCCCGGTCTCGAGATCGTGCTGTCGGAGCCGCACGCCGGCCGGTCGCCGGCCGACGGCGATGCGCTCCAGGAGCTGCTCACCAAGGGGGTCCTGCCGATGCTCGTGTTCCGCTCGGACGACGTCGACGCGACGTTCGAGACCGTGCGTGCGTCCGGCGCCGAGGTGCTCCAGGAGCCCACCGACCAGCCCTGGGGCCCACGCGACTGCGCCTTCCGGGATCCGTCCGGAAACACCGTGCGCATCGCGCAGGCCCCGGCTGCCTGAACGGGCTCAGAGGTCCGTCTCGTCGGGCACCTCGAAGGCCCACTCCGGCAGGTGGCCGCTGCCGATCAGCTGCAACAGCAGCCGCGCCATGCCGTACTCGCCGTCGATGTCCAGGGCCGTGTCGATGTAGATTCCCGCGACCGACCCGCGGCCCAGCGTCCAGCTCAGCCAGGCCAGCATGCACAGCGGCGCCGGCCTGGCCGACCGGGGTGCCATCGCCACGAGCAGCTTGAGCAGCCGGATGCCCCGGCTGACCCGTTCCGGGTCCGGCCGGTCCCGGCTGAGGCCGAGCATCAGGTCCCCGGTCGTCGGCGAGTCTTCCTGCAGCGCCCGGCCGGCCGCCATATCGGCCTCGACGACGTCGTCCATGCTCAGGCCCGTCTCCCGCTGCCGTCTGGCGTAGTGCCGGTTCAGCGCCAGGCTGCGGTGGCCCTCGGCCTCGCCGAAGGCGAACTGCAGCATCATCTGGTCGCGGGTGGCCGGACCCTGAATCAGGAAGAGCAGCGCGGCGGCCTCGTCGATGCTGAGCTCGGCGGGGTTCACGCCCAGCGCGGATTCCGCGGTGCCGACAGGGTCGAGCATGTCGCCGACCATCTCGATCAGTTCAGGGACCGGCCCCAGGTCGGGGCCGAGCCGTTGGTAGCGGGCCAGGCGCCTGGCGCAGCGTTCCCGGGTGGCGAGGTCCACCCTGGGCAACTCGGCGCCGGTGTGCAACCGGCCCAATTCACGGCGGGCGTCGCCTGGGATTCCCTCGCTGACGCTGGAGTCCTTGATTTCGCGGAGCGGATGCCGCAGCGGTTGCTTGCGTGGCCGGCCACGGTCAGGTGCGGCGTCCAGGTAGGAGGCCCAGCCATCCGCGGCCACGCACAGGGCGTCGCGCACCAGGAAGCCGGCCTGGCCGGCGCGGGTGAGGATCGCCCGCAGGAACGCGCCCTGCGGCAGGTCGGCCACGTCGGTCGCCGGGGCGTCGCCGATCGACTCGTCGGTGTAGCTCACCGGTACGAGGGCGTCAACGCCGGGAATCTTGCACAGGGTGCCGAGCAGGGCGCCGGCGATGCGTCGGAGTTCCTGCGGACCGGCGTCGGGGCTGGGGAGGTTGAACCGCAGCGCACCGCAGGTGCGGTTGCCGCGGAACGCGACGAGCACCAGGCTTTGGGCGGGGTGGAAGCCCACAAGTTGGGGCACGAGGGCGAGGAAATCCTGGGGAGTCGGGGTCTTCACGATTGTCTTCTGCATGCCTCGACGGTGCGCCGGATCCGGCCAGGGCGACCGGACGCCGGCCGACCTGTGCAGAACCTGCCGGGCCGGTGGCCTGTGCACTACTCGGTCGGCGGGGTGGGGCCGGGTGCGGCTGATAATCTCAACACAAATGAATCAGATCAATACGACGTATCCGGAGGCCCCCGCGGCCTCCGCGACAGCACCCGCCGCACCCATGTCCGCAGCCCCCGCAGCCCCGTCCCACGGCCCCCTCGCCGATCCCGGCGCCCTCGGCCTGGGCGCGTTCGCGCTCACGACCTTCGTGCTCAGCATGTCCAACACCGGAATCGTTCCCTCCAGCGTCGCCGTCCTCGGCCTCGCGCTGTTCTACGGCGGCATCGCCCAGGTCATTGCCGGCATCTGGGAGCTGCGCAACGGCAACACCTTCGGCGCCACGGCGTTCACCTCGTTCGGTGCGTTCTGGCTGGCGTTCTGGTACCTGGAGAGCACCGGCGGCAACGTCGAGGCCGGCGCCGCCGGCATGGGCACCTTCCTGCTGGCCTGGGCGATCTTCACGCTCTACATGACCGTGGCCGCCAAGAAGACCAACGGCTCGATCTTCATCGTCTTCGTCGCCCTCTCGATCACCTTCGTGCTGCTGGCCATCGGCGCGTACACCGGGATCACCGCGATCCACCAGCTCGGCGGCTGGTTCGGCATCCTCACCGCACTGCTGGCCTGGTACGGCTCGTTCGCCGTGGTCTACAACTCCACCGCCGGCCGCGCCGTCCTCCCCGTCTGGCCCGCCAAGTAACCCACTCCCTCCCCCTCGCGAACTGTGAGAAAAGCCCCAGAAACTCGACGTTTCTGGGGCTTTTCTCACAGTTCGCGGGGCCGGGGCTACTCGATGGCTGCTGCGAATTGGGAGTCGTAGAGGGACCTGTATGCGCCGTCGGCTTCGAGCAGCTCGGCGTGGCTGCCCTGCTCCACGATCTGGCCCGCCTCCATCACCAGGATCAGGTCGGCGTCGCGGATGGTCGACAGTCGGTGCGCGATCACGAAGCTGGTGCGATCGGCGCGGAGTGCCTTCATGGCGTGCTGCACGAGCACCTCGGTGCGGGTGTCGACGGAGCTGGTGGCCTCGTCGAGGATCAGCACGCTGGGCCGGGCCAGGAACGCCCGCGCGATGGTGAGCAGCTGCTTCTCCCCGGCGCTGACGTTGCCACCCTCGTCATCGAGCACGGTGTCGTAGCCGTCCGGCAGCGAGTGCACGAACCTGTCCACGTAGGTGGCCGTCGCGGCCTCGAGGATCTGCTCCTCTGTGGCGTCCGGCCGGCCGTAGGCGATGTTGTCGCGGATGCTGCCGCCGAACAGCCAGGTGTCCTGCAGCACCATGCCCATCCGGCCGCGCAGGTCGTTGCGGGTCATCCCGGCGATATCCACACCGTCCAGGGTGATCCGGCCCCCGTCGAGCTCGTAGAAGCGCATCATCAGGTTCACCAGGGTGGTCTTGCCGGCGCCGGTCGGGCCCACGATCGCCACGGTCTGGCCGGGTTCGGCCACCAGGTTCAGGCCCTGGATGAGCGGCTTGTCGGCGCTGTAGCTGAACGACACGTCCTCGAACACCAGTCTCCCGCGGGTCTCCGCGGGCGTCTCGGCCGGGTCGGCGTCCGGGGTCTGCTCGTCGGCATCCAGCAGCTCGAAGACCCGCTCGGCGCTGGCGACGCCGGACTGCAGCAGGTTGGCCATCGAGCCCAGCTGCGCCAGCGGCTGGGTGAACTGCCGGGAGTACTGGATGAAGGCCTGCACGTCACCGAGCTGCATGGCCCCCGACGCCACCTGTAGGCCACCGACGACGGCGATGGCCACGTAGACCAGGTTGCCGATGAAGGTCATGGCGGGCATGATCATGCCGCTGACGAACTGGGCGCCGAAGCTGGCCTCGTAGAGTTCGTCGTTCTTCGCGGCGAAGCGCTGCTCCACCTCCTTCTGCCGGCCGAAGACCTTGACCAGGGCGTGCCCGGAGAAGGTCTCCTCGATCTGGCCGTTGAGCTCCCCGGTGTGGGCCCACTGCGCCACGAAGAGCCTCTGCGACCGCTTGGCGATCAGCACCGTGGTGACCAGGGTCAGCGGCACGGTGACCAGCGCGATCACGGCGAGCAGCGGCGAGAGAAGCAGCATCATCACGATCACGCCGATGACGGTGAGCAGCGACGTGACCACCTGGCTGAGCGACTGTTGCAGGCTCTGCGAGATGTTGTCGACGTCGTTGGTCACCCGGCTGAGCAGCTCACCGCGCTTGACGGTGTCGAAGTAGCCCAACGGCAGCCGGTTGATCTTGGCCTCGATTTCCTCGCGCAGCCTGAACACCGTGCGCTGCACGACGGCGTTGAGCACCAGCGCCTGCAGCCAGCTGAACACCGACGCGAGGATGTAGAGCGCCAGCACCCAGAACAACACGGCAGACAGGGCCGCGAAGTCGATGCCGAGGCCGGGGGTGAGGGTCATGGCGCTGAGCATGTCGGCCTGCGTGGTGTCGCCGGATGCCCGCAGTCCGGCGATCACCTCGGCCTGAGTGGCCCCGGCCGGCAGGGCCTTGCTCACGACGCCGGAGAAGATCAGGTTGGTGCCCTCGCCGAGCAGTCGGGGGCCGATCACCGAGAATGTGACGCTGATCACGGCGAGCACCAGCACCAGCACCAGCCACACCCGCTCGGGGCGGAGCGTGCCGATCAGGCGTTTGGCGCTCGGCCCGAAGTTCATCGCCTTCTCGGCCGGCATGTTCATGCCGCCGAACGGGCCGCCGCCCCGCGGTGGGCGTGCCGGTACCTTGTCGTCGGCGGTTTCGGTGTCGCTCATGAGGTGGCCTCCGCTGCCAGCTGGGATGCCGCAATTTCCTGGTAGGTCGACGAGGTCGCCAGCAGCTGTTCGTGGGTGCCGCTCGCGACGATGCGGCCGTCTTCGACGACGAGGATCTGGTCGGCGTCGAGGATCGTGGACACCCGCTGGGCCACGATGATCATGGTGGCGTCGGCGACGTCCGCGGCCAGGGCCGCCCGCAGCCGGGCATCCGTGGCGAGGTCGAGCGCCGAGAATGAGTCATCGAAGATGTATAGCTCCGGCCGTTTCACCAACGCCCGGGCGATTGCGAGGCGTTGCCGCTGCCCGCCGGAAACGTTGGTGCCGCCCTGGGCGATGGCGGCGTCGAGGCCACCGGCGAGCCGTTCGACGAAGTCGCGGGCCTGCGCGGTCTCCAGCGCCTGCCAGATCTCGGCCTCGGTGGCATCCGGCTTGCCGTAGAGCAGGTTGCTGCGCACGGTGCCGGAGAACAGGTAGGGCTTCTGCGGAACCAGGCCGATGTGGCCCCAGAGCAGGTCGGGGTTCAGCTCGCGCACGTCGACACCGCCGAACAGCACGGTGCCGCTGGTGGCATCGAACAGGCGCGGCAGCAGGTTGACCAGGGTGGTCTTGCCCGAACCTGTGCTGCCGATGATGGCGGTGGTGAACCCGGGTCTGGCCACGAAGCTGATGTCGCTGAGCACGGGCTGTTCGGCGCCGGGGTAGGCGAAGCTCACGCCCCGAAGCTCCAGCTCGCCGTGCCCGTGCGTCTGGTTCACGGGGTTCTTTGGCGGACGCACGCTGGAGGCGGTGTCGAGCACCTCGCCGATCCGGTCGGCCGACACTGTGGCGCGGGGAATCATCACGGCCATGAAGGTCGCCATCATCACGGCCATCAGGATCTGCATCAGGTAGCTGAGGAACGCGATCAGGGTGCCCACCTGCATCGATCCGTCTTCGATGCGGAACGCGCCGAACCAAATCACGGCGACGCTGGAGACGTTGAGCACCAGCATCACCACGGGGAACATCAGCGCCATCAGCCGGCCGGCCTGCAGGGCGGTGTGGGTGACGTCGGTGTTGGCCTGGCCGAAGCGGCGGGTCTCCACGTCTTCGCGCACGAATGCGCGAATGACCCGGATGCCGGTGAGCTGTTCGCGCAGCACCCGGTTGACGGTGTCGATGCGCACCTGCATCACCCTGAACAGCGGCACCATGCGCACGATGATCAGCCCGACGGCCACGAGCAGCACGGGCACGCTGACGGCGATCAGCCAGGACAGTTCGAGGTCCTGGCGCATCGCCATGATCACCCCGCCGATGCAGAGGATGGGCGCTGAGACCAGCAGGGTGCAGGTGGTGAGCACGAGCATCTGCACCTGTTGCACGTCGTTGGTGGAGCGGGTGATCAGCGAGGGGGCGCCGAATCGGCTGACCTCCTGCTCGGAGAATTCGCCGACCCTGGTGAAGACCGCCCCACGCAGGTCACGGCCGAGGGCCATGGCCGCCTTGGCGCCGAAGTAGACGGCGATGATGGCGCAGATGATCTGGCCGAGGGTGATCATCAGCATGATCCCGCCGACGCGGAGGATGTAGCCGGTGTCGCCGGTGGCCACGCCCTCGTCGATGATGTCGGCGTTCAACGATGGCAGGTAGAGCGACGCGATCGACTGCGCCAGCTGGAAGACGACGACGGCCACCAGCAGGCGCCAGTGCGGCCGGAGGTAGCGAACGAGCAGGGTCCAGAGCATCAGGCGAAGAGGGCGGAGATGTAGGCGACGTCTTCAGCCGTGGGCCGCCAGGTGGTGGCGGCCTCGGCGTTCTGCACGATCTGCTCCGGCTTGGTGGCGCCGGCGATCACGCTGGTGAGACCGGGCTGGGCCAGGAGCCAGGCCAGGGTCGCGGCCAGCATGCTCACGCCGCGGTCGTCGCAGAACTGCTGGTAACGCTCGATGGTGTCCCAGGGGGCGTCGTCGAGCAGGTGCCGGCGGATGGTCATGATGCGGCTGTCCGCCGGGCCGCCCTCACGACTGAACTTGCCGGTGAACAGCCCGTTGTAGAGCGGAAAGAACGGCAGGAAGCCCAGGCCGTAGGCGTTCACGGCGGGCAGGACCTCGTCTTCGGCGTCGCGCACGAGCAGGCTGTACTCGTTCTGTGCCGAGATGAAGGCCGGGTGATGGTTGATCCTGGCGGTGAATTCGGCTTCGGCGATCTGCCAGCCGGCCAGGTTGGAGTGGCCGATGTAGCGGATCTTGCCCTCACGGATGAGGTCGTCCAGGGTCTCGAGGGTCTCCTCGATGGGGGTGTTGGCGTCGGGCCGGTGCAGTTGGTACAGGTCGATCCAGTCGGTCTGCAGCCGGGTGAGCGACGCTTCGACGGCCAGACGGATGTAGCGGCGGGAGCCGCGGGCGTCCCAGTCGGGGCCGTTCGCGCCGGCCATGTCCATGCCGAACTTGGTGGCGAGCACGATCTGGTCGCGCTTGCCGCGCAGGGCGTTGCCCATCAGGGTTTCGCTGAGTCCGCGTTCCGCGCCGTAAATGTCCGCGGTGTCGAACAGGGTCACACCGGTGTCGATGGCCGCATCGATCACCAGGGAGGTACCCGCCTGGGTCTCGGTGCTGGTGCCGTTACGGCCGAAGTTATTGCAGCCCAGACCGATCGTCGAGACGACGAGGCCGGAGTTGCCGAGAGTGCGATAGTCGATCTGAGCCATTGCTACAGACTATTCCTGTGCGGCGATGATGTGACCACCTACGGCCCCTCCTCCACAGGCCCCTGACCGGCCGGATATTCCCCTGTCCGAAAACCGCCGGAACCGTTCGGGACCGCCGACTACAGTCACACTATGACCAGCGCAGCCCCCACTCCCCCGAACCTGATCCGCGTGCAGAGTCCCCTCGGCGACCTCGAGCTCACGGGCGATGACACCGAGGTCTGGTCCCTGGCCATCGTCAGGGACGGCCACCTCCCCCTGGAAGGCCTGCCGGAGGCTCCCAACGCGCTGCTTGGACGCGCCGCCGCCGAACTCGGCGAGTACTTCGCCGGCGCGAGGGTCACCTTCGATGTGCCGGTGCGGTTGAACCGCGGCACCGAGTTCCAGCAGAGCGTCTGGCGGGGTCTGGCCGCCATCCCCTTCGGCGATCATCTTTCCTACGGTGAGCTGGGCCGTTCGATCGGCAGGAGCGGCGCCGGCCGGGCGATCGGCGGCGCCGTCGGCGCGAACCCGGCGCCGATCCTGGTGGGCTGCCATCGGGTGCTCGCCTCTAACGGGCGCATCACCGGTTTCAGCGCCGGCGAGGGCATCCCCACCAAACAGTGGCTGTTGCGGCACGAGGGCATCGAGTACGTCGGATGACAACCGAGGAAACCGTGATTCCGCGGCCATCCGTCGTCGTCGGTGACGACGGAGTCGCCCGGTGCGGCTGGGCCGCGAACGACGCCGAGTACCGGCGCTACCACGACGAGGAGTGGGGCCGGCCGCTGCGCGATGAGCAGCGCCTGTTCGAGAAGCTGTGCCTGGAGGGATTCCAGGCGGGGCTGTCCTGGATCACGATCCTCCGGCGCCGGCCGGCGTTTCGGGCCGCGTTCGCCGGTTTCGACGTCGATGCCGTCGCCGCGTTCACCGAGGCGGATGTGGAGCGGCTGCTCACCGATGAGCGCATCATCCGGCACCGGGGCAAGATCACCGCCACCATCGACAACGCCCGAACCACCCTGGCCCTGGGCGAGAGCCTGACCGAGCTGATCTGGAGCTTCGCGCCGGCACCGCGGAGCACGCCGCTCACTGATCTGGCCGAGGTGCCGGCGATCACGCCGGAGTCCACCGCGCTCAGCACGACACTCAGAGCCCGCGGCTACAGGTTCGTGGGCCCGACCACCATGTACGCGCTGATGCAGTCGAGCGGGCTCGTGAACGACCACGTTCTCGGCTGCCACCTGGCGCCGGCGCCGGCCTAGGCGGATTCTCGCGGGCCGAGCAGCCCCAGGGCACTGACGGCGGCGCGCTCCGCCTGCAGTTCGGCCACCGAGGTGTTGATCCGCGCGCGGGAGAAGTCGTCAACAGCCAGCCCCGGCTCGATCGCCCAACGGCCGCCCAGGGAGCGCACGGGGTAGGACGACACCAGGCCGGCCGGCACGCCGTATGACCCGTCGGAGAACACTCCGGCGCTGGTCCAGTCGTGACCGGTGCCGTTCACCCAGTCGTAGACATGGTCGACCGTGGCGCTGGCGGCAGACCCCATCGAGGACGCTCCGCGCACGGCGATGATCTCGGCGCCGCGGTTGGCCACCCGCGGGATGAACTCGTTCACCAGCCAGGCCTCGTCGACGAGCTCCCGCACCGGGCGTCCGTCGATGGTGGCGTGGGACACGTCGGGGTACTGCAGAGCCGAGTGGTTGCCCCAGATAGCCACGCCCCTCACCGAGGTGACCGGCACCGACAGGTGCGCCGCGAGCTGGGCGACCGCGCGGTTGTGGTCGAGCCTGGTCAGGGCGGTGAAACGGTCGGCGGGTACATCCGGCGCGTGGCTGGCCGTGACCAGCGCATTGGTGTTGGCCGGGTTGCCCACCACGACCACCCTGATGTCGTCGGCGGCGCCGGCGTTGATGGCGGCGCCCTGCGGGCCGAAGATGCGGGCGTTGCCCTCGAGCAGGTCCGCACGCTGCTGGCCGGGTCCGCGGGGCCGCGAGCCCACGAGGATGGCCACGTTGGCGCCGTCGAAGGCCTGCACCGGGTCATCCGTCACGAGCACCTCACGCAGCAGCGGGAAGGCGCTGTCCTGCAGTTCGAAGGCGCTGCCCTCCGCGGCCCGGAGACCGCTGGGGATCTCGAGCAGGCGGAGCGCGACGGGAACGTCAGGTCCGAGCAATTGGCCCGAGGCGATGCGGAACATCAGCGCATAGCCGATGTTGCCTCCGGCGCCGGTGACGGTGACGTTTACTCGTTGTCTCTGCACGAATTCATACTAGAGGTGACCGGCGACGACGAGTTCGAGTTCGCCGACAGCGCCGGGCCGCAGGGCGAATCCGGCCGTCGGCGCCCAGGCGAGGAGCGCGTCGACGGTGTCGAAGGCCTGGCCGTGCTGCAGCAGCGCCCTGGTGAAGTCGCCCTTGGCCTTTTTGTTGAAGTGGTTGAGGGCGCGGGTGCGACCGTCGGCGCTCTCGGTCACCACCCGCAGGTAGAACCGCCGCGGATGCCCCGCCGCAGGTCCCAGCGACACGTACCCTTCCGAGCGCAGGTCGAGCAGCAGCCCGCCCGAACCATCGGACGCGGTGGCCTCGAGCGCCGCGGACACGTCGGCAGCCCAGTGCTTCTTGAGGGGCAGGCCCGGCAGCCGGGAGTCGTGCGAGAGCCTGTAGGCGGGTACGAGGTCGAGCCCCCCGACGGGTCCGAGCAGCGCGGAGTGCACCAGCAGGTGCCTGCCTGCGAAGTCGCGGGCCGCCGGCGACAGGGTGTCGGCGGCCAACGCGTCATAGAGCACCCCGGTGTACCTGTCGATGACCGGGGTCGTCGGGGAGGACAGCAGGGCGGCGTTGCGGTCGATCTCGGCGAGTTGGGTGCGGCCGAGCTTGAGGGCGCGCACGGTGGCGTCCTGATCGGCGGCCAGCGCGGCCAGGGCGGTAGTGAGCACGTGGCGGCGACCGGTCAGCGCCGGGAAGGCCAGGGAGTCAATCGCCAGGGGCATGCAAACGCCGCCGGAGCGTTTCGTCTCCGACGGCGGTAGCAATACAAACACGAGGATCCTAAATCAGGCGGCGCCTAAACGAGTGCGGCCCGGCGGGCGACAATGGAGATGATGTCGTTGTCCACGGACAGGAACCCGTCGTCAGCCTCGGCGACGACCTTGGTTCCGTCCAGCAGCGTGATGCGAACCTCGCCGCTGGACAGGATGGCCAGCAACGGCTCGTGGCCGACAAGAATACCGATCTCGCCTTCCACCGTGCGCGCGACAACCATGGACGCCTCGCCGGACCAGACCTGCTGGTCCGCCGAGACGAGAGTCACGGTGAGCGAAGCCGAAGCCATGCTTAGCCGTTCTCCTTCTGGATCTGAGCCCACTTCTCTTCGACGTCGTTGATGCCACCGACGTTGAAGAATGCCTGCTCCGACACGTGGTCGAAGTCACCGTTGGCGATGGCCGTGAACGACTCGATGGTGTCCTTGAGCGACACCGTCGAACCCTCGACGCCCGTGAACTTCTTCGCCATGTAGGTGTTCTGCGACAGGAACTGCTGGATGCGCCGGGCGCGGGCCACGGTCACCTTGTCCTCTTCAGAGAGCTCGTCAACACCGAGGATCGCGATGATCTCCTGGAGTTCCTTGTTCTTCTGCAGGATCGCCTTGACGCGAACGGCCGTGTTGTAGTGGTCGGCGCCCAAGTAGCGGGGGTCGAGGATACGGCTGGACGAGGTGAGCGGGTCGACGGCCGGGTACAGGCCCTTCGACGCGATCTCACGCGACAGCTCTGTGGTGGCGTCGAGGTGCGCGAACGTGGTCGCCGGAGCCGGGTCGGTGTAGTCATCGGCAGGCACGTAAATGGCCTGCAGCGAGGTGATCGAGTGGCCACGGGTCGACGTGATGCGCTCCTGCAGGATGCCCATCTCGTCGGCCAGGTTCGGCTGGTAACCCACGGCGGACGGCATGCGGCCCAGCAGGGTCGACACCTCGGATCCGGCCTGGGTGAAGCGGAAGATGTTGTCGATGAAGAGCAACACGTCCTGCTTGGCGACGTCACGGAAGTACTCGGCCATGGTCAGCGCGGAGAGCGCGACACGCAGACGCGTTCCCGGCGGCTCGTCCATCTGGCCGAACACGAGGGCGGTCTTGTCGAAGACGCCCGCCTCTTCCATTTCGCCGATGAGGTCGTTGCCCTCACGGGTACGCTCGCCGACACCGGCGAACACCGACACACCACCGTGGTCCTGCGCAACGCGCTGAATCATTTCCTGGATCAGGACGGTCTTGCCGACACCGGCACCACCGAAGAGGCCGATCTTTCCACCGAGCACGTACGGCGTGAGCAGGTCGATGACCTTGATGCCGGTCTCGAACAGCTGGGTCTTGGACTCCAGCTGGTCGAAGGGCGGCGGCTTGCGGTGGATGGGCCAGCGCTCGGTGATCTCGATCTTCTCACCGGGCTTGGCGTTGAGGACCTCGCCGATGACGTTGAAGACGCGGCCCTTGGTGACGTTGCCGACCGGAACCATGATGGGCGAGCCGGTGTCGCGGACCTCCTGGCCGCGGACGAGGCCGTCGGTCGGGTTCAGGGCGATGGCGCGAACCAGGTCGTCACCGAGGTGCAGGGCGACCTCGAGGGTGATCTCGGTCGACTCGTCGCCGATGACGATGGTCGTCTTGAGCGCGTTGTACATGCCAGGGATCGAGTCGTGCGGGAACTCGATGTCCACGACGGGGCCCGTGACGCGTGCGATGCGGCCCACAGCGCCGGCTGTGCCCTCTTCGAGGACTGGCGCGATTGCGGTGTCAGTCATTGCTCTCTCTTCTCTGGATTAGTTCTTGGCGGATGAGAGCGCGTCGGCTCCACCCACGATCTCGGAAATCTGCTGCGTGATCTCGGTCTGGCGCGCATTGTTCGACAGCCGGGTGAAGTCCTTGATGAGCTTGTCGGCATTGTCGCTGGCCGACTTCATCGCCTTCTGGCGGCTGGCGTGCTCCGAGGCCGCGGACTGCAACATGGCGTTGAAGATGCGGCTTTCGATGTAGACCGGCAGCAGGGCGTCGAGCACGGTCTCGGGGTCCGGTTCGAATTCGTAGAGCGGCAGCGTGGCGGGCACGTCGCCGGCTTCACCCTCGACGACCTCCAGGGGCAGAAGGCGCACAACCTGGGGAACCTGGGTGACCATGCTCACGAAGCGGTTGTAGACGATGTGGATCTCGTCGACGCCACCGTCATCGGCTTCGCGCAGGAAGGCCGACAGAAGTGCGTCGCCGATTTCCTGGGCGGTGTCGAACTCGGGACGGTCGGTTCCGCCGGTCCACGACTGCTCGGACACACGACGGCGGAAGCTGAAGTACGCCAGGGCCTTGCGGCCGACGAGGTAATAGACGACGTCCTTGCCCTGGTTGCGCAGCAGTTCACTGAGCTGTTCAGCCTCACGCAGTACCTGCGAGCTGAACGCGCCCGCGAGTCCACGGTCCGAGGCGAAGATGACGACCGCGGCACGGTTGATGACCTCGGGTTCGGTCGTCAGCACGTGCTCGACGTTCGAGTAGGTGGCGACGGCCGACACCGCCTGCGTGATCGCACGCGAATACGGGGTGGAAGCCGCGACTCGCGCCTGCGCCTTCTGGATGCGCGAAGCGGAGATCAACTCCATGGCCCGAGTGATCTTCTTGGTCGTCTGGGCAGACTTGATCTTCTGCCGGTAGACCCGAAGTTGCGCTCCCATGTGTCTCCTGTGCTTGCTTAGATATCGTGTCGATGAGTGTCAAGTACCCGGTCCGAGCCGCCTGCGGCGGCTCGGACCGGATGCGCGGTCAGCGCTTGTGCTTGACGATCTTTTCCTGGTTGACGTCTTCTGCCTTGGTTGCGACGAACTCTTCACGGCCGACGGAAGCCAGGGGCTTGCCCTCACCGGTCTGGAATTCGCGCTTGAAGGTGTCAACCGCGGTGGTCAGTTCGGCGACGGTGTCGTCGCTGAGCACGTTGGTGTCGCGGAGCGTCGTGAGGATGCCGGTGGTGCGACCGAGGAAGTCGAGCAGTTCGCGTTCGAAACGCAGGATGTCCTCGAGGGGAACCTCGTCCAGCTTGCCGTTCGTGCCGGCCCAGATCGAAACGACCTGGTCTTCCACGGGGTACGGCGAGTACTGCGGCTGCTTGAGCAGCTCGGTGAGACGGGCGCCACGAGCAAGCTGGCGACGGCTGGCCGGGTCGAGGTCAGATGCGAACATCGAGAACGCTTCGAGAGAACGGTACTGGGCCAGTTCGAGCTTGAGGGTACCGGAGACCTTCTTGATCGACTTGACCTGGGCGTCGCCACCAACACGCGAAACCGAGATTCCCACGTCGACCGCGGGGCGCTGGTTGGCGTTGAAGAGGTCGGACTGCAGGAAGATCTGGCCGTCGGTGATCGAGATCACGTTGGTCGGGATGTAGGCGGCAACGTCGTTGGCCTTGGTCTCGATGATCGGCAGGCCGGTCATCGATCCGGCACCGAGCTCGTCGGAGAGCTTGGCACAACGCTCGAGCAGACGGGAGTGCAGGTAGAACACGTCGCCGGGGTACGCTTCGCGTCCCGGCGGGCGACGCAGCAGCAGCGACACCGCACGGTAGGCCTCGGCCTGCTTGGACAGGTCGTCGAAGATGATGAGAACGTGCTTGCCGGCGTACATCCAGTGCTGGCCGATGGCCGAGCCGGTGTACGGCGCGAGGTACTTGAAGCCGGCCGGGTCGGACGCGGGAGCCGCGACGATGGTCGTGTACTCCATCGCTCCGGCATCCTCGAGCGCACCCTTCACCGAAGCGATGGTGGAGCCCTTCTGGCCGATGGCGACGTAGATGCAGCGAACCTGCTTGTTGGAGTCGCCGGACTCCCAGTTGGCCTTCTGGTTGATGATGGTGTCCACCGCGATGGCGGTCTTGCCGGTCTGGCGGTCACCGATGATCAGCTGGCGCTGGCCACGGCCGATCGGGATCATCGCGTCGATGGCCTTGATGCCGGTCTGCATCGGCTCGTGCACGCTCTTGCGGTGCATGACGCCGGGAGCCTGCAGCTCGAGGGCGCGGCGACCGTCCGTGGCGATCTCACCGAGACCGTCGATCGGGGCGCCGAGCGGGTCGACGACACGGCCGAGGTAACCGTCGCCGACGGGAACGGAGAGGACCTCGCCGGTGCGGTACACCTCCATGCCTTCGACGATGCCGGCGAACTCGCCGAGGACGACAACACCGATCTCGTCTTCGTCGAGGTTCAGCGCAAGGCCGAGGGTGCCGTCCGCGAACTTGATGAGCTCGTTGGCCATCACGCCGGGGAGACCCTGCACGTGGGCGATGCCATCGCCCGCGGTGGTGACGTAGCCGACCTCGGTCGTTGCGGCCTTGTTCGGCTCATAGGACTTGACGAAGTCCTGGAGAGCGTCACGGATCTCATCGGGGCTGATCGTTAGTTCTGCCATCATCTTCCCTTTTCTGTACAGCAGTACAGGCTTTGTCTTTTCGACACGTTACCGTCTCGAGATATGTGTGTTCTGGCAACCCGAAGGTTAGCCAGCAAGCTGCAGTCTCAAGTCCTTGAGACGGGTGGAGACGCTGCCGTCAATGACGTCATCGCCGATCTGTACCTTGAGGCCACCGATGACGGATGCGTCGATGACCTGGTTGAGGGCGACGTTGCGTCCGTACCGGGCCGAGAGCGTCGCGGCGAGGCGGTCCAACTGCCCCTGCTGCAGCGCTGCCGCCACGGTGACCGTCGCAAGGATGCTGTCGGCCTGATCGGCGACGATGGTGGCCGCATCCGTGAGAAGCTCGCCGATACGGCGGCCGCGAGGCTGCTGCACCAGGTGGCGAACGATGACGAGGGTCTGGGGCGACACCTTGTCGGCGAGGAGCGCCTGGATGAGTCCGACCTTGGCTGAGGACTTACCCAGCTTGCTGGTCAGGGCCAACTCGAGTTCGGCATCCGAGGACACCGCCGCACCGAACTGGAACAGTTCGGATCGGATCGACACGTTCGGCTCGGCCGAATCCGCCGTCACCCGCAACGCAAGCTCTTCGAGCGCGGCCAGCAGATCCTGGTGGCTCGACCAGCGGCCGACAGCCACACTCAGCAGCAATTCGAGAGCGGCGGGCGTGACGGTGGCACCGAAGACCGCACGAACGAGCGCGATCTTGTGTGACTCCTCCGCAGACGAATCGCCGAGAGCGGCGAGAAGCTGAGACGACTCACCGATGACCCGGCCGGCGTCGAACAGGTTCTCACCCGTCGCCAGATCAGCCCACTCGGCGTGGGCGGCGAGTGCCGCCCGCGACGTGGCCAAGGCTTCTCTGGTGGCGCTTCCCATGTGTCTTAGTTCTTTCCGGCCGAAGGGGCCGTGTTCTCGGTGGCTTCGATGTCAGCGAGGAACCGCTCGACCATGGCGCTTGCACGCGCATCGTCGTTCAGGCTCTCCCCGATCACGCCGGAGGCGAGGTCGATGGCGAGGGATCCGACTTCACTGCGCAGCGACTGGACAGCGGACTGACGCTCGGCCTCAATCTGTGCCTTCGCGGTTGCCGTGATGCGGTTGGCCTCTGACGTGGCCTGTTCCCGCAGCTCGGCGAGAATGCGCTGACCGTCGGCGCGTGCCTGCTCGCGGATCTGGCCGGCTTCGACGCGGGCAACGGCCAGCTGGGCGGTGTACTGCTCGAGAGCAGCTTCGGCCTTGCGCTGGGCGTCGTCTGCCTTGGCGATGTTCCCTTCGATGGCCTCCGCACGGTCGTCAAGGATCTGACGGAAACGCGGGATCGCGAAGCGTACAAAGAAGACCATGACAACCAGGAGGACGACAAGCGACCAGGTGATGTCGTAGATGGCAGGAAGAAACGGGTTGGTTTCCGCTTCCGCTGCGAGAACAAGCTCAGGCATTGTGGTAATCCCTAGACGAAGATGAAGAATACGGCAACACCGATGAACGCGAGGAGCTCGGTGAACGCGATGCCGAGGAACATGGTGACCTGGAGACGGCCGGCGAGCTCGGGCTGGCGAGCCATGGCTTCAACGGTCTTTCCGGCGACGATACCGATGCCGATACCGGGGCCGATCGCGGCAAGGCCGTAACCGACGGTCGCGATGTTGCCGGTGATCTCGGCGAGGATGGTGGGTTCCACTAGGTGTTTCCTTTCAATCGAAAAACGACGTCGGTCGACGTAGCCAGTTCAGTTGTGTCAGTGCTCTTCAGCCACGGCTTGTTGCACGTACACGGCGGTCAGAAGGGTGAAGATGTACGCCTGGAGGATGTAGACGGCGAATTCAACAAAGGTGAAGATGAACCCGAACGCGAGCGTTCCAACGCCGAAGAGTCCGACCCATCCACCGGCAGTGAAGAAGAAGAAGTTCGTGGCACTGAAGCACAGCACGAGCAGCAGGTGCCCGACCATCATATTGAGTAGGAGTCGCAGGGCCAGCGAGAGCGGCCGGACGATGAAGATGTTGATGAACTCGATCGGCGCGAGCAGGATGTAGATCGGCCACGGCACACCGGCGGGGAAGAGCGAGTTCTTGAAGAACTTGCCCGGGCCCAACGCCTTGATGCCGGCGTAGATGAACACGACGTAGGCGACGAGGCCGAGCAGCAGCGGCATCGCGATGATCGATGTTCCCGAGATGTTCATGAACGGCACCACACCGGTGATGTTCATCGCCAGGATGCCGAAGAACAGCCCGGCCAGGAGGGGCAGGTAACGCCGGCCCATGTCCTTGCCCAGGATCTGGTCTGCGATCTGCACCTGGACGAAGCCGAGGGCGAGCTCCGCGATGCTCTGGTTGCGACCTGGGACCCGGGTGGGCTTGCGCAGTGCGAACCAGAACAGGAACAGCATGAGCGCGATGGCCAGCAGTCGAACCAGGATGATGCGGTTGATCTCGAAGGGCGTGTCTGCGAAGAACAGCGCGGGGAGGCCCAGGAATTCGCCAATCCCCGGAGCGTGGAATTCGCCCTCCTCGGATGCCATGGGAATCAGCAAGTACGCAGCGTTAGACAACAGCGCTATCTCCTGTTTCTGTGCGGACGCACATAGGCGACAGTGGGGGAATTCGGTCTACGGCTCGGGGGCGCACACTGCCACCTGAGAGTGTTTTCACTTTACCAACAATCGCTCTTGGGGACTAATCGACGTGACCGGTGCGCGGTCAGCGCGCGGTCTCATCCGGTGCGCTCGGAAGCATGACATTGCTCGCGTAGCCCAGGCGTGATTTGAAGACCACGATCACGTCGATGAGCATGGTGCCGACGGCCCCGGCGATCACCGTGAGGAAGAGCACCATGGTCTGCACGAAGGGGGCATCGCGCAGCAGGGCCAGGATGACGATGAAGACGACGATCTTCAGCAGCCAGGCACCCATGACGATTCCGAAGAACGCCGCGATGTCGAACCTCATCGCCCCGATGATGCTGGCGGCGGTGATGGACGCGAACAGAACAGCCAGCGCGGTGCCGATGAGGGCGCTGATGAGGCCCTCCGTTCCGGCGAACAGGTAGCCGAGGCCGCCGCCGATCACGGCGATCGCGATGGCCAGTAGTCCGGTGTACTTGAGGACCTCGGTGAGGATCTTCTTGGCATCCACCGGCGTCGTCCTGGTCGGTGTGGCTGGCGCGCCTGCGGAGTCGGGGGAATCGGGTGCGGGGGTCATACGGGCTCCTTGGCGTCAGACGCTTCGTCGAGGGGATCAAGCCGGGCAATGGTGGGGACGCCGATGGCGCCGGTCGCCGGGGCGAGCTGGCTGGCGGCCTCGATGGCCTTGCGGCGGCTCAGCGGGGCGAGGGTGACAACCGTGCAGATAACCAGGGCGCTCACCAGGAAGACGGTGGCCCACCAGGTGGGCAGACCGAAGAACACCGGGAGCAGGTAGTAGAGCAGGCAGCCCACCGATGCGGCTGCGGTCCAGGCGTAGAAGATCAGCACGGCGTGCAAGTGCGAGTGCCCCATGTCCAGGAGCCGGTGGTGCAGGTGCTTGCGGTCGGCGCTGAACGGCGACTTTCCGGCGCGAACCCGCCTGAACACCGCCAGGCCGAAGTCGAGCAGCGGGATGATGAGGATCGCCACCGGCAGGATCAGCGGGATGAAGGCCGGGAACAGCTGGGACCGGTTGACGGCCGTTGGGTCGACCTGGCCGGTGATCGCGATGGCCGAGGTGGCCATCAGCAGCCCGACGAGGAGGGCGCCGGCGTCGCCCATGAACATCTTGGCGGGGCGCCAGTTCACCGGCAGGAACCCCACGCAGGCGCCGACCAGGATCGCGGCGATCAGGGAGGCGAGGTTGAAGTAGTTGGTGGGCGAGGTGTCGCGCACCAGCAGGTAGCTGTAGATGAAGAACACACCGTTGGCGATGAGCGCGACCCCGGCGACCAGCCCGTCGAGCCCGTCGATGAAGTTGATCATGTTCATCACGATGACGATGGCCATGACCGTGATCACGATCGACATCCAGGACGATCCGACGGTGAGTCCGCCGATCGGCAGGGAGAAGACCTGCACGCCCTGCCAGGCCACCAGGCCGGCGGCGATGAACTGGCCAAGCAGCTTGGTCATCCAGTCGAGATCCCAGATGTCGTCCGCGACACCGAGCAGCACGATGAGCAGGGCCGCGCCGAGGATGGCCATGATCTGGTGCGGGTCGGCGAAGATCAACCGAAGCGGCGCGAACTGGGAAGCCACCAGGTAGGACACCCCGAAGGCGACCAGGATGCCCAGGAACATGGCGATGCCGCCCAGCCGCGGGGTGGGCCGGGTGTGCACATCACGTTCACGGATCTTGGGGTACAGCCGGTACTTGTGGGTGAGCTTGAGCACCACGATCGACATGACGAAAGTCACGACCGCCGACACCACAGCCAACAGGAAGAAAAGGGTCATTACACGTCCACTGGGGCGAGAGCGTCGCCGATGACGGCCTCGATCGCGGCCCGGGAGATCACACCGTTCCGCACGATGACCAACTTGCCGCCGTTGGTGGCGAAGCCGGTGGCATCCACGATTGTGGAGGAGGTGTCGCCGGCGCGGTCGCCGATCGGCTCGTAGTCCTGTCCCGCGACTCCCCCGTCGAGGTAGACGGCGACACTGATGCCGAGCATCTCTTCTGCGCCGATGACGTCGATGGCCGAGGGCAGGCCGCTGGTGTTGGCGCTCGAGACGGCGAGTGGGCCGGTCTCGGCCAGCAGGTCCAGGGCCACCTGGTTGCGGGGCATCCGCAGGGCGACGGTGCCTTGGGTCTCACCCAGGTCCCAGACCAGGGAGGACTGCGCGGTGAGCACCACGGTGAGACCGCCGGGCCAGAACTCGGCGACCAGGGCGCGCACGGGCTCTGGCACGTCCTGGGCGAGGGCGTCGAGGGTGGGGATGCCCGGGATGAGCACCGGCGGGGGCGACTGGCGGCCCCGGCCCTTGGCGTCGAGCAGTTTTTGCACGGCCTCGGGGTTGAATGCGTCTGCGGCGAGGCCGTAGACGGTGTCGGTGGGGATGACGACGAGCGCACCGCGGCCGATCGCCGAGCGTGCCAGTCTCATGCCCGTCGAGCGTTCCTCATCGACCGAGCAGTCATAGATACGTGTCATCGGGCACGATTCTAGTGCAGCCAGCCTGTGAGGGTCCGGGCTCGGGGCCCGCGAACCATGAGTTAAGCCCCAGTTTTGGCGCGTTTTGGGGGCTTTTCTCTCAGTTCGCGGGGGCAGGGAGGTGTTTTTCCATCACGATCTTCGTGGGCGCGTACGCCAGGGATGCGTAGAGGGCCCGGGCCGTGGCATTGCGCGCGAAGACGTTCAGGGTGAGCTTGGCCGCACCGTGCCTGGCGGCTTCGGTCTCGGCCAGCTGCATCGCCAGGCGGCCGTGTCCACGGCCCCGAAACTGCTCGAAGACTACGACGTCCAGGATCCACCAGTTGGTGGGGTCATCCGCCGGCCCTGCAGAAAGCCAGATCACGCCAACCTGCTCGCCCGCCACCGTGATGGCGTAGACGTGCTGACCGGCGGCGGGCACTCCACCCGGGAATTCGCGCCGGGAGGATTCGTTGGCCTTGTTCTCGGCCGCAGCCCGGCTGAGCCCGCCTGCCTCCAGGTCGTTGACGTAGTCGGCGGTGCTCGAGAGTAGCCAGCCCGCGAGTTGCTCCTTACCGAGGAGCGCGAGTTCGCCCGTCGTGTGCACGCTCACGGGCGCAGGGCCGTGGTGCTGCGGTCTCGGGTGGTGAGGTCGCGGTGGGTAGCGGTGGCCCGCCAGCCGTCGGCGTCGAGGAGGGCACGGATCTCGGCGCCCTGCAGTTCGCCGTGCTCGATCACGAGCACTCCCCCGGCGCGCAGCAGGCGCAGGCCCGTCTGGGACACCAGGCGCACGATGTCGAGGCCGTCCGGCCCGCCGAAGAGGGCGTGGGCCGGGTCGAACAGCCGCACCTCGGGGTCGCGGGGGATGGCGTCGGCCGGGATGTAGGGCGGGTTGGACACCACCACGGAGACGGTGCCGTTCAACTCGGTGAAGGCGCCCGCGAGGTCGGCGAAGACCAGGGTGGCGTTCTCGGCGGCCACCTCGGTGAAGTTGCGGCTGGTCCACGGAAACGCGTCGGCCGAGTTCTCGCAGGCATAGACGCGGGCGTGCGGCACCTCGGTGGCCAGGGCCAGGGCGATGGCGCCGCTGCCGGTGCCCAGGTCCACCCCGATCGGCTCGGGGTCGGCCATCGAACGCAGGGCGTCGATGGCCAGCTGGGCGACCCCCTCTGTTTCGGGGCGCGGCACGAAGACCCCTGGTCCCACGTTGAGTTCGAGACCGCGGAACGGCGCCCGACCGGTGATGTGCTGCAGGGGTTCGCGCTTCTCACGCCGCTGAACGAGGGCGACGATGGCTGCCGCATCGGTGTCGCTGAGGACGGTGCCCATAATGGCGCCGGCCTGAACCTGCCCGCGGCTCTGACCGAGGACGTGACCGATCAATAGGTCGGCGTCAATCTCGGCGCCTTCGATTCCCGCTCCGGTCAGGGCCGAGGTGGCGAAGGCCCGCATCCGCTCGATCGTCGTTGGAATATCGGACAGGGAGCCGGAGTTGCTAGGGGAAGGCGTCACAAACTGGAATCTTACGCAACTCCGGGGCACCCACTGGGTATCGTCGGGGCTCTAGGCTGAACGAGGCGCGCCAGAGCACGGCTTTCGTTACGGCACCACCCACCTGCGGAGCATCCGCACCAGTCGGCTCCAGGAGAGCCCCAGGAAAGGTCTACCGATGTCCGCACGGATTTACTCAGACATTACCGAAACTGTCGGCGGCACCCCGCTGGTGAAGCTCAACCGCCTGCCCGGCACCTCCACTGCGACGGTGCTCGCGAAGCTCGAGTTCTACAACCCGTCCAGCAGCGTCAAGGACCGCATCGGCATCGCCATCGTCGACGCCGCCGAAGCCTCCGGTGAGCTCAAGCCCGGCGGCACCATCGTGGAGGGCACCAGCGGCAACACCGGCATCGCCCTGGCCATGGTCGGCGCCGCCCGCGGCTATTCGGTCATCCTGGCGATGCCGGAGACCATGAGCAAGGAGCGCAAGATCCTGCTGCGCGCCTACGGCGCCGAGCTTGTGCTCACGCCCGGCTCAGAGGGCATGCGCGGCGCGGTGGAGAAGGCCAAGGAAATCGTCGCGGCCACCCCCGGCGCCATTTGGGCCCGTCAGTTCGACAACCCGGCGAACCCGGCCATCCACAAGGCCACCACCGGGGTGGAGATCTGGGACGACACCGACGGCGCCGTGGACCTGCTCGTGGCGGGAATCGGAACCGGCGGCACCATTACCGGCGCCGGCCAGCTACTCAAGGAGCGGAAGCCGTCCGTCCGCGTGATCGGTGTAGAGCCCAAGGACTCCCCTATCCTCACCGGCGGCGCCCCCGGCCCGCACAAGATCCAGGGCATCGGCGCCAACTTCGTGCCGAGCGTCCTCGACACCCACGTCTACGACGAGGTCACCGATGTGACCCTCGCCGACTCCGTCGCCACGGCCCGCGCCCTGGCCACCGAAGAGGGCATCCTCGCCGGAATCTCGGGAGGCGCCGCAGTGTGGGCCGCTCTGGAGCAGGCCAAGCTGCCCGAGAACGCCGGCAAGACCATCGTCGTGATCGTGCCCGGTTTCGGCGAGCGGTACATCAGCACAGTCCTGTACGAAGACCTCGTCGACTAGGCACCATCCGCTGCTCGATCGACTACAGACAGGTGCCCGGCATGGGAGTGTTCGCACGCGTTCGCGAGGATATCGCGATGGCGCAGAGGCACGACCCTGCCGCGCACAGCAAGGCGGAGGTCGTGCTCGCTTACAGCGGCGTGCACGCCGTGTGGGCCTACCGGATCACACATCGGCTGTGGCTGGCAGGCCTGCGCCTGCCGGCCCGGCTGTTGTCGCAGTTCACCAGGTTCCTCACCGGCGTGGAGATCCACCCCGGGGCGACCATCGGCCGGCGACTGTTCATCGACCACGGCATGGGCGTCGTGATCGGTGAGACCGCCGTGGTCGGGGACGACGTGATGCTGTACCACGGGGTCACCCTGGGCGGGAAGAGCCGGCACGGGGTTGTTGTCGGTGCCCGGCGGCACCCCCATCTGCACGACGGGGTCACCGTGGGCGCAGGCGCCAAGATCCTCGGCCCCATCACGCTGGGCGAATGGAGCACCGTGGGTGCCAACGCCGTCGTCACCAAGGACGCCCCGGCCCGGTCGATCCTGCTCGGAATCCCCGCGCGCGCGCAGCACGGCTCCGCCGAGGAAATCAAGGCAGCGCGGGGCCTGCTCAAATCCGGCAACTGAACCCGGCTCGCCGAGGTTTTCTGCGAACACGGGCGTCACCGCGGACGTTCACCCGCAGATTCTTCGACCTCGGCAATCCGGTGTAACACCGGCCTGAATTCGTTTGGTTGTTGGCAGAATAGTTGTCATGACAACCTCAGCCGCCGCACCGACGCTCCCGATCCTTGACTTGTCCCGCCTCGACGCCGGAGCGGAGGAAGCCGAGGCCTTCCGCGCCCAGTTGCGCGAAGTCACCCACGAGTACGGGTTCTTCTACCTCACCGGGCATGGTGTGCCGGCCGATCTCATCGAACGGGTGATGACCACCTCACGGGCTTTCTTCAACCTGCCCGAGGACGACAAGATGGCCATTGAGAACCTGCAGAGCCCCCACTTCCGCGGCTACACCCGGGTGGGCGGCGAACTCACCCAGGGCAAGGTGGACTGGCGCGAGCAGATCGACATCGGACCGGAGCGCCCCGCCCTGGAGCTCACCCCGGACAGCGCCGACTATCTCCGCCTGGAGGGCCCCAACCAGTGGCCGGTGAACCTGCCCGCGCTGGAAGAGGTCATGACCTCCTGGCGTGAGGAGCTCAACGCCGTGGCGCTGCGCCTGATGCAGGCCTGGGCCCTCTCCCTCGGAGCCGACGAGCACGTCTTCGACGAGGCGTTCGCGGTGAAGCCGTCCACGCTGATCAAGATCGTGCGTTACCCCGGCAAGTCAGACCCCACCCCGCGGCAGGGCGTAGGCGCCCACAAGGACTCCGGCGTGCTGACGCTGCTGTTCGTCGAGCCGGGCAAGGGCGGGCTGCAGGTGGAGAAAGACGGCGAGTGGATCGACGCTCCCCCGCTCGACGGCGCCTTCGTGGTGAACATCGGCGAGCTGCTCGAGGTCGCAACCGACGGTTACCTCAAGGCGACGGTGCACAGGGTGATCTCGCCGCTGATCGGCGACGACCGCATCTCGATCCCGTTCTTCTACAGCCCGGCGCTGGATGCCACCATCCCGGTGCTCACCCTGCCGGAGGAACTGCACGCCCCCGGCATCACCGTGGACCCGGAGAACCCGATCTTCACCACCTACGGCGAGAACTCGTTGAAGAGCCGGATGCGCGCGCACCCGGACGTCGCGGCCATCCACCACGCCGACCTGCTCAAGTAGGCAGCGGTCAGCGCAGGTCCTTCGCGAACCAGTGTTCGGCGTAGGGTTCGGTGTTGAACGGAACGACCTCCGCGTAGCCGGCTCTGGCATACAGGCGCCGGGCCTCGATGAGGTCTGTGCGCACCGTGAGCCGAAGTTGGGTGAGGCCGGCATCCACCGCCAGCTCGCTCAGATGATCGAGGAGCGCGGCCCCGGTGCCGGTCCCCCGCGCCTGTGCGGCCACGTAGACGCGAGTCAGCTCGCCGATGCCGGCGCCGACGAACCGCACACCGCCGCACGCGACCGGGACGCGGTCCAGCATCCCGAGCACGAGCAGACCGGTGCCGCCCTGCAGGTCGTGGCTCGGCTCATCCGCCATCGCGGACTCGACCTCAGCGGGCAGCGCGAGCCGCCCCCAATAACGGCCGACGATGTCCTCATAGTAGGCCCACAACATGGCGGCGGCAGCGGCTGAACCCGGGTCGGTAGTGACAAAGGTCGGCCCAGGCATGATTGAGATCCTAGCGCTCCCCGACCGCACCGCTTTCTTAGGGCGGCGGGCCACCAAAAAAGGGCGCCCCGGCCGAAGCAGGGGCGCCCTTTCTGGTGCAGCAGGTGTTAGTCGTGATCGCCGATCTCGGCGAGGCGCGTGGCCTCGTCCGCGGTGATGCACGAGTCGATAACGGCATCCAGGGCGCCGTTCATCACGGTGTCCAGGTTGTATGCCTTGTACCCGGTGCGGTGATCCGCGATGCGGTTCTCCGGGAAGTTGTACGTGCGGATGCGCTCTGACCGGTCCATGGTGCGGATCTGGCCCTTGCGCACCAGCGAGGCGGCCTCGTCGATCTCTTCCTGCTGCCGGGCGAGGACGCGGGCGCGGAGGACCCGCATACCCGCTTCCTTGTTCTGCAGCTGGCTCTTCTCGTTCTGCATGGCAACCACGATCCCGGTGGGAAGGTGGGTGATCCGTACGGCGGAGTCGGTGGTGTTCACCGATTGGCCGCCGGGGCCGCTGGAACGATAGACGTCGATCTTGAGGTCGTTGGGGTGCAGCTCGACCTCTTCGGGCTCATCGACCTCGGGGAAGACGAGAACGCCCGCCGCCGAGGTGTGGATGCGTCCCTGCGACTCGGTGGCCGGCACCCTCTGAACGCGGTGCACGCCACCCTCGTACTTCAGGTGCGCCCAGACACCCTCGGCGGGGTCAGCCGAATTGCCCTTGATGGCCAACTGGATGTCTTTGATTCCGCCGAGGTCGCTGGTGGTCTGCTCGATGATCTCGGTTTTCCAACGCTTGGACTCCGCGTAGTGCAGGTACATGCGTAGGAGATCGGCGGCGAACAGCGCGGATTCCGCACCGCCCTCCCCCATCTTGATCTCCATGATCACGTCGCGGGCGTCCAGCGGGTCACGCGGGATCAGCAGGCGACGCAGCTTCTCGGCTGCCTCCTCCAGCTGGTCGGTGAGACCGGGGATCTCGTCGGCGAACGATTCATCCTCGTCGGCGAGTTCCCGAGCGGCCTCGAGATTGTCGCCAATCTCTTTCCACTCGTTCCACGCCGCGATGATGCGGCTGAGCTCGGCGTAACGACGGTTGACCTTTTTGGAACGGGCCGGATTCGCGTGCAATTCCGGGTCCGCCAGCTGGGACTGCAGTTCGTCGTGCTCAGCCTGCAGAGTCAGGACAGACTCGAACATCAGTGATCCTTGTCTGACCCGTTCGGGGTCGGCATCGACTTCTGAACCTGCATCAGGAACTCGACGTTGGACGAGGTCTCCTTCAGCCGGCCCAGGATGACCTCGAGAGCCTGCTGCTGTTCGAGTCCGGCCAGCGCACGGCGCAGCTTCCAGGTGATCTTGACCTCATCGGCGCTCATCAGCATTTCTTCGCGGCGGGTGCCGGATGCGTTGACGTCGACGGCCGGGAAGATCCGCTTGTCGGCCAGGTGGCGCGACAGGCGCAGCTCCATGTTGCCGGTGCCCTTGAACTCCTCGAAGATGACCTCGTCCATCTTGGACCCGGTCTCCACCAGTGCGGAGGCGAGGATGGTGAGCGAGCCACCGTTCTCGATGTTGCGGGCAGCGCCGAAGAAACGCTTGGGCGGGTACAGCGCGGATGCGTCGACACCGCCGGAGAGGATCCGGCCGCTCGGCGGGGCCGTCAGGTTGTAGGCACGGCCCAGACGGGTGATCGAGTCGAGCAGCACGACAACGTCGTGACCCAGCTCGACGAGACGCTTGGCGCGCTCGATGGCCAGTTCGGCGACCGTGGTGTGGTCCTCGGCGGGACGGTCGAAGGTGGAGGCGATGACCTCACCCTTCACCGTGCGCTGCATGTCGGTGACCTCTTCGGGGCGCTCGTCGACCAGGACGACCATGAGGTGGACCTCGGGGTTGTTCGTGGCGATGGCGTTGGCGATCTGCTGCATGACGATGGTCTTGCCGGCCTTGGGCGGCGCGACGATCAGGCCGCGCTGGCCCTTACCGATCGGGGCGACGAGGTCGATGATGCGCTGGGTCAGCTTGCCCGGCTCGGTCTCGAGGCGCAGTCGCTCCTGCGGGTAGAGCGGGGTGAGCTTCTGGAACTCGACGCGGCTGGCGGCTTCCTCGACGGTCAGGCCGTTGATGGAGTCGACCTTGACGATCGCGTTGTACTTCTGGCGACCGTTCTGGTCACCCTCGTGCGGCTGACGGATCGAGCCGACGACGGCGTCGCCCTTGCGCAGGTTGTACTTCTTGACCTGGCCGAGCGAGACGTAGACGTCGCTGGCACCCGGCAGGTAGCCGGAGGTGCGCACGAAGGCGTAGTTGTCGAGCACGTCGAGGATGCCGGCGACCGGGATGAGCACGTCATCGTCGGTCAGCTCGGGCTCGAAGTCGTCGTTGGCGGTGGCGCCGCGACGCTTGCGGTCACGGAAACGGCTGCGGTTGTTGCGACCGTTCAGCTCGTCCTCCGGGCCGGAGTTGCGGTCCAGGCCCTGGTTGCGGTCCTGGCCCTGGCGTTCCTGCTGGGCGCGATCGCTCTGCTGGCGGTCGCCCTGGCGGTCCTGCTGCTGGCGATCCTGCTGCTGGCGGTCCTGGCCGCGGTTGCCGGCCTGGCGCTGGTTCTGCTGGCGGTCGTCGCCACGCTCGGCACCACGGTCATCCGACGTCTGCGGGGCACGGTCACCCTGGGCACGGTCAGCCTGGCCACGGTCGCCCTGGTTGCGGTCGCCCTGCTGGTTGCGGTCGCCGCCGCGGCTGCGGTTGCGGCTGCGTCCCTGGCGGGGCTGCTCGGCCTGCTCGTCGGACTGCTCGGTGGAGCTGCTGTCGGACTGCTCGGCCGGTTCGACCTGCTCAGCCGGTTCAACCTGCTCGGTCGGTTCGGCCTGCTCAGGCTGCTCGGCGCGTGCACCGCGCTGGTTGCGCTGGCGTCCGCCACGCTCGGAGCGTTCGGCACGCACGACGCCCTCCGGACGCTGGATGCGCGACTCGGTGCTCTCGGCGGAGTCGGCCGAGTCGGTCGCGGCCGGTGCGGCTTCGAGTTCTTCAGGAGCCTCGTAGCCGTCTTCGGCGTTCTGGGCGTCGATCATGCTGCGCGCATCGAAGGCGTTGCGGGCGGTGGCGGCGCTGTTGTTGTTGTTGTTGCGGTTGTTGCCGCCGTTGCGTCCGCCGTTGCGCGATTCGTTGCGGTTTTCGTTCCGCGATTCGTTGCGGTTCTCGTTGCGACCGTTGCCGCGACGGTTGCGGCCGGAACCGGCCTGCGTCTCGGTGGCGGGCTCTGCGGCCGGGGCGGCGACGGCTGCGGTGGTCTCGGCGACCGGAGCAGCGGCCTCGGCGGCGTTCGCGGTTGCGACGGCCTCGGCGATGGCGGCCTCGGTGATGGTGGCGGTGCTGGCGCGCTTGCGGGCCTGGCGGACCGGCTTCTCCACGACGGGTGCGTCGGCGACGATGTTGTCGGTGGCACCGGCGTAGGTGGTGGGGGCCGTGGTCTTGCGGGTCTTCGCGGTCTCCGGGACGATCAGGCCGAGGCCCAGATCTCCGTCGGCGTTGACGTGGGCGACGGCGGGAGCCGACGTGGCGGTGCTCACCCGGCGGGAGACCCGCTTCTTGGGCGCGGTCTCGGCGGGGGCGTCGGTGACGACAGCGGCGGCCTCTACCGGGGCAGCCTGCGCGGGTACGTCAGTGACGGCGGTGTCGATGACGGCGGCGTCGGTAGCTGCAGCCGACTCGGTCGTGTGGGACTGGTTCGCGGTGATTGCGTCCACGAGCTCTCCTTTACGAAGTTTGGATGCGCCCTGGATACCCAGTTCGCCCGCCAGAGCCTGAAGCTCGGCGACGCGAAGGGTGGTCAGGCGTGAGATGTCCACGCCGTTGGCGTGGAGGTTGACGTTGGTCACGAAGTTTTATCCTTCCCCCTGGCTCTTACGAATTGGCCAGAGAAGATGTTGCAGCGCCGGTGGGCTGCGGGTGATCCAGTCCCACACAGTGGCGGACTGGAGTGAACACACACAGCCACGCACAAAAACGCGATAGCAGTGAGTTACAGGGAATACACCAGAGAACAGATCCGCGGTGGCGGTTTCTATCGGGTGCGCAACCACTCTAGCAGGTTCGGTCGGCAGCGCGCGTGCCTCGACACACGAGAAGAGCCCCTTCCCGTCAGGCGGGAAAGGGCTCTGGTCTCGGCCGAAGCTAGGCGTCGGTGCGGATGACCGTGGCACCCTTGAAGTCGACGGCCAGCATCAACGTCTCCCAGGGCGTCTCGCTCGTCCGGGCCACCAGGTCGGCGGCCACCAGGCGCTGGCCGGGGTCGCTGGCCAGGACCAGGATCGACGGGCCGGCGCCGGAGACGACGGCCGCGAAACCGTGCTCGCGCAACAGGGTGATCAGACGGTTGGTCTCCGGCATCGCCGCGGCCCGGTAGCTCTGGTGCAGCTTGTCCTCGGTTGCGGCGAGCAGCAGCTCCGGGCTCTGAATGAGCGCGGCGATGAGCAGCGCCGAGCGCGACAGGTTGAAGACGGCGTCCTCGTGCGGCACCGACTCCGGCTGCAGGCTGCGGGCCAGAGCGGTGGACATGGCGTGCACGGGCACGAAGACCATCGGCGAGACGCCGCGGTGCACCATCAGCTTCTTGTGCTTGGGGCCCTCCGGCGTCATCCAGGCGATGGTCAGGCCGCCGAACAGGGCGGGCGCCACGTTGTCCGGGTGCCCCTCCATCTCGGTGGCCAGCACGAGCAGCGCGTCGGAGTCGATCTCCACGATGCCCTCGAGCAGGCCTTTGGCGGCCATGATGCCCGAAACGATGGCGGCACCGGATGACCCCATGCCACGCCCGTGCGGGATCACGTTCTCGGCGACCAACTTGAGCCCCGGCAACGGGATCCCGTAGGCGGCGAAGGTGTGCGCGATGGCGCGCACCACGAGGTTGGTCTCGTCGGTGGGCACCTCCCCGGCGCCGACGCCGTGCACCTCGACGAACACGCCGGACTCGTCGGTCACCTCGACCTGCAGGTGGTCGTAGTGCGCAAGGGCCAGGCCGAGGGTGTCGAAGCCTGGGCCGAGGTTCGCGGTGGTGGCCGGAACCTTCACGACGACCGAACGGCCCGCCAGCGCATTGCGTCCCACGACGGGGAGCGCCGTGGTCATTTCTGGCCCAGACCCAGCAGCTCGGCGATGGCGACGGTGTCGACGGGAACGATCGTGGGCTTCACGTCGCTGCCGTCCGCGGTGCGAAGTGCCCACTGCGGGTCCTTCAGGCCGTGGCCGGTGACGGTGAGCACCACGGTGGCGCCCTGGGGGATCTGGCCGGCGTCGGCACGTTCGAGCAGGCCGGCGACGCTGATCGCGGAGGCCGGCTCCACGAAGATGCCCACCTCGGCGGAGAGGATGCGGTACGCCTCGAGGATCTTCTCGTCGCTGATCGCGCCGAAGTAGCCGTCGCTGACCTCGCGGGCGTTCAGGGCGAGGTCCCACGACGCCGGGTTGCCGATGCGGATGGCGCTGGCGATGGTCTCCGGGTGCTCCACGCGGTGACCCAGCACGATCGGGGCGCTGCCCGCAGCCTGGAACCCGAACATCCGGGGCAGTTTGGTGGTGGCGCCGCGAGCGAGTTCTTCGCTGTAGCCGCGGAAGTAGGCGGTGTAGTTGCCGGCGTTGCCGACCGGGACGATGTGGATGTCCGGGGCGTCTTCGAGTACCTCGACGACCTCGAACGCGGCGGTCTTCTGGCCCTCGATGCGGTCGGGGTTGACCGAGTTGACCAGGTGCACGGGGTAGTTCTTGGCGAGGTCGCGGGCGATGTCGAGGCAGTCGTCGAAGTTGCCCTGCACCTGCAGCAGCTGTGCGTTGTGCGCGATGGCCTGGCTGAGCTTGCCCATGGCGATCTTGCCCTCCGGCACCAGCACGACGGCCTTGATGCCGGCGTGGGTGGCGTAGGCGGCGGCCGACGCTGAGGTGTTGCCGGTGGAGGCGCAGATGACGGCCTTGGCACCGTCTTCGACGGCCTTGGAGATGGCCATCGTCATGCCACGGTCCTTGAACGACCCTGTGGGGTTCATGCCCTCGTACTTGACCCAGACCTTGGCGCCGGTGCGCGCGGAGAGCGCGGCGGCGGGGATCAGCGGGGTGCCGCCTTCGCCGAGCGTGATGATCGGGGTGGCGTCGCTGACGTTCAACCTGTCGGCATACTCGCGCAGCACACCGCGCCACTGACGGGACGGGGTCTTGACCATTTGGTGCTGACCGGTCTCTCGTTCGCTGGACATCAGACTCCTTCAACTCTCAAAACGGATGCGACATTGGTGACGACACTGTTCGCGGCAAGGTCGTTCACGGTCGCGGCAAGCGCAGCCTCCGTGGCCTCGTGCGTTCCAATGACTAGGGTAGCTGTGCCCGACACGGGCTCGTGACTGGCGGTTCCGGGCTGCTCGAGCGTCATCGACTGTTCGACTTGCGCGAGCGAGACGTGGTTTTTGCTGAACACTCCGGCGATCGTGGCGAGCACGCCGGGCTCATCCGTCACCTCGAGGGTGACGGCGTATCGGGTGGTGACCTTGCCGATGTCGAGCACCGGCAGGTCGGCGTGGCTGGAGGCCGCGTAGCCAGGGCCGCCCATCACGTGGCGGCGGGCGACGGAGACGAGGTCGCCGAGCACGGCGGATGCGGTCTGCACTCCCCCGGCCCCGGCGCCGTAGAACATCAGCGGGCCGGCGGCCTCGGCCTCGACGAAGACGGCGTTGTTCGCGCCGTGCACGGAAGCGAGCGGGTGGCCGCGGTGCACCATGGCCGGGTAGACGCGGGCAGAGACACCCTGTTCGCCGGTCTCCGGGTCGGTGAGGCGTTCGCAGATCGCGAGCAGCTTCACGACGTAGCCGGCCTTCCGTGCCGACTCCATCTGCTGCGGGGTGACCTGAGTGATGCCCTCCCGGTAGACCTTCTCGAGGGGCACGTTGGTGTGGAACGCCAGGCTGGCCAGTAGGGCTGCCTTCTGCGCGGCGTCGTAACCTTCGATGTCGGCGGTGGGGTCGGCTTCGGCGTAGCCGAGTTCGGTCGCGGTGGCCAGGGCTTCTTCGAGGCTGTCGCCGGCCACATCCATCCGGTCGAGGATGAAGTTGGTAGTGCCGTTCACGATGCCGAGAATCCGGTTGACGGTGTCACCGGCGAGGCTGTCCCGCAGCGGCCGCACGATAGGGATGGCGCCGGCGACGGCGGCTTCATAGTTGAGCTGGGCGCCCACCTGGTCGGCGGCTTCGAACAGTTCGGCACCGTGCTGGGCGAGCAACGCCTTATTGGCGGTCACGACGTCGGCGCCGGAGTTGATCGCCGTGAGGATGTAGCTGCGGGCGGGCTCGATGCCGCCCATCAGCTCGATGACGATGTCGGCGCCGAGGATCAGCGAGTCCGCGTCGGTGGTGAACAGCTCACGGGGCAGGTCGACGGTGCGTGGGGCGTCGAGATCGCGCACCAGGATGCCGACGAGTTCGAGGCTCGCGCCCACCCGGTTGGCGAGCTCGTCGCGGTGCTCGAGCAGCAGGCGGGCCACCTGGGCACCGACCGAACCACCGCCGAGCAGGGCGACACGCAGATTGCGGTATTCGATCATCGGGTAGTTTCCTTCATTTGATTGGTCGAGCTTGTCGCCCCAGTTCCGTTGGTCGAGCTTGTCGTGACCTTGTGAGTCGACCTCGCTAGACCTGCGTCCCGCGCCAGTAAGTCGTCAATCGTCTCCCCGCGCACGATGACCCTGGCCTTTCCGTCTACGACGGCCACAACGGCCGGCCGTCCCAGATAGTTGTAGTTGCTCGCCAACGACCAGCAGTACGCTCCGGTCGCGGGCACCATCACCAGATCTCCCGGCGCCACATCCCCGGGCAGGTAGTCGGCGTCCACGACGATGTCGCCGCTTTCGCAGTGCTTGCCGGCGATGCGCACCAGCGCGGGCTCGGCATCCGACACCCGGTCGGCGAGCCGCACCGAGAACTCGGCGCCGTAGAGCGCGGGGCGGGCGTTGTCGCTCATGCCGCCGTCGATGCTCACGTAGAGCCGGGTGTTCTCGCCGATGCGCACGGGCTTGGTGGTACCCACCTCGTAGAGGGTGACGCCGGCCGGTCCGATGACGACCCGGCCCGGTTCGATGGCGATCACCGGCACCGCGATGCCGCGGCGCGCGCATTCGGCGGCGACGATGTCGGCCAGGCCGGCGGCCAAGTCGGCGATCGGGCTGGGATCGTCGGTGCTCGTGTAGGCGATGCCGAAGCCGCCGCCGAGGTTGAGTTCGGGTACCGGGCCGTCGGTCAGCAGCTCGGCGTGCAGGCTGAGCAGGCGCGACGCCGACTCGGCGAAGCCGTCGACGCCGAAGATCTGTGAGCCGATGTGGCAGTGCAGGCCGAGGAAGTTCAGGCTCGGTTCGGCGCGGATCGCCGCGACCAGGGCCGGGGCGTCCTCGAAGACCACACCGAACTTCTGGTCTTCGTGCGAGGTGGCCAGGAATTCGTGGGTGTGCGCGTGCACGCCGCTGTTCACGCGGAGGCGCACGTTCTGCACGACCCCGTGCCGGGCGGCCGCCGCGGCGACCCTGTTTATCTCGACCGGGCTGTCGATGATGATCGTGCCCACACCCAGGCGGGTGGCGTCGTCGATCTCGGCGCGCGACTTGTTGTTGCCGTGAAAGCCGATCCGGCCGGGTTCAACACCGGCGGCCAGGGCAACGGCGAGTTCGCCGCCGCTGCAGACGTCGATGTTCAGGCCGGCGTCCACCATCCAGCGGGCGACCTCGGTGGAGAGAAACGCCTTGGCGGCGTAGTACACCTTGACGGTGGTGCCGATGCGGGCGAACTCGGTGTCGAACGCTGCGCGCAGCTCCGCGGCGCGGGTGCGGGCATCCGTCTCGTCGATCACGTACAGCGGGGTGCCGAATTGGGCCGCCAGCTCGGGGGCGCTGACGCCGCCGATCGTGATCGCACCGGCGACGGAGCGGTGCGCGGAGGAGGGCCAGAGGCCGTCGGCGAGCGTGTTGGCATCAGCTGGAGAGCTGAGCCACTCGGGGGCGAGTGGATTATGGGCCACGGGTGAAAACCTCACAGGAGTCAAGTGGGTGTCTCACGAAGTGGCGAGCGAACCCGGATTGGTCCCTGAAGCCAGCGAAGAGACGCGCCGAAAGAGGCGCGGGAATCTACCGGAATTCTAGCGACTGCGAGTTGCGCGCGCCGAATCAAGCGGTGGAACAGCTGCCCAGGGTGGTGAGCGACTGTTCGGTGAGCGTCAATGTGCTCGACTCCAGCGTAATGCGTGCGCGCTCCGCTGTGGTCTGCACGTCGCTGAGTGTGACGCCCTGCGGCAGGTAACCGGCCAGGCACACGCTGATCGGCTCGTTGCCGAGCACCAGGTCCAGGAGCCCGCTCACGTCCAGGCCACCGGCACCGGAGGTCACCCGCGCGTCGGTCGGGGTGAGCACGAGTGAGTCGTCGGTGACGCTGGGGGTCGCGGTGGCCTGGTAGCCGACGGCCAGGCCGAACACGCTCAGCTCGCCGGTGTAGGTGACCTGGTCGGTGCCGAGCTCGAGTTCCGCGTTGCGCGCGGCAGGGGCGGCATCCGCTTCGGCCAGTGCGGACTGCAGCAAAGTGTTGAGGGCGGCCTGGTCGAGGTCGATGGTGCCGTTGACATGGTCGATGGGCTGGGTCGTGTCGGTGGGCACGCCGGTGGCGACGATCGATACGGATGCCGGCACGCCGTTGACGGTCAGGGTCGGCGCGGTGAGCTCCACACGTTCGAAACTGCCGGTGAGGTACTGCGCGATCACCGAGGTGCCGCCGATCGCCGCCTCGACGTCGCCGGTGACACCGGCGGGCAGGCCGGCATCGATCTCGTTGGCGATGCGGTCTTGCGCGTAGCCGCGGAGGCCCGCGTCGGCGGCGAAGTAGATGCCCACCAGCGCGAGCAACACCACCAGCGTCACCAGCAGCCGGCGAGCGGGCCGGCGGCGTTTGGGCAGTGTCGAGCTCGTCACGAAGGAGCGCTCCGGTCTACATGCGCTCCGGCGCGGAGACGCCGAGCAGACCCAGGCCGTTGCGGATGACCTGGCCGGTGGCGTCGTTCAGCCACAGCCGGGTGCGGTGCAGGTCGGTGACCGGCTCGTCGCCGAGCGGGATGACCCGGCAGTTGTCGTACCAGCGGTGGTAGTAGCCGGCGACCTCTTCGATGTAGCGGGCCACGCGGTGGGGCTCGCGTAGTTCGGCGGCCTGGGCCACCACGCGCGGGTACTCCTGCAGCACACCGAGAAGCGCGGACTCGCTGTCGTGGGTGAGCAGTTCGGGGGCGAACGCACTGCGGTCCACGCCGGAGTCGGCGGCATTGCGGCCGACGGAGCAGGTGCGGGCGTGCGCGTACTGCACGTAGAAGACCGGGTTCTCGTTGGTGCGCTTGCCGAGCAGGTCCAGGTCGATGTCCAGCTGGGAGTCGCTCGAGGAGCGCACCAGCGAGTAGCGGCCGGCGTCCACGCCAACCGCGTCGACGAGGTCGTCGAGGGTGACGATGGTGCCGTTGCGCTTGGACATCCGCACGGGCTCGCCGCCCTTGAGCAGGTTGACCATCTGGCCGATGAGGATCTGCAGGTTCACGCCGGGCACGTCGCCGAACGCCTCGACCATGGCCATCATGCGGCCGATGTAGCCGTGGTGGTCGGCGCCGAGCATGATCAGGTTCTGGTCGAAGCCGCGCTCGCGCTTGTCGAGGTAATAGCCCAGGTCGCCGGAGATGTACGCCGGTTCGCCGTTCGAGCGGATGATGACTCGGTCGCGGTCGTCGCCGAAGGTGGTGGTGCGCAGCCAGATGGCGCCATCTTCCTCGAAGATGTGGCCGAGTTCGCGCAGGCGCTCGATGGCGCGGTTGACGGCGCCGGATTCGTGCAGGGAGTCTTCGTGGAAGAACACGTCGAAGTCCACGCCGAAGCCGTGCAGCTTCTCCTTGATCTCGGTGAACATAAGGTCCACGCCGATGGAGCGGAAGATTTCCTGCTGTTCGTCGCGGGGCAGGACGGCGATGTCACCCTCGTAGATCTCGACGACCTTGTCGGCGATGTCACCGATATACGCTCC
The DNA here is from genome assembly GCF_002205495.2 of Cryobacterium sp. LW097. Lineage (GTDB taxonomy): Bacteria > Actinomycetota > Actinomycetes > Actinomycetales > Microbacteriaceae > Cryobacterium > Cryobacterium zongtaii. Next base: position 862,209 of record NZ_CP021992.1, on the reverse strand, counting down.
GCCGTAGCCGTCTTCGGGGGTGGGCTCACCCAGGTAGGCGGCCAGCACGCTGCGGGCGAACCTGTCGATCTGCGAGCCGTGGTCGTTGAAGTAATACTCGCGCGTCACATCCGCGCCCTCGGCGATCAGCACGCGGGCGAGGCTGTCGCCGACGGCTGCCCAGCGCACGCCACCCATGTGGATGGGGCCGGTGGGGTTGGCCGAGACGAACTCGAGGTTGATCTTGATGCCGTCGTACAGGTGGCCGGTGCCGTAGACCGGGCCGGCGTTGACGATGATCTGCGCGAGGGCGCCGGCGGCGGATGCCTCGAGGCGGATGTTGATGAAGCCGGGGCCGGCGATCTCCACGGAGGCGACCTCTGGCATGGCTTCGAGGCCGGCGGCGAGTTCGGCGGCCACGGCGCGCGGGTTGGTGCCCAGCGGCTTGGCGATCTTCATCGAGACGCTCGAGGCCCAGTCACCGTGGTCGCGGTTGCGCGGGCGCTCCAGCGACATGTCGGCTGCGACCAGACCGAGATCTGCGATCTCCGCCCCTTCGCCTCGTCGGCGCTCGACCAGGGAGTTGACGAGGTCGAGCAGGGACTGGGAGAGTTCGGCAGGGGTCACGGCGAACAAGCTTACCCGCCGTCCCGGTTGGTAAGGTCAACGAGTGACCCACTCCAGCTCGTCCTCCTTCGCCACCGGCCGCCGACTGCGCGCCGCACTCGCCCTCACCGGCGCTTCGCTCGCTCTGATCGCCCTGGCCGGATGCGCACCGGCGGGCGACACGGAGCCCACCACGTCAGCCACGGCAAAGCCGACCAGCACTGCCACGTCGGAGCCCACCGCCACGGCGGAACCCACGGTGTCGGCCACGGCGTCGGCCACCCCTGCGCCGGCAGCCGAAGGCACCGCCGTGGACAAGAGCTGCGACCAGGTCCTCACGGCGGACGACGTCTACGAGATCAACCCCAATGTGAGTGTCGACCCGGGTTATTCAGCGTCGAGTGACACGGCCGTGACCGCGACCACTTATAACGGCATCGCCTGCGGCTGGATCAACAATTCCAGCGGCGAGGTCATCGACGTGTCAGTGGCAATGCCGAACGAGGCGCTCGCCAATACCTTGAAGGATGCGGCCCTGGCCGGCGGCGAGGTCGTGCCGACCTACGGCAGCGCTCCCGACGTAGAGGGCTACTTCAGTGCCGATACCGGCACCGCTCAGGTCTTCACCGGTGGGTACTGGGTGGCGGTCTCCTCCCCCGCCATGATCGAGCCCGGCGATGCCGAGCGCGTCATGAGCACGGTTATCGGCAACCTGTAGGGCTCTTCGGGAGGATCGCTCCTCCTCCACAGGCCGGTTTTTCCGGACCTTTCCACAGTTTGGTTTCTGGGCCTGGGAGTGTCGGTGCTGGGTGCTTCACTGTGCCTATGGCCACCTCAGCTGCCACACCCGATCACACCCCCGGCGACACCTGCGATGCCGCTTCGGACCCCGCGGTCAGTGCTGCGGTGGATCCTGTCGCGGCGGCGATCAGCGCGGTCATCGACCCGCTGATCTTGAACGAGAAAGTGATCGCGGCCGGCTACGCCGAGCGCAGTCGGCTGCTGACCGAGTTGGACCGGCTGGGCCATGAATCGCGCATCCTCGCGGGTCTGTGTGGTGACCCTGTCGAGTCCGGTCGGAACGACCCTGATACCGGCGCGCACGGCCCGGCCTGGGACGACGAGGAGCTCGCCCGCCGCAGCATGGCCGCCGAGGCCGCCGGGGCGCTACGGCTGACGGCCACCACGGCGGGCATGATGATCTTCGACGCCGCCCGCCTCACCGGCCAACTGCCCGGCTTCCACCAGGCCCTGAGCCGCGGCAGCATCACCTGGGGCCACGCGGTGAAGATGCTCACCCTCACCGACGGGGTCCCGGAAGAAATCCTGCCCGCGTTTGAGGAGAAGGTGCTCCCGGCGGCGGAGAAACTCACCTCCACCCAGTTCGTCCGGGTCGCCGGCCGGATCCTCGAACGGATGCACCCGGTGCCGTTGCAAGACCGCGCCGACGCCGGCTTCGCCAAGCGCCGGGTGGTGCTCCGCCCCGACGCCGACGGGATGGCGTGGCTGAACGCTTACCTCAAGGCCGAGGACGCCCAAGCGATCTACGACCGGCTCAGCCACATCGCCACAGACCTCGACACCGACGCTGACGCCGCCCCGGCGCCCGGCTCCGACTCCCCTGTCCCCTGCCGCAGCAAGGACCAGCGCCGCGCGGACGCGTACCGTGACCTGCTCCTGGACGGTGTCGGGCCCAGTGGCCTCGGCCACGGCATCCGCGGCACGGTCAGCATCACGGTGCCGGCGCTGACCCTGCTGGGCCGAAGCGACGAACCCGCCATCCTCGACGGCTACGGCCCCATCGACCCCGAGACCGCCCGCCAAATCGCGGGCACGGCGACCAGCTGGTCCCGCATCCTCACCCACCCCGAAACCGGCTGTCGACTGAGCATGGGCCGCGACACCTACAACCCGCCCGCCGACATGCGCCGCTACCTCGACGCCCGCGACCAAACCTGTCAGGGCATCGGCTGCAACCGGCGAGCCACGCTCAGCGACATCGACCACACCCGGCCCTGGTGCACCGGCGGCCCCACCGACGTCGACAACCTCGTACACCTCTGCAAGGCCTGCCACCGCCTCAAACACCAATCCAGCTTCACCACCCGCCAAGGCCCCGGCGGCGCCCTCACCTGGACCACCCCCGCCGGCAAGACCTACACCTCAGCGCCCACCAACACCGACCCCACCACCTACGACCCCACCACTTACGACCCCACGACCTACGACAGCCAGCCACTCGGCCTCAGTAACTCGGCGGTCTCGCCACCGACGCCACCGGAACCAAAGCTGCCGGCCGCGTCCAAGCGGTCGGCCTCCGCGTCTCGACGCAGCGGCGAAGAGCCTCCCCCGTTCTAACCGCTCTGTCCAGCTGCGCCTGTTCGTCACCCGCCCAGCAACCGGCGCACCAATCGGCGCAAAGACGTCCGCCCAGGGATGCTAACCTAGAGGTTCCTGGGCCCCCATAGCTCAGGGGATAGAGCACTGCCCTCCGGAGGCAGGGGCGGCAGTTCGAATCTGCCTGGGGGCACATTTTGTCACGTGACACGCCAGTTCGGACTCCTGCCACCTAGTTCGGACAAACGGCATGCGAATTCCAAGAGTTCATCCCGCGGCAGTCCATGAAACTGTTGCGATGACTCCGTTCCATTCCCCGTCGGGTAGGAGCGGATTGCTCCTCGTTGCGTCGATTCCTGTGCCGTTGACGCGGCCCCCAGCGAGTGTCACCATTAACACATGGCTCGAACCCTTGAAGCCGACTACCTTGTGGTGGGCGCGGGTGCCATGGGGATGGCATTTACCGACACGTTAATCGACCACGCCGACGTGCGCGTCGCGATGGTCGACCGCCGTCACGGGGTCGGCGGGCACTGGCTGGAGGCGTACCCGTTCATCAGGCTGCATCAGGCCTCGGCGTTCTACGGCGTCGCCTCGAGCATGCTGGGTGGCGGCAAGCTCCAGGTGAGCGGACCGGAGACCGGGCTTCAGGAGCGGGCGAACCAGGCGGAGATCACCGCGTACTACGGGCAGATGCTCGACCGGATGTTGGAGACGGGCAAGGTCGACTTTCTGCCCAACAGTCACTTCGACGGCGACCACACCGTCGTCTCGCATATCGCAGGGGTTCAGTTCGAGGTGCCCGAGTCGTGCCGGATCGTGAACGCCCACTACCTCGCTCCCAGCATCCCGGCCGAGACGGCACCGCCGTTCGATGTCGCCGACGCGGCTCGCGTCCTGCCCATCAACGACCTCGCGCGGCTGGAGGAGGCGCCGAGCCGGTACGTCGTCGTGGGCGCCGGCAAGACCGCGAGCGACGCCTGCATCTGGTTGCTTGCGCGCGGCGTGGACCCCGACGCGATCTGCTGGGTCCGGCCTCGCGACCCGTGGATGTTCAACCGCGCGCTCATCCAACCTGAGCCCGCAATTTTCCTCAGAATGGCCGCCGACGTCATGCAGATCTCCGAGGGCGCGGCCTCGCTCAGCGGCTTGTTCCTGCAGCTCGAGGACGCCGGGATCCTTCTGCGTATCGACCGCTCGGTCATGCCGACAATGGCCAAAACACCGACTCTCGCGTCGTGGGAGCTCGACCAGCTTCGCTCCATTTCAAACGTCGTCCGCCGCGGGCACATCGAGTCTGTGGATCGCGGCAAGCTCACCTTCGCCGACGGCGCCATGCGGGTTGCGGATGATGCCCTCGTCGTGCACGCCGCGGCGGACGGCCTGAAGTACCCACCCCTCGTCCCAGTGTGGCGACAGGAGGACATCACGCTTCAGCCGATCCGGACGGGCTTCCCGTGCTTCGGCGCCGCCCTGATCGGGTACGTCGAGGCCACCCGCACCGACGATGCCGAAAAGAACCGGCTCTGCCCGCCTTCGAACTACGGCAATTCGATGTCCCAGTGGGCTAAAGCGACCGTTCTCGGCACCCGGGCCGCGATCAACTTCACTGCCCAGCCCGACATCAAGGCGTGGTCGGACGGGGTTGCGCTCAACCCCGCGCGAGTGCCGCCGGGATACCCGCATTCCGCTGCGTTGGACGACGCTCGCGAACGTCTTGCGATCCACACCCGTCCGGCGCTGGCGAGGCTCGTCGAGCTGATGTGAGCTCAGCCTGTGCTCGGTCGCTCTTTCAGTCGCGCCACCGCCCGAGCTGGCGTGCGGGGCGGCGCGCTTCTGCTCACTGTGGGGTGGGCAGGATCGCGTGTCCGATGTACGGTGGCAAAACCATCGACCTTGCACGGAGCTACTTCCGCGCAATTACGCGTGTCCGACCTTGGCAATTTGTCCGGACTGGACTGTCACGCGACAACATTTGTCACGTGACACGCAACTTCGGACTTCTGCCATCTAGTTCGAACACACCGCAGACCAGCTCGTGGGAGTTCTGTACTCGTTAACTCGCACCGTCACTTTCCGGGGTCTCGTCACCGGACTGATCTGGCAACAGTCCCAGGGTGCGGGCCCGACGGTAGAACGTGGCGCGGGACATCCCGAAGTCGCGTGCGACCTGTGCCGTTGGTTCTCCGGCTTCGATGAGTCGGTTGGCGTTGCGGATTTGTCGGTTCGTGATTCTTCGCGGTCGGCCACCAAGGTTCTTGCCGGCCTTGCGGCGTCTATCGATCGAGTCGAGCACACGCTCACGCTTGATTTCGTGTTCCATCTGCCCGAGAGCAGCCATGATTGTGAACAACATGGATCCCATCGGTGTCCCTGTGTCGACGTCTTCGCCGCCCAGATCGAGGACGCGAAGCTCAACGCCTCGGTCGCTAAGCCTTTTGGAGACGGCAAGAACGTTCTGCGTCGACTGCCCCAGCCGATCCAGCGTCGCGATCACGAATGTGTCGCCAGGTTCAAGCGCTGCGAGTGCGGCATAAAACTGAGGACGAGCTGCCCGCGCTCCGGAACTCCCCTGATCGATATATAGGTCGTCACGCCGCACACCCGCCGCCAAGAGCTCGGCCCGCTGCACGTCAGTATCTTGCTGCCGAGTCGATATCCGCGCATAGCCAATCAGCTTGATCACAGCACTCCTTAGTTGTCTCATAACTAACGATGCGCACTGTAATTCACGTCGAGGGTTATGCAACGTAGTTGTAAGACTCGACCCGTAGTGAGATTCAGGTGATTTCGGAGGAAGTCCAGATCACGGCGAGGAGACGTCTCGAATCCCTAGGGTTTCGAGACAGATGTGGGCTATTCCAGCTCCGGTGGCAAGTGGGCCTTCAGAGTGGGCGCTAGCCGGTCCGACGGACACATCAGGGGTGTGCCAACGACGAAGCACAGGATGCAGCTCCCGACCAGTGCCAGTACCAAGCCGCCTTGCGGGTGCCCCTGGAAAGTGCCAATGAGAACTACAACCGCTCCAGCCAAGGCAAGAACGACGCCGCACAACACGAGCGCACCACCAAGACGAACTGATCGAGACAACCCCGATCGAGAGGTCCCCGCTGCAGTGATATCGCGGCCGGATCCGTCCGGCTCTCGCGGGAGCGTCGTCGGCGGTGTCAGTATCCGGTCACTGTGTCGTCTCGCAGTTTCGAAGGCCACAGGTGACGGGTGGGCGACGTAGCTGCCGGCCTGTGGGACGCCTGCGATAACCATGAAGTCATCGAATCGGTCCGGGCGAACCAGGTACATCGTGGGAACGGTTTTGTAAGTGGAGTACCGGCTCAAGCCAATGTGCTGTGCTGCGAGTGCTCCCGCACGCCGTTTCAAAACTGTTCCGACGACCATTGCACTCATCACGAGCGAGCACTCCCACGAAGCCGACGACGAGTAGCGCAGCGCCGTACTGCTCCGGCGCAGACACCATACGGCCTACGAATGTAGCCAACATGATGGTTCCGATGCCCGCTGCCACCGCCCCAAACACGATCGGGTCGGCCTTACGGCGCACTCTCGCTGCTTCCGAGCCGATTCGCTGAACCCACGCGTCGGTTTCTTCGCCCTGAGGCATTGATTTCCTCGTTTCGGCGACTGTCGAGTGCGGAGTGGCAGGTGCTCGTATGCGCGACGATTGACACCTTAGGACATGGGACGGCAAACGCATGATCGATGTGCGTGACCAACGGCTCCGAGAGGTCGCATATGCTCGGGCCATGTCGCGAAGATTTTCGCTAGCCTCCCGAACAACTCTTGGCTTGATAGGCGGGCTCGTTTCAGTGGGGCTGTTGGCGGGGTGCAGCCTCTTCGAGCTGAGGACGTCGTCTCCCGACGAGGTCGAGACAGCGAACCTGCGGATCTCAGCTGATCAGATCAGCTACTCCTTCGACGGCTACTGCGGAGTCGGAGTGAAAATCGAGAACCTCAGCCCCACGCCGATCAAGTTCAACGAAAGCGACCTTGCAGTCTTCGATGGCTCAAGCTCGACCGAGTGGGATCTTCCCTTCGGCGGTCGCGCCGGATCAGTGACGACGGAGCACCGAGGTTATGCGATCGGCGAGTTCCCCTCGATCATCGAGCCGGGCGCCACCGCTACGGATGCCTTCGTCGTGTACTGCAAGGAAGGCAACACGTACACAGTCACCGTCACTTCACTCGACGGCGACAGCGCCTCATTCGATTTCACCAGCGCGCCAGGCGGTTGACATGGGCGCAGCTACGATCGGGCTCCTGCTGGTCGTCGGCCTGTTCATATGCGCCGGGTTGTTGTTCGGCGTATAGGTGCCGGGTTGTTGCGTACGGGTAGCCGCCTGCGGGTGCCGGCTCCTCCTCTGAGCCCAACCTCGGTGTCTCATAGCCTCGGTGTCTCGTATCCCATACGAACAGCGGCAGACGCTGCTACTGCGGCGTCCGCGGGAGCAATACCCACGAGACTTTACGCGTCGGTAGGGTTTCGAAACAGGCAAGCCCAACAGGCGTTGAGAAAGTTGCTTTGGGTCCGAGGGTCAAACCCCGAGCTGCGGGATTCCAACCAAATAGCCAGTGCAGCCGGGCTCTCGAACTTTCGCTTGGAGTGGGTGCGCTTCGCAGGATTGTGATCCGATCCCAACGGGCATGGACGGTTGCCGGTCATGGCAGGCCCTGGAGAATCTAGGCTGCCCGAATTGGGGGCAGAACGCGAGGAGTAGGGACCAGATAGATGGCGGAGCTTGCCTACACTGCCCACTACTCTCGCAAGAGGAGCCGTGTTGTTTTTTTTCGGTCCGCCCGGACAGAAGAGAACGATCAGAGGGTCCGGTCCGTCGTTTCTACGCCGATGCAACTGCGGATAGGAACTGATGCGGATCGACTACGCGCGTTGGCCAGGCGACTAGGCATCTTCAGCGTCGTCGGCTAGAGACCCTAGATACACCTTCTGTCCGTTTCGTTCAAAGGATTCGCCGTATGCGCACGACCCGGACTGGCCGCATCGCCCTCACGCCGGCTGTTTTGCTCGCCATCGTGGTCCTCAGCGGATGCACTGCGGGGCCCCCGATAGAACCGTCAGCGTCCGTCGCACCAACACCAGCGGCAGCGAGCTTTTACACCTGCGACGACATTGCCGCCCTTGATGACGTGGCACCCGTTTTCGTCACCGCCGACGGAACCGCGCCGACCCCGGTGGCCGCGATCCAGCCAGCGTTTAACCTCATTGACTACGTCGTGCCAGCCCTGGGCGGTCTGTCCTGCTCCTGGCGGGTCGGCCCCGCGGTCACCAACCCGTTGCTCGACCCCGTCGATTTCGACTGGGCTTACGTCAGCGTCAAGGTCGTTCCCGGCGGCGCCGACTCATGGGCGCCCTACACGGTGGGCGACGACGCCTTATCGTTCGGCGACGGCCCTTCCGACACCGCGATGACCATCGGAGGCATTGAAGCGGCGACCGGGTGCGGCTACGACACCGGCTGCTTCATCAGCGCGCCGGTCGGCGATGCCTGGGTCGAAATCGTGTTGAGCACGAACTGGATCCAACGCGACGGTTGGTATTTCTCCGGGCTGACGCCCGACGCGATTCTGGCGCAGATGCAGCCGCTCGCGGCATCCGTTTTCACCGCTCTGACGGATGCTCAGCCCGGCCAGTTGGTCTGGCCGACGGTCGATCTGGTCGAACACGAATCGGACTGCACCCGCGCGGTGGGGTCGGAGGGCATCGCCACGGCTCTCGGCGTCGACTCGCTCGAATACGAAGTCCGGTCCCCACCAAACGGCTTGACCTACTTTGAGAACTACGTGGCGCAGCGGGCCGGGGTATTCCAGTGTGATGTGGATGCCGACGTCCCGGCCGACTTGATCGGCGCCGGGGTTTGGGGTACGTCTGTCACGGTCGGTTACGACCTGGCCGGACTCGTCGACACGATGGTCTCCACACCAGACACCCAGGCCCTGCCGACGATTGCCCTGAAGGGCGCGGTCGAGGGTGAGCACGCCGTGCAGATGTGCTCCGACGTGACACCGTTCTGCGTCGTGATCTTCTCACTCGGCCAGTCGGCCTACCAGGTCGCGTCGACCAGCGACACGGTGGCTATCGCCGAAGCGATCATCGCCCACACCCGCTAGTGGTCATGTTTGTAAGGTCGGCGAGGGTTATTGACTGTCCGACAACGCGACACTGTCAATGGACGACAGCCTCCATCGTCTGGCTGGCAAAAGAGACCTTAGATGCACCTTCTGTCCGTTCATTCAAAGGATTCGCCGCATGCTCAAGACCCGGACTGACCGCATAGCCCTCATCGCGCTGCTGATGCTGCCCACTCTCGCGCTCGTAGGATGCGCCGAAGGGGCCGCCGAGGCTCCGGAGCCCACTGTGGCCAGCGCACCCGTGTCGAGCTCGACCCCGACTGCAACCCCCCAAGTCGAAGCGGCGGAACCTGTGTGGCCAAACGACCGGTGTCAGGACGAACAGCTCGCCGCTGAGCTTGTAGAGCGTCCCGACCTTTCTACAGCGACCCGGGAGGGGCTCGCGATCGTGCTCACGAACGTGTCGGAGCAATCCTGCTCCTACTACGGGGGACCAGGAGTGCTGTTGCTCGGCGCCGACGGCACTAATCTGGCCAGCCGTGACGACAAGATATTGGGCCCCATCGAGCCGGAGGCCGGGGCGCTCGCCCCGGGCGAGTCGGCCCAGGTGGAAGCGCTCCTCACGTACGTCGTCACGTACGACTGCACGCCGGCGAAAGTGACGACCATCCGGGTGCTCGTTACATCGGATGGTGCTGGCCCGGGCATCGACGCGCCAGCTGATCTGCAGGTCTGCGGCGACGCTTGGACCGACTTCACGGTCGGGTCCCTCGTTCCTGCATCCTGACTCCGCCGGATGCCGCGCTGCGCGCGGCAGGCCGTCGTCCTGTTGAGACTGCACATCTGAAGCACTGTTTCGTTACTCATGTGTGTCATATCCCATGGGATCCGAGACGTTGGCATTCACCCTTGGGCTATGCGGCATCCGCGTGGGTTGCCCCGTGTTTAGCATGCGAGCTTTCTTCGCAGCGCTGTTGTGATGAAGCGAAGGTTGGTCGATAGGTCGCGCGGGAGGAGCGCTGGGCGCATGGATAGGGGCGTCTCTGGGTGTCCGCTCGGGCGGCGAGCAACGCTATGGTGTCCTGACGGGCTCCCTAAGTTCGAGTTTCGTGGGCTTAGCCGTTTTGGTCCTCACATCTTTAGGGTCTAGCAGGAATCTTTAGGGTCTAGCAGGAATCTTTAGGGTCTAGCAGGAAAAGGGAGCCACTATCAGTAAGCCATCGTCCCCGGGTAAGGGACTAAGAAACTCGTTCTTCGTCTTCGTTGTACTGTTTTCAATCTTCATAGCTGGTCGGATCTTTACGATTGTCGATCGCGGCGACAAGCTGAGTGAGTCGCAGCACGCGATCGCGTTCGTATATTCCGTTGCGATTATCGCGGGACTCGCCCTCCTAATATCTTTGTGGATGATCCTCTACGGCGCGCGCCTCAATAGAAGACTGCGTGAGCTCTCGGAAGTAGAACCCAACAGCCTCGTGCTCAACGTCGACAAGAGGCATGGAACGGGCCTTTGGGATGCGCTGCTGCAGCTCGGTGCGCCTGGATAGGAAAAGGCATCTATTCTCGCGATTGTCGCTAACGATCGCGGCATAGATGTCTATTCGGGACATCGACCATTGAAGCTACTCGTGCACATCCCATGGCAGAACGTGACGTCAGTAAAAAAAGGAGAGTTCGCATTGGGTGTCCGGTCGATTCCGAGAATCGACATGCAGATAAGCACACCGGAAGGCGACCTCAAGTTTCCGATCGTGCCAAACCAATCGGGATGGGGGATCTTCAACTTTTCGAGCCGCGACCGGATCGTGGAATTGGTTCGACTGCTGGCTGAGTTGCGGAGCCGACAGACGCAACAGCTATGACGGGGATCTGAGCAGTAAAAACCGCTGAGAGAACGAGCGTTCGGTGCATGCCCAGGAGTCACCTGTGTGCCAGGACGTGGCTCAGGCCGGAGACGTCTCGTAACCGGCGTGTCTCATATCCCATGGGATTCGAGACATAGGAGCTTCCCTTGTCACGCGACCAAGAGCACGTGATTTGTCTCGCATCTGGACCTGTCTTGCATCCGTAGGGTTTCGAGACACTCAGCCCTGCCACAGGTCGCTTGGCCCGCAGGGACAAGCCCTTCCGCCCAACGCTACGATTGCACTGTTTCGATAGCACAAGTTTGTGCTAGTTTTGCAGCACAATCTCGCGTCTGTCGCGAGCGATTCAATTTTCTGGGGGCCTAGATGAACTTTCTCTTTCTCTTCGTGAACGCCATTCAAGATGTTCTACCTCTTGAAGTGGCCATCACTTTCGGCCTCGTCTTGTTCGCGTTGTCCTGGGTTCGTCCGCGGCGGATCGTGTCGCTCCCGCACACAGGGCAACGCGCGTCAACTCTTGCGTGGGCGGGAGTGGCCGGCTCCTTGCTGGTAGTCGTTGTCGCGACGACGGTCAGCGCCATCGCCGTATCTGCGCAGGACGCGTCCGGGTTCGATGGATGGTGGCGTCGGCCAGCACCACTATTCGCCGCGACACTGGTGGTAGCCGCTGCAGCAGTAGCGCTGAGACGTGTGCCACTTCCTGCGCCGGGTGAGCGGACGATTGTCCCACGCCGCCCGTGGCACGCATTTGCGTCTCGAACCTTGCTCTGGATCTCCGGAATCACGGCCGCAGTGCTCGCGCTGACCGCAGGCTGGCAGATTGCCATCGCGACGACCGCGCCCGCGGACGGACCATTCTTCGGACACGTTCCCGACTACACCAAACTTCCGCTCTACATGAGCTTTAACAGCGGGTACGGATATTTGTCCGGTGCTGGGTGGCCAAATCACCTCGCCACGCTGCTGGCGCTTGCGCTGGCCGCCGCAGTGTTTTTCGCCGCGCTGCGCGCTGATGCCAACCGGCCCGTGTTTGCCCGAGCAACCGCGGCGAGCGTGCGCTCGGAACGAGAGCTGACCGCTCGGCTGTTCACCTTAATCCTGATCGGTGGCCTCATCACCACGCTCGGCGCCGTGTGGATGCACACCGGTTCCGCCGGGCAGGCTTTGGTTGGCTTAGACGATCAGCGGGTTTCGGGCACTCAGTCCAGTCCAAGCATCCTTATCGCAGGCGGCTACGACGCGTTCGCCCGGCCGATGAACCTGCTGGGGTACGCGCTCCAGGCTGGCGGGGTCGCATTCTTGCTCCGACTTTCCGTCGACAGCGTCCGCGCTGTAGTTGAGACACGTCGCGCGCGACGCGCAGAGACCGCGCACGAGGTAGTGGCCACTGGACCACGCCGATGACCGGGACAACGCCGAGTTCGGCGGACGAAATCGACGCGCTTTTCCGCGGCGCCATCCGCTCTGGACGACTCGGAGACGGCGAACGTCTGCCGACTGTGCGACAAACGGCACGAGACTTCGGGGTCGCGCAAGCCACTGCAGCAAAGGCCTACAAGTCGCTGGAACGCGACGGACTTATAGTCGCCCGTACCGCTGCCGGCACTCGGGTAGCGCCCAGCGCATCACCGGCGCCGCAGGCTGTCATAGAGCACGCCCGCGCTCTGGCCGAAGCAAGCGAAGGCGCGCTCGTCACCCTAGAAGACACCATCGCCATCGTCCGTGCCGTCTGGCGCACCGAGGCGACGCGCTTGGAGATGTGACATGCCAGTTGTGTGAAGTGTCTCGCAACTTGGGCCTCACAACCCATGGGATACGCGACATAGGGATGCGTTCTGGGCGGCCCGAGCCGCGCGTGAGGCGCCTCGAATCCCTAGGGTTATAGCCACAAGTGCCGTGCTCGAACATCAACGAAGCGCCGCAGGCCTGCCGAGATTTACATGTTTCCAGGGACTTGGTCGCCCCAATCTGGGGGCTGACGGTAGGTGCAGCAGAACCGTAGCGTGTGGCCTGCTGCCGTAGTCACACTAGGGCTGGTGCTATCGCCATGAATGCGCTGATGAAGGGGAACGGATCTAGGTGTCCGAAACTGTACCCAAAGAGCGCACCTGGCTCCACCTCCTCTGGGCTCTTCCTTTTCCAGTGGTTGTGAGTTCGGTCCTGCTGATCAGCGCACTTTGGGATTTCTGCGGTATCAACGGATGTACGGGTGGCGGATTCGGAATCAGTCGGGACATCGGCGGCACAATCGGTAACCTTGCGCCAATTCCGTTTCTAGTCGGACTCCCCATTTTCTTCGTGCCCTGGTCGCCCAAGCGTGGAGTCCGGGCGGTTGTCGCACTCGTGACCGGAATGGCTTTCGCGGGTCTCGGATTCGCAATTCTCGTGTCGATGGCCTCGTAACCCAGGACACCGATAGCCTCGTTCGCTGCAGCTCTCGACGATTGTCAAAACACCCATGTGTCTCGTAACCAAAGCGCCGCATATCCCATGGGATATCAGGCACGTAGGCTAGGAGAAACCCCGAATCTCTCGAGCCTCTACGGCGCTAGCGTGGCGTCAAGATGTGCGCTACCCCGCTGCTGTTACTGTTCGCGAGCGCCTCGCTGCGCACCTGGCAAGCGTGAAAAGACCGAAGCCGCGAGCCACGAAATTGCCCCGAGGCAAGCGAGTGCGCATGACACAAGCCCAACCACAACACCGGAAGTCCCAAGGTCATGAAATTGCCTCGTTTCGACCGGATTCCCGTAGCCGCACGTCACGCCGAACGGAAGAAAAGAGAGTTGGTAGGTAACAGTCGGTGATTCCCCCACATACTCGTACGTGGACGGCAACAGTGAGGAGCAGTAACCGTATGGGTCCTTTTCAGTAGCGATGTACAGCCCGGCCACTGCCCAGACAACCCCGTAGACCGCAAGAAGAAACAGCACACTAACGACAACACCGAAAGCAATATGACGATTCGTGTGCAAGCTGGCCCGACCGTTCGTTCGTGTTTTCCTTTGGGTATTTTCTCCACCCTTACTTGGGTAGAGTAACCAGTTTCCGTCGACACATCGTGGGGCGGCCAAGACCATCTGAGGCGGACAAATGCTCGGTCTCGACCTTCCGGCCGCTGACGGGAACGAAGACCGCCAGGGCGACATCATCCGCCTGCGAACCGTCTCGTAACCGAAGCGTCTCGAAACTCATGCGTTGCGAGACGGCGGCTCTCATCACTAATCGAACGAAGCAATCCAAGAACGCATCGTGAGAGCTCTCGGCGTGTTTGCTTGATCCCAGATTCCGAGGCCATCATCCGGATGAAATAATCCGGTTATGGATTCCACACTGGCGGATGTGCCGGCTCGGCTCAGGCCAACGCTTCGAATGCTGCTGACACGTACTGCCGATGACGAACGCATCCGATCAGTCTGGCTAGAAGGCTCGCTTGCACGGGGATTAGCAGATGACTGGAGCGATCTAGATCTCCACCTGGCAGTAGCGGACCCGGCGAGCTTCGCCGCCACTGACTGGCTGGAGTCCCAAGTACACCTAGTGCTCTCGGACGCTATCCCGGGTGTGACGGGAGTCTTCATCTGCGTTACTTCCGACTGGATACATATAGACCTGAATGTTCACTCCTCGCAAAGTGAATTCCCGCCCGGTGAAACGCGCTGCGTTCTCCTTGACCGCGACAACCAGGTCCAGAGAGCGGAACTCGCACCGAGCAGCCCCAGTCAGCCGTTCTTTCCCGCACAGGACGTCCAGATCTTCCTGTACTTCCTCGGCCAGTCTGTCGCGTCGGTTCGGCGGGGCGATCTCATCGCCCAATCGCAGGCCACATCGATGCTCCGCGACCGCGTCCTAATCAACTTACTGCTCGCCGAGAACGGGATTAGAAGCGACATGGTCAGTAAGCGCATTGGCGGCCATCTAAGCGTCGAACAGATGCGCTGCCTGACGTCCATTCCGGCCTTTGGGCTCAGCGAGCTCAGCCTCAGAAATGCGCAACGGTGCATTGCAAGCGCATATCTAGGCAGGGCCCGCAAGCTGTCCGAGACGTGCGAAGCACCCTGGCCGACAGAGCTTGAACAAGCCACCAAAGAGCTATTGAATCGCGAACTACAAATGATTTGGTGACCCCAGCTCCCCGCCTCTAACGAAACTCAAACAGTGTTCGGACGCGATTTGAGTATCTTCTCGCGGGCAACCCGGCGCCTTGGCGCCCAGCTCGCCCATCATTGCCGCTGTGATGGGCGAGGTTACTCATAATCTGATTGCCACATATCGCATGGGATATGAGACCTAAGGGATCACCTGTCACACGACGAGCGGCTACATGATTTGTCTCGCATCCTCACCTGTCTCGTATCGGTAGGGATATGAGACAGAACCGAGAGTGTCTGTCGATCGATCTCTATTCAAAGGCTTAATGCGTTCGCAGCGGCTAATTTGTCCGCGCCCGTCGTTAGTCTGGGCGCATGACGAACGCAGAGTCAGATCTCAGAAAACCGAAAACTGGGACTACATGACCCATCCAGATATTGCCACGCTGCTCGACAGCGAGGACCCGCTGGTCCGTGCTCAGGCAGTCTTTTTTGAATCGCTATCTCTCGACCAAATCGAACGGCTACTCACTGATTCAGATGCAACCGTGCGAAAAATGGCCGCAGACTTGCATCGCGATATTTCCTCAGAAATGATTCTTCGTGTGATCGACAAGTTTCCCCAAGATATAGCGCACTTCGCTCTACACTCCACCGCGCCGGGAAAAGTGCTCGGACACAGAGGTTTGAGCTGGGTCGGGGAACCGGATCTCAAACGGTATCTCGACTACCGGAAAGCAACGAACACCCAACGTGGGCGCATGTACGAACTGTGGGCTGCCGCAGGTGGAGGACCGTACACACTTGCCGAGCTCTGGGACTCCGCGTTCGGAGACGTCTAGAAGCCTATGTTTCGCAACTTCCGGGTCCCGGACCCCATGGGATACGGGACGAATGAAGCCGCCTGTTGCCGTGACGCGCGGCACGCGACTTGTCGCGCATCTGGACCTGTCTCGCATCCGTAAGGTTACGAGACAACAGGATGCCGTGCCCGACATCGTGCGTCTGATTCCCACGATGCCGCCGTGGCTGGCGGCATTTTGAGATGGTTGCTAGCGGCACCAGAGGCAGCACGACGAAGCGCAGCGAGCCGGCCCAGGCGACGGCTGCAGCATCGCTCGCTGTTGGTTACTCCAAAGGCGCAGTCGTTCCCACCGATGAATTTGGGTTACCAGAGTTCGAGGAAGCCTATGCGGTGCTCCATGGTTGCCATCTTGGACAGCGCTAACCAAGGCGGTGGTGGCCTGCGTATAAACGGCCTGACGATTATCCGTTGGATGAATACAATCAGATTCACATCAAACCACCCAAGACAAGCCCCCAATGTGGCCCTGGTTTTCCAGAACAATACGACCCATGCAATGCAGGCAAGTGGAACGACTATCCAAAGAAGTACCATGCGTATGACCACAACCAGTACTTGCACTGGTATTTTCACTTCACTCACTAGAAGCCTCCCAACCAATCCATCCACTGGTCGTCCCCGGGAGCGAAACACCCGCTATGCCCGTGAGTCATTTTGATCGATTGACGGCGGCAAACCAGGCGGATAGTGGTCGAGCCGTGATGAGTATCAGGATGCCGAACAGCGTCTGACAGAGTACGCCAAAGAGTGAAAGGCCTCCGATCGTGGCGTAAACCGTGGCATTCACGCCAACGTCGACGACGATGACGACAACACCGAGGACGACGCCAACCTGTTTCTGGAGCAATATGAGAACGACGACAAGCGGATCTAAAACCGTCAGCAAGATCCAGAACAGGCGAAGAGGATCGGGGAAGGACGAATAGGCGTTTGTGCCACCCAGCAAGAGATCGACGGTGTGCGTGCTGGTGCCAATCAGGTAGCCAACGATCCAGAGCGCCTGAAAAATGCGGGCCGAACCACTACATCGGGAAGATTCAGTGTCGTTCACCCGCGTCTGCTCCTCACGACGATGCCTCCACGCGCGCTCATGTCCTCAACCTACTTGCTCCATTGCGCCAGGATCGCTCGGATTTTGCCTAGGCTGCAGGGTCCAATGCGCCCAGGTCTGGTCAAAGTCTTCATGCGTCATCGGATGGCTCCTTGAGAGCCCAACGTCGCCTAACCTCCGTGTATCGAAACACATAGGATTCGAGACGGATCGCTCTGGCTATGTCGGGTTGGACTATTCGGGCTGGTACTTCATCGGGGCGAGGATCTGGTCACACCCTTGGTCCGCTAACGACTGTTGAACAAGTGGCGCTTTCTCGTCAGAGACGAAGATGTCGTTTCCAAAGTCAGATGCCGGGAGAGCAACGTTGAATGAGTAGACGTCTGTCAGCGCAAAGAGTGCGTTTGTGCAGGCTTCAGACCCCTCGGGCAGTGGCCCTGAAAAGTTGGTCCTGACCGTGCTTCGGAATGTGGGGCCGCTGACACCCGCATACTCGTCCAAGTCACCAATCATCACAGTCGACGTGCTCCGGGTGAACCCGGCAACATTGACAAGCGCGTCAGCGGAGATAAGTGCCGAACCAGGCGTTGTCGTAGCTGATGGTGACACCAACAGGTTCACGGGGCTGTATCCGTCATCATCATTCAGTTCAGCTGATCGGGTGACTGCTCAGAAGTGCCGCCCACGTCAGCCTGCGCCTCGTACTCGCGAGCTTGCAGCTCGAGCACAACCGCCTGATCCACGCGCCCCGACCGTGCTGCGCAGGGGGGGACTTCGAGGATGCGGATGATTACTCGACAACGACCATGTAGGCGTCGTGCGATTCGGCCCAGTCGGCAACCGCGGCGACCATCGCGTCTTGGTCGCTGGTGCCTGCTAGCCCGGTCCCGCCTGAAGCGTCGACGGAGGAGATCGAACCCCAATAGCCGAAGTCGTCCCGGTAGACGATGACGACGATGCGACCAAGCTCGTTCGCGTATGAGCTTGCGACCTCGCGGATGCTTCTCATGCCCGCAATGGGCGCAAACTCGTCGGCGGTCTGTGCCTGGGCCGCGCCGGGCGCCGCATCGGCGGCCATCTGGTCGATGACCGGCTGCGGGAGGGGCTGACCGGGTGTTACGACGACGACGGTGCCATCGTGGAGGGTGATGTCGCGGGGAGCGTTAATCGTGAGCACCTGCTTCTCGAACTCGGAGAGCTTGCCGTCCCCGTTCGAGTCCTCTTCGATTGGCGCGGAGCCCTCGGCAGTCGCCTGCGGGGTCCTGTCGGTGTCGGGCAGAAACGAGGCGTCCCCAGTGGTACAGCCGGTGAGCACGGCGAGCACGAGCAGGCCTGCGCCGGCTGCTGTGGCGGCACGGATGGTGGTCACTCGGTGGCCCCCTCTAGTTGCACTGACCTGGAAGGGTTGACTACGCGGGCCGCTGGGGGCTTGCCTCCGAGGCGTGTGGCGATCTGTGGCGATCATAGTCGTGGCGCCAGTGGCCGGATGCAGCAAGCCATCCCGGTGAGGGATCCTCAGACGGATACCCGCCCTCCCATCAGTGGGCGGTGCTCAAAGCCCGGCAGCGCGGCTGACCTCGGCCAGGCGCTGCTCCAGGAAGGCGCGCTCCGCAGCGTTCGCCGTGAGCTTCATCGCGCGCCGGTACGACTGAGCCGCGCCGGCGGCGTCGCCGAGGCGGCGCAGCAGGTCGGCGCGGGTGGCGGGAAGGTAGGGGTAGTCGGCGAGCCGGGGATCAGTCGCCAGCTCGTCGAGGAGCGGCAGGGCGGCGGCCGGACCGTCGGCAAACGCCACGGCGGCGGCCCGGTTGAGCGCGACCACCGGGGTGTTCCACACCGCCAGCAGCCGGTCATAGAGGTGCACGACGCGCGGCCAGTCGGTCTGCTCCAGGGACGGCGCCATCGCGTGTACGCCGGCGATCGCCGCCTGAAGGGTGAACCGCCCCGGTGGGCCGGACGCCAGCGCCCCGGCCGTCATTGTGAGCCCCTCCAGAATCGCGCGCTGGTCCCAGCGCGTCCGGTCCTGGTCGGCGAGCAGGAGCAGCCGGCCCTGCTCGTCGGTCCGGGTCGCCCGGCGCGCGTCGGTGAGGAGCAGCAGGCCCAGCAGGCCGCGGGTCTCGGCCTGCTCGGGGAGCAGCGCGGCGAGGGTGCGCGCGAGGTGCAGGGCCCGGTCGCAGAGCTCCTCACGGACGAGCGCGTCCCCCTCGCCGGCCGTGTGGCCGGTGCTGAAGAGCAGGTGGACGGCGGTGAGCACGCTGTCCAGGCGCTCGGGCAGCTCCGCCCGGCCCGGAACCCGGTAGGGGATCCGCGCCTCGGAGATCTTCTTCTTGGCGCGGGTGATCCGTGCCGCCATCGTCGGCTCGGACACCAGGAAGGCCCGGGCGACGTCGGGTGTGGGAACGCCGCAGACCAGGCGCAGGGTGAGGGCGACGCGGGCCTCGGGGGCGAGGGTGGGGTGGCAGCAGATGAACACCAGCCGGAGCCGGTCGTCCGGCACCGCGGCGTCGGGCCAGTCCAGGTCGGTCGGGTCGTGCGGATTGACGGTCGCCGGCTCCACGAGTAGCGGGAGCTTGCGCCGGAGGGTGACCTCGCGACGCAACCGGTCCAGCGCGTGGTTCCGCGCCGCCGTGGTCAGCCACGCACCGGGCCGCTCCGGGACGCCGTCCCGAGTCCAGGCCTGCAGCGCGCTGACGTACGCCTCCTGCGCGCACTCCTCCGCGACGTCCAGGTCGCCCGCGACGCGCACCGTGGCGGACAGCACGAAGGCCCACTCGGAGCGGTGGGCCTGCGCCAGCGCGGCAGCGACCGCGTCCGCCTGCATGGCGGACGCGGTCGGCTCGTCGCTGGGAGCGATCAGAACGGGTTCGTCGTCGGGTCCACGAGCGGGCGAACCTCGACGCCGCCGAATGGGGCCGGGCAGAGCTTGGCGATCTCGACGGCGTGGTCGAGGTCGCGCGCCTCGAAAGAATAGTAGCCGCCGAGGGCCTCCTTGGACTCGACGAACGGGCCGTCCGTCACCGTGCCGCCACCCTTGATCGATTTGGCCGTCGTCACGGACGCGAGCGCTCCCCCGCCCGTGAGGGTCCCACCGAGCTCGGAGACCTGCTTGGTGAACGTGTTGTGCGCGTCGACCAGCGCGCCCCACGCCTCGGGCGACATGGTCGCGTAGCGAGCCTGGTCTTCGTAGATGAGGACTATGTACTGGGACATGGAGCTGCCTCCTGCATTACGTCGCGGGCCGGTCTGTCCGGCTCCGTCATTAACTACGACGAACATCCTGCCGCCGGATCGACAGCTAGGCCGGGATTTTCTTCAAGATTTTTCCGGCGCCGCCGCCGCCGTGCGTGCCGGAGTCCGCTTTGCGTGCTGAAGTGCACTCTAGCGACCCCGCCTGACGCTGCGTCTCGCCGCCGAGCGGCGCAACGAGATGCGGCCCGCAGAAGCCTATTTGTAAAGCGGCAAGTTGCAGAGCCCCGCGGAGCCAGCAGTGTCACCCGGTGAAAGCTTGGGCACAGGATTCATCCTGCGCAGTTTGTCCGGCCAGACCATCCAAAGCCTGAACGGTTGCCTCCGGAGCGGGTACGGCCGGTTCGCTGGGTGTCTCTGGCGCGGGCGCATCCGTCTCTTCGGGTGCAGGTTCATCAGCGGGCGTTTCTTGCGTGATAGCAGGGAGCGCGAAAGGCTCATCGGCCGCGAGTTTGGCGAACAGCTCATCCGCCACATCTTGAATCGGCACCACTTTGTTCGGGAAGTCGGGGTCGCCGGTCGTGCCGGGATATTGCACGAACAGGAGTCGATCCAGGTTGATGTCTTTGAGTGCAAGGGCCATGGAGACCATGGTGTTGATGTCGGCCAGGTTGGTCGAGAGCCGGATGTTGGTCGCGGCAGCGTCGGCCAGGTTGATCAGAGTAGGGATATTGGTGAGCGTGCCGTTGCCTTTGACGGTGCGCATGAGTGAGGCCATGTACATCTGTTGCGAGGAGATTCTCGCCAGGTCGCTCCGGTCGCCGACGCCTTCGCGGCTGCGCAGGAATGCCAGAGCGTTCGCCCCGGCGACGATGCTCGGGCCTTCAGGCAGGTTGAGGCCCGCGTCAGGATCGTTGATGGGCGCGCTCAGACAGATGGGTACGCCGCCGACGGCGTCGCTCATCTGCACAACACCGCTGAAGGTAATGACGCCGGCGTAGGGGATGTCTAGTCCCGTCAGCTTGGACACCGTCTGGACCACGCAGGGTAGTCCCCCGCGAGCCATGGCCTCATTGATGGGGCGCGCCGACATGGCGTCGAAAGTCTCTTCGGTTTTGGCGTCTGCGCACTCGGGGTGCGCCACGATGAGGTCACGGGGGATGCTCACCACGACGGCGTTGGTGTGGTCTGCAGACACGTGCACGAGAATGTTCACATCGTTGAGGGTTGCGTCTCGTTCACCATACGCGGCACCCTGGGCGGCATCGTTGTCGACGCCGACCATGAGGATGTTGAACCCTTCTCTGTAGCTTCCAAGCTGGGGTGCTGGAGCATTGGTCTGCCCGACGCCGATGTCGATGGCATTGTCATCGACCTTCTGACTAAAGTTCGAGACGGCAATGGCGGCCACCGAGGCCGTGCTGACGACTGCGACAGCCATCACCATCGCCATCCACCGCAGAAAGGTCGTGTACGGATTCGATCTTTTCAGACGCCCGTGACGCGCGATTCCCACAACTCGCGTGCTTCGTCTGCCGTTGTCAGCCACAGCGACCGGGTTCTCGTAGGCGCGGGTGCACCGGAGTCTGGGTTACCGTCCCGTTCCAGAAATCAGCTCTCATCGGGTCTGGGCGATGATCGCCTCAGCAACTGTGGCCGCTCCGTCGGATGCCACGCCAAAGAGCGTCTGGCCGAGAGTGAAATAGACAGGCGAGCGAGGCCCGTCCTCACGACGCGCCTGCAGCGCCGTCTCCCCTGCCACTGCTCCGTCGAGAACGATCGGTTCGAGCGCTGACGAGATGTCGGGCATCGTCGCCAGCTCCTCGATGAACGGGTCGAAGCCGCGTATGACGGTGATTTCAGTGTTCCCGAATCCTTCTGCGAACAGCTCGCACCTGAACACACCGATTCGCGCCTCCACAGCGTCGGCGAGTCCGTCGATGGTTTTCGCGCGCGAATCGACCAGGGTGTACTTCACCGACGCCCCGTCAAGCTGCAGCGCGTTCTCAATTCCCACCTGGTCGAGGCCACCGTCACAGCGTGCCTCGCCCTCGCGGAACTGACCCTTTGGCCAGCCCACTTGGTCAGCCGTCGCCGCGGTGATCGTCGCGAAAGTCGTTTCTGCGGCAGGCATCATTGCATCGAGGACGCCATCGAACGACGCACCCTCGAATCGGCTCCCACCACTGATGAGACCCGACGAGGTAACCCGCATGTCGACCCAGGCGGTCCCCACGGGAGCGGATATCCGCCATCCGGACTCGCCTGCGCTGGTTACCGCGTCGACCTGGCCGACTGTTCGGTGTTCCTCGGAGGGGACATCGCCTGCATACGGGGCCACCCAGTCGGCCGCCGCGTCGGGCAGCACCTCAACGCTCAAATACGCCCAATCGCCCTGTTCATCACTGATGCCCACCTGT
Source organism: Cryobacterium sp. LW097 (assembly GCF_002205495.2). Classification (GTDB taxonomy): domain Bacteria; phylum Actinomycetota; class Actinomycetes; order Actinomycetales; family Microbacteriaceae; genus Cryobacterium; species Cryobacterium zongtaii. The sequence goes on along the minus strand of NZ_CP021992.1, from coordinate 839,713 downwards.
CCCGTTCCCGCTCGCCAGGAACAGGCGAGTCCGCCAGCTCCGGTGAGCAATGCGTGCTCGACGGCGTAGGAAGGCTGTACGGCCTCCACTAGCGCGGGCGTCACACCATCGGTGCCCGTGAGCGCCAGGACCGCGGCGTCTGGTGACAACAGATCCGCGCAGGTGAGCGGCGTTGTTGTGTCAATAGTCTCGGCCGTGACCTTCGAGGAGGCAGGGGCGCTTGCCGGCGCCACGGCCGCACACGAAGCCAGCGAGGCGGTCAGCACAACGAGGACGGCGGAGGCAGCAAAGCGCAGAGATCGCATATCCCGACACTAACGGCGCACTAAGTGGGCCTGAGCAAATGAATGAGGTGCCGTTCGTTGAATCGGTGTCGACAGCGGGTGTCTCACTGGCTGAGACACAGCCCAGGGCCGCATGGAAGATCTAGTACCCCCAAAACTGGGCTCACCTCGACAACTCACCCGCGCAAGGCCGTCCGGACCACCAGGTTGCCTCGTAACTCGGGAGTGCCCAGCAGTTCTCAACGCCACATACTTGAGCCATGAAACGCACAGTCATGCTGCCAATGTTGGCCGTCCTCGCGTCCCTCGCCGTGACGGGCTGCGCACCCTCGGCCCCGGTGGCAGCGCGCGGCGCAGACACCCCCCTCGAACCAATCGACGCTTTCGCTCTGTGCAAGGCTCAGACCCTGTCACTAGCCTCCCCGGCTTCGCTCTCTGGCATATCGTGGGCCCCGTTTGAGAATGCCGTCACATTGGTCCGCGACGACGGTGCAATCGGCATCTACATCGAAGCCACCAACGAGAACCGGGCCGAAGGAAGCGACGGGCGGGACATCGCCCTTTTCTGCAGGGTCGGCGGAACCATCGGTGAGCCCGACTGGCTCGGCTTCGGCGTTGGCTCGAGAGAGACAGACCGCGACTACATACTTGACATACTGTCAAGGACGGACCAGGCCTGAGCGCAGCCGGCGCGCTCTGCAGCGCTTGAGAACCCTCGAGCTGCTGGCTTACTCCACTGTCGGCTGCGGCGCCAGTGCAGCAGCGATCAGGCCACGAATATAGTCGTAGTCCGGTTCTGACGGGTCGACCCCGTTGTCCGGGACGAGCTCGACGGTGGCCATGGGAAGAGCCTTCGTCTTGCCGACCAGGTTGGTGAAATACCCCAACGCGCCCTGCGGGATGTCGGTCTTGACCACCTGCTGGCCGGCCGCTGCGATCCCCTGGAACTTGGTTAGCACGTTCGCGGGCGTGAACTGCGTGAGGATCGCCTGCTGCAGGACGCGCTGACGGGCCATGCGGTCGTAGTCGCTGGAGCCGTGGCGGGCCCGTCCGTACCAGAGGGCGTTGAAGCCATCCATGTGCTGCTGACCCGGCTCCACCCAGCCTTCGACGTCGCTGAGATCGTCTTCCCGACCGCCGATGGGGAGCCGTTCGGCGACGTTGATGTCCACGCCGCCGAGCGCGTCGATGAGGTCGGAGAATCCTTGCATGTCGATGAGCGCGTAGTACTGAATCGTGAGACCGGTGATACCGCGTGCGGCGTCGCGCATCCCCTCGATTCCGGGTTCGCTTCCCGCGGCCACGGCGTTGGGGTACATTTCCGGACTCTTCTGATCCACCTCGGTGTAAATCGCGTTGAGCATGCACGCCGTGACATCACAGAAGTCCTGGTAGCCATAGCCGTTCGGGTACGCCGCGTTCAGCGGCGAGTCTTCCGGGAAGGGGACCAGGGTGAGATCCCGGGGCAGGCCGATGATGACGGCCTGCCCCGTCTCGGCGTCGATGCTGACCACCGACATGCTGTCCGGGCGCATACCGTCTCGGTCAGGACCAGAGTCCCCGCCCAGGAGCAAAATGTTGTAGCGGCCGTCGACCGGCGGCTCTGACGGTGCCGTGATGAACATCGTTGAGAGGACGCCGCTTGCCGTTGTGGCCACGTAGGCGCCGTACCCGGACGAGCCGGCCACGACGATCATGACGATCGTCGCCAGCCCTGCAATGTAGGGCCGAGCCTTGGGGCGAATCCTCACCAAACGCGCCAGGCGAAGGGTGTCAAAGGTCAGGATTACCCACAGCAGGCTGTAGAACAACATCACCGTGGCCAGGGCCCACAGGCCGATCGTATTGGTGGCCACGGTGAGCACGAGTTCGGGATTGACCTTGTACACCACGCCGGCCGTTACCAGCAGCGCGAGGAAGCTCAGAGACGCGCGCAGGCCGAACCGGCCGAGGCCGCGGCTACCAGCGAGCACCTGCGCAGATCCCGGCATCAGGATGTTCAAGACCACGAGCCACCACGCTCGACGCGTCATGACAGGTCGAGAGCCCGGATCTGGATAGCGAATCGGACTGGAAGACCCAACAGAGAACACGTGTCCCCTTCTCACTTGCATCTCAGAATCCAAATCAGCGCCGTGGACGCAACCGCCCCCTAGGACCCCCACCCCGCGAGCACCGAGCACACACGTTACGCCTTACGAATCGAACGAATGCCGAAACCGACCGGTGACAGAGCACTTCCGTCCAAGATCACTCCCCTATTGGGGGCATACATGCCCAGGCCCTACCGGGGCACCGGCTGTTGGCAGCCCACGAAGTGCACGAAGCGGCAATACCATCAACATTATGAGATCTCCCGCCCAGACCTACGGCACCGCCGTTCTTGTGTTGGTCCTAGGCGCCGGTCTCTCCTCATGCGTAACTCCATCTCAACCAGAGACCGGCACAACAACCTCATTGGCAAGCTGCGACGACCTCATGCCGGGGAAGCTGGCTCAGGACCTTTTCGGGAGGTCCGCCGAGGTGGTGCAACTGCACAAAAGTGAGCCTGACGCTGTCGACCCCCTGGTCGACAGAATGGTCAGCGATGGCATAGCCTGCGGTGGCCTTATCGACGATGTCGTGATCCTCGATGGTGCCGTGTACGTTGGCCAGCTTGCCATGGATGAGGATCAGTGGGCGGTGACTAAGTCAGAGTTTGCTGCCGACGGTCACGAGGTGGTCGATGAAATCGTCGAAGGATGGGTGTACGTGTCTAAGCCCGGCGATGATCCGACAATGGGCAGTGGTTTCGCCTGGCGAGACGGGGTGCTCTACTACGTACAGAATCCCTTCGTGCTCGCGCTGCTGCCACCCTTCGCGTCAGAATTTGCCGAGGCTCCGCCTCCGTCCTGAAATGCTGAGCAACGTCACGGGCGACGGCCCCTGCGGCCGCCCTAAAGAGAGACGGACTTCTGCGTGCAATTCGGTTCTATCCCGGAAGGAATTCACCATGGTGGAAGCCTCAAAGACTGGTAAATCCGGCTGGCGTCGACACTTCGATATTCCCTACGTGCAGGGCGCCGCGTTGATCGTTTGGGGAATCATGATCCTCTTCCAAGGTGCCGGCAACCTATGGATCATCCTGATCGCGGGGATCATGTTTGCGATCGCAGGTGTCGGACTCACGGTACACACGCAGAGTCGCAACGACGATATTTAGCTCTCGTCGTGGGATATACGACGACACCGCACGCCCCGCGGGCAGAGCGCTGAGCTGGGTTGAGGGAGCATCTTGTGCTTCTGGCGGTCTTCTACCTGCTGTCGTCGCGGCGGCGGCTCAACCCATCCGCTGCTCGGGATCTTCAAGGCTCCGACCCGGAACTCGCTCGAGCCATGTCGGACGTGCGAGCCGACATCGAGCGGGGCCAGCGAGGGCTCTGAAGTCTCGCAGCCGCGACGGCATGAGCCGATGCCGCCAGGATGCCTCATAAAGGAGAGCGTCGTTAACCGGACGGCCAATTCACTTCGAGCTTTCGAATTCGTTGAAGATTGCTTCAAGGGCGCTGAGAGCACCTCGTGACTCGTGCGTCCTGTTGGTCGAATGTCCCCGCATAGGTAGAAAGCGTCTTCCATAGCGCCCAGCCCCGCCCACGCGCCCACGCCGGAGCGTCGATATCCAGCTGGTTCCGGAACACATTTCGACCCTCCGAGGTCAGTAGTGTCCAGGCTCCCGCAAGATCGCAGGATGGATCACCCACACCGCAGGTTCCAAAGTCTATGACGGCCGCCAACCGGCCATCGACGAGCAACAGGTTGCCTTGAGCGATGTCGCCGTGGAACCACGCTGGCGCACGATCCCAAGGAGCGCTCAAAGCTGCGCCCCAAATGTCCTCCGCTAGCCCGACGTCGATTCGGCCCTCAAGAACACTCAGCGCGTTTCGTAGTGTCGCGTCAAAAGTGCGCAGTGAGCCGCCGCGGAACCAATTATGCGTACCAGGGCGGGGTCCGCCGGTGGGGTCTATCTGTTGCAACGCTTCGAGGAAGTCGGCGAGGTCCTCAGCAAACCGAAGCGGGTCGGCAACGCGATCGGCGGCGGCCGTCTCTCCGTCGAGCCACGCGTAAACGGACCACGAAAACGGATAATCCTCGCTCGGGCGTCCCTTCCCCAGAGGGGTCGGAATGGGCAACGGGAGTTGGCCGGCGATCTGAGGGAGCCAATGCTGCTCCTTCTCCACCGCGAGGGCATACTCAGCCGCGCTAGGTAGTCGGATCGACATTTCCGGGCCGAGATGGAATGTCCAGTTGTCCCATCCGCCGAGGGCGACCGGCGTGACAGGGAGGGCGGACCACTGGGGAAATTGTGTTGCGATGAGCCGCTGCACTAGTTCGCTGTCGACAGTGACACGGGCAGGCAGGGGTCCAAGGTCATGCCCGCCGCTCATGCTGCACATCGTAATCAACACCTTTGCCCGCGCGTGACTAAGCCCGGTGCGTTTGCACGCGATCCGACTACTGACGCCCAGCCGCTCGTGCGTGACGTCCGTCATCGGGCTCAGGTCCGTTAATTGGCGAGCCACGAGGGGTCGGAAAAGAGTTCTTGCAGCTCTTGGACAAGGCGAGCGGTGTGGAAACCGTCAGCGGCCGCATGATGCACCTGAATGGCGACGGGCATCATGGTTCGCCCCCCAGACTCCCTGTACCGACCCAGGGTGAATATCGGCAGAAGATGCTTCCAGCCGTCGCGTATCTGCAGGCTGAACCCCGTGAACGACGTCCACGGAACGCTTGATATATCAAACACATTTGCGGGCATGTCTGGTTGCGGCTGAAACGACGTGGAGGTGCGGTATCTGGCCAAGACGTCGGCCGCGTGTTCATGGAAGGTAAAGAAGTCGGCGTGAAAAGGAGACCAGACGTTGGAGAACGTCTCTCGCTCCGGGTTGAAGACGGTGAATGCAGGGTGAACGATGTCCCAGGTCGCGGGGATCTTCTCATCGGTGAGAGCCATCCGGAACTCGACGTGTCTATTCACTACTGAGGCGATGGCCCATACCTGCGCGATATAGCTCTTCCATGGACGGACACGAAGCGCCGCTACCAACTCTGTGACGTCGAGTTCGACCGTGATGGCATAAGTGCACTCGACGCGGGTGAGGTAGTGCTCGAAGTGCTCCCGCCGAGGCCAATTGTGCATATCGATCGCACGTGTATGTGTCATGCTCTCGAGCCTAAGTCGGGTAGGCAGCTCCACCGGTCCGCTACGTGGTCGGCAGCGTCGGGCCGGCCTTCGTCTGGCTGTTGGGGGCTCTCTCTTTCTCCGCACCCGGCGGCCAACGCCGCGCAAGGGGAGTGTGTGCCGGCCCGCAGCACTCTGGGCAGGTGACGCCAGGGCGCAATAGGGTGGGCGGATGAACTGTGACGGTGTTGTTAGCGGGACGACATGAGCAGGATGCCGTGAATCCGAGGGGCAGCGCGATACTGAGTCTGAGCGTCGGCTTCGTTGCATCCGTTTTTGCGGGAAGTGGCTTTCTGCTGGGACTGGTGCGGGAGGACCTACATTTCCAGTGCAGTTTCCATCACATGGGCAGCGATGATCCTGGCTCGTTCTATTGCGCAGACGGCATCGGTTACATCGGTGTTGGAGTGGCCACGTATGGCGTGTATGGCGTTATTCTGCTGATCGCTCTCGGTATCGCCATGGCGGACTTGAAGTCGTCGGGAATACAGTCGCGGCTCATGGCAGGCATCTCAATTTTGCCCATCGCCATGTTCAGCTGGTCCACCTGGTACGCGACAAGCACCCGTCCTATCGATCAGGCGCCGGGCGCCAACTACTGGGTCCAGCCCCTTCTGCCCGTGACGGCAGTCTTAGTCACTGCCGTGATCGTCATCCTGGCAGCCGGGCTTATTCCTCGACCACGGTTACGCACCGCCGGATTCCGAGTGGCAATGGCACTGTTCATCGCGGCTGCGCTCATTCAGCCTGGCAGTCTCTCGGCCGTCGCCGTCACCCTCGGGACATTGGCTGCGGCAGTGTGTCTCGAGTGGCGAGTGCCAGACGAGGTCGAAACCCCCACGGTCACGCCCGCCAAGAAATTCCTCTAAGACAAACCGCACCACCCGACAGCAATGGCATAGCCCCTGTGTGGTCTCTCGAGCCACCTGCCCCCATCCCGTGGATTTCGAGACAGTGGAGTGGACGGATAATCAACGCAAACGGCCCATTGCCCCTGTTCTGGGGCGAGGGTGGTCGCTGGTTCCCCAGTAGGTTTCAGGTGGACTCCCTGGAGCGGGTCTAGCGGTGTTCCAGGCCCGACCATCTTGGCTATTCGGATTGGGGTTGCCCACATCCGCTGATAGGGGTGAGATCGTGGATCTGTTGACCATAGCGATGCTCGTACTGCTGATCGCAGTTGTCGCGACCCTCATAACTACGCAGCTTCGCCGCAACAAACGGCAAGCGGAACAGCCGCATGTTGCCCCACTCGCCCCGTCCGGGAAAACGAACACCCTGGCGATCGTCGCCTTCGTGCTGTCCTACTTCCTCAGCGGTGCACGCCATCCCCCGCTACCTCTCGGCCGGCGAATGGTAATTCGGCCAAGGATGTTCCAGCGCAGCAACGTCATCCGTCCGCTCCTCATCGTGCCACTCCTCGCTGTTGTGCTCGCCGGGTGCGCCCCGTCGAACGCCCCGGCGACGGTCAAAACCGCGGCGCCGACTGCCAGCTCGACGCCGACGCCGGACACAGGCCTGCCTGCCGACGATGAGTTCCCCTTGACGACGCCGGCACCAACACCGCTCGCAGAACCCGGCACCCTCACCGCCGGCGGCGCTTACCGGCTGTGCATGGATGCCTCAGCCCAGAATCAGATCGAGTTCAACACTTCCTCCACCGTCACTGGTGCACCCCGCACCCGCGCCGACTACGAGAACGCACCCTTGGCCGACTCCACAGTGATCGACCGGGGAGACGGCTACTTCTTCGTCTATTCGGATCTGACCGATCACAGCGCGGCAGCGGACATCTCCGAAGCCGGCGCATCGTACTGCCTCGTCGGCGGAACGCTCAGCGAACCCCTCTGGGAGACTTACGGCTTGGTCGAGCGCAATTACGGCGAGACCCTCGATCCGTACGCACCGTTCTCCAGCATGGAGTGACCTTCATCCGCGCTGACAGGCAAGGGAGTGTCGCCGTCACCAACCGCCACGCGTCGGAGTATGGCCCTGTCGGGCGTCGTCTGGCATGGCCATTTCGGCCCGCAGCCCCAGGAGCCGGATCGGACGGCCCGCTTCGATTCCGGTCGCGAGGTCCAGGGCCCCCGCGAGGATTTCGTTGCCATCGGATGTGCCCTGGATCTTCCTCGCGCGGGTCGTGGTGACGAACGGCGCATAGCGAATCTTGAGGGTCAGCCCGATGACGGGCCGCCCTTCGGCCAGGACATCCTCGAGCACCCGCGCCGTCAGCTCACGCACGGCGTCGTCCACCTGGGCAGGGTCGGTCAGGTCGCGTTGGAAGGTGGTCTCCCGGCTATGCCCGCGGGCGACCCACGGGGTGTCATCCACAACACTGGCACCGTCCCCGCGTCCGAGTTCCGCGTACCACGGCCCCATCTTGGGCCCGAACTCCAGGACCAGGTCCTGGGGGTCGGTCGCGGCGAGTTCGGCGACGGTGTTGATACCGAGTTTCGCCAGCCGGCCAGACACTTTGCTTCCCACGCCCCACAGATCCTTGGTGGGCCGGCTGCCCAAGACACCGAGCCAGTTCCCGGCCGTGAGACGGAAGACGCCGGCCGGCTTGGCAAAACCGGTGGCGACCTTGGCGCGGACCAGAGTGTCGCCGATGCCCACACTGCACTGCAGCAGAGTCCGCTCCAGTACAGCGGCCTGCACCTGCCGGGCGTAGATTTCCGGATTCTCGGTCTTTATGCCGACAAAGGCTTCATCCCAACCCAACACCTGCACGGTGGCTCCGGGCTGCGCACGCAGGGCAGCCATCACAGTTTCCGACGCCGCGAGGTACGCCTCCTGATCAACCGGCAGGATCACGGCGTCGGGCACCTTGCGGGCCGCAATACGCAGGGGCATCCCGGAGCCCACTCCAAACGCCCTGGCTTCGTAAGAGGCGGTCGACACCACCGCTCGTTCCGTGGGGTCACCCCGACCGCCGACGATGACCGGCCGGCCCGCAAGTTCCGGTCGTCGGAGCACTTCGACTGCCGCAATGAACTGGTCAAGATCGACGTGCAGTATCCAGGGGATTCCGCTCACGCCGCCAGTCTGCCCCGACCTCGTCGAGAGTGTCACTCTTCACGGACGAACTCGATCGAATCGAAGACGGCGCGCGCCTCTTCCGTCAACTCGTCAGTGACCGATTGGAACTCACCCACCGCAAAGAGAGCGAGCTCACCATTCAGGTCGAGCACCCGCTCGGTCTCGCGTTCGGTCACCATTGAGTACCCGCGTGTGCAGTCGGTGGCCTGTTCCGACCAGAGGCAGACGTGTTCCTTGCCGCAGTCGTTGATGTTGATGCCGCTCTCGACGGAGTAGTCGAACTCAAAGCCTGAATAGTCGCCCATCACGACCTCAACCGGCGGTGTGGTCTCCGTTGAAGCCTGCGCGGTCATCGCAGCGACAAAGGCCTCAGGCGACGGGTCCACGGCGACGAGCGCTTCCTGCCAGGCGCAGGCATCCGTCGGCACATAGCCGGGGCTCAGGAAATTCACGAAGACCTCCCAATCCTTCAGGACACCCCAGCCGAAGGATTCCCAGCCGTCTGGAACGGTGACCTCGAAGGGTGCTGTGAAGCCGTAGACGACGTAGGTGCCGGCGTCGATGGCACCGGTCGCCGGCAGCGGTTTGGTCGTTTCAGTCTCCGCGGTCGGTGCGGGGGTGGGCCTCTCGGCCGCTGCGGTGCAGGCCGCGAAACCGGCGCACGCCAGCAGGGCGACCACGACACCCGCCAGCGGCGAACGCGTCGGATGAGTGGCGCCTGAGCGCCGGGATGATGTCCACATGTCTGATCCTTCCGTTCGGACCGTGCAGCGAGATGGCTGCAAAGTCAGTAAAGGACGCGCCGATATCAGCTGCATACCGGAAGCCCAGCCGGCCGGTATCGGCCCGATATCGGCCGTCTTGACTGATGTCGGAGGCGAGCGCACAGTGGCGTCATGGAGATACGCGTCCTTGGATCGCTGACTCTTGACGACGGTCGGATTCCTCTTGCTCCGCGCGATCGTGCGGTGATGAGTGCGCTCACGGTCCGCCTCGGTGAATCCCTGTCGGTCGAGTCCCTCGCGGCGGCGCTCTGGGGCGACAACTTGCCCGCGTCGTGGTCGCACATCATTCCTGGATGCATCATGCGGTTGCGCCGGCTGATCGCACCGGCACAGATCGAGACCACCGCACTCGGATACCGGCTGTCCGCAGAGCACCTCACGGTCGACGCCGATCAGTTCGAGCGACTCGTTGCGCGGGGCACTCAGCAACTGGAGCTCGGTGAACCCGAGCGTGCCACGCATACGTTTTCGGAGGCGCTCGCGTTGTGGCGAGGTGAGCCCTTCGTCGACCTCATTGACTGGGCGCCGGCAGAAATCGAGTCCGGTCGTCTCGAGGAGATGCGGTTGGGGGTCGAGGAGCTTCTCCTCGACGCACGGCTCCAGGCCGGCGAGGTTCAGGAGGTCGCCGCATTGGCGCGCGCCCGCGTCGCCGAAGCTCCACTGCGGGAGCGACGCTGGGTGGTGCTGAGCGTGGCGCAATATCGCCAGGGGCGGCAGGCGGAGGCCATCGCCACCGTACGCAGGGCGCGAGGGCTTCTCGCTTCCGAGCTGGGGCTGGATCCGTGCACGGAGCTCGCTGAGCTGGAACAAGCTATCCTCCGGCAAGATCCATCCCTACTGTCCGACCGAGTTTTCCGGCCCGGGAGTACCGAGTGTCCGTACTTCGGTCTGCCTCACGCGCGCGTGGAGGACGCCGAGCGGTACTTCGGTCGCGAGCGGGAGCTGTCCGGGGCGCTGCGAGCGCTCGACGAACACGGCGTGCTGCTCGTCACCGGCTCATCGGGTGTCGGCAAATCCTCGTTCGTCAGGGCGGGGATCGGCGCGGAGGTGATCGCCCGCGGCAGAGAAGTCGCCATCGTGACGCCCGGCGAGCATCCGATCGATGCACTGCGCGATGTTGGTCTCACGCCCGGAAACTCACTGCTCATCGTTGATCAATGCGAGCACGCGTTCGCCGCGGACGACCCCGCCGAGATTCGGGAGTTCTTCGGCGCCCTGCAGCGCATGGTCTACCGTGGCCTGCTCGTCATCGCGATCCGCGCAGACCGTCTCGGCGACTTGGCCGATCACGACGGCTTTGCCGGGATCATTCAGTCGCACATGCTCATGCTCACCGCGCTCGGCCCCGACGGGCTCCGGGCCGTGATCGAAAAGCCCGCGGAGCAGGCCGGGCTCATCCTGGAGCCGGGCCTCGTCGAGATCCTCGTCCGCGACGCCGATGGGCGAAACCTTCCGCTGCTGTCCCACGCCCTGCGCCAGGTGTGGGCACGGCGTGAGGGCCGCGTCCTGACCGTCGACGCCTATCGGGCTTCCGGTGAGATCAAGGGCGCCGTCGCGAAGACGGCTGAAGAGGTCATCGCCGCGCTCCCGGCTGAGGACAGGCATTTGCTGCGCGACATCCTCCTCCGACTCGTCGAAGCATCCGCGGACGGTGCGGTCGTAGCTCGTCGGATTGAACGCTCACGGATTTCGATCGACGACGCCCACGCGAGGATCGTCGATCGGTTGGTCGATGCGCGCCTGCTCACCACCGACGAGGAATCGGTGCAGTTGTCGCACGAAGCACTCGCACGGGAATGGCCCCGGTTGAAGGACTGGCTCGCGGACGATGTCGAGGGCCAGCGGATCATGCGACACCTTGGAGCCGCGGCCGCCGCCTGGGATGCGATGGGACGACCCGAAAGCGAGCTCTATCGCGGCGGGCGGCTGACGGCGACCCAGCGCTGGAGGGACGCGGCCGATCCCGCACTCACGCCGGTCGAGCGAGACTTCCTCAACGCGGCGGCTGAGCAGGAGTCCGCCGGACTCGAGGCCGCCCAAAGGCAACTGCGGACAGAGCGCCGGATGGTGCGACGTCTGAAATGGGTGTCGGCCGGCGCTGCGGGTCTCGCGATCCTCGCTGTCACGGCGGGCCTCATCGCGGGCTTCCAGACGAACCTCGCGGGCGAGCGTGCGACGGTTGGGGAGGCACGCCGCGTCGCCGCGTCGGCGCTCGAGGAGCCGCACTTCGATCGCGCGCTGCTGCTCGCGGTCGAGGCCATCCAACTCTGGGACAGTTCCGAAACACGTGTCAATCTTGTGCGGGTCTTCGCGCGCGCGCCCCGCTTGACGAGCATCATTCGTATCCAGGAAGACGGTGTGGCTGCGAAGAGCATGTCGGTCGCGGAGAACGGGACTCGAGCAGCGGTGATCGATAGCGATGACGATGTGCGCCTCTTCGATCTTGACAGCCGCTCGCAGCTCGGCGAGTACGGCCCCTTCGGCGGGAACGTGGTGTCATCGGCCGTCGACCCCGCTTCGGGCACCGTCGCGTACAGCGCCACCTCGGACCTGTGTAGCGTCCTCCCCTGCCCTAGTGGGCGAACGGGAACGGTGGATCTCGCGGACGGAGGACGCTCGTCCGTGACGACCTACGCAGGCCTGGCTGGGACAGCGGCGGATGTCGAGTACTCCGCCGACGGATCCCTGTTCGCGGCGCTCGCGGCGACACGCCCGTTCGAGCCGTCTGGGAGTGTCGCCCTGTGGCGAGGCGGAGCAGAGAACCCGTCCGGCCCGACAATCCTGAGTTTGGACGTGAGCGGGTCAGAGCTCGCCGCCCCAATCGGGTGGGTCGGCCAGTTCGGCGCGGTGAAATTCTCGCCGGACGGTTCGCGGCTGTACGCCAGCCGATTCGGACCGACCGTGGTGTACGAGACGGCATCGGGTGCCGTGCTGGATCGGATCGCCGGAGCCGGGATTCTGGCCGTCAGCCCGGACGGCCGTCGGATCGCGGTCCGGGATGGCTTACTCGCGGCGCGCATCGTCGACTCGACCGGGGGCGCAGCGCCCGTCACCGTCCCGCTGACTGACTTTCCATCGGTGGCCGATTTCAGCCCTGACGGCAGTCACCTCGCTGTCGCCGCCGGCACCGGCGTCGTGGTGTTCAAGACCGAGACCGGAGACGTTGCGGAGTCGCTTCGTAATCACGAAGGCGCGGTCACCGCGGTCGAGTACCGGCCGACCGGTGAGCTGGTGGCCGCCGGGGAGGACGGCGCGATCATCACGTGGGACCTCGGCGACTGGTCGGCGGGTTTTCGCACCGACCAGTTCGTCGTGCGGAGGTCGGCCGGTGCGGAGAGCAGCGAACGCACCCTGGCTCTTGAACGATCCGATGGGAGTACGCAGGTGGTCATCGCCGACCCGGCGGCCTGGGAGGAACGCGCGTGTCAGGTCGCGGGACGGGTACTGACCGAACAGGAGTGGGGGGAGCTCCTGGGCGCTCGGCCCTACACGCCGGCATGCCGCGATTGATCCCTCACGGACTGGGTCGGACACACACCGAACAGCTGCAAGCCATGCGGGACGGCCAGCTGAGCTGGAGCGTCAGGGTATTGCCGTCATCTACGACTAACCGCGCCAGAATGCAATGGGTTGGCTAGCCGATCTCTGCCGCGTACTCTGGCAAAAAACAGGAGGAATAGCAGTCATGGCGAATGATCCGTTCCTGATGGCATCGGATGCCCTGTCCGATAGTGGAGCCCGGATCTCCGAGCTTGCCCGCCCATTCCTGCGGTTTCTGCCCATCTCGGGCGCCTCGATCTCGACCTTCGGATCGTTTCTTGGCGCCGAAACGATTTCAGCCACGGATGCCCGCGCCGGGCGAGTGGATGAACTGCAATTCGACCTCGGTGAAGGTCCGTGCTGGGACGCATTGGTCAACCGGGAACCTGTTCTCGAACCCGACCTCGCCTCCACGAGCAGCGTCTCCTGGCCGGCCTTCCTGAACGCTATTCGTGAGGAGGAGATCGGGGCGATCTTCGCCTTTCCGCTTCTCTTCGGCCCGCTGGAGATCGGCGCCGTTGACCTGTACTCCATAGCCCCGGTCTCCCTCACCCCCGAGCAACAGGGGCAGACGCTCGCCCTCTCAGCCCTGGTCAGCCGGATTATCCTGCGCCACGCCATCAGCACCGACAGCATCCCCGACGATACGACGACATTCTCACGGCGACTCATCCATCAGGCGACGGGCATGGTCCTCGCCCAACTCGGAACGACCGCCGAGGACGCACACCTGATCATCCAGGCGCGGGCCTTCGCCGAGAATCGTCCGATGCGCCAGATCGCCCAGGACGTCATCGAACGGCGGATCCGCTTCACCGCGCTGACCAACACGGGCCGATCTCATGAATGAAACGACCCGCCTCGAATTGCTCTTTGATGCCTTCGCCACCTTCGCGGACACCCTCGTTGTCGGATATGACGTCCTCGAGCTCTTGCAAACCCTGGTGGAGACCTGCCGCGATCTCCTCGACGTCGATTCCGCCGGAATTCTCCTGGCCAATGCCGCAGACAAGCTCGAGGTCGTCGCCTCCACCAGCGAGGCGAACACCCTCGTGGAAGTGATGCAAATCGACGCTGACGCGGGGCCCTGCCTGGAGTGCTTCCGCACCCGTACCGTGGTGTCGTTGCCGGACATCGACGTCGGTTCCTCCCGCTGGGCAGCGTTCTGCGACACCGCCCGCTCCCAGGGCATCCACTCGGTCTACGCCATCCCCCTGCGACTCCGGGAGACGACAATCGGCACATTGAATCTCATGCGGAACGAGCGCGGGGAGCTCAATCAGTACGATATCCGGGCCGCACAGGCCCTCGCCGACGTGGCGACCATCGGCATCCTGCAGGAGCGCACCATCCGTGATGCCTCAACGCTTCGCGATCAGCTGCAGAAAGCTCTCTCGAGCCGGATCATCATCGAGCAGGCCAAGGGCGTCGTCGCGGAAACCGCAAATGTGTCGATTGAGATGGCTTTCGACCTCATTCGCCGACACGCCCGTTCGCACCAGACGTCCCTGAGCCTGGTCGCGCAAAGTCTCGTCGCCCGGGAGCTCAGCCTCTGATCCAACTGCGCGAGACTGGGCACATGTCTGATCTCACTCTGCGCGGCGGCCTCGGCAGCCATGTTGAGGCCGAAATCGACGTCAAACGATCCAGATTCCTCTGCAGTCTCGTCAGGATCGACACCGAGGATGCCGCGCGTGCGGCGATCGACGAGGCACGCAAGAAGCGTTGGGGCGCTCGCCACCACTGCTCGGCATTCGTGATCGGGCCGCGGGGCACCCCCGATCAGGTGCGCCGCTCGAATGACGACGGGGAACCATCCGGAACCGCAGGGCGCCCCATGCTGGAGGCGCTGTCGGGACGCGGATTGGTCGACTGCCTGGCTGTCGTCACTCGGTACTTCGGTGGCACGCTCCTCGGTGCCGGCGGTCTGGTGCGCGCCTACTCGGACGCCGTGACCACCACCATCGATCGGGCCCAGTCCCTCGGAGCGCTCGTGGAACGCGAACGCCGTGAGTTGTTCACGCTCACCCTCCCCCATACGGATGCGGGCCGCATCGAGGCCGAGTTGCGCCAGCGCGGTGTGCTCATCCTGGGCACGGACTATGGGCAGGACGCCGTGCTGCACATCGCCGATGATGACGCCGAGCGGCTCGCCGCGATCGTCGCCCACGTAACGGCCGGAAGCGAACACCTGGAGAGCCTCGGCCACGAATGGGTCGACGTCGAACCCGCCTGACGCCCCGCCGGGGCAACAGAGGCCTACAGTGGGCTGCATCGCGCCGAAGGGAGATCATATGTCCGGTCGGATTCACATCGACCACTTCACCACCCTCGACGGGGTCGCCCAGGCTCCCGGCGGTCCCGACGAAGACACGGATAGCGAATTCGCGTTCGGCGGGTGGCAGGCGCCCCTGTTCGACGACACCGTCGGCGCCCAGGTCGACGCCGGGATCCAGGCCATGGACGCGCTGCTACTTGGGCGGCGTACCTACGACATCTTCGCGGCGTACTGGCCTCATCAACTCGACGGGCCCGCCGCCGGAATCGCCCGCACGTTCGACTCGATCCCCAAGTACGTGGCGTCGCGGGGCTCGCCGGAACTCGGCTGGCGCGACTCGCACCTGCTCGGCCGCGATCTCGCCCGGGAGCTGACCGCGCTGCGTAAGCGGCACCGGGAAATCCACGTGATCGGCAGCATCGATTTCGCCCGCACCCTGGTCGCCGATGGCCTGTTCGACCAGCTGAACCTGTGGGTATATCCGATCGTGGTCGGGGCTGGCAAGAGACTGTTCCCCGACGACGGACCCCCGATGGCCCTGGAGCTGCTCGGCGCCGAGCCGGCCTCGGAGAAGGGAGCGGTTCTCCTCCGGTACGGTCCGACGGGTTCGGTGCCGGCGACGGGCGATATGAGCCGAGAGGATCTCGACACCTGATGCCAGCGGCAAGGGTGCGACCAGCGCGCTCCATCCGGGCCCTTGACCACACGATGTTCGATCGTGTGAGCCGGCCCACGTCGGCCCGGTTCGATCGATCCATGGTCGGCCTGTCCTCGCTTGCCGATCACGGAAAGCTCTGGGCGGCAGCCGGCGCCGTCCTGGTGGCCACCGGCCACCGGTCCGCCGCCGCGCGCGGCATCACAGCGCTCAGTATCGCGAGCCTCACCGCCAACCTCTTCGGCAAGCAGTTTTTCGGCGGATCACGCCCCCTGCTCAGTCGTGTTCCCCGTCGTCGTCGGCTTCCGCGGCCACCTACCTCGGCGACGTTCCCCTCCGGCCACAGCGCCAGCGCCTTCGCCTTCGCGGTGGGGGCATCGCTTGATGACCCCAGGCTCGCCATGGTGTTCGTGCCGATGGCCGTGGCCGTGGCGTATTCCCGTCTGCACACCGGCTCACACTGGTTTTCCGACGTGGTCGGTGGAGCCCTGCTGGGGACGGCCATCGCGGCGGCCGACGCCGCCCTCCACCGCCGTCGGGCAGCGTTGTGACCGGCGAGGGGCTCCGACCTGCGCCCACCGGCGCCGGCCTGTTCCTCGTGATCAATCCGCACTCCGGCCAAACCAAGCGACGGCCGGACCCGAAACCAATCCTGGACAGCGAAATGCCCGACGCCGTTGTGCATGTCCTCGGCAAGGGCGAGCGCATCTCCGACGTGATGCGTGCTGCCGTGGGCTCGACCACCCCGCCCACCATCCTGGGCGTGTACGGCGGCGATGGTTCCGTCGCCGCAGCGGCAGAGGTCGCGTTTGAGACCCACCTGCCCCTGCTCGTGTTGCCGGGTGGCACTCTCAACCACTTCGCGCTCACGGTCGGGATTCCCGATCTGGCGACGGGCATCGCTGCCGCGCAAGCAGGAACCGGATCCGCGGTTGACCTCGCAGAAATCGACTTCGGCGATCGCGGCAGGGTCCTCGCGCTCAACACCCTCAGCGTGGGCGTGTACCCCCGGTTCGTCCAGTTCCGCACCAGGATGGAACCCACCATCGGCCGGCCGTTGGCGACACTCGCCGCCGCGCTACGTGCCGCATTCACTGCCGCGCCCCTCGACGGCAGTCTTGACGGCCAGGAACTTCGCGTCTGGTCGATGTTCATCGGAGTCGGGCGCTACGCCCCGCCCCGAGGCGCCCCACTGAAACGGCAGGGATTCGACGACGGGGTCCTGGATGTCCGGATCCTGCGCTCCACAGCCCGATCCCGCGGACGTGGGTTCCTCTCCCTACTGTCCAGCCGGACCCGCAGTCGCACCGACCACGGTCCGGAGCCGATGTTCCACGCTCCACGGCACAGCCTCGTGTTCAAGCGAACGGCAATCACCCTGCGGTCCAACACCGACAGCGCCCAGTTCTACGCGCATGACGGGGAAGTTCAGAAGGCGCCACCGTTCATCCCCGGCGGTACGCGCGCGGCGACCGTGCGCGTACTACCGGCGGCAATCGAGATCTACCGCCCGTGAGAACGCTGAGTATCCGCGCCACTAGGACCTTTGTCGCTGGGACCGGCGACCGGTCGGCAGCACGCTGGAGACATGATCCGTTCACGATTCGCAGCGAGCCTTGGCACGCTAGTCCTCCTTGTCTCCGTCGCGGCCTGCTCCAGCGGCGGCGAGAGCACCCCCACACCGACCGCTCCGGACAGCCCGGTCGGGCTGGGCGTGGATGCCGAGTCGATGCTCGCCGAGTTCGACATCGCGGCGCCCGCCAACGTGGAGGACCTCATCGAGCAGCTCCAGTCGCAGCCACTGGCCGAGCGCCCGGCCGGCCTGATGGCCTCCGTGCGGGTCAACGAGCTACTGCTCTCCAGCGGGGACGACGAGGTGGGCGTCCCCCTCCCGACCGACGACTTCCACCTCTCCGTCGCGCCCTATCTGAACGACACCCACGACTGCTACTTCCACTCGCTGACGACCTGCGTCGGGGAACTCGCCGACCAGGAGCTGCAGGTGACGATCACCGACGACGCCAACAACGAGGTGTTCCTCGACGAGACCGTCACCACGTTTGAGAACGGTTTCTTCGATGTGTGGCTCCCGGCCGGGCGCGAGCTCACGATGCGCATCGACGACGGTGAGAACACCGCGGAGGTGCCGGTCGGCACCGGCACGGACGATCCCACCTGTGTCACCACCGTGCAACTGAGTTGACCGTCCGTGCGCGCTCCGAGTTGCTCTCGCCGCACCACGCGCACCAGACTGGAAGCACCGGATCGCTATTGAGTTTTCCGCCTGTGGCTAAGGAGCTCACCATGACCGAACCGAACGACGCACGCGTAGGCCTGTACATCGACTTCGACAACATCGTCATCTCGCGCTATCAGCAGCTGCACGGCCGCAACGCCTTCCAGCGCGACGGCATCCGCAACTTCGACAAGACGAGCCGGGATGCCGACCCCGAGGTCGCCGCCCGGCTGGCCGCCGCTACGGTCGACTTCAACGCCATCATCGACTTCGCCGCATCCTTCGGCACACTGGTCGTCAACCGCGCATACGCCGACTGGTCGGTGCCCGTGAACGCGAGCTATCAGCGCCAGCTGATGTCCCGCGCGGTGGACCTCACCCAGCTGTTCACCACCACCACCCGGGGGACCAAGAACGGCGCCGACATCCGTCTGGCCGTCGACGTGGTCGAAGATCTCTTTCGACTGCCCGACCTCACCCACGTCATCATCATCGCCGGCGACTCCGACTACATCGCCCTGGCCCAGAAGTCGAAGCGGCTGGGCCGCTTCGTCGTCGGCATCGGCGTCGCCGGGTCGACCAGCACCTCGCTCGCGGCCGCCTGCGACGAGTTCGAGGACTACGACTCGCTGCCGGGAATCGTGAAGGTCGCCGCGAGCGCGGATGCCGACACCGCCCGTGCGGACAAGCCCAAGGGTGGCCGCCGAGCGGCCGAACCCGTTGAGGTGGAGCCCGCACCGCCGGCCAGCACGGCCCGCAAGCTCACGACAATCCCGATGTTCTCGCACACCGACGATTCCCCCTACGACGAGCCGGAAGCGGCCGAAGACGTCGACCCGCAGTCGCTCGCAACGGAGCTCCTCGTTCGTGCGCTGCAGATCGGTCACGCCAAGGGCGATGACGACGAGTGGCTGAACACGGGCACGGTCAAGAACCAGATGCGCCGGATGGACCCGTCTTTCAACGAGAAGCCGCTCGGCTTCCGCTCCTTCACCGACTTCCTCTCCTCACGCAGCGACCTGGCCGAGCTGGCCGAGGACGGCTCGCAGCGCCTCATCCGGCTGCGCCCGGAGGCGAACGCCGGACACTGAGCCGCCGGCGTTTCGGGCCCCGCGGCGGGCCCATACCCCCACCTTGCGGGACTAACGACCCAGCGCGAGCCGCGTTGAGCGTGTAAATTCAACTGTTGTGTGAAATTTAACAGGAGAAACTCAGTCGGCTAACCCGGTTCGACTGAGCTGTGTACCAAGCGGGAACCACGCGTTTGGCATCCACACCGTAAGGAGATTCAGGTGGCGTCCTCGCCCGCTAAAGACATTATTGAGAGCATCGGAGGGGCCGCGAATGTCGTCGCGCTCACTCACTGTGCCACCCGACTGCGCTTCACACTGAAGGACGCATCGGGAATCGACCTGCCGACTGTTGAGGGTATCCCCGCAGTCCTGGGTGCCGTTCCCCAGTCCGGAGACCGCTTCCAGGTCGTTATCGGCGGCGCGGTCGAGACCGTGTACAACGAGATCCTGGCTCTGCCCGAGATGAAGAAGGTCGGAACCGGCGAAAGCGCCGACGACATCAAGGCCGCCGAGCGCGCCAAGGGCCCCCGCGGCAAGTTCGCCGGGCTCGACACCTTCTTCGAGGTCCTCTCAGACTCCTTCCGCCCGATCCTGGGCGCGCTGCTGGGCGCTTCGCTGTTCATCACCTTCATGGCGCTGATGGCCACCCTCGGCGTCATTCCCGCATGGAACGCGCCGGGCGTCACCTTGGAACCGGGCTGGGCGTTCATCAACCTGATGTGGCAGGGCGTGTTCGTCTTCCTGCCCCTCATGGTCGCCTACAACGCCTCCAAGCGCCTCGGCGCCGACCCGTGGGTCGGCTTCGGCATCATGGCCGTCGTCATGCTGCCGGGCTTCTCCGCCCTGGCCGCCTCCGACGGAGCCCAGACCGTCTTCGACGGCAAGGCCGCCATCGTCTCGATCTTCGGCCTGCCGCTGACCGTCACCGACTACAGCTCGCAGGTCTTCCCGCCGCTGCTGATGGCTGCCGCTCTCGGTCTCCTCACCAAGGGCCTGAAGAAGATCATCCCGGCCAGCGTCCAGCTGATCTTCGTGCCGTTCCTGAGCATGCTCGTCATGATCCCCGTCACGGCCTTCCTCATCGGCCCGATCGGCGTCTTCGGCGGAGCGGCCATCGGCGAGTTCCTCAAGTCCATCAACGACTTCTCACCGCTTATCTTCGCCATTGTCATCCCGCTGGCCTACCCGTTCATGGTTCCGTTGGGCCTGCACTGGCCGCTGAACGCCGTCATGCTGCTGAACATCCAGTCCTTGGGCTATGACTTCATCCAGGGCCCGATGGGCGCCTGGAACTTCGCCTGCTTCGGCGCGACTGCCGGTGTGCTCTTCCTCGCCATCCGCGCCAAGAACAGCCAGATGAAGCAGACCGCGACGGGTGCTCTTGCCGCCGGTCTCCTCGGTGGTATCTCCGAACCGTCGCTGTACGGCATCCACCTGCGGTTCAAGCGCATCTACCCGCGCATGCTCGTCGGTTGCCTCGTCGGTGGTGTCATCATCGGCCTCGGCGGTGGCGTCACGACCAACGCGTTCGTGTTCACCTCGCTGCTGACCATCCCGGCGTTCAACAACATCCCGTTGTACGCACTGGCCGTTGCCGCGTCGTTCTTCACCGCGATGATCCTCGTGATCCTCTCCGGCTACCTCTCGCCCGAGCAGAAGGCCGAAGCGGCCGCTCAGCTCGCCGCAGACACGGCTGCTGAAGAAGCCAAGCACGCGCCCGTCGCCCCGGTTGCCGCACCGGTTGCCGCTGCAGCTACCGCCGCACCTGCCGCCGGCGGCACGGCGACCATGGTCGCCACCGTCCTGGCCACGATCGGTTCGCCGGTCGCCGGCATCGTCGTCCCGCTCGCCGACGTTCCCGACCCCGTGTTCAGCAAGGGCATCGTCGGACTCGGCGTGGGCGTCGACCCGACCGAGAACACCGTGTACGCACCCGCCGCAGGCAAGGTCCTGGTCGCTCAGCCGACCGGACACGCCTTCGGACTGATGTTGGACGGCGGCATCGAAATGCTCATTCACGTGGGCATCGACACCGTCAACCTCGCCGGTAAGGGCTTCGACGTCAAGGTCAAGGCCGGCGACAGGGTCGAGGCGGGTACCCCGCTGGTGACCTTCGACCGCGCCGTGATCGAGGAAGCCGGCTACTCGCTGGTCACCCCGGTCCTGGTGACCAACCCGAAGAAGTTCGGCTCGATCGACCAGGCCGCTTCCGGCCAGGTGAGCGTCGGAAGCCCGCTTCTCACGGTGACCGCCAAGTAACACCCCGCACGAACAAAGGTGGGCAGAGAGTTCTCTGCCCACCTTTGGTGTACCCGCCGGCGCCGGTCGCCGCCGCCCATGGAATACCGGGGAGGTGCCCACGGTTGTAACCAATTCGTCCGCGACAACCTCAGCAAGGAGACCTACATGAGCACCCTCGACGTGACCGAGACCACATTCGGCGAGACCCTGTCAGCCAACGACATTGTTCTGGTGGACTTCTGGGCCGACTGGTGCGGCCCGTGCAAGCAGTTCGCGCCGACCTATGCGGCGTCCTCCGAGCAGCACCCCGACGTGGTGTTCGCCAAGGTCGACACCGAAGCCGAGCAGCAGCTGTCCGCGGCCGCCGGCATCCAGTCGATCCCCACGCTGATGGCCTTCCGTGAGGGCGTCCTGGTGTTCTCCCAGCCCGGAGCGCTGCCGCCGGCGGCACTCGAGCAGGTCGTGACCGCGGTCAAGGCGTTGGACATGAACGATGTGCACCGTCAGGTGGCGGAGCAGAAGGCCGCCCAGCAGACCGCACAGGCCTGACCCCGCGGGCTGGACTGGTGGGCGGCGCGCGCCGCCGGGTCACCGCCCAGGCCTGTCATGACCGCCTCACATCCATGCCGAAGATGATCGCCGCATCGTGCACGGCAATGGTGAGCACCGGCCGGCGCCCGCTCAGGTAGCCCAGCGGGCCGTTTTCGGGAAAATGCCATGCCGCACGCAAACCCGCCATCCGGCCGATGACCCGGTTGTGTGACAGCGTCACCCGGCCGTCGAGGTCTTGCATAACCGGCAGCGTGAGCGGGCGCATCCCCGGCCCGCGACCGCGGCACCGTCGACCGACATGCTCATACTCGTGACACCCCTGCGGTCGCTCTGCCGAAACACGGCCAGGTGTTTGGGGATGCCCCAGAGGTCGCGCCCGAGGCTCGGCACCGCCACCAGCAGCTCGTCCTAATCGAGCACCCCGCCGGGCAGATAACGCACAGCGCCGACCCCCACGACGACCCGTGAACCCAGACGCAGCGCGCGCCGCCCGCTCGGCAGCTCGAACCCGGCAGGCAGGCCGGCCGCCGGCACGAGGAACACCGACACGTTCAGGGAACCGCCGAGATACCAGGGCTCGGGCGGGTACCCGGTGCTGTCGGTCATGGGAGGTCCCTTCGCCTGGTGCAGGTCTCCTTTTCAGTGTGGCATGCAGAATGGATGGCATGGTCACCGTTCCGAGCAGCCTCATCGCCCCCGCTCTGCGTCTCATGCGCGCGAACCGCGTGTTCGCCACGGCCGACGGGGCGCGCCGCCGGGTGCGCGAGCTCGAACTCCGGCCGACCCCATACGGGCCACCGAGCAGAATGCGCCGAGATGTACGGATAGACGTTTCCAATCGGGGCTGGCCGGTCTACACCATCACCCCCTTCGGCAGCACCCCGACCGGAAGTGTGGTGTACGTGCACGGCGGCGGCTGGCTGAATCAGATCGCTGGGCAGCACTGGCATCTGGCCGCCCAGATCGCCGCGGAGGCGAACACCGTCGTCACGGTGCCGATCTACCCACTCGTGCCCTTCGGGACCGCAGCCGTCGTGGCCGCCGGAATCGTCGACCTCGTGCTGGACAACCTGCAGTGGTACGGCGCCACCTGCATCGCCGGGGATTCCGCCGGCGGCCAGATTGCCCTGTCCACCGCGCTCGCACTGCGGGATGAGCACGGCATCACGCTCCCCCAGACCGTCTTGGTCTCACCCGCCCTCGATCTCAGCTGGAGCAACCCGCGCATACCGGCCGTGCAGCCGAGCGACCCCTGGCTCGCCACTCCCGGCGGAGAAGTCCTGGCCCGCCTCTGGAAGGGCGACCGGGACATCCTGGACCCCGTGGTGAGTCCGTTGATGGGCGACCTGGCCGGGCTGGGACCGCTCACCCTGTTCAGCGGCTCCAGGGACGTGCTGAATCCGGATGCGCACCTACTCGTCGGTAAGGCCGCAGCAGCGGGGGTTGACCTGGATTTCCACGAGGCCGTGGGGCAGCTGCATGTGTACCCGTTGCTGCCCACGACGATCGGCGGCGATGCCCGTGCGACGATCGTGCACGCGCTGCGCCGGGGAGTGACCACACCGCTCAGCGTCGGCGAGACGCCACCTGCGCCCCGATAGCCAGGGTGAATGCGCCAAGCGCGGGGAGGAGGCCCAGCGCAGCGACCTCTCCGATCACGACAAAGCCCACCATCGCAGGGGCCCATCCTGTTACATCGCCGTGAACTACACCCGGCCCGGCGGTGAACGGCGGATCAGTTGGGCCAGAGACCCGGCACGACGATCGCGAGCTTGCAACGCGGGCAGCGGTGGCAGGACTCGAGACCCTCGGCCGTGTCGACGCCGTCGGGGCTCATCTCGATGCCGCAGGCCGGGCAGAGCGGGCCGGGCTCGTCGAAATCGAATCCGTCGTCGTCCATAGGTGAGCTAAGCCTCGCATGCCTACCGTCGCCAGTCGACCAGGCCGATCAGGAGTTCCGGGCGATCCGGAAACCGACGTCGTCGATCTGGAGGCCCGGGTAGCTGCCCCGCCGCACGGAAGCACGGCAGCTCCAGTGCTGGTCGAACCAGCCGCCGCCGCGCAGCGCGCGGTAGGTGCCGTACCGCTCGGGGTCGGCGAAGTCCCAGCACCACTCCCAGACACTGCCCAACGTGTCGTACAGACCCCAGGCGTTCGGCTGCTTGCCGCCGACGTCGTGCGGGTGTTCGTCTGAGTTGCCGCGGTACCAGGCGATCTCGTCGAGGTCCCCGTAGCGAGGTCCGGCGGTTCCGGCACGGCAGGAGTGCTCCCATTCCGCCTCGGTCGGCAGCCTGTAGCCCTCCGCTGCGGGGTCCCAAACGATGGCTTCGTCGGCGCCCAGCCGATACACCGGGGTGAGGCCGGCCCGCTCCGATAGGGCGTTGCAGAAGCGGATCGCGTCCCACCACGACACTCCCTCGACGGGCAGCCGTGCGCCCAGGGTCGCGGCAGGCCGAAGACCGGTGACCTGGGCGTACTCCTCCTGGGTCAGCGGATAGGCTGCGATCTCGATCGCGGCGACATCGGCGCTCCAGCTGCGGCGGGTGCGCGCATCCGTCATGGTCACGGTCCCCGAAGGAACAGCGACCAGGCTGGGGGCGGCATCCGTCGGCATACCTGCACGGTACCGGCCCGCGCGCCAGGGCACCGCTGTGTTACGCCGGGGTGGCGACGAGGACCAGGTCGCGCAGGGTGGGCTGATCCGACCACGTTCCGGCGAGCACCTCATGGGCCGAATCCGGAGCCTGGTTCGCCAGGACGTCGTCGTCGCCGAGTACCCGTGCCACGATTATCCGCAGCGTACCGGCAGTCACGACGGTGGCGCCGGGCTCCTGCCGGATGCTGATCTCGGCCACCGCGGGCGGTGTCACGGCGGCACCGCCTGGCGTGCCGCTGCCTGCGACGACGGCGGTGGGCTCACGCACCACCATCTGCCCGTCGATCTCGATGGTGAGCTCGGCCTGGTGGCCTCCGGTGATCGCGGCGGTAGCGACGGCCGCGAGGTAGGCCGGGTCGCCGGTGGCGTCGTAGACCCACCGCTCCCCCAGCACCGAGTGCTGCATGGTGGTGATGAGTGAGGTCTCAGCGCCGGCGAGCGGGGCGTCCCGGTAGGTGACGGGAATCTGCAGTACCGGGCCGGCGCCGGCCGTGACGAGGATGGTCTCGATGCCGACCTGTCCGTCCGGATCGTCGAACCTGTAGGCGGCGAGGTTCGTCACGCTCCCGCCGGCATCGCCGACGAACCAGGGCTGGGTGGGCGCCCAGCGGCTGAGCATGTCGATCTTCGTCGGGGTGATGTCAGCTTGGTGAAGGAGGGCCATGAACCGATCCTACGGCGGCCGGATGATCACTCGGCGTCAGTCAGGGCGGACTGCACGGCGACCACGCCCGCACCCCACTGGTCGTCGAAGAACCGCTGGATCGAGCCGTCGTCGTAGATGACCGAAATCCAGAGGTAGCCGTTTTGGGTCCAGTTGGAGAGGATCGGCATCTCGGACCAGTCCGAGGCTGTGGCCGGGCTGTATTCGGCGGCGTTCAACTCGTCCTGCAGGCGCAGCAGGGTGCTCTCCTCGGTCGGGCCGGGGGTGGCCTCGTCGAGCCGGGGATCGATCTGTGCGAGCGGGTCATAGAGTGACAGCGGGATGGGCGGCTGGGTCACCGTGAACGCGGCGGCGCCCCAGGTTCCGGTGACGGCGTAGCTGCCCCAGGTGACGCCAGATTGCGTCTCGGACTGGTCGACAGTCGCCCAGTCCCAGCCGAGGATTGGTGGTCCGTCGCACTGGGGCGGGAGTGACTGGGCGACCGCGCCCAAGCAGAGTTGAGGGGCCTCGCCGTCCTTCTGCAGAACCGTGGCCTGCGCGAGGACATCACCGGCGGCCGCGGGGCGGGGAAACTGCCCCGGGACCGCGGAGGACCGAGGCCCCCGCGCGTCACTGCCGGCGCATCCGCCGACGGTGAGCAGGGTGACGGTGACGCCGGCGAGCACGAGGAGCCCCGAGATTCTCATAACCGCAGTGTGGCAGGCGGGCACGACAGGCGCCAGCAATCATTTATGGTCGAGGAATGACTTTTAACGACGACGCCAAGTACTCCGGCCAGGGTGTGCGCAAATCGGGCCGCCGCACCGGCCTCGCCGTCGGCGGTGGAGGCCTGGGCCTCGTCGCCATCGTGCTGCTCTCCCAGCTGCTCGGGGTCGACCTGTCCGGCTTGCTGGCCGGCGGCACGGCCGGTGGCGGCGACGAGGGTGATACCACTGCGCTGACGAATTGTGACTTCGGCGCCGACGCCAACGCGGACGTGGAATGCCGGGTGGGTTTCACCCGCGACTCGCTCGAGGACTACTGGGCCGAGCAGGCGCCCGCCATGGGGATCAGTTACTCCTCGCCCGTCATCCAGCTGTTCTCCGGCGGGGTGGACACCGGCTGCGGCGCAGCCACGAGCGCCGTCGGGCCGTTCTACTGCCCAGCCGACCAGCAGATCTACCTCGACACCGCGTTCTACGACACACTGCGCACCGAGTTCGACGCCACGGCGGGTCCGCTGTCCCAGCTCTACGTCGTCGGACACGAGTGGGGCCACCATATCCAGAACCGCGCCGGCACGTTCGCCAGCACTGACACGTCCGAGGCCGGCCCCAGCTCCGACGCCGTCCGCGTCGAGGTGCAGGCCGACTGCTTCGCGGGCGCCTGGCTCGGCTCAGCGGCCGAGACCACGGATGCCGACGGCACCCGCCTGCTCGAACCGATCACCGACGCCCAGATCGCGGATGCGCTCAACGCGGCGTCCGCCATCGGAGACGACCGCATCCAGGAGAAGGCCCAGGGCCAGGTGAACCCGGAGACCTGGACGCACGGCTCCAGCGAGATGCGCCAGAGGTGGTTCCAGACGGGCTACACCAACGGGGCAGAGGCCTGCGACACCTTCGCCGTGGCCGACGCCGAGCTCTAGGCCACTACTGCGGCTCGGTGAGATCGACGACCTTGCCCTTGGCGTCGGCCTTGACGACCTCGATGCCCTTGAGCGCGGCTGCTTTGGTCTGGTAGCTCTCCGAGGTCATCAGCACTTCACCGCTGTGGGTCTTGAGCTTGAAGACATAGCCACCGGATCGGTCTGCAGTCAATTCATACTTGCCGGACATGACACGCTCTCTTCGTCGAGATGGAACTCCGCCGGCTACGAGGCCGGTGGCGCAACCTTACCGCGCCCAGCCGGGGCGGTATCGCCGCGCAGGCCGAGCGCCGGCAGCAGCACCCCGTCGATGAGTGTGATGAGGAAGTCCCGGTCAACGGGCTTGCGTTCGATGAGGGTGCGGTAGGCGGCCATCGACGGGGTGACCAGGCAGAGGGTGTCGATGTCGCACTCGGGCGAGATCTCGCCGCGGTCGATGGCCCGCTGCATGAGGAATCGATTGGCCGCCGCCCGCGGTTTGACGATGGCGTTGTTCGCCGCGTCGGCCATCTCGGGCGTGGCCGAGAGCATCGACATCAGCCCGGCCATGATCTGCATCTTCTTCTCGCCGTCTTCGATGGAGCGTGGCTTGATCATCGCCACGAAGTCTCCGCGCAGGGTTCCGGTGTCGGGCAGGCTGGCCTGATCCAGGTCGCCCTGCTTCATGCAGGCGACGGCGTCGATGACGAGTTCGTTTTTCGAGGGCCAGCGCCGGTACAGCGTGGCCTTGCCGGCCTTGGCCCTGGTGGCGACCATGTCGATGGTCATGCCGTCGAAGCCGGTCTCGGCGAGCACCTCGAGCGCCGCGGCCAAGATCTCCGGGTCACGGGTGTGGTCACGCTTGCGACCCAGTTTGGTCTCGGCCGCTGTAGTCTCGGCCGCCCCGGCGGGTTCGAGCTGCGTCATTGCGTCGACCTCCTTTTCGGTGACGGATCAATCCTGTATGCCTCCACATGTTACCGGGGCGTAAATTCAGGAACTGTTAAGATCCGGAACTCCACAGTATCGTATAGAGTCGCGTTTATGTCTCGAACCAATGTGCCCAGTTCCCGCCGGTGGTGGACCCTCAGCGTGGTCGCCCTCGCCCAGCTCATGGTCGTGCTCGACTCCACGGTCGTGAACATTGCCCTCCCCTCCGCCCAGACCGACCTCGGCTTCTCCAACGGCGACCGCCAGTGGATCGTCACCGCGTACTCGCTCGCCTTCGCCAGCCTGCTGCTGCTGGGTGGCCGGCTCTCCGACTTGATCGGGCGCAAGCGCACCTTCATCATCGGCCTGATCGGCTTCGCGATCGCCTCCGCGCTCGGCGGCGCGGCCGGAACCTTCGGCTGGCTGGTCGCCGCCCGGGCCCTGCAGGGCGCATTCGGCGCACTGCTGGCCCCGACGGCCCTGGCCGTGCTCACCACGACCTTCACCATCCCCAAGGAGCGGGCGCGGGCCTTCGGCGTCTTCGGCGCGATCGCCGGTGCCGGCGGCGCCGTCGGACTGCTGCTCGGTGGCTTTCTCACCGAGTACTTCGACTGGCGCTGGAACCTCTACATCAACGTGGTCATCGCCATTGTCGGGGTCATCGGCGCCGCGATCTTCGTCGACCACCTGCAGCGCACCGGCCCGCGGCCCAAGCTCGACATCCCCGGCACGATCCTGGTCTCGGCCGCACTGTTCGGCCTGGTCTTCGGCTTTTCCAACGCCGAGACGGATGGCTGGGACTCGCCGCTGACCTGGGGCATGCTCGCGGGCGCCGTGGTGCTGCTCGTCGCGTTTGTGCTCTGGCAGCGCGAGGCCGCGCATCCGCTGCTGCCGCTGCAGATCGTGCTCGACCGCAACCGCGGTGCCGCCTACCTCTCGGTGATGATCGCCGGTGCGGGCATGTTCGGCATCTTCCTGTTCGTCACGTATTACCTGCAGACGTCGCTCGGCTTCACACCAATGCAGACCGGTTTCTCGTTCCTGCCGATGATCGCGATGCTCGTGCTCGCTGCGCAGCTGTCGACGAACATCTTCGTGCCGCGATTCGGCCCCAAGGTCATGGTGCCGTTCGGCATGGCACTGGGTGCGACCGGCATGATCCTGCTCACCAATCTCAACCTCGACAGCACCTATGCGGCCAATGTGTTGCCGCCGCTGATGATTCTCGGCTTCGCGATGGGCTCGATCATGCCCGCCTCGATGCAGACCGCCACCCTCGGCGTCGACCGCCAGTTCGCCGGCGTCGCGTCGGCGATGGTGAACACCAGCCAGCAGGTCGGCGGCTCGATCGGCACGGCCCTGCTGAACACCCTGGCGGCCACCGCGGCGGCCGACTATGTGGCCTCGCACCTGCCCGCCACGGCCGAGGTGGCCGCACAGGCCGCGGTGACCAGCTACGCCGTCGCGTACTGGTGGGGCGCCGGTTTCTTCGCCGTCGGCGGCATCATCGCGGCGCTGCTCTTCCGCCGGATGGGCCACGGCCTGTCCCTGTCCAACGCGCACCTGGCCGCCGAGACCGAGCCGGTGGTCGCCCGCTAGGGTCGGTTGCTCTCGAGCAGGGGAACGGACGCCGGCTCGAGCGCGGCATCCGTCTTCTCGGAGCGCACGAAGCCGATACCGATCAGGATCAGCAGCCCGCCGACCAACTGCGGACCGGTGAGCTGTTCGCCCAGCAGGAGCCAGGCGTAGAAGGTGGCGGCCACCACCTCGAGTAGACCTACGAACGAGGCGAGCCTGGAGCCGAGCATTTCGCTCGCGGCGATGCTGGTGGAGTAGGCGATGGCCGTGGCCACCACGCCGATGATGATGAGCGGCAGCCACCACGGCACCGTTCCGCCGAACATCGCCACATCCGCGGTGGAGGTGGTGAAGGGCACCAGGCCGCTCAGCCCCACGGCACCCAGCAGCACGCCGCCGAGCAGCAGACCGAATCCGGCCAGCGCCACGGCCGGCAACCCCTCGCTGGGCTGCGCCGCCACGAGGTAGTAGATGGCGCAGCCCACCATGGCGGTCAGCGCCAGAGTGAGGCCGAGCACGTCCAGCCGCACCGACCCGGTCGGGTTCACCACGAGGATCAGGCCGGCCAGCGCCACGATCGAGCCGACGAGCACGACGCGCTTGGGCATCCGCCGGCTGCGCGCCCAGGCCCAGACGACGAGCAGTAGCGGGGCCATGTATTCGATGAGCACCGCGGTGCCGACCGGGATACGTTCGATCGCAGCGAAATAGGCGAGCTGGGTGCCGGCCACGCCGATGACCGCCATCGCGAGCACCCGCCACCGGGCACGCCAGAGCGTCGCCCAGCGGCCGTGTAGCGCGATGACGGCCACCGGGGCGAGCACGATGCCGCCGATGAGCACCCGCAGGGTCACGGCCGCGGCGGGACTCCAACCACTCTCGAGCAGCGGCTTGGCCAGGGCGCCGGAGAGGCCGAACGTGGCCGCGGCGATGAGGGCGATGACCAGGCCGAGCGAGGTGGACGGGCGAGTCATGGGGCTCCACACAGACAGACAGACGACGGAATTGAAGGGGTGTTGATCATGAAGATAGTGTGGTCGTGAGTAAGGAGTCAATTTGCATTTTGCCCCTGACACCGAGGCGAGTCTGGCGTTCACGGTCGACCTCGCCAACACCGTCGCCGGCGCCACCAAAAGCGGTCCCGACGAGCTCGTCACGCCCGTCCAATTGACGGCGCTCTTTGTGGCCCACCGGTTCTCCGGCCGCCTCGATGGGACCGAGGCCGAACTGGCCGAGGTGCGCGCCACCCGTGAGCTGTTGCGCCACATCTGGCTCCTCGGCCGCGACGAAGCGGCCGTGGAGCTGAACGCCATGTTGCGAAGCGCCAGGGCCCTGCCCCGGTTGATGCGCCACGACGGACTCGACTGGCACCTGCACGCCACCGACCCGGCTGCCCCGCTGGCCGAACGCATCCGGGTGGAGGTGGCCCTGGCCCTGGTCGATGTGATCCGCACCGACGAGACCGGCCGGCTGCGCGCCTGCGCGGCCCAGGACTGCGCCGGCGTTCTGGTGGATCTCTCCCGCAACGGCTCGAAGCGGTTCTGCAGCATCCGCTGCGGCAACCGGATGAATACCATCGCGTTCCGGCAGCGCGCCGCGGGCTAGGTCAGGGGTGCGGCCGACGCAGGAACAGCTGGCGCAGGGCCCGGATGAGCAGGATGAACCCGACGAGGCCGATCGAGGCACCGAGGAAAGCGAACAGCCGCACGCCCGCCACGAGGTCAGGACCGGTGTCGGAGACCACCAGCACGATGCCCAGGCTGACGGCGGTGATGCCGATCAGTACTCCAATGGCTTCGGTGACGACCGAGCCGATCCACCACCTGTCATCGGGCTCGGCGAAGGCGCGGATGCGCAGGCTGAAGGTGCCCTTGGCCAGGGAAGAGCTGATGGTCTCCAGCCGACGCGGCAGCCGACGCGCCGTGGCCTGCAACACGGCGGCCTGCGCCTGGAGCGAACCGAGAAGGCTCTTGGGAGTGACGAGCCGCCGCAGAAAATGCGGCACCCTGGCCAGCGCCGTTTCCACCATGTCGAAGTCGGGGTCGAGGATGTCCAGGCAGCGTTCCAGGGTGATCAGGGACCGCAGTGCCTGGCCCAGCGAGGTCGGCACGGCCAGGTGGTGGTCGCGGATGGTGTCGAGCATCGCGGCGAAGATCGAGCCGTTGGCGCTGTGCCGGTTCAACGTCAGCACGCGGCCCAGGTCGCGTTGCAGCGAGAGGATGTCGGCATCCGGCGGCGCCTCCACCACCAGCAGCAGGGCATCCGTCGTGGCGATATCGTCGTCGTTCGTCGCCGCGAGCAGCAGCGTCACCAGGCCCTCCCGCATACTGCGCTCCAGCACGCCCACGTTGCCGAAGTCGATCATGCCCAGCATGCCGTCGGCACGCAGCATCAGGTTGCCGGGGTGCAGGTCGGCGTGGAAGATGCCCGTCACGATCACCTGCTCGAGAACCGCATCCAGCAGGGCCGCGGCGAGCGCCCCACGGTCCTCGGGGTCCATTCGGCTCAGCCGCTCGCCCGCGGCGTTCAACGGGAGACCGTCGATGAGGTCCATGGTCAGCAGCCTGCGGGAGCTGGCCTCGGCGTACACGCGGGGCACCACGAGCACCTCGTTCTCCGCCGACGACGCCACCACACTGCCGATCTGTTGGGTGCTGCTGAACTCGATGCGGTAGTCCAGCTCGTCTCGCAGCGACCGGCCGAAGCCCTCGGCCAGGGTCACCACGCCGAAGTCGCGCCCCCAGCTGGTCTGGTTCTCAATGCGCTGCGCGAGCCTGACGATGATGTCGATGTCCGCGGCGACCTGAGCCGCCGCGGCCGGTCGTTGCACCTTGAGCACCACTCGGGTGCCGTCCAGCAGGGTTCCGGCGTGTACCTGAGCGACGGATGCCGCCGCGAGCGGCAGTGCGTCGACCTGACTGAACACGGTCTCCAGCGGGCCGCCGATCTCGGCCTCGATCACCTGACGGATAGCCGGCCACGGCAGCGTCGCCGCGCCGGACTGCAGCGAGGCGAGCGCCCGGGTGTAGCTGGCCGGCAACAGGTCGCGCCGGGTGGAGAGCAACTGGCCGAGTTTCACGAAGGTGACACCGGCCTCGTTGATGGCCGAGACGAGGGCATCCGGGGTGCGCCCGCCCTTCTTACCTTCGCGGGGAGCGCCGCCCGGCCTCTCGTTGAGGATCCAGCCGATGCCGTGTTTGGAGAGCAGCGTGAGGATCTGCAGGTAACGCTTGGTGCGCCGGCGCCGGTGCAGGGCCGCCCGGAAGGCGTCGATCGGGTTGGCGGCCGTGGTGGGCCAGAGCGCCTCGGTGGCCACCAGCATGGCCATGCCGAGCGCGAAGACCCAGCCGAACGCGAGGGCCACGAAGAGCAGCACGACCACGATCGGCACCGTGGGCGTGCCGTCGGCGGCGATCACCTGGGCCTGAATCGAGACGAAGTAGGCGAACGGCCAGCACCCGACGAAGACCAGCAGGCCCACCAGGAAGGTGCGCAGCCAGCCCACCGTGGTGCCGAGCAGGGAGCGGGTGGCGAATCCGATGGCGACGGAAAAAACGAGGGCGACCAGGATGATGACGACCCACGTCCAAAACGATTCCAACAACCCGTGCCCCGCAATCTCTCGCCGTTGGGGCTCAGGCTACCGCGCTGTTGAAGTCAGTGCAGCAGGAGTGCATACCGCACCATGTCCCGGGGTGTTCCGCCCACAGACCGCCAGGCCGGCATCAGCTCGGCGCGCTCGAAACCGGCACGCTCGGCGGTGCGGGCGGAGCCCATGTTCCAGGGCTCCACGTAGAGTTCGAGCCGCGCCAGCGCCGGCAGGGTGCCGGCCCAGTCGACCAGCGCTCCGAGCGCCGCGGCCGCGTGGCCCTGACGGCGGGCGGTGGGGCGGATCCAGTAGCCCACGCTGGCGGAGCCGGGGTCGACGCGCGGCCAGAGTCCGATCTGGCCGACGGCCCGGTCGGCCGGATCGGCGATGGCGAACGAGTAGCCCTCCCCGGTGCGGGACCGTTCGTGCTGCCGGTCGATGAAGGCCAGCGCGGCAGCGTGATCATTGGTGGCAGGCACGCTGGTGATCAGCGGAATCAGCTCGTCCCCCGATGCCTCTTGGATCAGCGGCGCATCCGTGGCCCTGAAGGCACGGAGGGTGACGCCGTCGCCGGGCACAACGGGCAGCCGCAGCGTCACGCGGCGCTCCGGGCCAGCAGGGTGAACGCCGCGGTGGCACGCGGGTTGTCGGCCGGGCACTCGCTGCGGAAGCGGCGGGTGGCCACCCCGGCCTCGTAGGATGCGAACTCGATGTCGAAACCCGACCCCAGCTGCACGGCCAACCGCATCGCCAGGCGGATGCCGGTGGCGGTGAACTCGGCGGCCAGCTCCGGGGTGCGCCAGCCGAAGTCCTCGGTCAGCGCGTCGTAGTAGTCGATCTCCCAGCGGATCAGATCGGTGACCAGGGCGGCATCGAGCTGCGTGGCAGCGTACGCGACGGGGTGCGGGCACCAGAGCACCGTGCCGGCGTAGTCGGGCAGGAGGCGCAAGAGCACCGCCGACGATGACGTGGACTCACTGACGCAGTCGTCGATCGACCGGTCAGCCCTATTCTCACGTTGCATGATCGCGCTCCCCCCAGCGTGCTGCCGTCTCTCACATTCCCCGGTACCTACGATTTCAGGTGTCGATGATCTGCGCAATTCGCGGCGGGTGCGCTCGGCTAGCTAGCGTCCGCTGGTGCTGACCACCGGGGCTCCGCCACAGGAGGAGGTCTGCGCCTCGGCGACTCGAGGGTCGTCCTCTGGCAGGGCGCCCGACACGGCGGTGTATCCATTGATGGCGGTGAGCCCGTCTGTCGACACCGTGATGCCCGTGGCCATCAGGGAATAGCTGTCGTCGCGGTTTTGGGTGACCTGGAGACCGTTCAACTCGACACCGCCTTCGACGTCGAGGCATCCCACCCCGGTGCCGTTGTCGTGGGTGTTCTGCATGTCGAAGGTGTACGGCCGGGCGTCCACACCGATGGGGGTCACGAACTCGCAGTCCACCAGCGCGTGCAGGGTGGCGCTGCGGCTGTCGTCGAGCACCGTCACGACCACACCATTGTGCAGTGTCGCCGTCCAGCCGTTGTGCCCGCCGGGGCCGGCCAGGTCGTCGGCGAGGGTGACGGTGGCGCCGGAGGCCGTGCTGATGCCGAAGGTGAACGGTGAGGTCGTCTCGTCGTACCACTCGGTGTCGTTCTCGCCGTCGCCGTCGACGTCGGCGATCTCAGCGCTGACCGCCTCGGCCGGCATCGACTCGGCCGTGGCAGGACAGCCCGTGGGCATGGCGACGGCGGGGTCGACCGACGAATCTGGTGTCGCATCCGCGGAGTCGCCGGGCTCGGCCGGCGTCACGGCGCTGGTCTGGGCCGCGCCGGATGCCGCGCACCCGGAGAGAGCAAGGGCCAGGAACCCGGCGACGACGAAATACCGACCGGCGGTCCTGGTTTTCGAGTGAACGGTTGACATCAGGATGATGCTACCGACGTTGTCTGGGGGGCCTCCGTGTTTCGGGCCCGCTTTCGGAGGCGATTGCCAGCGTGGACTGCGGGCGGTGCCTGGAGAGCCCGACAACACCGTAGGCCGCGATCGCGCCGGCGATGACAAAGGCGATCAGGGCGTAGGGCGGGGCCTCGGACGCCTCACCGAGCACGACGATGCCGATGCCGACCGCCACCAAGGGATCCACCACCGTGAGACCGGCGATCACCAGGTTGGGCGGACCCGTGGAGTACGCGACCTGCACGAACACACCGCCCACGACCGCCGCCGTGAGAATGCCGCCGACACACAGCAGGGTGAGCAGCGACAGGTCGCCGGCCACCAGCTGGGTGATCGTGAGTTTGGCCAGGGTTGCGACGAAGGCGTAGAGCACCCCGGCACCGAGCACGTAGGCCACGGCGGTGAGGCGGGCGCGGAGCAGCGTGAAGATCAGGCCGCAGACGATCAGGACGACGCCGAGCAGGATCAGGATGATCGCCACCTGGGGCGGCTGGATGGGCCGATCGGTGGCGTACACGGCAGCGATGGAGACGAAGATCACGATGCCACCCACGGACAGGGCCACCGAACGCAACACGGTTCCGTCAAGCCTGGTGTGCGCGAGCCGGGAGTCCACCACGGTGGACAGCACCAGGGCGGCCACCCCGAGCGGCTGCACAACGAGCAGCGGAGCCAGGCCGAGGCTGGTCAGCTGCAGCAAAATGGCGAAGCCCAGCAGCAGCGTGCCGAGCAGCCAGGACGGTCGTCGCAACAGGGCCAGCAGCTGGCCGATACTCATCTTCTGCTGGTCGCCGGGGCGCATCCTGGAAGTCTTGCCCACGCCTCGGTGCTGCAGCTGAGCGCCGAGGGCCAGGAACACCGTGCCGGCGAGCGCGACGGCGATGCCGAGGTTCTTGCGGGCGACCGGGTCGAGAAACGACACCATCGCATCGGTGGCTTCGGTGGGCATTACGGGCACGAGCACATCCAGACCTTATTTCAGTGCGGCTGCCGCCGTCGATTCGGGCGGGTCTCCGCCTGGTCGGCGGTAGGTGTTAGCGTGCCCCCATGAAGCAGAGAGAGCTCTTCCTCCAGGCGGATGCCGCGTTGCGCTCCGTCATCGACCGGATCACCCCTGACGAGCTGATGCGGCCCGCCCCGGCCGACTGGGCGGTGACGTCAAACCCCACCGTACGCGACGTTGTGGCCGCGCACGCCCGCGACGAGGCCTGGGTGCCAGATGTGCTGCTCGGCAGAACAATCGAGGATGCCGGCGGCACCTACGACGGCGACCTGCTCGGCGACGACCCGATCGCCGCCTACGACCGGCTCAACGAGACGGCCACCGCGGCCGTGCAGGAAAACCTCAACCCGGAGAAGGTCGTGCACCTGAGCTATGGCGACTTCACTCTTCGGGACTACCTCGAGCACATCAGCATCTACCGGGCGTTCCAGGCCTGGTCCATCGCCCGCCACCTCGGCTGGGACTTCGCGTTGCCGGCCGCGTTGGTGGAGGCCCTCGAGGAGGTCATCGGCCCGCAGATCGACGGCTTCCGAGAAATGGGGGTGTTCCCGCCCGCGGTGCCGGTGCCCGAAGATGCGGACCGGGAGACCCGGCTGCTGGGGGCGGTGGGCTACTGGGCACCGAAGGACTGACCGGCCTCGGCGGCCGACCGGGACCGGCGCGCCCGGTCGGCCAGGGTGATTGCTACAACGAGCACGCAGACTGTCGCGACCAGGACCACCACAACGGTGACTCCCGTGACCGAGGCGAGTAGCGGCACCAGCAGCACCAGCGCCGCCGCGGGCAGGATCACCAGGGGCTGGATCTGCGTCCTGGACACCAGAACCGCGTGCACGGCCCACAGCAGCACCAGGAAGACGCCCGCCGGCAGGGCCACCGCATAGCCCAGCGCCACCGGTGACACCTCCAGGTGATGACCGGCCTCGGCCACCGCCACCTCGAGTCCGGCACCGAGGGCCGCGAGCGCGGCGAACACGCCGTAGTGGCCGTACCCCCACAGGAAGGAGCGGCTGCGTTTGACGGAGAGCCCCTCCCCCGCGGGCTCGAGGAAGTAGAGCCACCAGATCGCGAACAGTGTCACCAGTGCCGCAGCGGACACGAGAACCAGGTCGCCGCTCACGCCGCCCTCGCTCAGGGCGTCCTGGACGCCGTAGGTGGCCGCCAGCACGCTCTCGCCGAGCAGGATAATGGTGAACAAGCCGTATCGCTCACTGATGTGGTGCGGGTGCCAGAAGGTCATGCCGGTGCGTTCCGCCCAGAGCGGCACGGCCAGGTCGAGCGCTGCGAAGACGAGGAATGAGAGCACGCCGACCTCTTCAGGCAGGGCCAACCGGGCCAGCCAGCCCAGTTGCACGAGGCTGACCCCCGCCGCATATCGCCAGGCCGTCACCCGGCTCGCCGGATGCTCGAAGCCGGCGCGCAGCCACTGGGCCACCAGGCCGATGCGCATGATGAGGTAGCCCAGCGTGATCGCGCGAAAGTCCTGCTCGGTGAACGCTGCGGGCACCCCGGCGGCGAGTACGAGCACCCCACCCATCTGCAGCATGGTGAGCAGCCGGTAGGGCACATCGTCGGTGTCGTAGGCCGACGCGAACCAGGTGAAGTTTATCC
Organism: Cryobacterium sp. LW097; assembly: GCF_002205495.2. Lineage (GTDB taxonomy): Bacteria > Actinomycetota > Actinomycetes > Actinomycetales > Microbacteriaceae > Cryobacterium > Cryobacterium zongtaii. The sequence goes on along the minus strand of NZ_CP021992.1, from coordinate 802,233 downwards.
AGGCCCACCAAATGGCGAAGAACACCATCAGGAACGGGCCGACCTCTTCGAAGCCGTGGCCGCCCTCGATGCCGTGCGCGAGCTGCACCACAAGCTGAGCCACCGCAACGACGAAGGTGAGGTCGAAGAGCAGCTCGAGCGGGCTCGCCGCCCGGTGTGCCTCGCCGGTGTCGCGGGCGCTCATGCGCCGGTGGAGTCTGAAGCCGCCCGCATCCGTCATGCGCACAGCATATTGACTGGGCGTTACGAACGCACCAGCCGGGCGATGGCGTCGCCGGCTTCCTTGAGCTTGGCCTGGGCCTCATCGCCGCCGACGGCCACGGCGTCGACGACGCAGTGGCTGAGGTGGTCGTTGAGCAGGCCCAGAGCCACCGACTGCAGGGCGCTGGTCATGGCCGAGACCTGGGTGAGGATGTCGATGCAGTACTTGTCGTCGGTGACCATGCCCTGCAACCCGCGGGCCTGGCCCTCGATACGGCGCAGGCGCTTGAGGTAGTCGTCCTTGTTGGAGATGTAGCCGTGCGGGCCGTCGTGGGTGTGGTCTGCGGGGTGGTCTGCGGTCGTCATTGTGCGCTCCTGGCTGTCGGCTGACCTTATACCCCCTCACGGTATCACGATGGTGCGCTAGAGTACCCATAGGGGGTATCCCCATTCCGCAACATCCGTACGCAACATCCGTATCGTAAGAGAAGGTTCGCATCATGGCTCAGACAGAAACCGTCACCGACTACCTCGTCACCGGCATGACCTGCGGCCACTGCGTCGCCAGTGTCATCGAAGAGGTGTCCCTGGTGCCGGGGGTCAGCGCGGTGACCGTTGACCTCGCTGTCGGCGCCGCCAGCACCGTGCACGTCACGAGCGCAACCGCCCCCGCTCGGTCCGACATCCGCGCCGCCATCGACGAGGCCGGCTACGAACTGCAGACCACCACGGGCGCCGCCGCGTGAACGAGCCCGTCGACCTCGTGGTCGGCGGCATGACCTGCGCGTCCTGCGCCGCCCGCATCGAGAAGAAGCTCAACCGGCTGCCCGGCGTTGTGGCCACCGTGAACTACGCCACCGACAAGGCCACCGTGCGCCTGCCGCAGGGCACCAGCATCCACGACGCCATCGCCACGATCGTGGCCACCGGCTACTCGGCGCGGCTGCCCGCACCGCCCGTCGCCGCCCCGGCCGCCGAGCCGATCGAGCTGGATGCCGACACCCTCACCCTCCGCCGGCGGCTGCTGATCTCGACGATCCTGGCGATCCCGGTGGCGGTGCTCTCGATGGTGCCGGCCCTGCAGTTCACCAACTGGCAGTGGCTTGCGCTCACGCTTGCCGCCCCGGTGGCCGTCTGGGGCGCCTGGCCGTTCCACCGTGCCGCCGCACTGAACGCCCGGCACGGTGCCGCGAGCATGGACACCCTGATCAGCGTGGGTGTGCTCGCCGCGTTCGGCTGGTCGCTCTATGCCCTGTTCCTCGGCGATGCCGGAATGGCCGGCATGACCATGCAGATGGACCTGAGCATGACGGGGTCGGGGTCCGCCGAGATCTACCTCGAGGTCGCCGCCGCCGTGACCGTGTTCATCCTCGCCGGGCGCTACGTCGAGGCCCGCGCCAAGACCCGCTCCGGCGCGGCCCTGACGGCGCTGGTGAACCTGGGCGCCAAGGACGTCGCGGTGCTCCGCGGAACGCTGGAACAGCGCATCCCGATAGCCGAACTCGTCGTCGGCGACGTGTTCGTGGTGCGCCCAGGCGAGAAGGTCGCCACCGACGGCATCGTCGTCGACGGCGCCTCGGCCATCGACACTAGCCTGCTCACCGGCGAGACCGTGCCCGTGGAGGTGGGCCAGGGCGACACCGTGGTGGGTGCCACGGTCAACGCCGGCGGCCGTCTCACGGTGCGCGCCACCCGGGTCGGCGCCGACACCGAACTGGCCCGCATCGGCCGCCTGGTCGAGCAGGCCCAGACCGGCAAGGCGCCGGTGCAGCGGCTCGCGGACAGGGTGTCGGCGGTGTTCGTGCCCATCGTCTTCGTCATCGCGCTAGGCACCCTGGCCACCTGGCTGGTGCTCGGCGCCAGCGCCGAGCAGGCCTTCACGGCCGCCGTGGCCACCCTGATCATCGCCTGCCCGTGCGCGTTGGGCCTGGCCACTCCCACGGCGTTGCTGGTGGGCACCGGCCGGGGCGCCCAGCTGGGCATCCTCATCCGCGGGCCGCAGATCCTGGAGTCCACCCGCCAGGTGGACACCATTGTGCTTGACAAGACCGGCACCGTCACGACGGGGCGGATGGCACTGCTCGGCGTGCACGTCACGGCGGCGGTGTCCGCCGACGCCGGCGAGACCGAACTCCTGCGGTTCGCGGGCGCGGCCGAGGCCGGCTCCGAGCATCCGATCGGCGTTGCCGTCGTGACCGGAGCCGCAGCTCGGGTCGGCGTGCTGCCGGCGGCCACCGACTTCGCCTCGGCGCAGGGCTTCGGCGTGCAGGCCGTCGTCGACGGGCACCTGGTGCTCGTGGGGCGGCCACGCTGGCTCGCCGACGAGTGGCAGATCACCCTGCCGAACGACCTGCAAGCCACGCTCGACACCGTCGAGGGTGCCGGCCAGACGGCCGTGGTCGTGGCTTGGGATGGCGAGGCCCGGGGCATCCTGACCGTCGCCGACGAGGTCAAGCCCTCCAGCGCCGCGGCCGTCGCACAGCTGGTGGCCCTGGGCCTCAGCCCGGTGCTGCTCACCGGGGACAATCCCACCGTGGCACGTTCCGTGGCCGACCAGGTGGGAATCGGCGAGGTCTTCGCGGGAGTGCTGCCCGCGGAGAAGGTGGAACGGGTGCGTGCCCTGCAAGCCGCCGGCCACGTTGTGGCGATGGTCGGGGACGGGGTGAACGACGCCGCGGCTCTGGCCGCCGCCGACCTCGGCATCGCGATGGGCACCGGCACCGACGTGGCCATCGAGGCCAGCGACATCACCCTCGTGCGGGCCGACCTGCTCGCCGTGGTCGACGCCATCCGGCTCTCGCGGCGCACCCTGGGCACCATCAAGGCCAACCTGTTCTGGGCGTTCGCCTACAACGTGGCCGCGATCCCGCTCGCCGCGCTCGGTCTGCTCAACCCGCTCATCGCGGGCGCGGCGATGGCGCTGTCGTCGGTGTTCGTGGTCACCAACAGCCTGCGCCTGCGCGGGTTCCGAGCGTCGAGCTAGCGCGCTCCGCCGGCCGTGCCGTGCCGGGCGGCCGGCAGTCGCCAGGCCAGCACGGCCGTGACCAGACCGACGATGCCGAACACGACCTGCAGCGGGTGGAACCCGATCAGCGAGAACTGCACGATCTCGAAGAGCACCAGGCCGACTCCGGCGGCCAGCGAGAGAAGGCGGGCGTAGGGGCCGCGGCGCCACTGCCAGAAGGCGGTGACCGCGAAACCGAGCCCAACGAACAACGCCAGGGCGGCGCCGGGCAGCAGCCAGGTCTCGAACACGGTGCCCTCGAGGGCCGCGGAATCGGCCATCAGGAGCGAACCGTCAGGGGCCAGCATCCCCCGAGTATCGTCCGGCGGCCGGTTGAGCGCGAGGGGCGGCGAGCACGGTACGGCACGGCGGCACAGCACGCATCCGGCGACCCCTAGCCGCGGGGACGGCGGGTGCGCATGCTCAGCTGCACCGCCACCGCGGCGATCAGCATCAGCACCACGGCAATGATCGACGTGACACCCACCCCGCTGTCGAACGCGGCCTTGGCCGATTCGGTGAGCGCGTGAGCGTCGGCGGCGGGCAGCTCGCCGGCCACGCCGAGCGCACCACCGAGGGTCTCGCCGGCCTGGGCGGCCGCGCCCCGGCCGAGGCCGTCCGGCAGCACCACGCTGGCCCGGTAGGACGCCGCGAGGATCGCGCCGAGCACGGCCGTGCCGAGCACGGCACCCAGCTCGTAGGCGGTCTCGGAGACCCCGGCCGCGGCGCCGGCCTTGTCCGGCGGCACCGAGCTGAGGATGGTGTCGTTGGAGATCGTCTCCGCCGCGCCGACGCCCACCGAAAGGATGCCGAAGGCCAGAACCACGACGCCGGCGGTGAGGTTCTCCCGCAGCAGCACGATCAGGCCGAAGCCCACCGCGGAGAGCAGGATGCCGCCCACGATCACCAGGCGCGGCGGCACCCGCCGCACCACGTAGGCCGAGGCCAGGCCGGCCACGACCGACAACACGGCCCCGGGCAACAGCAGCAGGCCGGCGGCGAGTGGGTCGAGGCCGAGCACCAGCTGCAGGTGCTGCGACACGAAGAACAGGAAGCCGACCAGGCTGAACACGGCGAGGAAGTTGGCCAGCACCGACCCGGCGAACGGGGCGTGCTGGAACAGGGTGAGGTCCAGCAGCGGGTTGTCGATCCGCAGCTGGCGGCGCAGGAACATCGCCCCGGCCAGCAGGCCCAGCAGCAGCGCGCCGACACCGAGCACCCCGACACCGTCGTGGGTGAGGGTCTTGATCGCGAAGACCAGCGGGGCGAGGGTAAGCAGCGACAGGGCCACGCTGAACAGGTCGATGCGGAGCGGCGCCGGGTCCTTCGACTCGGGGATGAGCACCCCGGCGAGGGCGACGAGCGGCAGCAGGAACGGTACCGCGATGAGGAACACCGCACCCCAGTGGAAGTGCTGGAGCACCACGCCGCCGACGATGGGGCCGAGGCTGGAGCCGGCCGCGAAGGCGCCGGCCCACACCGCGATCGCCAGAGTGCGCTGACGGGCATCCAGGAACAGGCTGCGCAGCAGCGACAGCGTGGAGGGCATGATCATGGCGCCGAAGAAGCCCATCACCGCGCGGGCCACGATGAGCATCTCGGCGGTGGGCGCGAACGCGGCCAGGGCCGAGACCACGCCGAACCCGGTCGCGCCGATCAGCAGCAGCTTGCGGCGGCCGACCCTGTCGCCGAGGGTGCCCATGGCCACCAGCAGCCCGGCGAGCACCAAGGGGTAAATGTCGACGATCCAGAGCAGAGTCGTGCTGCTCGGGCGCAGGTCCAGGCTGATAGCCGGCAGGGCGAAGCTGAGCACGGTGTTGTCCACCGAGATCAACAGCACCGGCAGCATCAGCAGCACCAGGCCCGCCCATTCGCGGCGGCCGGCGCGGGGTACGGCGGTGGAGAGGTCGGAGGTGCGGATGTCGTCTGTGGTGCTCATGTCTACCTGGCTGAAGATTCGGGGTTCCGGGGAACGGCGAGTTTTACTGCACCATCGGGTACAGCAGATTTAGACTATACCACCAAGTACAGTAAAGTGGCGGTCATGGCCCAACACCGCGACAGCGCCCGCGAGAGCATCCTCACCGCGTTCCAGGAACTGCTCATCGACACCAGCGGGTCCGGCGCATCGCTGGACGCCGTCGCCCGTGCAGCCGGCGTCACCAAAGGCGGGCTGCTCTACCACTTCGGTTCCCGCGACGGCCTGGAGACGGCGCTCATCGACCGGCTCGAGAGGCTGGCCGACGCCGAATACGAACGGATGCGCGCCGCCCCGGCCGGCGCCGCCGCGTCCTACGTGGCGATGGCTGAGTACGTGAACAGCCCGCTGGACCGGGCGACCCTGGCCGGCGGATCCCTGGCCCGCCGCAACCCGCGCGCCCACGCCGTGATCGTGGACATGCGGCGACGCTACTTCGACATCCTCAACGAGGATCTGCGCGACCCCGACCTGGCCCGGGCCACGATGCTTCTGGCCGACGGGCTCTACTACGACGCCACGACGATCGGCGAGCCCTTCGAACATGAGCTGGATATCCCCGCGTTCCTGGCCCGCCTCACCCCGCGAACTGTGAGCTAAGCACCAGAAACCGCCGGTTTTCGGGGGTCAGGTCTCAGCTCGCGAGCGGATTAGGCGGCCTCGGCGACCTCGGCGGCGGCGACCGCCCGATAGAGGGACGCCAGCAGCAGGGGCAGCTGGCTGGCGGGCGCATCCGGTGCCTCGGGGTGCCACTGCACGCCGGTGATCGGGAGGGTGCGGTGCTCGACGGCCTCGACCAGACCGTCGGGGGCGGTCGCCACGGGAGTGAGGCCGGCGCCGAGCCGGCCGACGCTCTGGTGGTGGGCGCTCTGCACCGAGATGCGGGTGTCGCCGAGCGCCGCGGCGAGGGTGCTGGTGGAGCGGAGGACGACGGCGTGGGTGGAGAGGATCTCGTCGATGGGCACGCCGATGTTGCGGTGGATGCCGTCGTCGATGTGCTGGACGAGGTCGCCACCGAGGGCGACGTTGATGATCTGCAGTCCGCGGCAGATGCCGAGCAACGGGGTGCCCCGGTCGGCGGCGCGCTGCACGAGCGCGATCTGGCCCTCGTCGGCGTCGATGAAGTGCGGCGTCTCGCCCGGGTAGCCGGCCCGTGCACCGTAGAAGCGCGGGTCGATGTCTTCGCCGCCGACGATCACCACGGCATCGGCCGAGTCGGTGAGGTCTAGCAGCGCGGGGGCGTCGAGGTCGGCGGCGGCCAGGCGTACGACGGTCCAGCCGCCGTCGGTGCCGGCGTCGACGACCGTGGCGTTGAGGGTCTGCACCTTGGCGTGGTACTCCGGGCGATCGGGCCGGCTGCGGGTGACCTCGATGACGGCGAGGGTGGGCCGTTCGGGCAGTGACGGCGCGGGCAGGGCGGTCATGGTGGCGAGCTGGGTGGTGGTCATGACTCGCCTCCGTGACGGGATCGGGTGGTGGGGTGCGGATGGTGCGGGTTCCAGTGTGCCTGAGCCGCGCCATCGGCATCCGGTTCGCAGTAACAGGGCGCAACAGTGCCGGGGGTTCTATGCTCGACACGTCACCGCATCCGAGGGAGATCATCCATGCAGCCCAGCCGTACGCGCATACGACCGGCACTCCCCCGGATAGGCGCGGCCGTGCTGCTCGGGGCCGTCCTCGCCGTGCTCGGGGCAGGAGTCGGCGAACCGCAACCCGCCAGGGCGGATGACCCGGTGACGTTCGATCAGAGTCACATCGTCGACACCGTCGGAGCGCTCGGAGACCGGGAGCCCGAGGTGGTCGCCGCCCTCGATGAGCTCTTCGCCGGCACCCAGATCGACCTGTTCGTGGCCTACGTGTCGAGCTTCGACGGGGTGGACGACACGTCGACCTGGGCCGACCAGACCGCCGTGGACAACGGGTTCGGCGACAACGATGTGCTGCTGGCCGTGGCCACGGATGACCGGCAGTACCAGCTGTCGGTCGCCACCGACTTCGTGCTCGACGAGGCCCAGCTCGCCGAGGTGCAGAACACCGCCATCGAACCGTCGCTGCGGGAGAACGATTGGGCCGGCGCCGCCATCAACGGTGCCGCAGCCATGGAGCAGAGTGTGGCCGGCGAGCCCCTCAGCGCCCCCGTCATCACTCCTGGCGAGGCCGGCCCGAGTTCCGGCGGCTCCGGCGGCGGTTTTCCGCTCTGGATCGCCGTGTTGCTGGTGCTCGCCGTGGTTGGTGGCATCGTCGCGATCGTGATCGTGGTGCTGCGGCGGCGCGGCACCGCCCCCGTCACCGGCCAGGGCAAGCCCACTGACGAGGTGCCGACGGCCGAGCTGAAACGGGAGGCGTCGAGCGCGCTGATCGAGACTGACGACGCCATCAAGACCAGCGGCCAGGAGGTGGGCTTCGCGCTCGCCTCGTACGGGGCTGCCGCCGCGGAACCCTTCCAGGCCGCCGTGAGCGGCGCGGCCGGCAAGCTCAGTCAGGCGTTCACTTTGCAGCAACGCCTCGACGACGCCGAACCCGACACCGAGGAGCAGGTGCGGGCCTGGTACCGCCAGATCATCGCCCTGTGCGCCGAGGCCAACCGTGCCCTCGACGAGCAGGCCGCCGCCTTCGACGAGTTGCGCCAGCTGGAGGCCAACGCCCCGGCCGCCGCGGCCGAGCTCGACACGGAGCTGGCTGCCATCGATGCCCTCCTCGACCAGGCCGAGGCCCGGGTGGCTGAACTCGCCACCCGGTACGCCCCCGCGGCGATCGACACCGTCACCGACAACCCCGAGCAGGCCGCCGAACGGCTCACCTTCGCCATCAACGCACTGGCCGAAGCCCGCACCCAGCTCGCCGCCGACGAACCGAGCGCCGCGGCCGTGGACATCCGCGCGGCTGAGGAGGCCATCGACCAGGCCAAGCTGCTGGTCGACGCCGTCGACAGGCTGGCCGCCGACCTGCAGCGGGCGGAGGCCGGCATCCCGGCGATGCTCGCCGACCTCGACACCGACCTGGTCGCCGCCCGTGCGCTGCCCGCGGCGGGCGAGGCGTCGGCCGCAGTGCCCGGGGTCATCGCCCGCACCGAGCAGACGGTGGCCGAGGTGCGCGCCAGCCTCGCCGCGCCGCCGATCAACCCGATCGAGCTGCTGCGCACCCTCGAGGCCGCGAATGCCGCCATGGATGCCGCGCTGCAGGGGGTGCGGAACGCCCAGTTGCAGGCGCAGCGCCTGCAGGCGGCGTTGGCCCAGAGCCTGCAGTCCGCGCGCAGTCAGGTGTCGGCGGCGGAGGACTTCATCACGGCCCGGCGCGGTGCGGTCGGCGCCGAGGCGCGCACCCGCCTGGCCGAGGCCGGCCGGTTGACCGCGCAGGCCGACTCCCTCGTTGCCAGTGACCCGGCCGCCGCGCTGGCCGTGTCCCAGCGGGCCGGCTCGCTGGCCGCGGAGGCGACGGCCATGGCCCGGCGCGACGTGGACAGTTTCTCGACCAACGACGATGACTTCGGCGACTTCTTCGGCGGCGGCGGGGCCAGCCGGCGCGGCGGTAGCAACGGCTCGATGGGCGCCGTGCTCGGCGGCATCCTGATCGGCCAGATTCTCGGCGGCGGCGGTGGGGGCGGCGGCATGTTCGGTGGCGGCGGCGGCGGCTTCGGAGGGATGGGCGGTGGCGGTCGGCGCAGCAGTGGCGGGGGCTTCGGCGGTGGCGGACGCCCCGGCAGCTTCGGCGGCAGCGGCACCCGCGGCCGGCGGGGCGGTGGCGGCCGCTTCTAGAACTCGCCTGAACCTCCCGCCGCGAGATGACAGTTGAGGCCCCTTAGATGCTCAGGAAGGGGCCTGAAGTGGCAACTCGCCGTCGGCATGCCGCAACAGACCCTTTCAACGAGCCGGAAGGGGCACTGTGCCGCAACTGCGCGAGACTCCTACCGCCCGAGCGCGAACAGGGGCGGGGCCGGGATGTCGACCGTCAGGTCGGCGAGGATCCGGCCGACGGTGGGGGTGAACTTGAAACCGTGGCCGGAGAAGCCGGCGCCCACGATCACCGGGCCGCGCCGGTCGAGCACGAAGTTCGAGTCCGACGTGGTCGTGTAGGTGCAGCTGATCGCGGCGAAGTCGTCGGGGTCGGCGCCAGGCAGCCATTCTCGGGCGTAACGGCGCAGGGCCAGCAGCTGCTCGGGCTCGGCGGTGAAGTCCCGGTGGTCGGGGTCGACGACGGGGCCCACGCCGTGCCAGCCGGCCTTGATGCCCTCCCCCGGTGTGTGCATTCCGTAGACCGGGGACCGCCAGTACCCGTAACCGGGCGTGCCGGGCCGGTAGCCGTGATTGAAGCCCGGCCAGGTGAAGCTGGTGTCGAGCACGGCGAAGTGCGCCGGCTGCTCCTGGGTGACCACCAGGCGCGGCAACGGCAGCAGCCCGGCGAGCAGGGTGTCCGTCCAGGCGCCGAGCGTGACGATCACCCGTTTGGCCTCGAACTGTTCGGTGTCGGTGTCTACCAGCACCCTGTCATCGCCGAGCACGGTGAGCCGGGTGGCCGGCATTCCGTGCTCGATGCGCGCGCCGTGGGCGGCCGCGGCGGTCTGCAGTGCGTCGACCGACGCATCCGCGTTCAGGCGGCCGGCCTCCGGCGTGTAGAGCACCTCGGTGTCGAAGCGGATGCCCGGCCAGCGTTCCCGCGCGGCGTCGACGGCCAGCAGTTCGGGGTCGAACCCCACCGAGGTGAGGGCCGCGTGCACCGCCGCGAACGGTTGACCCTGGCCGTGGTTGACCAGGCCCACCTGCTCGAGCAGCGTGGTGTCGGTGTCGTCCTCGAGCTCCCGCCAGAGCCGCAGCGCCTCTACCAGCATGGCCACGTAGGTGGGGTCGGAGTAGCTGAGGTTGAAGTTGCGGGAGGCGCCGTGCGAGGCGCCGGTGGTGTGCCCCCGGTCGAAGCGTTCCAGCAGGGTCACCTCGCGGCTGCGGCGGGACAGCTCCCAGGCGGCCGCTGAGCCCATTGCGCCGCCGCCGAGCACCAGGGTGTCGACACGGGTGGTCATCCGAGCACCTGGCGCACTGTGAAGTCGAGGGCGGCGACGGTGAGGGCGATCGAGGCCACGTCGATGCGTTCGTCGTTGCCGTGGAACAGCATCCGGAAGGTGCCGTAGTCCCAGCGCGGGCTGAGCAGGCCGAAGCCGTAGGCGGGGATGCCGCGGCGCCGGTAGAACCGGGCGTCGGAGCCGCCGACGCTGAGCACCGGCAGCAGGTCGGCGTTCGGGTAGGCGCGGGCGACCGCGGAGCTCAGCGCGGCGAACAGCGGGGTGTCCACCGAGGAGCGGGTGGCGGCCTCGAACCTGTCGCCGACGATGTCGATGTCGACCATCAGCTCGCCGAGGGCGTGGCGCAGGTAGGCGTCCACGTGGCCGGCGTCGGTGCCGGGCAGCACCCGGATGTCGAGGTCGACGGTGGCCAGCGACGGGATGACGTTTTCCTTGGTGCCGGCGCGTACGATGTTGGGCGAGATGGTGGTGTGGCTTGAGGCGTGAGCGAAGCCGGCCAGGGTGCCCAGCTCGTGCACGGCGTCGTCGATGCGGGCCGGGTCGGTGAGCCGCTCGGCCAGCTCGGCGGGCAGGCCGAGCACCGACACGTAGTGCCGCCAGTCCGCGGTGATCTGCACGGGCGCTTCGAACCGGGCCAACCGGCTCACAGCCTCGGCGGCGATCACGGCGGCGTTGCGGGCACCCCAGGGCGCCGAGCCGTGGCCGGGGGTGCCGTGCACGACCAGGCGTCGGCCGGCAATGCCCTTCTCCCCCACCGTGGTGGTGATCGACGGCCGCACGCCCACGGGCGCGCCGCCGGATTCGGTGAGCACAAAGTCGGCGTCGATGAGGTCGAGGCGGTGCTCGGTAAGCCAGCCCACTCCGTGCCGGCTGCCGCTCTCCTCGTCGGCGACGGCCGCGAAGACAAGGTCCCCGCGCGGCCGGAACGGGCCCATGGCGAGGTCGCGGATCACGACGGCGTAGCTGGCGGTGAGGTAGAGCATGTCCAGGGCGCCCCGGCCCCAAATCTCGCCGTCGACGAGCTCGGCGGTGAACGGGTCGCGGCTCCAGCCGTCCAGGTCCACCGGTACGACATCGGTGTGGCCGACCAGGGCGAGCGACGGGGCGGTCTTGTCGGTGCCGCGGAGGCGGGCGATCAGCGATGCCCGGCCGGGGTGCGGTTCCACCACCTCGAGCTCGAGCCCGGAGCCGGCGAAGAACCCCTCGAGGGTGCGCACGCTGCGGATCTCGCCGCCGGAGTCGGCGGTGCCGTCGTTCACACAGGCGTTGCGGATGAGATCGCGCAGCAGGTCGACGGTCTGGCGGGTGAGCACATCCGGGTCGGTCATCAGCGCACCATTCCCGCCAGGCTGTGGGCGAACTCGTCCAGAATGGCCCGGCCGGCCGGCCAGGCGCCGAGCTTGCTGGCCGCGTTGAGGTGCCCGGCGTTGCCCACGTCGACGAAGCCGGCGCCCCATGCGGCCGCCAGGTTACGGGCGGTGCCGAGAGCGCAATACGGGTCGTCAGCACTGGCGATCACCAGGGCGGGGACGCCGAGCAGGACCGGTTCGGCCGAACGGAAGCTCGGCGCCGCCTGCGGGAACCCTGCTCCGAACCGATCCGGCGGCGCCACCAGCAGGGCGCCGCGAACGCGGCCGGGCTTCTGCGCCAGCCAGGCCGCGGCGGCCAGGCAGCCCAGGCTGTGCGCCACCAGGATCGTGTCCGGCGTGGTGACGGCCGCGTCCACGGCGGCGATCCAGTTCTCGAGGTCAGGCTCGTCCCACGAGGCCGGGCGGATGCGCACGGCATCCGTCTGTGTCGCCTGCCAGCGGGACTGCCAGTGCTTCTCGTTGGAGTCGTTGATGCCCGGCACGATCGTCAGGCTCAGGGGGGTCGGCATGCAACACACACTATCCGCCGCGGCGACGCTGCCGATGAATCGGGCGAAGGTGCAGGGGAACGCGGTAGCTTCTTAGCGTTGACACCCTTCGAAAGGACACTCACATGACCAAGCAGTCGATCTTCGGCCGCATCGCCCAGCTCACCCGGGCGAACATCAACGCGATGCTGGACTCCGCGGAAGACCCCCAGAAGATGCTCGACCAGATGGTGCGTGACTTCACCAACAGCATCGCCGATGCCGAAAGCGCGATCGCCGAGACCATCGGCAACCTGCGCATGCTCGAAGACGACCACCGCGAAGACGTGCAGGCCGCCGGCGAGTGGGGTCGCAAGGCCCTCGCCGCCAGCCGCAAGGCCGACGAACTGCGCACGAATGGCAACGCCGCCGACGCCGACAAGTTCGACAACCTGGCCAAGGTGGCCCTCGGCCGCCAGCTGCAGTCCGAGAAGGAGGCGAAGGACGCCGAACCGCAGATCATGAGCCAGACCGCCGTCGTGGAGCAGCTCAAGACCGGCCTGAACACCATGAAGACCAAGCTGGGCCAGCTCACCGCCAAGCGCAGCGAACTCATCGCCCGGTCCAAGACCGCTGCCGCGCAGTCGCAGGTGATGGATGCCGTGAAGAGCATCGACATGATGGACCCCACCAGCGAGGTCAGCCGGTTCGAGGAGAAGATCCGCCGCGAAGAGGCCAAGGTGCGTGGCGCCAGCGAACTCGCCGCATCCAGCCTCGACGCGCAGTTCGAGAGCCTCGACGACCTCGGTGAGCTCACCGAGGTGGATGCCCGCCTCGCCGCGCTCAAGGCCGGCTCGCCCTCCTCGATCGAGCAGTAGCGCACCGCCTCACACAGCGTGAATCCGGAACGGCCACGGGAATACCCCGGGGCCGTTCTGTATTGTCACCACCATGACTACTCTCGGAATCATCGGTGCCGGTCATATCGGCAGCCAGCTCGCCCGCCTCGGCGTGGCCAACGGATACGACGTCGTGGTGAGCAACTCCCGCGGTCCGGCGACCCTCGAGGGCCTGGTGGCCGAACTCGGGCCGCGGGCCCGCGCCGCCCTGCCCGCAGAGGCCGCCGCGGCCGGTGATCTGGTGATCGTCACGATCCCGCTGCACGCCATCGACACATTGCCGCTGCCCGAACTGGCCGGCAAGCTCGTGATCGACACCAATAACTACTACCCCCAGCGGGACGGCAACATCGTGGCCCTCGACGAGGAGACCTCGACGACCGCCGAGCTGCTGCAGGACCTGCTGCCGGACGCCAGGGTCGTGAAGGCGTTCAACCACATCTACGCCGCGGACCTCACCACCGACGGCCAGCCGGCCGGCTCGGCGAATCGCCGTGCCCTCGTCATCGCCGGCAACGACCCCGAGGCCCGCGCGGTCGTCACTGCGCTGCTGGACGACTTCGGTTTCGACACCGTGGACCTCGGCCCGCTGAACGAGGGCTGGCGGATCCAGCGCGACACCCCGGGCTACGGCCCGCGGATGGACGAATTCGAGCTGCGCGAGGCGGTGAGCGCGGCCATCCGTTACCGGGACATGCCGCAGGCGGTCTAGGCCGACGCCCCCGAACTGGCAGATGCGCCCGGCCGGGGCCGAGGGGCATACTGGGGTGGTGTCCCCCAACTACGTGGTCGTGCCGCAGTGGCAAGGTTCGGTTTCTCCGCGCGCGATGCGCCTGGTCGACGGGGCGGAGGCGATCCAGGGCGACCTGCCCTCCTCGGTCACCTTTCCCGTCGACGTGCCCGCCGAAGCGGGCGATGCCCTGGACACCGGCATCCACCGGTTCTCGGCGCTGCTGACGGTGCGTGACCGGCAGTTGGCCGTGCTCCGAGCCGGTTCGGAGCCGGTGCTCACGATCGGCGGCGACTGCGGGGTGTCCTTCGGCGCCGTCGAGCACGCCTCCCGCCGGCACCCCGGCGACATCGCGCTGGTCTGGTTCGATGCCCACCCCGACCTGCACACCAGCGAATCCTCGCAGTCCGGTGGCTTCGGTGGCATGGTGCTGCGCGCCATCCTCGGTGACGGCGTCGACGGTCTCGCGCTCGACGCCGATGCCCGGCTCAGCCCGGACCGGGTGGTGCTGGCCGGCGTGCGCGACATCGACCCGGCCGAAGATGTCTACATCACGGAGCAGGGCATCCCGCTGGTGCCGGTGGAGGATTTCGGCACCCCCGCGGCGGTCGTGGCCGCGGTCAAGCGCACGGGCGCCGCGCACGTGTATGTGCACATCGACCTCGACGTGCTCGATCCTGCCACGATCGTCGGCCTGTCGAACATCTACCCGTTCGGTCTGGCCGTGGAGGGCCTCACCGCCGCGATCACGGCGCTCCGCGCCGAATTCTCGCTGGCCGGCGCCACCATCGCCGGCTTCGCGCCGTCCTCCCCCGAGGCTGCCATCGACGACCTGCCCAGCATCCTGCGCATCATCAGCGCGATCACCCGCTGACGACCTTTTCGCTTGCCTGATCGAAGGAGATCAACCATGACCACGGAGGACTTGAGAGTCGTGACCGAGCGGCGCGGGCACCTGCTGCTGATCGGGCTGAATCGGCCCGAGAAGCGCAATGCGGCTGACTTCGCCATGTTGCAGCAGCTCGCGCTGGCCTACGGGGAGCTGGAGCGTGACCCGGAGCTGCGCGTGGGTGTGGTGCACGCTCTCGGCGAGCACTTCACCGCCGGGCTCGACCTGGCCGATGTGGGCCCGCGGCTCGGCCCCGACGGTATCGACATCGTGCCTGAGGGCGGCCTCAACCCCTGGCAGGTCGACGGCACCGCGCTGACCAAGCCCGTGCTGATCGCCGTGCAGGGCACCTGCCTCACTCTGGGCATCGAGCTGATGCTGGCCAGCGACATCGTCGTCGCCGCCGAGTCCACCCGGTTCGGCCAGATCGAGGTGAGCCGGGGCATTCTGCCGTTCGGCGGCGCCACGATCCGGTTCCCGCGCGCCGCCGGCTGGGGCAATGCCATGCGCTGGCTGCTCACCGGGGACATGTTCGACGTCAGGGAGGCGCACCGGATGGGGCTGGTGCAGGAGATCGTACCGAACGGTCGCGAGCTGCACCGTGCCATCGAGCTCGCCGAGCGCATCGCCGCGCAGGCGCCGCTGGCCGTGCAGGCCACCCTCGCCAGCGCCCGCACGGCGCTCCGTGACGGACCCGCAGCGGCCGAGGCCGAGCTGCAGCCCGCCCTGGCGCGCCTGGCCGGGTCGACGGATGCCCGCATCGGCATGGAGGCGTTCCTCTCGCGCCAGCCCGCCGCGTTCCAGGGACGCTAGTCTGGCGAACTCTGGATTCCTCCCGGGAACGGTCGGTAGGCTGCGACGATGACCGACTCTGCAGCGATGCCCGCCACCCGTAGCTATGACGTCATCGTGATCGGTGCCGGCGCCGTGGGCGAGAACGTGGCCGACCGCACCGTGCAGGGGGGCCTCCGCACCCTCATCGTGGAGGCCGAACTCGTCGGCGGCGAGTGCTCATACTGGGCCTGCATGCCCTCCAAGGTGCTGCTGCGCAGCGGCGCCGCCCTCGCCGCGGCCCGCCGGGTGGCCGGCGCGGCCGAGGCGGTCACCGGGCAGCTCGACGTGGCTGCCGTGCTGGGGCGCCGCACCACCTTCACGCACGACTGGAACGACGACAGCCAGGCCGACTGGCTGGCCTCCGCGGGCATCGACCTGCTGCGCGGCCACGCCAGGCTCAGCGGCGTGCGCGAGGTCACCGTGCAGACGACGGATGGGCCGGTGGTCGTCACTGCCAGGCACGCCGTGGTCCTCAGCACCGGGTCCAGCGCCCTGTTGCCCGACATCGACGGCCTTGCCGACGTGTCACCGTGGACCAGCCGGGACGCCACCTCGGTGACGAACCTGCCCGGCCATCTCGCCATCATCGGCGGCGGTGTCGTCGCCGTGGAGATGGCCGCCGCGTACCGGTCGCTTGGCGCCGAGGTGACCCTGCTCGTGCGCAGCTCCCTGCTGCGCGACCAGGAACCGTTCGCCGGAGACCTGGTGGCCGACGCCCTCACCGACGCGGGTGTCCAGGTGCTCACCGGCGCCAGCCCCACCGCGGCCCGCCGCATCGATACCGGCCAGGTGGCCCTGGTGCTCGCCGACGGCCGCACCATCACGGCCGACGAGGTGCTCGTGGCCACCGGCCGGGCGCCGCGCAGCCAGGACCTCGGCCTGGAGACCGTGGGCCTCACTCCGGGCGACTGGGTCGACGTGGACGACACCCTGCTGGTCACCGGCGACTCCGCCGCCCTGGCCGGCGACTGGCTCTACGCCACCGGCGACGTCAACCATCGGGCCCTGCTCACCCACCAGGGCAAGTACCAGGCCCGGGCCGCGGGAGACGTCATAGCCGCCCGCGCGAGCGGCCGGATCGTCGACGACGCACCGTGGGGCACCCACGTGGCCACGGCCGATCACGCCGCGGTGCCGCAGGTGACCTTCACCGACCCCGAGGTGGCCTCGGTCGGGCTGACCGCCGCGGCGGCCGAGCAGGCCGGCTACCGCATCCGGGTGCTCGACTACGACCTGGCCGGAGTCGCCGGCGCCAGCGTGCTGGCCGACGGCTACACCGGGCGAGCCCGCGCCGTCGTCGACCTCGACACCGAGGTGCTGCTGGGTGTCACCTTCGTGGGCGCCGGTGTCGGCGAGCTGCTGCACGCGGCCACCATCGCCGTGGTCGGCGAGGTACCGATCAGCCGGCTCTGGCACGCTGTGCCCAGTTACCCCACCCTCAGCGAGGTCTGGCTGCGGCTGCTCGAGGCCTACGGCCGGCCGCCGGCCAGCAGCGACCGGAGCCTCTGATGCGACGGCTTCTGCTCGATTCCCCGCTCAGCCGGGCCGGGTATCTGTACGCCACCGCCGTCGGCCTGGTCTGGGGTGCGATCTGGAGCACCGGCCGCGTCGAACGCCGGAACGGCCTGTTCGTGTTCCGCGGGCTGCCCGCCTGGTCGTTCGGCCGCGGCGGCTCCTGCGTGGGCGCCGTCTACCTCACCAACCAGAACGTGACGGCAGATGTGCTCGAGCACGAGGCCGTGCACAAGGTGCAGTGGCAGCGTTACGGCATGCTTTTTCCGCTGCTGTATCTGCTCGCCGGGCGGGACCCGTTGAAGAACCGGTTCGAGATCGAGGCGGGCCTGGAGAAGGGCGGCTACCTACGCCAGAAGCGTGCGGCTACGCGTGCTCCGCGCGCCCGTCACGCCAGTACCCCATGAAGGCCACCTGGCGACGGTTGATGCCGACCTCGGAGACGAGGAAGCGGCGCAGCCGCTTGATCACACCGGCTTCACCGGCCAGCCAGGCGTAGAGCTCGCCGTCGAGAGCCGATCCGTCCGGCACCTCCCAGAGGATGCTCTCGTCGATGTCGATGTCGGGCAGCTCGGTACCGCTGTGGTGTGCGGTCAGGAAGCGGGCCGTCCAGCCCCGAACGGCAGATTCGAGCGCAGAACCGTGGGCGGCGCCGTTGCGGGCCAGCCAGGTCACGGTGACCCCGTCGGGAGCGTTGGTCTCGTGCGCGTCGCCGTCTTCGGGCACCTCGATGTAGGCGCAGCCCCGAGCGGTGCGCGGCAGGGCCGAGAGGATGGCGCAGATCGCCGGAGCGGCGGTCTCGTCGCCGGCGATGAGCACGGTGTTGGCGTTGCCCGGGGCCCACTCGATGCCCACGATCGGGTTGTCGCCGTCGGCGACAGGTCCCACGATGGCGACCTCGTCGCCGATGATCGCGGCGCGCACCCAGCGCGATGCGGGGCCGGCGTCGCCGTGGGTGACGAAGTCGATGTCCACCTCGCGGTGCTCGGGGCGGGCGTGCCGCACGGTGTAGGTGCGCAGGGGGTTCCGGCGCTCCGCGGGCAGGTCGCGCCAGGTCTCGTACCAGGAGTCGCTCTGCGGGAAGGACGAGACCCCGACGCCGGGCAGCGGGAGGACGAGCTTGATGCGCTGATCGAGGCCGGCGGTGCCGAATTCGTGCAGGTCGGGGCCGGTGAAGGTCACCCGGGTGAAATTTGTCGACAGACGTTGCACGCGGGCCACCGAGACGGCGAACGGGCGGTAGCTGGGGCGCGGTGCCCGCACGCGTGCGGCGGCCGGCGCGGGAGCGACTGTCGAGGTAAGCATGGCCTAAGTATGGCATGCCTTACCTATGTTTCACCTAGCGATTTCCGGTGAAAGGTTCCGAGGTGGGTCGTTACGCGGCGGTGACCCACTCGCTGGCGACGTAGCTGCCCGCGCCGCGCCGCGTGGCCGGGCTGACGTAGCCGGTGGGGATCGCGGCGGGCTGTCCGCTGCTCACGTAGCCGGCCGGCTCGGCTGAACGATCGGTGCGGGGGCCGGCGATGCTGATGTAGGAATTCATGATGCTCCTGTCGGGTGGGGCTGGTTTCGACGCAGAGCTTCATTGGACGCGTGCTGGTGGTGGTGTGTGATCGCGCGGCCGGCCGGCTGGGCCGGCCGCGCGAGTGAGGTGGTGGTGCGGGTGTTACTCGCCGACGCCGACGGGCTCAGCGGCCACGTTGGCCGAGCCGGCCGCAGCGTCGGTGGCCAGGTTCAGCCTGAGGCTCGCGCCGAGGGTGGTGTCCACGTTCGTCCAGTACTGGATGGCGCGTTCCTTGACCTCGGGGCGGGTGACGCCACCGACGGCACCGGTGATGGTCTCCAGGAACCGGGCCTTGGCCGCGTCGTCGAAGACGTCGCGGTAGAGGGTGCCGGCCTGGCCGAAGTCGTCGTCCTCGGAGCGGAGGGTGGCGGCGCTGCGCACCAGCGCACCGTCGAACTCCCAGCTGCCGTCGCCCGCGAGGGCCGGATCGGCGACGGGGCCGCCGAGCGAGTTGGGCGCGTAGACCGGGGCGCTGGCGTCGTTGAAGTGGTACCGGGCGGCGCCATCCTGCGAGTAGTTGTGCACCGGGGACTGGGGCGCGTTCACCGGCAGCTGGTTGTAGTTGGTGCCCACGCGGTAGCGCTGGGCATCCGGGTAGGAGAAGATACGAGCCATCAGCATCTTGTCGGGGCTGGCGGCGATGCCGGGCACGAAGTTGGCCGGCGAGAACGCGGCCTGTTCGATCTCGGCGAAGAAGTTGCCCGGGTTGCGGTTGAGGGTGTGCGTGCCCACCTTGATGAGCGGGAAGTCCGCGTGCGGCCAGACCTTGGTGAGGTCGAACGGGTTGAACCTGTAGGTCTTGCCCTCTTCGTAGGGCATGACCTGCACGTGCACGTCCCAGGACGGGAAGTCGCCGGCGTCGATGGCTTCGTAGAGGTCGCGCCGGTAGTAATCGGCGTCGGCGCCGGCGATGAGCTCGGCCTCTGCGCCTTCCATCTCGATGTTGCCCTGGTTGGAGGTGAAGTGGTACTTCACCCAGAAGCGCTCACCGGCGGCGTTGATCCACTGGTAGGTGTGCGAGCCGAAGCCGGGCATGGTGCGCCAGGACCGCGGCAGGCCGCGGTCGCCCATCAGGTAGGTCACCTGGTGGGCGGACTCGGGCGAGAGGGTCCAGAAGTCCCACTGCATGTCGGCGTCGCGGAGGCCGGAGCCGGGCAGGCGCTTCTGCGAGTGGATGAAGTCGGGGAACTTGATGCCGTCGCGGATGAAGAACACCGGGGTGTTGTTTCCGACGATGTCGTAGTTGCCCTCCTGGGTGTAGAACTTCACCGAGAAGCCGCGCACGTCGCGCCAGGTGTCCGGGCTGCCCTGCTCGCCGGCGACGCTGGAGAAGCGCTGCAGGGTGTCGGTGCGCGCGCCGGGCTGGAACAGCGCCGCGCGGGTGTATGCGGACACGTCACCGGTGACTTCGAAAACGCCGTGCGCTCCGCCGCCCTTGGCGTGCACGATGCGCTCCGGGATGCGCTCGCGGTTGAACTGCGCGAGCTTCTCGACCAGGTAGCGGTCGTGCAGGGCGGTGACGCCGTCGGCGCCGGCGGTGAGGGAGTGCTCGTCGCTGGGAACCGGGGTTCCGGTCTGGGTGGTGGTGGGGGGCAGTGTTGTCATGGTGCTCCTTCGTGTCATGTGCTGGTCGTTCGCGTCGTTTAGAAGTCGGTGGATGTCGAGGGGAGCGTCGTGCCGGTCTGGCAGTCCGGGCAGAGACCCCAGAAGGTGACCTCGGCGGTCTGCACGACGAAGCCGGCGGTGTCAGACGGGGTCAGGCAGGGAGCTTCGCCGGTCACGCACTCCACGTCGCGAACGCTGTGGCAGTTCGTGCAGACGATGTGGTGGTGGTTGTCGCCCACCCGGCGCTCGAACAGCGCGGCGGAGCCGGCCGGTTCGATGCGGCGCACCAGACCGGCGGTGTTGAAGGCGCCGAGCACACCGTAGACCGCCTGCAGGGAGGTGCCGGGCAGTTGCCGGCTGACGGCCTCGAAGAGCTGGTCGGCGGTGGCGTGCGGAGACTCGGCGAGCCCGCCAAGCACGGCCAGCCGGGGTGCGGTGACCTTCAGCCCCGCAGCGCGAATCTCGGCGGCATGGTCGGCGGCGTGGTCGAGGGCGGCTGGTATCGCCTGGTCGTCCATTCCGTGTCTGTGCATGCCCTCACGCTAGCAGTTGTTTTGAATCACTCAAAACAAGACACGCCGGTCACAGGCCGGCCGGCACCCGGTCCTGCCAGCGGAGTCTGCGCTCCAGTTGCGCCCCGAGCGCCAGCAGGGTGGCCTCGCCGCCCGGCCGGCCGATCAGTTGAACACCCATCGGCAGCCCGTCGGCGGTCTGCGCGACGGGCAGGGTGATGGCCGGCAGGCCGCAGACATTCACCATCGAGGTGAACGGCGTGTACTGCACCTGCTGGGCGAAGTTGCGTTCGCCATCCGTGGCGTCGTACCAGCCCACAGGTCGCGGGGTCAGCGCCAGCGCGGGCGTGAGCACGGCGTCGAAGCGGGCCAGCTGACGGATGAACGAGCGCTCGTAGGCGGCCAGGGTGCTCAGCGCCTCGGCCACGGCGCTGCCGGTCAGCGAACGGCCGCGGTGCATCAGCCACCGGGTGAGGGGTTCGAGCAGGGCCTCCTGCTCCGGGGTTTCGGCGGGGATCCGGGCCGCGCTGAGCTGCCACAGCGCCCGGAAGGCCGGCGCGTAGCTCGGGTCTGCCGTGAGGGCGGTTTGTTCGATGCCGTGCCCCATCGCCGCGAAGCCGTCCACGGCCGAGGTGAGCGCGGCCAGGGCCTCCGGAGCCAGGCTGATCTCGTAGGCGTCGTCCCAGGCCGAGGTGGTCATCACGCCCAGCTGGTACCGGCCCTCACCGCGGATGGCGGCGCCGAGCAGCTGCTCGTCTCCCCCGGGCGCCCGCACCGAGAACGGATGCTCCGGCCGGCCGCCGCCCGGCGCGATCATGGCGTCCAGCAGCAGGGCCGCATCCGCCACGGTGCGGGCCAGCGGGCCGGCCACCGGCAGTCCGCCGGGCACGTCGAGGCCGCTCGCCGCCGGAATTCGGCCCCGGGACGGCTTCAGGCCGACGAGGCCGCAGGCGGCGGCGGGGATCCGCACCGAGCCGCCGCCGTCACTCCCGGGTGCGAACGGCAGCATCCGGGCGGCCACGGCCACCGCGGCGCCGCCGCTGGAGCCGCCGGCGCCGAAAGTGGGGTTCCAGGGATTGCGGGCCGGCGGGGCGGCCAGGCTCTCGGTGTAGGAGGGCAGACCGAACTCGGGTGTATTGGTCTTGCCCAGGCTGATTCCGCCGGCAGTGTCGAGGGCCTGCACGAGCAGGTCGCTGGTTTCGGGCACGTTGTCCCGCATCAGCCGGGAGCCCAGGCGCGCGGGCACGCCGGCGCGCAGCTGCAGATCTTTGTCGCCGAAGGGCAGGCCCCATAGCGGTGCGGTGCGGGGCACCTCGTTCTCCACGAACCGGGCCCTGGCCAGGGCGGCCTCGGCGGTCACGGTGACAAAAGCGCCGAGCCCGGGGTTCAGCCGCTCGATGCGGGCCAGGTAGTGCTCGGTGAGGTCGGTGGGGCTGATCTCGCCCCGCTGCAGCGACCGCCACTGGTCGAGGGCGGTCAGTTCGAAGAGGTCGGCCATCCCCCGAGCCTAGCCATGCTGGCGCCGGAAACCCCGGCGCGGGTAGCCTCGGAGGATGACCCGCACCAAGACTGCCGCGCTGTACAACCCGATGGGCACGACCGCCCTGGTCACCGGCGCGTCCAGCGGGCTGGGGGTGGGCTTCGCGCACGAGCTCGCCCGCCGCGGCGCCGACCTGGTGCTCACCGCCCGGCGGCTCGACCGCCTCGAGGCCCTCGCGGTGGACCTGGCCGAGAAATACGGCACCGTGTCGACGGTGATTCCGCTCGACCTCGCCGAACCCGGCGCCGTACCCGAGCTGGTGCGGGACCTGACCGAACGCGACATCCGGGTGGCCACCCTGGTCAACAACGCCGGCTTCGGCCATTTCGGCGCCCTGGTGGATGCGCCGGCCGGCCGGGTGCACGACCAGGTCGCCGTGAACGTGGCGGCGCTGACGGATCTCACCCACGCCCTGCTGCCCGGTCTTCAGGCCGCGGCCCTCGCCCATCCGCACGGGGCCGCACTGGTGAACCTGGCCAGCACCGCAGCGTTCCAGCCGGTGCCGCGGCTGGCCGTGTACGCCGCCGCCAAGGCCTACGTGCTCAGCCTCACCGAGGCGCTCTGGTACGAGACGCGGGCCACCGGCCTCAAGGTCACCGCGGTGTGCCCCGGCCCCACCGAGACCGAGTTCTACGCCGTCGCCCGGCGGTCACCGGACGGGCCGCGGCGTCTGATGAGCGTCGACGAGGTGATGCACACGGCCTTCGCCGCTCTCGACGCGGCCACGACTCCCCCGCACACCGTCGTCGGCGGCCAGAACCGGGTCGTCGCCTGGCTGGCCGGAACAGCACCCCGGCGCGCCGTGGTGACGGTGACCGGGCGGTTGTCGCGCCGCTGAGTTGCCGGCTGCCGCTACTTCAGGCTCTTCTGAAGCAGCACGGTGCCCAGCCAACGCTCGAACTTGAAGCCGACCTTGCCCATCCGGCCGATCTCCTCGAAACCGAAGTCCTGGTGCAGCTTGATCGAGGCGTCGGCGCCCTGGTCGGCGATCACGGCGATGATCTCCTTGAGGCCGGCGGCCCTGGACCGCTCGATGAGTTCGGCCAGCAGAACCCGGCCCAGCCCCTTGCCGGTGGAGGCGGCACCGAGGTAGATGGAGTTCTCGACGGTGAACCTGTAAGCCTTCTTCTGCTTCCACGGGCTCACCAGGGCGTAGCCGAGCAGCTGGCCGGCAGGGGACTCGGCGACGATGAACGGCATGCCGAGCTTGGCCAGGTAGTGGAACTTGTCGCGCCATTCGGCAAGCGTCATCGCATCCTCGTCGAAGGTGACGGTGCTGTTCGCGACGTAATAGTTGTAGATCTCCTGAATATGGGGCAGGTCGGTCTCCACCGCGTCGCGCAGCGCGTACTCGAACGGCGCCTCGGGCGCCGGCGCCGGAGACAGGTGACGCGGCAGCCGCCGACGGGGCTGGTATTCCTCTTCTAACACCGGACGGGTCCTCTCCACATGCTGTTCAGGCTACCGTCAGCGACCAGTCGATGGGCGCGGCGCCCTGCGCGGCCAGCAGCGCGTTCGCCCGGCTGAACGGGCGCGATCCGGTGAATCCACGTCGGGCCGACAGCGGGCTCGGATGCGCGGAGACGATGGTGGGGGTGTCTCCCAGTAGCGGGGCGAGGTTTTCGGCGTCCTTGCCCCAGAGGATGGCGACCAGCGGCGTGCCGCGGGCGGCCAGCGCCCGGATGGCCTGCTCGGTCACGGCCTCCCAGCCGTGTCGCCGGTGCGAGCCCGCGGCGCCGGCCCGCACCGTGAGCACCCGGTTGAGCAGCAGCACGCCATGCCGGGTCCAGGGGGTGAGGTCGCCGGTGGCCGGGGTCGGCAGCCCGAGGTCGTCGTGCAGCTCGGTGAAGATGTTGCTCAGGCTCCGCGGCACCGGGCGCACCTCAGCGGCCACCGAGAAGGCCAGGCCCACCGGATGCCCTGGGGTCGGGTACGGGTCCTGGCCCACGATGAGTACCCGCACGTCGGCGAACGGCTGCCGGAAGGCCCGCAGGATGTGCTCCGGCGCGGGCAGCACCCGTTCGCCGGCCGCGGCGTCGGCCCGCGCGAAGGCGAGCGGGGCCGCGAACGGGTCCACGGTGTTCACGTCGACCGGCGCATCCCCCGCGCCGGGGACGCCGAAGGCGCGCGCCCAACCGGGGTCGATCGGCGCCGCGATCAGCGCGGGTTCTGCCATCCGCTAGGCGCCGAAGGTGCTCACCAGCACCCCGCCCTCGGATTCGCTGACGGTCCAGACACTGCCGGCGCCGGCCACGCCGAGGGTGCCCTGGCCCACGATCAGCACGGTGCCCTCGTCCACGGCGAGGCCGCCGCGGATGAGTCCGGCCTCGGTGGCGGCGACCATGCGGCTCAGGGTGCCCCACTGGGCGACGTGCACGTCGACGGTCACGTCGAGCAGGCCGATGCCGTTCTCGATGGTGATCTCGTCGAGGTCTTCCGAGGCTTCCTGCGGGCTCACCGGCACGCCGCCGATGCGCCAGCCGCCGAGCAGGGCTCGCTCGGCCGCGATCATCGCGCCGGCGGAGTAGCCCAGGTACGGGATGCCGGCGGCCACCTGGCGGCGGATCTCACCGGCGATGGGCGCGACGGCCGTGAGGTAGGCGGGGGTGAGGCCGCCGCCGATGACGATGCCGTCGGCATCCGCCACCGCCAGCAGGGTCGCCAGGCCATCGAGGGCCAGCGACGTGATGACGGGGTCAAGCGGGCCGGCTGCTTCGAGCGCGGCGACGAGTTTGGCGGCGTGGTCGTCGCCGTCGCCGTTCCGCACCACGATGATCGCGATCCGCGGGTCGGTGCGGCCGGCGGCGGTGGCCCGCAGGGCGGCCTCGGCCAGGAACGGCCCGAAGACCGCCGCGTCGTTCTCGGTGTCGTTTTCGGGGGCCCAGCCGCCGCCGACGAGGTGGATGCTCATGCGTCGACCACCGAGGTGAGCGGGGTGGCCGTCACGGGCGGCAGCGACGACCAAGGGAAGACGATCCAGCCGTCGGTCTCGCGCCAGGTGAAGTCGGGCACGTGCACGGTGCGCGGCTTGGTGTACAGGGTGGCGGAGCGCACCTCACCGGCCGATTCCTTGAGGATGCCGACCACGAGGGCGAGGGTGTGGCCGGAGTCGGAGACGTCGTCGACCAGCAGCACCCGCAGGCCCGCCAGGGCCGGGGCGTCGAGCATCGGGCCGGACAGCACGGGCTCGGGCAGGCGCTCGTCGATGCCGCTGTAGAACTCGACGTTGATGGAGCCGCAGTTCTTGGTGCCGAGGGCGTAGGAGATGGCTCCGGCGAGCAGCAGTCCGCCGCGGGCGATGGCGATCACGACATCGGGCTGGAAGCCGCTGGCCAGCACCGTCGAGGCCAGCGACCTGGAGGCGTCGGCGAAGTCGGTCCACTCCAGCACCTCGCGCGGCGGGTCGATGGTGGCGGGGGGCGCGGTTTGCTGCTGGTCGGGTTGCATTTGTCAATGGTAGAACCTCGGGCGGCCGCAGTGCGCGGCCGAAGGGCCCGGTTCCGCGGCGACGCCCCGGTTACAGGAGAATTGACCCATGATCACACTGCACCAGGACGCCCACGGTTTCATCCGCATGAACCGCCACTTCCCCAGCAAGACCCCCATCGCGATTCTCTTCACCGACGGCACGACCGGCGAGTACACCGGCGCTCGGCTGAACGACCTGTACGACACGGCGCTGGCTACCTTCCGCGCCGAGAACCGCCTGGATGCCAAGGGCTTTTCCCGCGCGCCGGCGAAGACCGTGCACCCCACCAACAACGTGGAATTCGTGCCGGTCGAGTCCGGGATGGCGCCGTAACCGTCTTGTGAGCCTTCTGCCGCACAGCGCCGAGGTGGAGATCGTGCTGCTCCTGGCCTCCCCCGTGCACCGCTACGAGGGGCGCCCGGCCGACGGGCCGCTGCCGATGGTCGGCGCGGAGAGCCACCCCAGCGTCCGCCTGCGGGCGGGCCTGGGCATCGTGGGCGACCGGCACTTCGCCAAACCGGCGCACGTACACGCGTCGGTCACCGTGATGAACGCCGACGTTCTGGCGCAGGTGGCGGATGACCTCGGCCTGCCGCGCACTCTGGACCCGGCCGCCACCCGGCGCAACGTCCTGCTGCGCGGGGTGGATATCGACTCTCTGCGCGGCGCCACGTTCTCGCTCGACACCGGCGACGGCCCGGTCGAGTTCCTGGTCAACCGGCCGGCGAACCCGTGCGCCTGGATGGACGTGGTGCTGGCTCCCGGCGCGCACCGGGCCCTGCGGGGCCGCGGCGGCATGCGCTGCGAACCGCTGACCGACGGGATGCTGCGGCTCGGGCCCGCCCGGCTGCGCTGCAGCAGCCCCCTGACCGGTGTGGGGCTTACGGGTGCCGAACCGCCTGGCCGGCCAGCACGGCCCGGTAACCCTCCCGGTAGCTCGGATAGGTGAAGCTGAACCCGGTCTCGAGGATTCGACGGTTGCTCACGCGTTTGTCGCCGCCGCGGCGGCCGCCGGTCTCGACGATCTCCGGGTGGGGCAGGCCGAGTTCGTCGGCGAGGAAATCCAGCACCTCGGTGGCGGGCACCGGCGTCGAGTCGACGCCGAGGTAGAGCGGGTCGGGCGCCGTGTCCCGACAGACCAGGTGCACGATCATGGCCGCGGCGTCGTCGCGGTGGATCCGGTTACTGAGACGGCCGCGCGCGGCAATCGTCGCCCGCCCCTCGCGGACCTGCCTGATCAGGCGCTCCCGGCCGGGGCCGTAAATGCCGCCCAGGCGCAGCACGACGGCGGCCGGGATCCGGCTGCGCAGCAGCTGCTCGGCCTCGAGCAGGATCGAGTCGGTGCCCGGTCCCGGGGCCGCCGGGGTCTCCTCGTCGACAGTGCTGCCGTCGTTCACGTCGTACACCGCGGTGGAGGACACCAGCAGGAACCGGCGCGGGGTGACCCCGGTCGCGTCGAGGGCGTCGAGGAGGTTGGCCAGGCCGGTCACATACGCGGCCCGGTACACCGCGGGGTCTGGGTTGCCCGCGGCGACGGTCACGATCACGATCTCGGTGTCCGCCGGCACCTCGGGCCGCTCGCGGCTCAGGTCGACGGACTGCCCGTTGAGGGCGACCGGGAGCACCCCGGCCTGGCGGCGCACTCCCACCACTCGTTGGCCGAGGGCGACCAGGCGGAGGCCCACCTCGGTGCCGAGGTCGCCGCATCCGGCTATCAGTACAGTCATGACTCCAGTATGGAGCGGCTCGCGCGGCGTCAGAGCACGTCGCCGTCGGCCGCCGGCGGAACGTGGCGTTCCGGCGTGCCGTTGTAGAACGACAGCGGCCGGATCAGCGCGTTCGCGGCCAGTTGTTCCATGATGTGCGCGGTCCAGCCGGTCACCCGGGCGGCGACGAAGATCGGCGTGAAGCTGGCGGTGTCGAAACCCATCAGGTGGTACGCCGGGCCGGCCGGGTAGTCCAGGTTGGGCAGGATGCCGGTGCGGGTCTTCATGCCGTCGGCGAGCGATTCGTAGAGGTCGAGCAGGTCGGGCCGGTCGAAGTGGTCGATCAGGGTGAGCAGCGCCGCGTGCATGGTGGGCACCCTGGAGTCGCCGTGTTTGTACACCCGGTGGCCGAAGCCCATCACCTTGCGCTTGTGCGCGAGGGTGTCCTCCAGCCAGAGTTCTGCGCGCTCCGCCGACCCGTCGCCCAGGCCGATCTCGCTGAAGATGTGCATCACGGCCTCGTTCGCGCCGCCGTGCAACGGGCCCTTGAGCGCCCCAATCGCCCCGGTCACGGCGGAGTAGAGGTCGGAAAGGGTGGAGGTGATCACCCGGGCCGTGAACGTGGACGCGTTGAAGGAGTGCTCGGCGTACATGATCATCGACACGTCGAAGGCTTCGACGACCTCGACCTCCTGCACCTCGCCGAAGGTCATGTAGAGGAAGTTCGCCGAATAACCGAGGTCGTCGCGGGGTTCGACGAGGTCGAGGCCGTGCCGGCGGCGCTGATCGTACGAGACGATCGCCGGCAGCTGCGCGAACAGGCGCAACGACTTGGCCAGGTTGGCCTCCACCGACGAGTCCGGGGTGCTCAGGTCGTTGGCGCCGATCACGCTCACGGCGGTGCGCACCACGTCCATCGGATCGGCGGAGGTGGGGATCTCGTCGATCACCCGGCGCACCGAGTGGTCCAGGCGCCGGAGTGACCGCTCGGCGACCTCGAATGCGGCCAGTTGCACATCGTCCGGCAGCTCGCCGTGCCAGAGCAAATAGGCGACCTCTTCGAAGCTCTTCTGCGCGGCCAGTTCCTGCACCGGGTAGCCACGGTAGAGCAGCGAGTTGGAGTCGGGGTTGACCCTGGACACCGCCGTCGTATCGGCCACCACCCCGGCCAGGCCGCGGTGGATCTCCGGCACGACCGGCTGTTGCACCGGGGCCGTGTGGGTGGGCTGGTTGATAGTCATTTCGCTCCTTTGCGTCCTGAGGTACTTAGCCGTGCTGGTACTGCTTCGTGGTGCCGTTGTGGTGCTGGGCTAGCCGTCGTGACCGCTCAGAGTGAAGTTGAAAATCCCCGAATCGAAGCGATTGTAAGCCTCGTAGTCCAGCAGCCGGTAGAGCTCGGCGCGGGTTTGCATGTCCGGCAGCCGGCTGGTCAACGAGCCCTCGGCGAGGATGGTGTCCAGGCCCGCAACGGCTGCGCCCATCGCCAGGCGCAGCAGCGACACCGGGAAGATCACCAGGTTGATGCCCACGTCGGCGAGCTGGTCGACCCTGAAGAGTTCGCTCTTGCCGAACTCGGTCATATTGGCCAGGATCGGCACGTCCACCGCCGCCCGGATGGCTTCGAATTCGGCCAGGGTGCCCATGGCCTCGGGGAAGATCGCGTCGGCGCCGGCATCCACCAGCGCCTTGGCCCGGTCGATCGCTGCGGCCAGCCCGTCGACGGCGCGGATGTCGGTGCGCGCCATCACGAGCAGGTTCGCATCCCGCCGGGCGTCGACGGCCGCGCGGATGCGCTTGAGGGCCGTGTCGGTGTCGACGACCTGCTTGCCGTCCAGGTGCCCGCAGCGTTTGGGGTTGACCTGGTCCTCGATGTGCAGGCCGGCCACGCCGGCATCCTCGAGGGTCTGCACGGTGCGGGCCACATTCATCGGCTCGCCGAAGCCGGTGTCGGCGTCGACGAGGGTGGGCAGGTCGGTCATCCGGGAGATCTGCTGACTGCGGCCGGCGACCTCGGTGAGAGTGGTCAAACCGATGTCGGGCAGACCGAGGTCGGCGGCGAGCACGGCACCGGAGATGTAGACGCCCTCGAATCCCTTGGCCTGGATCAGTTTGGCGCTGAGCGGGTTGAACGCGCCGGGGAAACGCAGTAGCTCGCCGCCGGCGAGGTCGGCGCGGAGTTGCGCGCGCTTGGCGGCGGGGGTGAGTCCGGAGTAGAGCATCAGAAGATTCCGTTCAGGCTGGGCAGCGGTTCGAGGAGGCCGGGGCGGGCCACCAGGGTGAGGCCGCCGAGTTCGGCAGCGGTCAGCTCCGGCAGTCGCTGGGCGAGGTCCAGGAATCGCTCGATCTCGGCCGGCTCCAGGGCGTTCGCGGCGAGCAGCCGGAACTTGGCGACGTAGTCGGGGCGCACGAACGGGCGGGCGCCGAGCGGATGCGCATCCGCGACGGCCAGCTCGTCGACCAGACGGCTGCCGTCGGCCAGCAGGATCTCGACCCGGCCGCCGAACGCCTTCTCGGCGGGGTCGCTGGAGTGGTACCGGCGGGTCCACTCGGCATCTTCGCTCGTGCTGACCGTGTTCCACAGGGCCACGGTGTCGGCCCGGCCGGCGCGCTCGGGCCGGTAGGAGTCCTCGTGATGCCAGGAGCCGTCCTGGAGCGCGACGGTGAAGATGTACGGCACCGAGTGGTCCAGGGTTTCCCGGCTGGCCCGCGGGTCGTACTTCTGTGGGTCGTTGGCTCCGGAGCCGATCACGTTGTGGGTGTGGTGTGAGGTGTGGATGACGATGCTCGCCACCGCGCCGGGCACCAGGATTTCGGGGTGCTCGCGGTGCAGCTTCCGGGCCAGGTCGATGAGCGCCTGGGCCTGGTACTCCGCGGAGTGCTCCTTGGTGAAGCTGTCCAGGATCGCCCGTTTGGGCTCACCCGCGGCCGGCAGGGCTACGTCGTAAGCGGCATCCGGTCCGTCGAGCAGCCAGGCGATCACGCCGTCCTCACCCTCGTAGATCGGGGTGGGGCTGGTCTGGCCGCGCATGGCCCGGTCGACGGCCTCGACGGCCATCTTGCCGGCGAACGCGGGAGCGTACGCCTTCCAGGAGGAGATTTCGCCCTTGCGGGACTGCCGGGTGGCCGTGGTGGTGTGCAGGGCCTGGCCGACGGCCTGGAAGATCGTGTCGGGGTCCAGGCCCAGCAGGGTGCCGAGGCCGGCCGCGGCCGACGGGCCCAGGTGGGCGACGTGGTCGATCTTGTGCTTGTGCAGGCTGATCGAGCGGGCCAGGTCGATCTGCACCTCGTAGCCCGTCGCGATGCCGCGCACCAGGTCGCCTCCGGTGAGGCCGCGGCGGGCGGCCAGGTGCTGGGCGACGGCGATGAGCGGCGGGATGTTGTCGCCGGGGTGCGAGTACTCGGCGGCGAGGAAGGTGTCGTGGTAGTCCAGTTCCCGCACGGCCACCCCGTTGGCCCAGGCCGCCCACTCCGGCGAGACCCTCTCGGTGTCGGACGGGCCGAACACCGTGGCGCCGTCGCCGCCGGTCGACCGGGGATGCGCCAGCGCCTGCGACCGGGCGGCGGCGACGGCGGCACGGGTCAGCGAGGCCGCGGCGACGGCGGCGTTGTCGATCACCCGGTTGATGATCATCTCGGTGACGTCGTCGTCGACCGGGACCGGGTCTGCCGCGCAGGCGGCGATCTTCCAGGCCAGCTGGTCGGTCTTGGCGGGGCTGTTCTCGCTGGGGTGCACGCGCACGGAGGTTGTCTGCACGAGGGTGGTCCTTTCGAATCGGGGAGGTCAGGAGGTCGTTTCGGTGGCCTCGAGCACCGCGAGCACACTCGCGAGGCTGAGATGCAGGTGCACGTGGGTGGCGTGCGCGGCGAGCGCAGCGTCGCCGTGGATGATCGCGTCGAGGATCAACAGGTGTTCGGCCGCGGCGGCCCGCAGCCGCACCGGGTTCCCCCTGGCCACCCGGCGGATGCGGGCCAGGTGGGTGCGCACGGTGACCAGGGCGCCCACCAGGAAGGAGTTGTCGACGGCGGCGTCGATGGCGGCGTCGAACTCGTCGATCAGCGCGTAGTACTCGTGTATGCCGTCTTCGCCCGCATCGAGCAGGGCCGGGGCGGCGACGAACCGGTCGCGCAGCATCCCGAACGCGGTGCGGTCATCGCGGCGCGCGGCCAGCGTCGCGGCCCGCTCCTCGAGGGCCTCGCGCAGCTCGTAGAGGTCGTTGATCGACTCGACCGACATCTCGGTGACCGAGAAGCCCCGGCCGCTGCGGCCGGCGACGAGACCGGCGGCCACGAGCCGCGCCACGGCGGAGCGCAGCGGGGTGCGGGAGACGCCGAGCCTGGCGGCCTGTTCCACCTCGAGCAGCACCGTGCCTGCCGGCAGGACTCCGTCGAGGATCTCGTCACGCAACACCCTGTAGGCCCGGTCGCTCGCCCGCTCCGGTGCGGATTTCACGGTCTCTGTATACACACGCGCATTCTATTCCCCTATTGCCCGGCGTGTGCAAGACTAACCGCACCTTGTGTATACATGAGAGCTTCAATGGAGAGGTTCGCACCATGATCGAAGACACTGGAACCACTCGCACGACCCCCCAGGGCTACCGCGATGTCTGGCGGCGGAGCATCGACGAGCGCGATGACTTCTGGCTGCAGGCCGCCGGGCTCGTCGATTGGGTCAGCGCGCCGACCACGGCGCTGACAGAGCGCTCCCCCACTGACTACTCCTGGTTCGCGGACGGCACCCTCAATACCAGCTACAACGCCCTCGACCGGCACGTCCTGGCCGGCCGCGGCGATCACACGGCGCTGATCTACGACTCCGCGATGACGGGCACCCGCATCCGGCTGAGCTACCGCGACCTGCTCGACCGGGTCGCCAGGTTCGCCGGGGTGCTGCGGGCCAATGGCGTGGGCCGGGGCGACAGGGTCATCGTGTACCTGCCGATGATCCCCGAGGCCGTCGTGGCGATGCTCGCCTGCGCCCGGATCGGGGCCGTGCATTCGGTGGTGTTCGGCGGCTTCGCGGCCAGCGAGCTCGCCGTGCGCATCGACGATGCCCGGCCCGCGGTGATCGTCACGGCCTCCGGCGGCCTGGAGCCCGGCAAGGCGGTGCCGTATCTCCCCTTGGTGCAGAAGGCGCTCGAGCTCAGCGCCGGCTCGGTGCACACCGTCATCGTGCGCGACCGTGCCACGATCGACGGATCTGCCGCCGACTACGCCGGGGACCCCGCCGACGATGCCGCCGTGCGTTGGCTGGACTGGGCGGACGCGGAGGCCGCCGCCACCCCGGCCGACCCGGTCACCGTCGCAAGCACCGACCCGCTCTACATCCTCTATACCTCCGGCACCACCGGAAACCCGAAGGGCATCATCCGCGACAACGGCGGTCACGCCGTTGCGCTGACCTGGTCTATGCGGGGCATCTACGACATCGGGCCCGACGACGTGTTCTGGGCGGCGTCGGACGTCGGCTGGGTGGTCGGCCACTCCTACATCGTCTACGCACCGCTGCTGGCCGGCGCCACCACGATCATCTACGAGGGCAAGCCCATCGGCACCCCGGATGCCGGCGCCTTCTGGCGCGTCGTGGCGGACTACAGGGTGAACGTGTTGTTCACCGCGCCCACGGCCATCCGGGCCATCCGCCGGGTCGACCCCGACCTGGCCGAGCTGGCCCGCCACGACGTGTCCAGCCTCACCGCGCTGTTCCTGGCCGGTGAACGGCTCGACCCGGAGACCTTCCACTGGGTCAACGACGGCCTGCACTGCCCGGTCGTCGACCACTGGTGGCAGACCGAGACCGGCTGGGCCATCTGCGCCAACCCGCGCGGAATCCAGGAGCTGCCCACCAAACCCGGCTCCACCGCGGTGCCGGTGCCCGGCTACGACATCGCGATTCTCGATTCGAAGGGCGCACCCATCACCAAGCCGGGCAAGGACGGCAACATCGTCATCCGGCTGCCGCTGCCGCCGGGCTCCCTGCTGGGCATCTGGGGCGGCGCCGACCGCTTCGTCGACGCCTACCTCACCGCCTTCCCCGGTTACTACGCCACCGGGGACTCCGGGCACCTCGACGCCGACGGCTATCTCTACGTGATGGGCCGTACCGACGACGTGATCAACGTCGCCGGCCACCGGCTCTCCACAGGGTCCCTCGAGGAGGTGCTCACCCGGCATCCGGCCGTTGCGGAGTGCGCCGTGCTCGGTGTGCACGACGCGCTCAAGGGCCAGCGGGCGGCCGGTTTCGTCACCCTCAAGGCCGGCGCGGTGGTCGACCACGATCTGCTCACGGCCGAGCTGGTCAACCTGGTGCGGGAGCACATCGGCCCGGTGGCGGCGTTCCGCGACGTGAGAATCCTGGACCGGCTGCCCAAGACCCGCTCAGGCAAGATCCTGCGCAAGACCATCCGCCAGATCGTCGACGGCGAGCCGTACAAGGTCCCGCCCACCATCGAAGACCCCGCCGTGCTCGACGCGCTCGCCCTTGCTGTCCGGCCCCAACAACCGACTAACATCCACCCATCTCACCGGAGCAAAGGAGCCCCATGAAGGAATCACTGAACGACACCAGGCCGGAGGACTCGATCGACTATGTCGCCTTCGAGACCAGCGACCGCTTCGTCAACCTGCAACGCCGGCGCCGGAGGTTCGTGGTGCCGATGGCGGTGTTCTTCCTGGTCTGGTACTTCGCGTACGTGCTGGTGGCGGCCTACCTGCCCGATGTGATGGCGCGGCCGGTCTTCGGCAGCATCAACCTGGGCCTGGTGCTCGGCCTCGGCCAGTTCGTCACGACGTTCGCCATCACCATCTGGTATGTCGCCTTCTCCAACCGGGTGCTCGACCCGCTGGGCGCAGAGCTCCGCGCCGAGCTCGAAGCGAAGGTCGCCGCATGAGCGCCCTGGGAATGAGCCTGACCGCTGTCGCCGCAGCGGTCGAGCCCACGGAGAACAACCCGGTCCTGAACATCTCGATCTTCCTGGCCTTCGTGGCCGTCACCCTGGTGATCGTGATCCGGGCCGGCCGCAACAACCGCACCGCCGCCGATTACTACACCGGCGGTCGCTCCTTCACCGGGCCCCAGAACGGCTTCGCGATCGCCGGCGACTACCTCTCGGCGGCATCGTTCCTCGGCATCGTCGGCGCCATCGCCGTGAACGGCTACGACGGGTTCCTCTACTCGATCGGCTTCCTGGTGGCCTGGCTGGTGGCCCTGCTGCTGGTGGCCGAGCTGATGCGCAACACCGGCAAGTTCACCATGGCGGATGTGCTCTCCTTCCGGCTGGCCCAACGGCCGGTGCGCGTCGCCGCGGCCACCACCACCCTGGCGGTGTGCTTCTTCTACCTGCTCGCGCAGATGGCCGGCGCCGGCGGGCTCGTCTCGCTGTTGTTGGGCATCAACGACAAGCTCGGCCAATCCATTGTGGTGACGGTGGTCGGCGGGCTGATGATCATGTACGTGCTGATCGGCGGCATGAAGGGCACCACCTGGGTGCAGATCGTCAAGGCGTTCCTGCTCATCATCGGCGCTGGCGCCATGACGGTGTGGGTGCTGGTGATCAACGGGTTCAACCTGTCCACCCTGCTCGATGCCGCCGTCGCGAACGCCTCGGTCACCCCGGCGGAGTCGATCCTCGCGCCCGGCCTGCAGTACGGCGGCAACCCGCTGGACTTCATCTCCCTGGCCATCGCCCTGGTGCTCGGCACCGCGGGCCTGCCGCACGTGCTGATGCGCTTCTACACGGTGCCCAGCGCCAAGGAGGCCCGACGCTCGGTGGTCTGGGCGATCTTCCTGATCGGGGCGTTCTACCTGTTCACGCTGGTGCTCGGCTTCGGCGCCGCGGCCCTGGTGGGTGCGGACACCATTCTCGCCTCGCCCGGCGGAGTGAACTCCGCGGCGCCGCTGCTGTCGCTGGCGCTGGGCGGCCCGCTGCTGCTGGGCTTCATCTCGGCCATCGCGTTCGCCACCATCCTCGCCGTGGTCGCCGGTCTCACCATCACCGCGGCCACCTCGTTCGCGCACGACATCTACGCCAGCGTGATCAAGAAGGGCAAGGGTGACCCGGACGGCGAGGTCAAGATCGCCCGGCGCACCGTCGTGGTGATCGGCATCCTCGCCATCGCCGGCGGCATCGGCGTGCAGGGGCAGAACATCGCCTTCCTGGTGGCGCTGGCCTTCGCCGTCGCGGCGAGCGCCAACCTGCCCACCATCCTGTACTCGCTGTTCTGGCGCGGTTTCACCACCCGCGGGGCCCTGTGGAGCATGTACGGCGGGTTGGGGTCGGCGATTCTGCTGATCGTGTTCTCGCCGGTGTTCTCCGGCACACCCACCTCGATGTTCGGTGAGGGTGTGGACTTCGCGATCTACCCGCTGAACAACCCGGGCATCATCTCGATCCCGCTGGGCTTCTTCCTCGGCTGGCTCGGCTCGGTCACCAGCACCCGCCGGGAGGACCCCAAGCTGGCCGCAGAGATGGCGGTGCGCTCCCTCACCGGGTTCGGCGCCGAGAAGGCGAGCGAGCACTAGCCCCGCTCGCCTCCCGCTCCCCTTCCCGCGGCCGCGACTGTGGCCGATGCGGACGATTGCGCCCGGTACGCCGGGCGCAATTGTCCGTTCGGGCAACAGTTGGGGCCGGCGTGGGTTTAGACGCGGGGCAGCAGCGGGCCGCGGGCGACCAAGGTGGTGGAGGCCTGGGCGACGGGTTTGACCACGACGAGGTCCAGGTTCACGTGCGCGGGCAGTTCGACGGCGGCCAGGATGGTGGCGGCGACGTCGTCGGCCACGAGCGGGTGCACCACGTTGGTGTAGGCGGCGGCCGCCTTCTCGGGGTCGCCGCCGAAGCGCACCAGACCGAATTCGTCGGTCTGCACCATGCCGGGCGCGATCTCGATCACCCGGATCGGTTCGCCGCTGAGCTCCAAGCGCAGCACCTCGGTCAGGGCGTGCGCGGCGAACTTGGCGGCGTTGTAGCCGCCGCCGCCGATGTACGCCGTGTGCCCGGCGGTCGAGGTGATGTTGACGATGTCGGCGGACGCGGCAGCGCCGGCGGCCGCGGCATCCGTTGCGGCGGCGATCGAGGCGCGCAGCAGCGGCAGCAGGGCGGTGGTGACCCGTTTCAGCGCGAGCACGTTGATCTCGTACATCCAGGCCCAGTCGTCGATCGACCCGGCCTCGACGGAGTCGAGCCCCTTGGCGCCTCCGGCGTTGTTGACCAGAGCATTCACCGGGCCGGAGGCGGCGAGGTAGTCCCGCAACGCGTCGACGTCGGCCTGCACGGTGAGGTCGGCGGCGAACACCGCCGCGCCGGTCTCCTGGGCCAGCGTCTCGAGCCTGTCGGCCCGGCGGGCCACGCCCACCACATCCCAGTCGTGCTCCCGGAACAGGCGCACCGTCGCCGCTCCGATTCCCGAACTCGCACCAGTGACCACGACTCTTTTTTTGCCCATTGCCCCATTCTGCCCGGAGAATGGACCCGATGAGTTCGCCGACAGAGACCCCGCACCACGCCGGCCCGCACAAGCCGAAGCGCCGCGTACCGCTGTGGGACAACGCCCGCTGGATCGCCATCACCCTGATGGTGATCGGTCACGCGATCCTTAAGCTGATCGGCGAATCCGACACCGCCTACGGCGTCTACCTGTTCATCTACGCGTTCCACGTTCCGGTTTTCGTGGCCGTCAGCGGCTACTTCGCCAAGTCGGGACCGCCGGGCCCCCGCCAGATGCACCGGTTGATCACCGACGTCGTCTTCCCGTACCTGATCTTCGAAAGCATCTGGACGCTGGTGGAGTGGGCGCTCAGCGGCACCCTCAAGGTGGACTACTCGACCCCGTCCTGGACGCTCTGGTTCCTGATCGCCCTGGCCATCTGGCGGGTGGCGCTGCCCTACCTGGTTCTGATGCGGTATCCGCTGCTGATCAGCATCGCCATCTCGGTGGGCGCCGGCTACGTCGGTGACATCGACAGCACCTTCTCGTTGTCACGCACGCTGGGGCTGCTGCCGTTCTTCGTGTTCGGCTGGAAACTGCGCCAGTGGCCGCTCACCGCCCGGTGGATGCACCTGCGCCCGGCCGCGGTCTGGCGCTGGCGTTCCGGCGCGATCGCCCTCTTCGGCGCCCTCGCCCTGGCCGTCACCGTCAATATCATCGGCGTGCGGGACCTGCGGCTGCGGAGCTTCACCCTGTACGACGAGGCGTACTGGCAGTTCGGCTACGACCAGTTCTGGGCCGGGGTCATCCGGCTGGGCCTGATGATGGCGTCGTTCCTGTTCATCCTGGCCTTCCTCATGCTGATGCCGCGCCGGGCGACCTGGTTCACACCGCTGGGCGCCGCGACCATGTACATCTACCTGCTGCACACCTTCCTGCTTTACCCGCTGCGGGAAACCGGGGTGCTCGACGGTCCGCAGCAGCCCTGGGTGCTGCCGGCCGTGATCCTGCTGGCCATCCTGATCTCGGTGGTGCTGTCGTTGCCCGTCGTGAGGCGCGTCTTCCGGCCGCTGGTGGAACCGCGACTGCGTTGGCTGTTCA
Organism: Cryobacterium sp. LW097; assembly: GCF_002205495.2. GTDB lineage: Bacteria > Actinomycetota > Actinomycetes > Actinomycetales > Microbacteriaceae > Cryobacterium > Cryobacterium zongtaii. Next base: position 764,415 of record NZ_CP021992.1, on the reverse strand, counting down.
GGCAGGAGCCGTCCACCCACACGGGCACCATCGTGCTGCCGCACGGGCCCGGCAGCAGATGACGTAGTGTTTCGCGAACCGTTGTCGCGCGGCATAGCCCTGCCTATGGTTGCAGCAGAGCAACGGAGCGTCTGGTTCCGCCGCTGTAGATTCCTCGGGCTTGCCGGCCCGACCACGAACAGGGAGACCGACCCATGAGCGATTCCGCAGACTGGAAGTTCGAAACCAAGCAGGTCCACTCCGGGGCCCGCCCAGACCCGGTGACCAACGCGCGGGCCACGCCGATCTACCAGACCACCTCCTACGTCTTCAACAACGCCGAACACGCCCAGAACCTGTTCGCGCTGGCAGAGTTCGGCAACATCTACACCCGCATCCAGAACCCGACCCAGGCCGTGGTCGAGGAACGGGTCGCCGCCCTCGAAGGCGGCACCGGCGCCCTGCTGGTGGCCTCCGGCCAGGCGGCGTCGACCTTCGCTGTGCTCAACATCGCCCAGGCCGGCGACCACATCGTGTCGTCGAGCTCCATTTACGGGGGCACCTACAACCTCTTCAAGTACACCCTCAAGAAGCTCGGCATCGAGACCACCTTCGTCGAAGACCAGGACGACGCCGCGGAGTGGGCCAGAGCGGTGCGGCCCAATACCAAGCTGTTCTTCGCCGAGACCATCGGCAACCCCAAGATCAACGTGCTCGACATCGCGCTGGTCGCCGAGGTCGCGCACACCAACGGGGTGCCGCTGATCGTCGACAACACCATCGCGACGCCGTACCTGATCCGCCCGTTCGAACACGGCGCCGACATCATCGTGCATTCGGCCACCAAGTTCCTCGGCGGCCACGGCACCATCATCGGCGGCGTCGTCGTCGACGGCGGCCTGTTCGAGTGGTCGGCCAACGTCGAGAAGTTCCCCGGCCTGACCGAACCGGACCCGTCCTACCACGGCGCCAGCTATACCACCGCGGTCGGCGACGCCCTCGCGTTCATCATCAAGGCCCGCGTGCAGTTGCTGCGCGACCTCGGCAGCGCCATCGCCCCGGCGAGCGCCTGGCAGCTCATCCAGGGCATCGAGACGCTGAGCCTCCGCATCGAGCGGCACGTGTCCAACGCGCAGACCATCGCGGAGTTCCTCGAGAGCCACCCCGACATCGCGTCGGTCAACTACGCGGGACTGCCGTCCAGCCCCTGGTACGCGGCCGCCAACAAGTACGCCCCGCTGGGCGTGGGCGCGGTGCTGTCGTTCGAGCTCAAGGGCGGGGTGGATGCCGGGCGCGCGTTGGTGGACAACCTCAGCCTGTTCAGCCACCTGGCCAACATCGGTGATGTGCGCTCGCTGGTGATCCACCCGGCGTCGACCACGCACGCCCAGCTCACCCCGGAGCAGCAGCTCACCGCGGGCGTCACGCCGGGCCTGGTGCGCCTGTCGCTGGGCATCGAGAACGTCATCGACCTGCAGGCCGACCTCGAGGCCGGCCTGGCCGCCGCCCGCGCCGTGGTCGCGGCATCCCGCGCGAACGCGTAGAGCTCACCGACGTTCACCCGCCCGCATGACGTAACAATCGGCGGCCACGGCCGAACATCGCCACAATGGAGCCGTATGGAATGGCAATACTCCGCGGACACCGTCCCGTCCAGCCTGGTCACCGACGCGCAGGCGCGCTCGCTGCTGGGTAAACCGCCCGTCACGGGCGCCTGGCGTGACGGTGACCCTGTGGGCGGCCGCCGGTTCGTGGACATCGGCGCCCTCGACCTCGAGGCGGGCGGGCACCTGGCCGGCGTGCGGATCGCCTACGAGAGCTGGGGCGAGCTGAATCCGGCCGGCGACAACGCAGTTCTGGTGCTGCACGCTCTCACCGGGGACAGCCACGTCGTCGGCCCGCCGGCGGCCGGGCATCCGACCGCCGGCTGGTGGAGCGGCATCGTCGGCCGGGGCCTCGCGATCGACACCGACCGGTGGTTCGTGGTGGCGCCGAACATGCTCGGCGGCTGTCAGGGCAGCACCGGCCCGGCGTCCCTCGCGCCGGACGGCTCCGAGTGGGGCCCCCGGTTCCCGTACCTGAGCATCCGCGATCAGGTGGCGGCGCAGGTGGCCTTCAGCGACCGGATCGGCGTCGAACGCTGGGCCGGGATCGTCGGCGGTTCCATGGGCGGCATGCACGTGCTGGAATGGGGCATCGAACACCCCGGCCGGGTGACCCGGCTGGGCATCCTGGCCGCCCCGCCGGTCACGACGGCCGACCAGATCGCCCTCAATTCGGTGCAGATCGAGGCCATCCGCACCGACCCGCTCTTTCGTGCGGGCGTCTACTACGACGCCGAGCCCGGCGATGGCCCGAGCCGCGGCCTCGCCCTGGCCAGGCGGATGGCGCTGCTCAATTACCGCAGCCCGTCGGAACTCAACTCCCGGTTCGAGCGCAGCTGGCAGAGCGACATCACCCCGCTGGGCGGGCACGGCCGGTTCGCCGTGGAGTCCTACCTCGACTTCCACGGCAACAAGTTCACCCGGCGGTTCGACGCGAACAGCTACATCACCCTGGTCGAGGCGATGAACTCCCACGACATCGGACGTGGCCGGGGCGGAGTCGACGCCGCACTGGCCCGCATCACGGCCCGCACCCTCGTCGTCGGCATCGACAGCGACAGGCTCTTCCCCCTGGACGGCCAGCGTGTCATCGCGGCCGGACTGGGGAGCGGCGGCGACCCCGTGGTGATCGAGTCCGGCTACGGTCACGACGGATTCCTCATCGAGGACCAGGCCATCGGCGACCAGCTCCGGTGGCTGCTCGGCTGAACCGCGGAAGGGTTGACACGCAGTGCGTTCGGGAGAACTCTGGCGCCATGAAACCCGGCCCGCTCATCATGTTGCTGATCGGCACGTTCCTGACCCTGATCGGCTTCGGACTGACCGCCACCGGCACCGTTGCCGCCGTCGCCGCCGGCGTGCAGGGTGAAAACGGCTACTTCTCCACCCGCACGGTGCCCCTCGTCACCAACTCCTACGCACTGACCAGTCCTCCGCTCGGTCCCGTCACGACCACGGGAACGACCCCGCCGCTGAACCTGGACATCGCCAGGATCCGGTTGGTGGCGACGGGAGCCAACGACGACCCGGTGTTTCTCGGGATCGCGCCGCAGGCCGACGTCGACAGCTACTTGGCGAACGTGGCACACACCGAGGTGCGCGGCATCGAATCCACGCCGCTCCGCGCGCGGTATGCAGACATTCCCGGCTCAGACCGGCCCGAACCGCCCGCCGAACAGGACTTCTGGACCGTCAGCGCAGTCGGGCCCGGCAGCCAGGAGATCACCTGGCCGGTGCAGCCCGGGGCCTGGGCCGTCGTGGTGATGAATGCCGACGGCAGCAGCCCGGTCGCCGTGCAGGTCAGTGCCGGTGTGCGCTCAGGTCTCCTGGCGCCCGCGGCGATCACCCTGCTGCTGGTCGGCATCATCACCCTGGTGATCGGGCTGATCCTGGTGATCCTCGGTGTGATCGGCCTGGGCCGCAACGGTCCGGCGCCCTCCAGCCGCAGCGGCGCCACGCCAGCACCGGGCGGTGCGACCGGGCAGCCCGGCGCCGATCCCGACAGGCCGGGCGCCGACTATCCCGCACGGCTGAACGGATGGCTCGACCCCGACGTCTCGCGGGCGCTGTGGCTGGTCAAGTGGATCCTGGTCATCCCGCACGTCATCGTGCTGTTCTTCCTCTGGTTCGGGCTCTGGATCGGCACGATCGTGGCCGGGTTCGCCATCCTGTTCACCGGACGTTACCCGCGGGCGATCTTCAACTACAGCGTCGGCGTGCTGCGCTGGAACTGGCGGGTGAATTTCTACTCGTACTCCGCGCTCGGCACCGACAGGTACCCGCCGTTCACCCTCGCCGCCACCGACTATCCGGCCGACCTCGAGGTGGACTATCCGGCCCGGCTCTCGCACGGACTGGTCCTGGTCAAGTGGTGGCTCCTGGTGATTCCCCACCTGTTCATCGTGGCGATCCTCACCGGCGGCAGCTGGGGCTGGACCGCGAGCGGCAACAACGGCTGGACCACCGCCACCAGCACCGGTTTCTCGCTGCTGGGCATCCTGGTCCTCATCGGCGCCGTGATCCTGCTCTTCAGCGGACGCTACCGGCGCGGGATTTTCGATCTGATCATCGGACTGAACCGCTGGCTGTACAGGGTGATCGTCTATGCCGCGCTGATGCGCGACGAGTACCCGCCGTTCCGGCTCGATCAGGGCCCGCTCGATCCAGGCTCCGCCGTGGCTGGATCACCCGCACCGGCCGCCCCCGTCGCTTCCCATGACGGTCGATAGGCCGCTCCCCGGCCCCCGGCCCCGCAGCGGTCCCGATCGTGCCGACAGGTTCCTACGCAATTGGCTGCTGTGGGTCAGCCTCGGCGAAAGTGTCGGGTTCCTCGTCCCGGCCCTGGCCCAGCTGACCTTCGCCGGTTCATCCGTGCTGGCGCCGGCGTTGATCTTCGCCGGCGCTGCCGAAGGCACCGTGCTCGGCTGGACGCAGGCGACCGTGCTCCGCAGCCGGGTGCCGGCACTGAACCGCCGCCGCTGGGTCGGCGCCACGGCCATCGCCGGCGCCGCGGCCTGGTTCATCGGGCTGTTGCCCGCCGAGTGGGCCGAGGTCTGGCAGCGCTGGCCGGCAGCAGCCCAATTCACCGCCGGAATCCTGCTCGCCACTGTGCTGCTGTGCGCCCTCGGCTTCGCCCAGTGGTTCGAGCTCCGTCGGCACCTCAGGGGTGCCGGCTGGTGGATACTCGGCAGCGCCGCCGCCTGGGGCGCCGGCCTGGCCGTGTTCTTCGCCGTGGCCACACCGCTGTGGCAGCCGGGCCAGCCCGGCGCGCTCATCCTGCTCATCGGGGTTCTCGCCGGGATGTTCATGGCGGTGGCCATGGCCCTGGTCAGCGGCGTGGTTCTGCACCTGCTTCTGCGCCGGAAAGAAAGTCCACGTCAACAGCCGTAAATCCGCCACCGGGGCCGATAAGGTGACGGATAGGGCACTCATGAGGAGTACTGCAGCCATGCCACGTATTGCCAGAGAGCGTGATCGCGTCCTTCGTCGCACCGCCCGGATAACCGGGCTGACCGCTTCGGTGACGTCGCTGGCCTACCTGGCCGTGCCGGGCGGGCTCGATACGCCCGTGGTCCTGTTCGCCGGGTCCCTGATCCTGTTGATGGTCGGGTGCCAATACGTCCTCGGTCAGAGCGGCGCACTCCGTTGGGCGGTGTGCATCGTGCTGCTGAGCAACGCCGTCATCCTCGTCGTCGGGCTGGCCACCAGGATTGATGTCGGTCTCAACCCCGTCGAGGAGGCCCTGATCGCCACCCTGGCTGCCGGCGCGGCCAGCTGTGTCGCGCCGGTGCTCGTCGTCGGCCCCGGACGCCAGCTCATCCTGTTCGGGTCGTTCGGCATGACCGTGGCCGGGGTGGCGTTCGTCACCATCTCGTCTGGCGGGTCGGTGCTGCCCCTGGTCCTGACCGTGTGCGGCTGGGCCGCCCTGTCCCTGGGCGGCTGGTGGATTGCGCAGAGCGTGCCCCGGGTGCTGCAGCGGGTCGCCGCGATCGGGCGCGCCCACCAGGCCGAACGTCATGCCAGCGAACTCGAAGCGCAACGCCGGCAGGGCGCCAGGTTGCTCCACGACACCGTGCTGGCCACCCTCACCCTCCTGGCGCATTCGGGTGTGGGCGTCAGCCCCGCCGCTCTGCGACAACAATCCGGCGATGACGCCCGTCTGCTCCGCCAGCTACGTCTGGGCGCGCTGCCCACCCCCAGCCGTTCCGGGGTCTACACGCTGGAACCGTCCAACACGTCGATGCTCGGCAGCACCCTCGAGTCGGTGAAGCAGCGTTTCGGCCGGATGGGACTCGAGGTCGACTGGCACGGCAGCGGCCAGGTGCTGCTGCCCAGCGACGTTCTCGACTCGTTCCTTCTCGCCCTCGGCGAGTGCCTCGAAAACGTGCGCAGGCACTCCGGCGTCACCAGGGCCGACGTCACGATCTCCGACGACGACACGACGGTGCGCGCCATGGTGACGGATGCCGGTCGGGGGTTCGACCTCAGCGCCGTCGGCACCGAACGGCTCGGGTTCGCCGAGTCCGTCGTGGCCCGCCTTCGCGACGTCGGCGGCAGCGCACGCCTGTTCTCCTCCCCGGGCTCTGGCACCACCGTCGTGCTCGAGGTGCCCAAGTGACATCGGCGGCGACCCCGGCACCGCCGCACTCCGGCAGCTCGTCGGCCCGAGCGCACAAGCAGTTGCTCGACGACCAACGCGACGAGCGACGCCGCACCTTTCGCCGGCCGCAGCGCACCGTTCAAACCACCCTGGCCAACCGCACCGGGCTCGGTAGCCGCCACCTCGGCTTCGGCATCTCCCTGAGCAGCGGGTTCTTCGCCGTGTTCCTGCTGTGGCGGTTCGCGAGCCAGTGGGAGCGATATCCGAACCCGTTGCCGACCCTGGCGGCCTGGATCGTTCTGCTGCTCGCGGCCGTCGTGACGCTGATCCTCGTCAACAGGCTGCCCGACCGGATGCCGACCTGGTTGTTCCTCGCCGTGCTTGCCCTGGGCGAGGTCGTCGTCGGGCTCGACCTGGCCGGGTACGGTCAGGGCACCGCAGCGGGCACCTATCCCACCGCCGCCGCCGCCGTCGGCGCCCTGCTTGCCGTGCTGGTCTCGGTGCGGCGCGGACGGGAGATCGTTGCCGCGACGCTGGTCCTCGGCGCCGTGATCGCGGCGGGCTCGGTCACCGCGGCACGCTACGACCCCGAGCTGATGGCGCCGGCCATCCTGACCATCGGCCTGTGCGTGTTGCCGCCGCTGATCGGGGCGTCGGTCGTGCGAGGTTTCCGCCGCATCGTGCAGCGTGAGTTGGACCTGGTGCTCGTGCAGAGCACCATCAGCCAGCCGTCCTCCGCCGTGGGCATGCTCGCATCCGAGGAGCTGGCCCGCATCGACCTCGACGCCGAAACCCTGCTCGACGACGTCGCCACCGGACGCACCGCCCTGCCGCTCAGTTCGACGAAATCGGCGGCGGCGGCGATGCTCGCCACCCAGCTACGACTGCACCTCATCGAGGGCCGCCGGGAGACCTGGCTACACCACGCCCTCACCGAATCCGAGTTCCTCGGCCCCGCCGTCAATCTCGATGACCCGTCAGGGTTGGCCGGTCAGCTCTCGCCGACTCAGCGCGATGCGCTGTTGCTGGCCATCTGGCTCCTGATCAGCGACACCGACGGTGCCGAACCGACGGTTTCGCTGGTTTTCGGACCTTTTGGCCGTACCAACGGCCATATTATCGGTGAAATGCTTCGGTTTCCGATCAAAATGATCATCGAGGGGGTGCCTCGTCGACGGGTGGACCCGGAGACATGGCAAGCTATCCGAGTAGTGGGCCCTCATATCGATTCGGTGCGTAGTGGACATCTCCACGTCGACATCGAATGCAGTATTGACAATCCTGCGGACGCGTGACCGGGCCGGTTGGCCCGGGATGCTCCGACAGGGAAAAATGCAACAGGAGGTAGCAGTGACGAACACAGCAGCGACGCTCATCGACAATCCCATCCGGTTGGCCCTGGTCGACGACCACCGGATGCTCCTGGGAGCGCTGACGGAGTGGATCAGAGGCGCCGCGGACGACATCAACATGGTGGCCGCCGTGACCACCTGGCCCGAGCTTCTCACCCACCCGGAGTTCCCGGTCGATGTGGTGTTGCTCGACCTGGACCTCAAGGACAACATCCCGGTCTCGCTGAAGATCTCCACCCTCAAGACGGCCGGCGTGAAGACCGTGCTGATGAGCACCTACTCCGAGCCGGCTCTCGTGCGCGAGGCCCTCGCCGCCGGCGCTCTCGGCTACCTCGTCAAGACCGAGGAGGCCAGCACCATCGTTGAAGCCATCCACGCCGCGAACGTCGGAGAATCCTACATCTCCGCCGAACTCGACCTCGCCCTGCACGCCGGAGCCGCCGGCAGCTCGCCGCGGCTGAGCGCCCAGGAACGCCGGGTGATGGCGTTGTACGGAGCCGGTGAGCCGGTCAAGGCGGTCGCCCACCAGCTGGGCATCTCCGAGGAGACGGCGAAGTCGTACCTCAAGCGGATCCGCGAGAAGTACCGTCTTGCCGGTTTTGATGTCGGAACCAAGGTGGCCCTACGGAAGCGCGCCATCCACGACGGCATCCTGCTGCAGTCCGACTAGAACGCCACTGGCCGGGTCGGCGCGGCGCTCAGTCCGTGCCGACCACCGTGATCAGTGCGGTGCCGTACGGTACGTGCTGACCCCGCTTGCGACGGACCCTGTCGATCGCGAAGGTGACCACGGCCAGCGCCAACCCCACCACGCTCAGGCCGAACCCGACCCAGATCGGGGCGAGATAGCCCAGCCCGCCCGCGATGACGATGCCGCCCAGAAACGCGCCGAGCGCGTTGCCGAGGTTGAGCGCCGAGTGGTTGAGGGCCGCGGCGATCGACTGGCTGTCGTGTGCGACATCCATCAGCCGGGTCTGAATGGTCGGCGACAGCGCCGCCGCCGACGCGCCGACCAGGAACACCCCGGTCAGCAGCCCGGCCAGGTGCTGCGCGGAGAAGGCAAGCAGCAGCAGGGCCGCGAGCATGATGGCGAAGAAGGCGTACATGCTGCGCCGCACACTGCGGTCGGCGAACACGCCGCCGGCGAAGTTGCCCACGGTCATTCCCAGGCCCACCACGACGAGCACCAGCGGCACCGCGAGAGCGGGCAGCCCGGTGACCTCGATCACCAGCGGGGCCACGTAGGTGTAGACGGCGAACAGACCGCCGAACCCGACGGCGCCGATCAGGAGCGCGAACCAGACCTGCAGGCGCCCGAAGGCGCGCAGCTCGTTGCGCATGGTGGCGCCGGGGTTCCCGGCCTGGAACGGCACGGCCACGATCACGGCGACGAAGGTCACCGCGAAGAGGGCAGCCACGGCTATGTAGGCGACCCGCCAGCCCGCAACCTGGCCGAGCCAGGTGATCGAGGGCACGCCGATGACGTTGGCGATGGTGAGGCCGGAGAGCACGATCGCGACACCGCGTGCCCGCTTGCCCGGGCCCATCAGCTCGGCGGCGACCAGCGACGCGATGCCGAAATAGGCGCCGTGCGGCAGGGCGGCGACGAACCGGGCCACCAGCACCAGGCCGAAGGTCGGCAGCAGCGCGGAAGCGATGGTGGCCAGGGTGAAGCAGGCCAGCAGAACGAGCAGCAGCTGTTTGCGTGGCCACCGGGCCGCGGCCGCGGCGATCGTGGGCGCCCCGACGACGACACCGAGAGCGTATGCGGAGATGAGCCAGCCGACCTGGGCGTTGGCGGCATCCGGCGACGACGCGTAGAGGCCGGGCAGCAGGTCGGCGGCCAGATTGGGCAGCAGTCCCATGGCGACGAACTCGGTGGCGCCGATCGCGAAGCCGCCGAGGGCGAGAGCCAGGAGGGCGAGGCGAACGCGGGTCGGCGACAGGCGCGTCGACCCGTCAGAGAGTGAGGGCATCAATCCAGACTACGGGGCGGTCGTGTCTGGACGGTGACGCGGCGGCGCCAGGCCGGTGTCAGGATGCTCCGCCGGCCTCGTCCATAGCCGCCTCGAGGCGGTCCAGCTTGGCGGTGAGCTCACCGGAATAGCCGGGGCGGATGTCGGCCTTGAGCACCAGCGACACCCGGGAGCCGAACGCGCCGACGGCATCCGTCGCCGCCTTGACGACGGCGAAGACCTCGTCCCAATCGCCTTCGATGGTGGTGAACATCGAATCGGTGTGGTTGGGCAGGCCCGATTCGCGGACGACTTTCACCGCAGCGGCGACGGCATCGTGCACCGAATCGGTGGGGCCGCCGGACGGGGCGACCGAGAATGCGACGAGCATGACTACTCCTTGAGGATCGGGCGATGCGCTGTGGCACCGGGACTGGCGGCGGTGCTCTCTGACAGTGTTGCGGAGGCGGCGCCGAGCCGCCAGATGCGAACGAGCATCCAGCCCAGCAGCACCAGCTCCAGGAGGTTGCGCACCGACAGGATCAGCACCATGGCCGGGGTGGTGGCCAGCAGGTCGTTGTAGAAGTACGGGTAGACGATCTGGGTGAGCGCCGCCATCGCGAGGGCCGTGAGCGCCGGGCCCCGCCAGGCTCGCCAGGACGAGACCAGGCCGAGGATCAGCGGGGCGGCCAGCCAGGTGATGAACTGCGGCGAGCCCACCTTGTTGACCGCGATCAGGGTGAGCACCAGGGCCAGCAGCAGCGGCGGGAACAGCAGGTCGGCCGATGCACCGGCGCGTTGGGCGCGCCAGCCCAATAGCAGCACCACGCCGACGCAGAGTGCCAGAAGCGGGGTCAGCACCGCCGCCGCCAGGTCGGTGCCCGCACCGATCACCTGGTAGGTCAGGATCTGCTGGTCGTAGTACACGACGGCGCCGGGGATGCCCAGGGCCGACTGCCACAACCACCAGGACGCCACCGGCGCCTCGATCTGGATCCCCCGGTTGGTCTGCTCGGTCACGAAGCTGAGGATCGTGACCCCGCTACCGGCGGCGAGGGCCGCTCCGATGATCAGCGCGGAGGTGCCGGCGAAGGCGGCCAGCACCTGCCAGCGCCGCCTCGAGGCCACCACCAGCGCGATGATCGCCGCGACCGGCCAGACCTTGACCCAGGTGGCGACGGTCAGGAGCACCGCTCCCCAGAACGGCCGGCGGCGCAGCCAGAGCAGGCCCAGAATCGCCAGCGGTACGGTCACGGAGTCGATCCTGGCCAACGCGATGGGGCCCAGCAGCAGCAGGAACAGCAGCCACCACCAGGCGGCCAGGGCTGCCGCCGGACCCGGCCGGCGACCGGTGAGCGCGGCGAAGGCGACCCCGTTGAGCACGGTCACCAGGCCGAGCCAGGTGAGCGCGTACGGCCCGGCGCCGAAGACCAGCGATGCGAGAATCGGGGCGAGGGCCAGGATCGGGTAGACGAAGTCGGTGTTGATGCCCAGGCTGACGGCGCCGGATGTCGTGGCCTCGGCCCAACCCAGGTACACCCGTTCCACGTCGCCGAGTGGCCAGCCGATGCCGCTGAGGTTCAGAGCGATGAGCACCGCGTGCACGATCGCGAAGCCGCACCACAGCAGGGCGGGGCGGCGCAGGAATTCAGGCACGCTCCACTGTGGCACACTCCACTGCGGCGGGTCAGGCCAGCAGCGCCGCGATCGTCGGCGGAACGGCCTGGGCAACGTCGAGCGCCACGATCGGGCCACCGCCGGACGCCCGGTGCGCCGCCGCCGCGTGCACGAATGCGGCCGTGGCGGCGAGCGCGGCGAGCGCGTCGGCATCCGCCTGGATACGCGCGCTGTTCGTGGCCAGCAGGGCACCGAGGATGCCGGCCAGCACGTCACCGGAACCGGCCGTCGCCAGCCAGGCGGGGGCGCCGGATACCGTCAGGCGGATACCGGACGGTGAGGCCAGGTGGGTGACGCTGCCCTTCACCAGCACCGTGACATCGAGCAGGACGGCGGCGCGGATCGCCCACTCCCCCGGCTCACCGGCGATGTCGTCGACGGTGACATTCTCGCCGGACCGGCCCAGCAGAGCGGCCAGTTCCCGGTAGTGCGGGGTGATCAGCCGGGGGCCGGTGCCGGCACCGACCAAATCGAGCGCGCCGGCGTCGAGCACCGTCGGCAGACCCTGACGGAGCGCCTTCTGCAGCTGTTTGGTGGTCTCCGGGCTGCGGCTGCCGGCGTCCATGCCCGAGCCGAGCAGCCAGGCCTGCACCCGGCCGTCGACCGTCACCACCTCCGGACGGCGCTGCATCACGAGGGTCCCGACCCGGCGGGGACCGAGGTAGCGCAGCATGCCCACCCCGGTGCGGCTCGCGGCTTCCACACCGAGCACCGCCGCGCCCGGGTACTCGGTGGAACCCGTGCGTACGCCCAGCACGCCGCGGCTGTACTTGTCATCGGTCGCCTGCGGCACCGCGATCCAGTCGCGGGCCTGGGCGGCCTCCCATTCCAGCCATCGTCGAGGTTTCGCCATGCACTCACGATAGGTTGTTTCGGTGTCCGATATCAGCACCGTCCTCGCCCCCGCCGCAGCCGATTCCGCCGCGGCGGTCTCCCTGTTCGACCCGATCCGCCTGCGCGAGGTTGTCATTCGCAACCGGCTCTGGGTCGCGCCGATGTGCCAGTACTCCGTCATCGAGCGGGACGGCGTGCCGACCGACTGGCACCTGGTGCACCTGGGCTCGATGGCCGCGGGCGGCGCCGGGCTGATCGTCACCGAGGCCACCGCCGTCAGCCCGGAGGGCCGCATCACCGACCGGGACACCGGGATCTGGAACGACACCCAGGCGTCCGCCTGGGCGCACATCGTCGACTATCTGCACAGGCAGGGCGCCACCGCCGGCATCCAGCTTGCCCACGCCGGCCGGAAGGCGTCCACCTGGCCGGCCTGGGGCACCAGCCTGCACGGCAGCGTGCCCGCCGACCAGGGCGGCTGGCCGACGCTGGGGCCCTCCGCCATCGCCTTCCCCGGCTACGCGGCACCGATGGCACTCGACCACGCGGGCATCGATACCGTCGTCGCCGACTTCGTCACGGCCGCTCGACGCGCCATCGTCGCCGGCTTCGACGTCCTGGAACTGCACGCCGCCCACGGCTACCTGTTGCACCAGTTCCTGTCCCCGCTGAGCAATCTGCGCACCGACGAGTTCGGCGGCTCACTGGAGAACCGGGCCCGCCTGCTCCTGCGCGTGGTGAAGGCCGTCCGGGCCGAGGTCGGCGAGAGTGTTCCGCTACTGGTGCGGTTCTCCGCAACCGACTACACAGTCGACGGTTGGAGTGTGGAGGAGACCGCCGTCGTCGCCGGGTGGGCCGCCCAGGCCGGGGCCGACTTCTTCGACGTGTCCTCCGGCGGCAACGTCACCGGCGTGCAGATTCCCCTGACCCTCGGGTACCAGGTTCCCCTGGCGCAATTCGTCAAGGACACTGCCGCCGTACCGGTCAACGCCGTCGGGCTCATCACGACGGCCGCACACGCTAACGAGATCGTTGCCTCCGGCGCGGCGGATGCCGTCATGCTCGGCCGCGAGTTCCTTCGCGACCCGCACTTCGCCCTCCGCGCCGCCGCCGAGCTGGGCGTGCCACTGGACTACTGGCCCGGCCAGTACGCCAGGGCAGCCTGGCCGGCGGTCTAGCGACCTATACCTCCTGGGCGACGCAGAGGATGTTGCCCTCCGAGTCCTTGAACCAGGCGGCACGTTCCTGGTCGGTGGTGGCAATGCCGTTCTCGGTTTTCAGGCCGGGCAGGTCGTACTCCTCGAACACCACGCCCGCCTCCCTCAGCCGGGCGACCTCGGCGTCGACGTCGTCGGCCATCCAGATCAGGGCCGTGTTCTTGGCCGTGCCCGCGTTCTCGGTTTCGTACACCAGCACCGACCCGCCGGAGGGGGTGCGGAAGCGCATCTCGCCCTCGCGGACGTCGGTGGGCTCCAGGCCGAGCTTGTCGGTGTAAAAGGACCGGGCCCGCTTGATGTCCCTGGCGGGCAGGACCGCCACGGTTTCCAGTTGACTCAACATGAGTGTGTCCTCGCTTTCCAGCTATGCCTGTCAGGGTACGCCGGGTGCCCCAGGCCCACGAGGGGGCCCGGTCGTCGCCGGGCGAGAAGAACTAGGCTGGACCGAATGACCCACCCGAGTGAGACCGCCACCAGCCGGCCGACCGACATCCGCCTGATCGCCAGCGACATGGACGGCACCCTGCTCGACGCCGACGGAGCGGTCCCCGGGCGCTTCTGGCCGCTGCTGGAGAGCATCCTGGCGGCCGGGATCCTGTTCTCCCCGGCAAGCGGGCGTCAGTACCAGACGCTGCAGGCCGTCTTCGGCGACCGGGACGGGCTGGTCTACATCGCCGAGAACGGCACCAACATTGTGCGGGACGGCGTCAGCATCGCCATCGAACCCGTCGTCGGATCGATCATCGCCCCGGTCGTCGAGTGGGTGCGGGCCCAGGCCGCCGCCGGCGCCGACCTGGGCATCGTGGTGTGCGGGGCCAGGTCCGCGTACATCGAACGGACCGATGAGGCTTTCGTCGCGCAGGTGCGTCCGTACTACGCGGCCCTGGCAACGGTCGCCGATGTCACGGTGGCCGCCGCGGACGATGACGTGCTCAAACTGGCGATTTTCGACGCCGGCCGCGCCGAGACCCGCACCGGACCGGCCGTTCGCGCCCTCGACCTGGCCGCCGATGTTGTCGTCTCCGGCGCCAACTGGGTCGACGTCATGCGGCCGGGAGCCAACAAGGGCACGGCGCTCATCCGTCTGCAGCAGCACCTGGGCATCAGCCGGGAGCAGACCATGGCCTTCGGCGATTACCTGAACGACGCCGAGATGCTCGACGCCGCCGGGCACTCCTATGCCGTCGCCAACGGCCACCCGAGCATCCGCGCGCGGGCCAGGCACCAGGCTCCGTCGAACCTGGATGAGGGCGTCATCACGAGCATCCTCGCGGCGTTGCCGGCGCTGGCAACGGCCTGACACCTAGAGCCGGCGGGTGGCGTCCTGCACTTCGCCGACGAGCTCCTCGATGATGTCCTCCAGGAACAGCACTCCGGTGGCGTCGCCGGTGACGGTGAAGGTGCGGGCCAGGTGTGCGCCGGAGCGGCGCATGGTGGCCAGGGCATCCTCGAGGTCGGTGTCCTCGAAGATCGACACCAGTTGGCGGATCAGCTTGGCCGGGATCGGGTCGGTGTAGCCGGTCCTGCCGGTGTCGACGGGGTCGACCGGGTCGACGTCCAGGCCGAGCACGTCCTTGAGGTGAATGTAACCGCTGGGCTCGCCGGATTCGTAGTCGAGCACGTAGCGCGAGAATCCGTGCCGGGTGACGGCCTTCTCCACGTCGGCGGGGGTGGCCGATTCCGGCAGGGTGACCAGCTGGTCCAGCGGCACGGCGATGTCCTTGGCCGTCTTGGTGGTGAACTCGAACGCCGCCGACAGCGCGCCGGAGTCGTCGCTGAGCACGCCCTCCCTGGTGGACTGCGTGACGATGGTTGCCACCTCGTCGAGGGTGTAAGTGCTCGTAGCCTCGTTCTTGGGTGCAACACCGAACAGGCGCAGCACGCCGTTGGCGGTGGAGTTCAGGGCCACGATGACGGGCTTGACGAGGCGGCCGAAGAACACCAGCGGCGGGGCCAGGATCAGGACGGCCTGGTCGGGGATCGAGAATGAGAGGTTCTTGGGCACCATCTCGCCGAAGACGACGTGCAGGTACGACACTATGAGCAGCGCCATGATGAACGCGATGGTGCCGATGGCCTCCTCAGGGAGCCCGGTGAGCTCCAGCGGGATCTCCAGCAGGTGGTGGATCGCCGGCTCCGAGACGTTCAGGATCAGCAGCGAGCACACCGTGATGCCCAGCTGGGAGGTCGCCAGCATCAGCGTGGCATGCTCCATGGCCCACAGCGCGGTCTTGGCGCTGCGCTTGCCGGCCTCCGCGAGGGGTTCGATCTGGGAGCGGCGCGCTGAGATCACGGCGAATTCGGCGGCGACGAAGAACGCGTTGCCGAGCAGCAGCACGAACAGCCAGCCGAGTCCGGCCCAGTCGTTCATCGGCCGCTCACCCGCTTGGTCTGTGATGAAGTGGTCACTGGTGCCTTCTGGATGGTGCGCACGACGCCGGTCGCGGGCGCGCCGGGTTCGACAGGGTCAGGGGTGTAGCGCAAACGGTCGATGCGACGGCCGTCGAGCCGTTCCACCCGCAGTTCACCGCTGGCGATGCGCACGAGGTCGCCGACGACGGGCAGCCGGCCGAGTTCGCTCATCACGTAGCCGGCGACGGTCTCGTATGGGCCGTCCTCTGGCACGGTCAGGCCGGCCCGCTCGTGCAGCTCGTCCGGCCGCAGCATGCCGGGGAAGGTCAGGGAGCCCTGCGAGCGCACGATGCCGGCCCTGGTGCGGTCGTGCTCGTCGGCGACCTCGCCGACGAGTTCCTCCACCAGGTCCTCCAGGGTGACGACGCCGGCGGTTCCGCCGTATTCGTCGACGACGACGGCCATCTGGAAGCCGCGGCCCCGCAGCTCGCCGAGTAACCCGTCGAGCTTCATGGTCTCCGGCACGCGCAGCGCTTCAGACTGCAGGGCCGACACCGGCACGTCCGAGCGTCGTTTGCGCGGTACGGCCACGGCCTGCTTGACGTGGACGATGCCGACGACGTCGTCGGCGCTCTCGTCGATGACGGGGAAGCGGGAGTAGCCGGTCTGCCTGGTGAGGTCGATGACGGCCTGCGCGCTGGCGTTGCGCTGAATGCTGGCGAGCCGGGGGCGGGGGGTCATCACGTCGGATGCGGTGTGCCCGGAGAACAGCAGGGTGCGGTGCAGCAGGGTCGCCGTGTCGGCCTCGAGCAGGCCGGCGCTGGCGGACCGGCGCACGAGCGAGGAGAGTTCCTCGGCAGTGCGGGCCCCGGAGATCTCTTCCTTGGGTTCGATGCCGACCATCCGGAGGAGGCCGTTGGCGCTTTCATTCAGCACGGTCACCGCGGGCTTGAACACCGTGGTGAACACGGTCTGGAACGGGATGACGACCTTGGCGGTCTGGATCGGCAGCGCCAGGGCGAAGTTCTTGGGCACGAGCTCACCGACGATCATCGAGACCAGGGTCGCGAGCACGATGGCGACGGCCGATCCCACCACCGGCACCGCGGGCTCGGGGATGCCGACGAGGCCCAGCGGTCCCGCGAGCAGGGAACTGATCGCGGGCTCCAGCGCATACCCGGTGAGCAGGGTCGTCAGGGTGATACCCAGCTGGGCGCTGGAGAGGTGCGTCGAGGTGATCTTGAGCGCGGCGATGGTCATCGCCAGGCGGGTTTCCCCGCGGTCGCGGCGTGCCTCGAGGTCGGATCGGTCGAGGTTGACCAGCGCGAATTCGCTGGCCACGAACAGGCCCGTGCCCAGGGTCAGGATCAGGCCGATCCCGAGCATGATCCACTCATACACGGGCAGCACCGCCGCGGGTCACGGGCGAGGGTTTATGGTCGAGTGAATTCGCAGAAGGGGGGTCGTCCATTAGAGGGTCAACTATACCGGGGCTGCCTGCGCGGTAACACGCCTGCGTTACCAGGAAACCACGAGCGCCTTGCCCTCTTCGTAGCCGGCTGCGGACTGGATTCCGACCTTCGCCCGGTCGTGGAATTCGGCCACGCTGGCCGCCCCCGCGTAGGTGAACGAGCTGCGCACCCCGGAGGTGATCATGTCGAGCAGGTCTTCGAGCGAGGGACGCAACGGGTCCAGGTAGATCTTCGAGGACGAGATGCCCTCGGCGAACAGGGTTTTGCGGGCCAGTTCGTAGGCGTCGAGCCTGTCGAAGCGCTGCTGCACGGCCTTGGTCGATGCCATGCCCCAGCTCTCCTTGTAGAGGGCGCCGGATGCGTCCGTGTCCAGGGTGCCCGGCGCTTCGATGGTGCCCGCGAACCAGGACCCGATCATCACCGACGCGGCCCCGGCGGCGAGCGCGAGCGCCACGTCGCGCGGGTAGCGCACCCCGCCATCCGCCCAGACGTGTGCGCCGAGCTTGCCGGCGGCTTCGGCGGTCTCGATCACGGCGGAGAACTGCGGGCGCCCCACGGCCGTCATCATCCGGGTGGTGCACATGGCGCCGGGCCCGACGCCCACCTTGATGATGTTCGCCCCGGCGCCGACGAGGTGCTCGACGGCGTCGGCGGTGACCACATTGCCGGCCACGATGGGGATGCCGAGCTTGAGCTCCGAAACCGTGCGCAGCGCGCGGATCATGCCGGCCTGGTGGCCGTGCGCGGTGTCGAGCACGAGCACGTCGACGCCGGCGGCGGCGAGCGCGCGGGCCTTGGCGGCGACGTCGCCGTTGATCCCGACGGCGGCGGCGACGAGGAGCCGGCCGGACGCATCCACGGCCGGCTGGTACAGCGTGGAGCGCAGGGCGCTCTTGCGGCTGAGCGTGCCGATCAGCTTGCCGCGCAGCAACACCGGCGCGAAGTCGAGGTCGGCGGCCGTCATCACGTCGAAAGCGCTGCGCGGCCCGTCGATGTCTTCGGCGTCGAGGGAGGTGAGCGGGCCGTGCAGCAGATCGCCCAGGCGGGCGTCCGGTAACGCCGAGGCGAGCCTGGCCGCGTCGATGCAGCCCAGGTAGGTATCGTCACCGTCGTGGATGACCAGGCCCTGACCGGTGACCGGCGGGACCTGGCGCAGCGCGTCGGCCACGGTGGCGTCGGGGGCGAACACGAACGGGGTGTCGTACTGCACGGGCTGCGACTTCACCCAGCGGATGGCCGCATCCAGGTCCTGCAGGTGCATGTCCTGCGGCAACACGCCGAGGCCGCCACGCCGGGCGAGAGATGCCGCCAGCCGGGGACCGGTCACCGAGTTCATATTGGCCGAGACGATCGGGATCGTGGCCGCGGTGCCGTCTCCCGGCGCGAGGGACACGTCGAGCCGACTGCTGATCGCAGACTGGCTGGGCACCAGGAAGACGTCGGAATAGGTCAAATCGTGGCGGGGAACCGCTCCATAGAACTGCATGTTTTTAACGCTAGTCCTCCCAAGCCGTACCGGTGCAGCACCTCGATGGGATTAGTCTTGATATCAACACACTGACCCGGCGGTTGTGATCGCCATGGACAATCAGAATCAACGAAGAGAGTGGGCGATCAGCTGTGTCGAACCAGTTGACCGGCGGTGGGTCCGAAGAAACGGCCTCTGCTGAATTCGGAGCCAACGAATGGCTCGTAGACGAATTTTACGAACGTTACCTCATCGACAAGAACTCGGTGGATCGGGCCTGGTGGCCGATTCTGGACAGTTACCACCAGAGTGCAACGGCGCCGAAGCAGGCAGAGCAGGACGCCCCGGCCTCCGAGGGTGCTGCCTCGAGCATCGCCCCCGCCGCCGCAGAGGTTCCCCCGCTGGCAGAGGAACCCGCGACGCCGACGGCCGAAGCGCACCCGATCACCGCGCCGATCCCCGTTCTCGGCGGCCCGCGCACGGCCCGCACCACGTCGATCGCCCCCAAGCCGGAGCCGGTTCCCGCCGACGCCCCGATCACCACCCCACAGCCCGTGGTCTCCGCCGTCGCGCCCACTCCCCCGCAGGATGTCGTCACCCCGCTCCGCGGCATGGCCAAGAGCCTCGCGGCCAACATGGCCACCAGCCTCACCGTGCCCACCGCGACGAGCGTGCGCACCATCCCGGCGAAGCTCCTCATCGACAACCGCATCGTGATCAACAACCACATGAAGCGGGCCCGCGGCGGCAAGGTGTCGTTCACCCACCTGATCGGGTGGGCACTGATCCGGGCGCTCAAGATGTTCCCCAGCCAGAACGTCTACTACGACGAGCAGGACGGCAAGCCCTCGGTGATCGCCCCCGCCCACGTGGGACTGGGCATCGCAATCGACCTACCCAAGCCCGACGGCACCCGCTCGCTGATGGTCCCGGCCATCAAGCGGGCCGACACCATGACCTTCGGCGAGTACCTGACCAGCTACGAAGACCTGGTCGGCCGCGCCCGCAAGGGCAAGCTCACCGCCGACGACTTCTCCGGCGCCACGGTGTCACTGACCAACCCCGGCGGCATCGGCACCGTGCACTCGGTGCCGCGGTTGATGAAGGGCCAGGGCTGCATCATCGGCGCGGGCGCGCTCGACTACCCGGCCGAGTTCATGGGCGCGAGCGTCAAGACGCTCACCAGCCTGGCCATCTCCAAGACCATCACCCTCACCAGCACCTACGACCACCGGGTCATCCAAGGTGCCGGCTCGGGTGAGTTCCTCAAGATCGTGCACGAGCTGCTCATCGGCCAGCACAACTTCTACGAAGACATCTTCGCCGCGATCCGGATCCCGTACGACCCCATCCACTGGGCCCCCGACATCAGCGTCGACCTGGCCAGCGCCGTCGACAAGACCGCCCGCGTGCAGGAACTGATCAACGCCTACCGCGTGCGCGGCCACCTGATGGCCGACATCGACCCGCTCGAGTACCAGCAGCGCACCCACCCTGACCTGGACATCGCCAGCCACGGCCTCACCTTCTGGGACCTGGACCGCGAGTTCATCACCGGTGGTTTCGGCACCAAGCGCACGATGCTGCTGCGCGACATCCTCGGCGTGCTGCGGGACTCGTATTGCCGCACGACGGGCATCGAGTACATGCACATCCAGGACCCGGCCCAGCGCAAGTGGGTGCAGGAGAAAATGGAGAAGACCTACGTCAAGCCCACCCACGACGAGCAGATGCGCATTCTCGGCAAGCTCAACGAGGCCGAGGCATTCGAGACGTTCCTGCAGACCAAGTACGTCGGCCAGAAACGCTTCAGCCTCGAGGGCGGCGAGTCCACTATCGCGCTGCTCGACGCGATCCTGCAGGGCTCCGCGGAGGCCGGCCTCGACGAGGTCTGCATCGGCATGGCCCACCGCGGCCGCTTGAACGTGCTCACCAACATCGCCGGCAAGACCTACGGCCAGATCTTCCGCGAGTTCGAGGGCACCCAGGACCCCCGCAGCGTGCAGGGCTCCGGCGACGTCAAGTACCACCTCGGCACCGAGGGCACCTTCCGCGGCACCAACGGCGAGGAGGTGGCCGTGTACCTGGCCGCCAACCCGTCCCACCTCGAGGCCGTCGACGGTGTGCTCGAGGGCATCGTGCGCGCCAAGCAGGACCGCAAGCCCATCGGCACGTTCTCCACCCTGCCCGTCCTGGTGCACGGCGACGCCGCCATGGCCGGCCAGGGCGTGGTGCTCGAGACCTTGCAGATGTCTCAGCTGCGCGGCTACCGCACCGGCGGCACCATCCACCTCGTCGTCAACAACCAGGTCGGCTTCACCACGCCTCCCGGTGAGGGCCGCACCTCGGTGTACTCCACCGACGTGGCCAAGACCATCCAGGCCCCGATCTTCCACGTGAACGGCGACGACCCCGAAGCCGTCGTGCGGGTCGCCGAACTGGCGTTCGCGTACCGGCAGGAATTCAAGCGCGACGTCGTGATCGACCTCGTCTGCTACCGCCGACGCGGCCACAACGAGGGCGACGACCCCTCGATGACGCAGCCGTTGATGTACAACCTCATCGAGGCCAAGCGCAGCGTGCGGAAGCTCTACACCGAGGCGCTGGTCGGACGCGGCGACATCACCCAGGCGGAGTTCGAAGCGGCCCACGCCGACTTCCAGGACCGCCTGGAACGGGCGTTCCTGGAAACGCACGCCGCCCAGACCTCGTCGATCCCGATCATCACGCCCGGCGAAGCGGCCGCGGCGGCCCGCGGACTCGCCGGCCACGGCGCCCCTGACGACGCCGTCGGTGAACCCGAGACCACCGGGGTGCCCGAAAGCGTCGTGCACCTCATCGGCGACACTTTCAACAACAAGCCGGCCGGGTTCACCGTGCACAACAAGCTGCAGCAGCTGCTGCAGAAGCGCCTCGATATGAGCCGCAACGGCAACATCGACTGGAGCTTCGGCGAACTGCTCGCGCTCGGATCGGTGCTGCTGGAGGGCACTCCGGTGCGGTTCGCCGGCCAGGATGCCCGCCGCGGCACCTTCGTGCAGCGTCACGCGGTGCTGCACGACCGGATGAACGGCCAGGAGTGGTTGCCGCTGGCAAATCTCAGCGAGAACCAGGCCAGGTTCTGGATCTACGACACCCTGCTCAGCGAATACGCGGCGATGGGCTTCGAATACGGTTACTCCGTGGAGCGGGCCGATGCCCTCGTGCTCTGGGAGGCCCAGTTCGGTGACTTCGCGAACGGCGCCCAGACCATCATCGACGAGTTCATCTCCTCGGCCGAGCAGAAGTGGGGCCAGCGTTCCAGCGTTGTGCTGCTGCTCCCGCACGGCTACGAGGGTCAGGGCCCCGACCACTCGTCCGCCCGGATCGAGCGGTACCTGCAGATGTGCGCCGAGAACAACATGACCGTCGCCCGCCCGTCGACGCCGGCGTCGTACTTCCACCTGCTGCGCCGCCAGGCGTACATGCGTCCGCGTCGCCCGCTGATCGTCTTCACACCGAAGTCGATGCTGCGCCTGCGCGGAGCGACCAGCCCGGTCGCCGACTTCACCAGCGGCAAGTTCGAACCGGTGATCGACGATGCGCGGATCCAGGACAAGGCCGCCGTCAAGAGGGTGCTGTTCATGGCCGGCAAGCTGTACTACGACCTGCTGGCCGACCTGGAGAAGAACCCGAACCCCGAGATCGCCCTGGTGCGCCTGGAGCAGTTCTACCCGCTGCCCGGCGCCGAACTGAAGCAGGTCGCCGAGCAGTACCCGAACGCCGAACTGGCCTGGGTGCAGGACGAGCCGGAGAACCAGGGTGCCTGGCCGTTCTTCTACCTGCAGACGAACAAGCTCGGCACGCGCCCGATCCGCCTGTTCTCGCGGGCCGCGTCCGCGTCTCCCGCCGCCGGTTCGGCCAAGCGTCACGCCGCGGAACAGACCGAGCTGCTCAAGAGCGCACTCACCCTCTAACGCAACGCACACGAAGAAGGGCCGCACCCGCCAGGGTGCGGCCCTTCTTCGTACGAGGCGGTCAGGACTTGGCGAGCTTGCTCGGCCACCAGATCTTCGGGCCGATGTCGTGGGCCAGGGCCGGCACCAGCAGCGAGCGCACCACGAAGGTGTCCAGCAGCACCCCGAACGCGACGATGAACGCGAGCTGGGCCAGGAACAGGATCGGCAGCACGCCCAGCGCGGCGAACGTGGCGGCGAGCACCAGACCGGCCGACGTGATCACCCCGCCCGTGGCGACGAGTCCGCGCAGGATCCCGGTCCGGGTCCCGAACCGGATGGACTCTTCTCGCACCCTGGTCATCAGGAAGATGTTGTAGTCGATCCCGAGGGCCACCAGGAAGACGAATCCGTACAGCGGAACAACCGGGTCAGCGCCGGGGAACCCGAGCAGGCCGTCGAAGACCCACGACGCCACACCGAGCGCGGCGGCGAACGAGAGCACGACGGTGGCTATCAGCAGCACCGGCGCGAGGATCGAGCGCAGCAGCAGCATCAGGATCACCAGGATCACGCCGAGGATGATCGGGATGATCAGGTTGCGGTCATGGATGGCCGTGTCGGTGGTGTCCACGGCGATGGCCGTGGTGCCGCCGACCAGCACGGTGCCGGCCACGTCGTCCAGGGCCACCCGGAGCTCGCGAACCGTGGCTTCGGCCGGGGCGGAGTCGCCCACGTCGGTGAGGGTCGCCTGCAGCATCACGTCGCCATCGATCACCGTCGGCTCGCCCACCGGGGTGTCCGGAGGGCCGAACGCCTGCACACCGTCGCCGGTCACCGGCAGGGTGCCGCTGACGGACTCCTCGGAGAGCACGGTGACGGAATCGACGCCGTCGTTGGCGAGCAGCACATCGGTCATCGCCTGCAGCTCCGACTCCGGGCCGATGATGACGGCGGGGGTGCCGGATCCGCCGGGGAAGTGCTCCCCGACCACGGCCTGGCCGTCCCGGGCCTCTGAGGTGCCGAGTACGAATTCGCTCTGTGAAACGCCATCCGCCTTGAACTGGAACGCGCCGATGGCGGCGACGGCGAGAAGGAGCGTGCTTGCGACCCAGATGAGCCGGGCCCGGCGGCTGATCAGCCTGGCCAGCCACGGCCAGGCCCCCTTCGCGTTGTCGCCGTCGAGGCCGGGGTGGGCGGAGCCGAGTTTCGGGCGCACCGGCCAGAACGCGGCACGGCCGGCCCAGAGCATCAGCGCCGGCAGCAGGGTCAGTGCGGCCAGGAGGGCGAAGCCGATACCGATCGCGGCGACCGGGCCGAGGGCCTTGTTGGAGTTCAGGTCGCTGAACAGCAGGCACAGCAGACCCACGATCACGGTGCCGCCGGCGGCCAGGATCGGCTCGAACGAACCGCGCAGGGCGACGAGCGTCGCATCCCACTTCTTCTCGTGGTCCCGCAGGGCTTCGCGGAACCTGGCGACGTAGAGCAGCGAATAGTCCGTCGCTGCCCCGATCACGAGGATGAACAGGATGCCCTGCGTCTGTCCGGTCAGGATCAGCACATCTGCGCTGGCCAGCGCGACGACCACGAGCACCGAGGCGCAGAGCGCCGCGAGGCTGGTGAACAACACGATGACGGGCAGCAGCGGCGATCTGTAGACGATCACGAGGATCACCAGCACGGCCGCGAGGGCGGTGAGCAGCAGGATGCCGTCGATGCCGGCGAACGCACCGGTGAGGTCGGCGATCAGGCCCGCCGGTCCGGTGACATAGGTATCGACGCCCTCGATGGGGTTCTCGGCGAGGTAGGCGCGGATCGACTCGACGGTGTCGGCCGGGGTGATGGCGGTGTCGAGGGTGAGGATCGCCTCGGCCGCTTCCCCGTCCTCGGAGAAGATCGCCGGCGACACGCTTTCGGTGACGACGCCGTCCAGCTGGGCCAGGTCGGCGATCTGGTCGGTGATCGCGGCCTGGTCGGCCTCGGTGAGTCCGCCGGAGCGTTCGTAGATCAGCACACCGGGCAGCACGTCATCCCCCCGGAACTCGGCCTGCAACGCCTGCACCTTGGTGGCGTCGGCGCTGGCCGGCAGCTGCTGCACCTGGTCGTTGGTGGACACGTCACTGATCCGGCCGAACGACGCCCCGCCGGCACCGAACATGACGAACCAGACCAGGATCAAAATCGTGGGTATCAGGATGCGCAGCCAGAGCGGCACCCGGCTGCCGGAGCCGGTCCGTCTGGTCCGGCGCTCCGGGTCTGAGTGCGGTGCGGGGTCAGTCGTCTTCATCACAGTCCCGAGCGTAGGCGAGCGTGCAAACCGCTGCGTCGTCCGAAAGTTGGAAGATCGTGACCGGGAAATCGAAAAAGGCGGCACCCGCACCCTGTGGGTGCGAGTGCCGCCTTTTCACTCCGGGGAGACCCCGCTGCTGTTACGCCTTGCGACGGCCCACGGCGAAGCCGTAGATGAGCAGAACGATGATGGATCCGCCGATGGCGAGAAGCCACGTCTGGATGGAGAAGAAGTCTTCAAGCGGTGCGCCGAAGAGGGCGCTACCGAGGAATCCGCCGAGCAGTGCGCCGACAACGCCGAGCAGAAGGGTGATGAACCATCCGCCACCCTGGTTGCCCGGGAGGATCAGCTTGGCGATGGCGCCCGCGAGGAGGCCGAGAAGAAGGAATCCGAAAAACCCCATGGAGTGTCTCATTTCTGTTGGTGTGGGTACTGCTGGTGTTTCGGACGTGCTGTGCATGTCCGACCGGGCTCTTGCGAGCCGGCTTGATTACGCGGCCGGGAACCTAAGCGACGTCATTGTCTTCGGGTTCCTTGGCCACGTAAATGTCTGTGATGGTCACGTTCACGGTTGACACCGCGATTCCCACCAAACCTTCGATGGCTCGCGTCGTCGCGGCGCGGACCTGATCGGCGAGAGCCGTCAGGGGCACCGGATAGTCGGCGACGAGCACGATTTCGACGGCGACGTCGTCGTCGCTCACCGTGACGGAGATGCCGGGGTTGACGTCGGCACTGCTGATGGCGTCGAGGATCGCACCGAGGGCCCTGGTCGGCACGCTGCCCAGGGAGTGCACGCCCGCTACCTCGCGCACGGCCAGACCGGCCACCTTGGCGATGACGCTGTCCTTGATGGTCGTGACGCCCTGCCCCACCCTGTCGACAGCACCGTCGGTCACCTCGCCGGCGTTGGCCGGCAGGGTGGTGGCCGAGGTCGGCTGCTCGGGGGTGCTACTGAACATCTGGAAACTCCTTGGTAGTCCTCGATGAGGGCAGAAATTGCATCGTCTAAGTTACGACGCGGCCCACGCTCGATTCGTCACGGATTCGCAGGAAAGTTTTTTCAGCGCCGAAGATCTACACTGATCTGGTACCACCCGCTCCCCCGAGACTGGAGATGTCATGAGCACATCCACGAAGCCGACCGAGGAGCTGGCCGCAGCCGTCGAACAGGTTCCGGGCGTTGACGAACTCTACCCGGCAGCGCCCATCGTGGCCACCGTGGTGCACCAGGTTGTCGGGGCGATCACGGCGAAGCCGACGGCTCCGGAATTCGTCACACTGACCGAGACGGACGAGGGCGTCACGGCATCCGTCGCCATCGGCATCGCGGACGCTGACGCGGCGACGGAGGTCTGCCGCAGGGTCTACGACACCATCGAGGAGTACTTCGTCGAGTCAGGCGACCCTGCCGTGACGACGATCGAAGTGAAGGTGGCGCGGATCGGCTAGTGCGCCTGCCGTCAGTGCGCTGACTGGATGGCACGCAGCCGCAGCAAGACCTGATCGCGCAGGTCCTCGGGAGCGGTCTCCTTGCAGGCCCGCTGCATCACCTCGGTGAGGGTGCGCCCGACGTGGTGTTCGCTGCGACAGTCCGGGCAGTGCTCCAGGTGCTCCCGGATGTCGATGGCGTCCTCCTTGCGGAGTTCGTTGTGCAGATACTCTTCGAGTTCGGCCTTGGCCTTCTCGCAACCGCAATCGGTCATTTTCCTGTGCTCCCGGATGTCTTCTTGATCGGTGCGCTCTGGCCGGTGCCGAGTCCGCGCTCGAGGGCGTAACCGGCCAGCAGCTCGCGCAGCAGGCGGCGGCCACGGTGCAGGCGACTCATCACCGTTCCGATGGGGGTCTTCATGATTTCGGCGATCTCCTGATAGGAGAAGCCTTCGACGTCGGCGAAGTACACCGCCAGGCGGAAGTCCTCCGGGATCGATTGGAGGGCGTCCTTGACGGCGCTGTCGGGCAGGTGGTCGATCGCTTCGGCTTCCGCGGAGCGGCTCGACGTCGCCGTCGTGGATTCCGCGCCGCCCAGCTGCCAGTCCTCGAGGTCGTCGATGGTGCCCTGGTAGGGCTCACGCTGCTTCTTGCGATAGGTGTTGATGAAGGTGTTCGTGAGGATCCGGTACAACCACGCCTTGAGGTTGGTGCCCTGCTCGAACTGCTTGAACGACGCAAACGCCTTGACGAAGGTTTCCTGCACGAGGTCCTGGGCGTCAGAGGGGTTCCGTGTCATCCGCATCGCCGCTGCGTAGAGCTGGTCGATGAACGGCATGGCCTGTGCTTCGAACAGGTCCCGCGTGGCAGTTGTATCTGTTGTCATCACGGGCAATTCTAAGCCGTCGACGCCACTGGGCGTCGCGGCCGTGCGTTCCATAAGCGTGGATGCGCTCACGTGACCTCCTGTGCCTCACTGTGTATCGGCAATCCCGACTATTCTGATAACCGATGTTGATCTCGAGATATTCCAAGCCGGAGTTCGATCCATACGGCGACAATTCGCCCGAAGAGACGGATGCCCTGTGGGCGGCCCCCGTCGCGCCGCGAGCGCTGACGGCAACCCTGTCGCTGCCCGGCTCCAAGTCGCTGACCAACCGTGAACTCGTCCTGGCTGCCCTGGCCGACGCGCCCTCGGTGCTGCGCGCCCCGCTGCACTCGCGGGACAGCGACCTCATGGTTGCCGCGCTGCGGCAGCTCGGCACAACCATCGAGTCCGTCGACGGTGACGGCGAATATGGCCCCGACCTGCGCATCACGCCCGGCGAGCTGTTCGGTTCCACCACGATCGACTGCGGTCTGGCCGGCACCGTGATGCGGTTCCTGCCGCCGGTCGCCGCGCTCGCGCTGGGCCCGACCACCTTCGACGGTGACGCCGGCGCCAAACGCCGACCTATGAAGACCACGATCAGTTCATTGCGCGCGCTGGGCGCCGACATCAACGACGACGGTCGCGGTGCCCTGCCGTTCACGGTGCACGGCACCGGCGGCCTGGACGGTGGCGAGGTGACCATCGACGCGTCCTCCTCCAGCCAGTTCGTGTCCGGCCTGCTGCTCGCGGCCCCCCGCTTCACCAACGGCCTGCGGCTGCGCCACTCCGGCGAGCGCCTGCCGAGCCTGCCGCACATCGAGATGACCATTCACACCCTTGCGCAGCGCGGCGTCACCGTCACCAGCCCCGAGGTCGGCGTCTGGTGTGTCGAACCGGGTCCGATCCGCGGCACCGAGGTCGACATCGAACCCGACCTCTCCAACGCCGCCCCGTTCCTCGCCGCGGCTCTGGTCGCCGGCGGCAGCGTCACCATCACGGGCTGGCCGACCACGACCACCCAGGTGGGCGCCCACCTGGCCGAACTGCTGCCGCGCTTCGGCGCCACCGTCACCGTCGACGGCGACAGGCTCACGGTCACCGGCACCGGCCGGATCACCGGGGTGGACCTCGACCTGTCCACCGGCGGCGAGCTGGCCCCCACCCTGGTGGGCCTGGCCGCCCTGGCCGACTCCCCGAGCACCATCACCGGCATCGGCCACATCCGCCACCACGAGACCGACAGGCTCGCCGCCCTGGCGACGGAGATCAACAATCTCGGCGGCCACGTCACCGAACTGCCGGACGGACTCGCCATCGAGCCGCGGCCGTTGCACGGCGGCACCTGGCACAGCTACGACGACCACCGGATGGCCACCACCGGAGCGCTGCTCGGGCTGGTCGTCGCGGGTGTCGAGGTGGAGAACATCGGCACGACGGCGAAGACCCTCCCGCAGTTCGCCGAGCTGTGGCACGGCCTGGTGTCCGGGCCGGTCGCTTCGTGACGGGCACAGAATGACCTGGTGGTCGAGCCCGGATGACGATGAGCCGGAGTTCGACGAATCGAGCGTGCGGATTCGCCCGGGCCGTAAGGGCACCAAACCGCGCACCAAGACCCGGCCGGAGCACGGCGACGCCCTGACCGGACGCATCCTCTCCGTCGACCGCGGTCGTTACACGGTGATGCTCGACGAGAACGAACCCACCGAACGCCGGGTCACCGCCGCGCGCGCCAGCGAGTTGCGCAAGCACGCCGTCGTCACCGGCGACCGCGTCGACATCGTCGGCGACACCACCGGCGCCGCGGGCAGCCTGTCCCGCATCGTGCGCATCGTGGCCCGCGAGACCCTGTTGCGCCGGAGCGCCGACGACACCGACGCCGTGGAGCGCGTGATCGTGGCCAACGCCGACCAAATGCTCATCGTGGTGGCCGCGGCCAACCCGGAACCGCGCATCCGTCTCGTCGACCGCTACCTCGTCGCCGCCTACGACGCCGGGGTCTCCCCCATCCTCTGCATCACCAAGACCGACCTCGCCGACCCCGCCGAGTTCCTGAACAACTTCGCCGGCCTGGACCTGCCCGTGTTCCAGAGCCGCGACGACGCCATGCCCCTCGAGGAAATCTCCGCGGCGCTGGTCGGCCACGACACCGTCTTCGTGGGCCACTCCGGCGTGGGCAAGTCCACCCTGGTGAACGCCCTCGTGCCCGACGCGCACCGCGCCGTCGGCGTGGTCAACACCGTCACCGGCCGCGGCCGGCACACCTCCTCGTCGACGATCTCGCTGCGGCTCGAAACGGAGGCCGGACGCGGCTGGGTCATCGACACCCCCGGCGTGCGCTCCTTCGGCCTGGGCCACATCAACACCGACAACATCCTGCGCGCCTTCACCGACCTGGCCACCATCGCCGAGAAGTGCCCGCGCGGCTGCACGCACCTGCCCAGCTCGCCGGACTGCGCCATCAACGAGGCCGTGGCTGCCGGGACCCTGGGCGACACCGGGAAGGCCCGCCTGGACTCGCTCCAGCGCCTCCTGGCCACCTTCGCGGCCGCGCCGGCGCACCGCCCGGGTGAGAACTGACCGGTAGCGTGGGTTCCATGACGGATTCCACGCGGCTCGCAGCCGGCGACACGGCCCCAGACTTCACCCTCACCGACCAGGACGGCGCCTCGGTCAGCCTGGCCTCCTACCGCGGCCAGAAGGTCCTGGTGTACTTCTACCCGGCCGCCATGACCCCGGGCTGCACCACCCAGGCCTGCGACTTCCGCGACAGCCTGGGCTCGCTCGCCGCAGCCGGCTACCAGGTGCTCGGCCTGTCCAAGGACACCATGGCGAAGCTGGCGACCTTCGCCGAAAAGGATCACCTCACCTTCCCGCTGCTCAGCGACGAGGACCTCGCCGTTCACCGCGCCTACGGCGCCTGGGGAGAGAAGAACCTCTACGGCAAAATCGTCACGGGCGTGCTGCGCTCGACCTTCGTGATCGATGAAGCCGGTCTGGTGACACTGGCCCTCTACAACGTGAAGGCCACCGGCCACGTTGCCAGCCTGCGCAAGAAGCTCGGGATCTAACTAGGGCTCGCGGCGGCTCGTGGCCTCGACCACGCTGCGGGTCAATAGCAGCACGATCACGAGCACCGACGGGATGAGCAGCGCCCAGCCGAGGTCCGGCCTGGCGTACAGGCCCTGAAAACAGCCGATGGCGACGAAGACCTGAACCAGCTGCCAGGTCACGGCCGCCGCCCGGATCCAGGAACGCCCGCGGAGCGCGCCGACGGTGATGGCCGACACCCAGACCGCGGCGACGATGGTGAGCACCAGAATCGCCAGCGCGCTGGCGAAGGAGGCGGGCTGATCGGTCAGCAGCTCCAGGATCAGCCACAGCACGGCCGCCCAGAGCAGGGCGGCTTCGGCGGCCAGGAGCAGCACCAGCGCGATGAGCGCGCGGGACCGACGGGCCGGCCTGGGCGCGTCCAGGCCGTCCTGGCTGGGGTCGAACGGTTGTCTCACAGCGATATCCCATACAAAACTATTGATTTGACATCCCTATTATGGGACCATATTTAAGGCCCGGTTGACGCTCACAGGGTGGTGAGCAGATCTCTTCGCAGATCTGACCTTCCTGCAACCTGGGCATCCCCGCATCTTCGGCCGATCGGCCAGGCATCCCCCCGCAATAAAGGAGCACCCCTATGGATTGGCGCGATAAAGCAGCCTGCCTTACCGCTGACCCGGAACTTTTCTTCCCGGTCGGTAACACTGGTCCCGCAGTCGACCAGATCGAGAAGGCCAAATCCGTTTGTGCCCGCTGCAACGTCACGGAGGTTTGCCTTCAGTACGCTCTCGAGACCGGGCAGGATTCCGGCGTCTGGGGCGGCCTCAGCGAAGACGAGCGCCGCGCCCTCAAGCGCCGCGCCGCCCGCGCACGCCGCGCCTCTTAGAGCCTCTCCTCTAGCTTCTGAACGGGCGAGCAGCTTCGGCTGCTCGCCCGTTTTGTTGTATCGCGACGCGGTGCCGCCGGTTGATTCGATCAGTCGAATTCCATGAAGCGCAGCGGGATCTCGATGGTGACTTCTGTGCCGCTGTCCATCATGGTGTGCCAGTCGATCGTGCCGCTGAGCTCACCCTGAATGAGCGTGCGGACGATCTGGGTGCCGAGCCCGGATCCGACCTTGCCCTCCGGCATCCCCGAACCGTTGTCACGGACGCGCACGGTGAGGGTCTCCTCGTTGCGCTCGGCCTCGATGGCGACCTCGCCCTCCCGGCCGGCGAGTCCGTGCTCGACGGCGTTGGTGACGAGCTCGGTCAGTGCCAGGGCCAGCGGGGTGGCGTAGGCGCTGGGCAGGATGCCGAAGCTGCCGGACGACTTCGGGTGCGCCGTGGTGTTGTGCGCGGAGGCCACTTCGGCGATCAGCAGCAGTACCCTGTCGAACACGGCGTCGAAGTCCACGTTCTGGCTCAGGCCCGAGGACAGGGTGTCGTGCACGACGGCGATGGCCGCCACCCGGCGCATGGCCTGGTTGAGGGCCTCGCGGGCGGTGTCGGAGTGGGTGCGCCGCGCCTGGATGCGCAGCAGCGACGCCACGGTCTGCAGGTTGTTCTTGACCCGGTGGTGGATCTCCCGGATGGTGGCATCCTTGGTGATCAGCTCGCGCTCCTGGTGCCGCAGCTCGGTCACATCGCGGGAGAGCACGATGGCGCCGATCCGTTCGCCCCGGTTGCGGATCGGGATGGCGCGCAGCGACACCGTCACCCCTCGGGCCTCGATGTCGGTGCGCCACGGGGCCCGGCCGGTCACAACCAGAGGCAGGGACTCGTCGACCACGGCCTTGCCGGAGAGCAGGCTCGTCGTCACCTCGGCCAGCGACTCGCCCTCGAGTTCGTCGGCGAAGCCCATCCGGTTGAACGCGGAGAGCGCGTTGGGGCTGGCGAAAGTGGTGACGCCGTCCAGATCCAGCCGGATCAGGCCATCCGACGCCCGGGGGGCGCCGCGCCGAGGACCGGTCGGGGCACCCAGGTCGGGGAAGTCGCCGGAAGCGATCATGGCGAACAGGTCGTTCGCGCAGTCGTTGAAGGTCAGCTCCTGACGGCCGGGGGTGCGCGTCTCGCTGAGGTTGGTGTGCCGGGTGAGTACGGCGATGGGCTCCGGAGTGATCTCGGCGCCGCTGGAACTGATGCGGCGGCGCACCGGGATGGCCCTCACCCTGGTGGGGGTCTCCTCGTACCAGTCCGGCGCCGTGGTGTCGATGATCTTCGCGGTGTCGAAGGCCTCGGTCACCTGCTTGCGCCATTCGGCCTTGATCTCCTGGCCCACGAAGTCCCGGTAGAACAGGGTGGCGGCGCTGGACGGCCGGGCGTGGGCGACGGCGACGAAGCTGCCACCGAGCGTCGGCACCCACACGACGATGTCGGCGAAGGCGAGGTCGGCCAGCAGCTGGCCGTCGGAGACCAGCATGTGCAGCCAGTCGACGTCCTCCGCGCTGTTGCGGCCTTGGGCAAGTACGAGATCACTGAGCGTCGACACGTGACCAGCCTATGTGGTGCCGCAGCGGCGGATACGCCATGCTCTCGATATGACCTCTGCTGTTCCTCCGACTCCCGCATCGCCCGCCCGGCGAGACCCGGCGCTCTGGGTGGTCCTGGGCCTGATCATCCTTCTCGTCGCGGTGGCTCTCGTCGTGGTGTTCACCCGGAGCGAGCCCGCCCTCCTCGACGCCGGCACGCCCGGCGGGGTGGTGCAGCGATATTCGACGGCGGTGTTGGACGGCGATGAGACGAGCGCGGCCCGCTACCTGAGCGCTGCCGTACTGGCGGACTGCGACAGCGGGGAGACCGCGGCGGACTCGTCGGCCACCGACGACATCCGGATCAACCTCGTCGACACCACCGAACGAGGCTCGAACGCCGACGTGCGGGTGCTGATCGTCACCTCGTACGGCAGCGGCCCGTTCGGGTCGTCGGAGTATGAAGCAGAGGAGGCCTTCGAGCTGGTGCGGGTCGACGAAGACTGGCTCATCGACGAGGCGCCGTGGCGACTCACCGTGTGCCCGCCCCGCAGCCAGGGAGACACCCCGTGACCGCGATGACGGCGGCGACCTCGCCGCGACCAGGTGCCGCACCGATCGTGCGCAGGGTCGTGGTGTACACAATCCTCTTCGTGCTGGTGGTGCTCACGGCGAGCGGTGTGAGCGACCTGTTGGGCCGGCTGTTCGACGTGGTCACCGGTGAGCAGCTCGCCGGCACCGACACCGTCGGCCTCGCGGTGTCGCTGACCTTCACCCTGATCGCTGGACCGTTGGCGGCGGTTCTGGGCTGGTTCGCCTGGCGCCGCCTGGCCGATCCGCCGGAGCGGGCGTCGCTGGCCTGGGCGTTGTACCTGGTGGGCATGGGCACCCTCGCCCTGGTCGTTTCAGCCACGGCGCTGCTGAGCGCCGTCGCCGCCGCCGTGACCGCTGAGGCCGTCACAGCCGAGACGGCGACGGGTCTGGTCTGGGCGGGCGTGTGGGCCGGGCACGGGTTTGTGCTGCGCCGAACCGACCGGCGGCCCACTCGGCTGCCCGGCACCGCCGCGGTGCTCGGCGGCACGTTCGGGCTGGTGATCGGGGCCGGCGGCGCGGTGACTGCGCTCACGATGCTCGTGGACGAGGCCCTCGCCGTCGGGCTGGGCACGGATGGTGCGGCCGGGTCAGTGGGGTCGCCCTGGTGGACCGGTGCCGTGCAGGCCCTGGTCTGGGCGGCCGGCGGCGCTCTGGTCTGGTGGTGGCACTGGCGCCGCGACGGTGGCCGCACCGCCGGGACCGCCCTGGCCGGGGTGGCCCTGGTCGGCGTCGGCATCCTGGGTGGTGCCCTGCTGACCCTAGCCGGTACCGGCACCGTCGTGTTCGTGCTGCTACGGCTGGCCGTCGACCGCACCGACGCCGTTGCGGTGGTGTGTGAGCCGCTGGGGCCGGCGATTGCTGCAGCCCTCGTCGGCGGCCTGATCTGGGTCTATCACCGCGGGGTGGCGCGTCGGCGGACCGCCGCTGTGCGCCAGGCGAGCACCCTCGTGACCAGCGGAATCTCGCTGGTCGCCGCCGCGACCGGGCTCGGAGTCATCGTGAACGCGCTCCTGGCCACCGCGACCACTCCGCTGTCCGGGTCGGACCCCCGCACCCTGCTGCTCGGCGGCATCAGCTCGCTGCTGGTCGGCGGGCCGGTGTGGTGGCTCACCTGGCGGCCGGCCACCGGGCCGGCGGCCGACCCTCGCCGTTCCGCCGGCCGCAGCGTCTATCTCGTGGTGGTATTCGGCATCAGCGCCATCGTCGCCCTGATCACACTCCTGGTCATCGGCTTCCGGCTCTTCGACACCGTTCTGGCCGGCGACCCCGGACTCCTGGACCGTATCCGAGCGCCCCTCGGATTGCTCGCGGCCACCGCTCTGGTGGCGGGATATCACTTCACGGTCTGGCGCCAGGACCGAGCCGCGGTCGCCGCGACCGCTCCCCCGGCTCCGCCTGCCAGCGCCCCGGCCGCCCCGCCGGCCGGTGTGGTCGGCGAGCTGGTGCTGGTCATGGGTCCCGGCGCGGAGCCCGTCGTGACGCATCTGCGCCGACTCACCGGTGCACCCGTGGTCTATTGGCAGCGGGCCGGCGGGACCGCGGTGTTGCCGAATCCGGCGCACGTCGAGCAGGCCCTGCACGGCGTCAGCGGCGACAGGGTCCTGCTGATAGTCGGCGTCGACGGCACACTCACGGTGATCCCGGTGGCGGCGGCTCAGGTGGCCTGAGCCGTTCGCCGCCAGGCGAAGACCCGGCGCCACGGCCGCCGGGCGGGGTGGGCATCCGGGGCCGGCAGCAGTTCGTCGCGGACGAGGGCGAGGATGCCCAACCGGGCCGGTGACCGCGGCGCCGCGTCCCGCAGGGTGCGCCCGGACAGCACAGCGGCATCAACTCCGGCCTGGTCATGCGGCACCAGAACGGCCGCGTCGATGCCGCCGAACCGCCGCAGCGCACTGCTCACCTGGGCGGCGGGAGCCGGGCCGACGGCGCTGGAGCGCACCCTGTTCATCACGACGTACACCCGATGGGTGCTGATCACGTCGGTGAGATCGCTCCAGGCGCGCAGGAACCTGGCCATGCCCACAGGGTCGGCCAGACCGCAGGCCACCACCCGGTCGGCGATCCCCAGGGCGGCCAGTGTCGCCGCGTTGCGGCGGGGCGCGAACAGGTCGCTCGAGATCTCCTCGTCGCTCTCCAGACTGAACCCCGTGTCGAGCACCACGTAGTCGGCCCAGCGCCGCAACGCCGAGATCGTGCCGCTGACCCGTTCCGCCGACAACTCGGGCCACCTGGACGGTCGTCCGATCCCGGTCAACACCCAGAAGGCGCCCCGTGGCGAGTTGTAGCGGTGGGCGATGCGTTCCAGTTCGACCGGCGTGAGGGTGTCGGAACCGGACAGCCGGCAGGCCGCCGCGAATCCAGGCGCCTCATCGAGGAGGCCCAGGCTCGGCGCTATCGAACCGCTGTAGGTGTCGACGTCCGCCAGCACCACGGTGTGACCCGCGGCCGCGATCTCGGCCGCGATGTTGATGGCCAGGGTGGTGCGGCCGGGAGCCCCGGACGGACCCCACACTGCGATCACGGTGCCCGATCCGGTGAGTCCCGCGGTGACGTCGTCGGTGAACGCGTGCGGGTCCGACTCGAATGCGTCGGATGCGTACGGGTCGGATGCGTACGGGTCGCCGGCCGCGGAGTCGGCGGTGGGGGTCTCGGCCCTGGGTCGGCGGCGGGCCCGACGCGCCTCCGGCCGATCGGCTCGCCGGCCCTCTTTCGCCCGTCGTCCGGAGCCGGACCGTCGGGGCAGTACGGGAGGGACGGCGTCGGGCGGTGGGTCATCGTCGATGCGCAGCGGGATATCGCCGCCCTCCGTCAGCACGCGTTCGATTTCGGCCCAGGCGGCCTCGGCGTCGACGACCTCGTGCAGCCCGAGCTCGGCGGCGTAGCGGCGCTCCGCTTCCGTCGCGGCGAGGGCGACGACGCGGATGCCGTTCGCGTCGCTGGCCGCGAGTACCTCGATGGTCAGGGTGCCGGCCGTTGCTCCCACTATCAGCGCCTCTGGGTCGTGCCGGTCGATCGCGGCGAGCAGTTCGCGCACGTTCGCCGGCCGGGCGACGATCACGTGCCCGTGCTCGATGATGTCGGCGAGCAGCCGGTCCTCGGTCTCCCGGTCCAGGGCCAGGGCTAGCAGCGTCATCGTCAGCCTCCGATCGGGGCGTTCACGGCCACGAGGGACAGCGCCTCGTCGTTGGCAATCGCCTCCAGCACCGCCGCGACCTTGTCCTTGGGCACCAGCACCTCCACGGCTCGGCCGTCACCGGACTGGATCAGTCCGGACGGCTCCAGGATGCGCACGATGGCCGCACGACCGACGAGGACGGCCGGAGGGCCGAACAGGCCGCTCTCGACCTCGCCGGCTGACCACACATCCACGACGGACCCGGCCGCCAGGCTCGTCGACAGCCTCCCGCGCAGGTCGAGGACCAGGCTCGTGACGGCCTCGCCCGCCCGGGTTCCCACGGCGGCCGCCGGGACGAGTTCGCCGGCGGTGACGGTGCGCGTTACGACCAGGCCGTCGGCGGGGACCAGGGAGGGGGTGAGGTACAGCTCCACAGCCGCCCCGATCCGCACTTCGGTCTCGACCAGGTCGGCCGCGTCCAGACGATCGCCGACGGCCAGCGGCACCCTGGCCGCATACACCGCGACGGTGCGGTCGCTGCCGGCCACGACGACACTGACCCCGACGATGGAGGCCACGACGAGAACCAGGCCGAGTGCGAACCGTGGATCGAACCAGAACCGGGTCTTCGTCGATGTCGTCGGTCGGCCCGAACCGGCCGGCTGTCCTGTCCTCATCCGCGCACCTCGTCCACTGTCTTATCCACTGTCTCGCTTATCCACTGTCTCGCCAGGTTCAGGCTGGCTACCATCGTGACGGGACCTGGAGCAGCGCGCTGAAGTTATCCACAGGTCGTCGGCTCACCCCACGGGATCGGCGAACACGACGGATAATCGTTCTCATGAGCGATCCCGTATCCTCCGCATCGGTGGGCCGATTCCTGACGCTCGCCGACACCGCCCAGATCCTGAATCTCTCGCTCGCCGCCGCGAATGATCTGGTGCGAACCGGTGAGCTGCCCGCCATCCGCATCGGCGCCGCCGGCGCCTGGCGGGTGGAGCGGGTCGTGCTCGAGTCATACATCGAGGCGAAGTACGAGGAGGCCCGCCGGCTGTCGCTCTGGGAACAGTCCGACTTCGGCAACATCCCCGAGCTGTCCGGGGGCCGGATTCTGCGCCCCGACGAGCTCACCGATCCCCCAACGGGCGACGACACCACGCCCTGATCGTCTCAGTCCAGGCGCACCAGGTGGATCTGGTTCAGCGGCACGATCCGGTACTGCCGCACCTCACCGGCCCGCCTAAGGGTACCCGGCGCGTGCACCGCCAGGTCCACATGATCCCGGCCCACCCTGTCGATGGTCCCGGTCACCGGCCCCACCCCGGTCTGGATCTGCAGGCTCTTGCGGCGCCGGCACAGATCTCGCAGAACGAACGAGAGGCCGATGCGGTCGACGAGCCGGGCCGGCGCCCCCGTCTCGACCGCCAGCGAGTCCGGCACCTGATCGGGCTGCAGGATGACTGCGCCGATACCCGCAAACGGGAGTATGCACTGCGGGCTGCCGGTACCGGCTTCGAGGAGGTCGGCGGCCAGCCAGTCCCTGCCGAATGTGGTCGGTCGCACCGTGAGGACCTGGCCGTCGACAAGCACCACCCTGAGCACCCGTGACGGCGCCGGACCGTTGACCACGCCGGTCAGCCGTTGACGGAGCGCCAGCCGGCCCAGGCGCAACCGCTCCTCCTCCGCGCGCAGCTCGAGGTCCTCGGCGTTCAACTCGTTCTCGAGCTGACTTTCGAGGTCGTCGAACAGATTGTCCCAGCGCACACCCCGACGGTAGTCGGCTGGCCGCCTGCGACGCTGACGTTATCCACAGCCGCCCGGACAAGCCTAGACAGACCGGTTTTCGGGTGGTTGAGTGTCGCCCAAGGCCTCAGCCGTCTCGGGGTCGATCCGGTGTTCCACCCGTTAGACAGCCACAACAGCCCGCTCTCCTCGTCGACACCACGGATCCATGCATCTGGAGCAACCCATGAGCGATCCACTTGCCGAGCCCGACCCCCTGCTTTCGCCGTCTGCGAACGGCCCCAATCCCCGGGGCACTCCCCCCGGCGCGGCCGCTCCCGACGTCACCCGCGAGTCCGCCGAGGGATTCCAGTCCGACGACTTCTTCGACCATCAACCGACGTCCCGCGCCGTGCTCCCCGATCCGGAGCCCCTGCTGATCAACCTCACCCGGTGCGTCATCGAGGTCCTGGCCGGCGCCAGGGAGCTCGACCAATTGGCTCGCTGGGTGAGCGACGACGTCTACAGGCACCTGCTCAAGCGGGTGGTGCTCTCGGCCAGGGCCCGCGCGGTCAAGGGGCAGCGCGCGCAACGCCCCGCCATCACGATCGGCCGGGTGAGCATCAACGAACCCAGGGACGGCATCATCGAGGCCGTCGTGATCGTGCACAGCAAGGTGCGCGTGCGCGCCGTCGCGGTGCGCCTGGAAGGGCTGGACAACCGCTGGCGGGCCAGCGCCATCAACGTGCTCTGACCCTGCGGACGCCCCTGCGGCCGGCCGACTGTTGCCCGAGCGGACAACTGTGCCCGGTGTACCGGACGCAATTGTCCGCACCGGGCCCAGTTGTTTGGCCGCGTGCTGCTTACTTCTTTTTGCCCTGGGTGCGACGCTCGGCGCGGTTGTTGGCCGCCGGGGTGTCGGACTCGGCGCGCTGGCCGAAGGCACCGCGCTGCGGCGGGCCGGCCGGCACGGCCGGTTCAGCGTCGGCGACGGCGGGCGCGGCGGCGCGGCGGGCACGGTCCGTCGCGGCCTGCTGGATCTGGCCGCGCTGGTTGCGCACCTCGACTCCGCCGGAGTCGCTCGGGGCGGTGTAGCTCAGCTTCTCCTGGCCGGATTCGGCCGGAGGGGTCAGGCCCTTGGCGGCGACGATCGGCGCGTCGACGGCACCGGCCGGCTGGGACACCTCGACCTCGAGGTTGAACAGGAACCCGACGGTCTCTTCGCGGATCTGGCCCATCATCTGCTGGAACATGGCGAAGCCCTCACGCTGGTACTCGACCAGCGGGTCGCGCTGCGCCATTGCGCGCAGGCCGATGCCGTCCTTGAGGTAGTCCATCTCGTAGAGGTGCTCGCGCCAGCGCCGGTCGATGACCGAGAGCACCACGCGGCGTTCGAGTTCGCGCATCGCGGGTGAACCGAGCGATTCCTCACGGCGGGCGTAGGCGACCTTGGCGTCGGAGATGATCTCCCGGCGCATGAAGTCACGGTTGATCTTGCCCTTGTTGCCCGCTTCGGAGATGACCTCGTCGATGGTGAGGCCGACGGGGTAGAGGGTCTTCAGCTCGGTCCACAGGGCGTCGAAGTCCCAGTCGTCGCCGTTGCCTTCGCCGGTGTGGACCTCGAGCACCTCGTCGATGACGTCTTCGAGGAACCGCTGGGTGCGTTCGTGCAGGTCGTCACCCTCGAGGATGTGCCGTCGGTCGCTGTAGATCGCTTCGCGCTGGCGGTTGAGCACGTCGTCGTACTTGAGGACGTTCTTGCGGATCTCGGCGTTGCGGCCCTCGACCTGCGACTGGGCGCTGCGGATCGCACGGCTGACCACCTTGGACTCGATGGCCATGTCGTCGGGAACACCCTGGCGGCCCATCAGGCTTTCGGCGGCGCCGGCGTTGAACAGGCGCATCAGGTCGTCGGTGAGCGAGAGGTAGAACCGGCTCTCGCCCGGGTCGCCCTGGCGACCGCTGCGGCCGCGCAACTGGTTGTCGATGCGGCGGGACTCGTGGCGTTCGGTGCCGAGCACGTACAGTCCGCCGGCGGCGATGACTTTGTCGGCCTCCTCGGAGACCTCGGCCTTGACGGCGGCGAAGACGTCGTCCCACTCTTTTTCGTATTCGTCCGGTGTCTCGACCGGGCTCAGGCCCTTCGCGTTCATCGCGGCGACGGCGAGGAATTCGGCGTTGCCGCCGAGCATCACGTCGGTGCCACGGCCGGCCATGTTGGTGGCGACGGTGACCGAGCCCAGGCGGCCGGCCTGGGCGACGATCGCGGCCTCGCGAGCGTGGTTCTTGGCGTTGAGGACCTCGTGGCGCACGCCCTTCTTCGCCAGCAGGCGGGAGAGGTATTCGCTCTTCTCGACGCTCGTGGTGCCGACCAGGACCGGCTGTCCGTTGGCATGGCGCTCGACGATGTCCTCGACGACCTGGCCGAACTTGGCCTCTTCGTTCTTGTAGATCAGGTCGGACTGGTCGATGCGCTGCATCGGCTTGTTGGTGGGGATCGCGACGACGCCGAGCTTGTAGGTGCTCATGAATTCGGCGGCCTCGGTCTCGGCGGTTCCGGTCATGCCGGAGATCTTCGAGTACAGGCGGAAGTAGTTCTGCAGGGTCACGGTGGCCAGGGTCTGGTTCTCGGCCTTGACCGCGACGCCTTCCTTGGCCTCGATCGCCTGGTGGATGCCCTCGTTGTAGCGGCGGCCCATCAGGATGCGGCCGGTGTGCTCGTCGACGATGAGCACCTCGCCGTTCATCACGACGTAGTCCTTGTCCTTCTTGAACAGGGCGTTGGCCTTGATGGCGTTGTTCAGGAACGAGATCAGCGGGGTGTTCGCGGATTCGTAGAGGTTGTCGATACCGAGGTAGTCCTCGACCTTTTCGATGCCGGGTTCGAGCACTCCGACGGTGCGCTTCTTCTCGTCGACTTCGAAGTCCTCGTCGACGACGAGGCGCTTGGCGAGGCTGGCGAACTCGGTGAACCAGCGGTTCGCCTCCCCCGATGCGGGTCCGGAGATGATCAGCGGGGTGCGGGCCTCGTCGATGAGGATCGAGTCGACCTCGTCGACGATCGCGAAGTAGTGACCGCGCTGCACCATGTCGCTGGCCTGCCAGGCCATGTTGTCGCGCAGGTAGTCGAAGCCGAACTCGTTGTTGGTGCCGTAGGTGATGTCGCAGGCGTACATCTCGCGACGCTGCGCGGGGGTCTGTCCGGAGACGATGCATCCGGTGGTCATGCCCAGGGCGCGGAACACGCGGCCCATCAGTTCGCTCTGGTAGCTGGCCAGGTAGTCGTTGACCGTGATGACGTGCACACCACGGCTGGTGATGGCGTTGAGGTAGGCCGCCGTGGTGGCGACCAGGGTCTTGCCCTCACCGGTCTTCATCTCGGCGATGTTGCCCAGGTGCAGGGCCGCGCCGCCCATGAGCTGGACGTCGAAGTGCCGCAGGCCCAGGGTGCGGGTGGAGGCCTCTCGTACGGCGGCGAACGCCTCGGGCAGCAAATCGTCCAGCGACTCACCGCCCGAGTAACGCTCACGCAACTGCACGGTCTCGTTCTTCAGCTCCTCATCACTGAGGGTGCTGAAGTCGTCTTCCAGCGCATTGATGGCCTTTGCGTAGCTCTCGAGTCGACGCAGAATGCGCCCCTCGCCAACACGAAGAACTTTTTCCAGTATTCCGGCCACGAATGCACTCCACTAGTCGTCACGGCGTGCGAACACGCCTGTCGTCCGGTCGGACGCACGTAGCGCCGACCTAGCCGGCAACTATAGCAATGCTAGTTGGTCAGGAGCTGGACCCGCTGGACACTGACGCCAGCTCTCTCGCTGCGTCGGAGTTCGGGTCCAGTTCGATGACACCGTAATCCCAGCCCTTGCGCCGGTAGACGACGCTGGGCCGGTTGGATTCGGCATCCTGGAACAGGTAGAAGTCGTGACCGACGAGCTCCATGAAGTACAGGGCGTCGTCCACGGTCATGGGCGCGGCAGAGAAGACCTTGCGACGTATGACCACCGGGCTGTAGACCTCCTCGGCTTCTTCGGTCTCGCCGGCCTCGTCGGAGACGACCTGGATCGCCCCGGTGCGCACGCGCTCCAGGGTCTCGACGTCGGCCGGGACGATGTCGATCACCGCGAAACCTGACGACGACGCCTCATGCAGCGAGGTGGGCCGGTGCGCGCCCCCACGGTGCACCTTCCGGCGGTCCTTGGCTCGACGCACCCGTTCCAGGAGCCTGCCGAGGGCGATGTCGAAGGCCGCGTACTTGTCGCTGCCCTCGGCTTCGGCCCGGACGATGGGCCCCTTGCCGATGAGCGTGAGTTCGACGCGGTCGTTACCGGCGGCGCCGCTCTTCTCGGTGTGACGACTGACCTTGATTTCCAGGGCGAGGGCCTTGTCGGCGAGGCCGGCGATCTTCTCGGCCTTCTCCGTCGCATATTCCCGGAAGCGATCAGTGATCCCCAGGTTGCGTCCAACGATGTTAGTTTCCATGACGACCTCCAGATCTGGCGAACCGCCCCTGATCCGGGCGATTGGTACGCGCCTTTGGCACAACCGTAGTCGTGCCAGCTGGATAAGTCACAGCTTTTGTCAATCAGTTTCCCGTGAACGATGAATGTCGGGATGGTGCCGTCGTGTTTCCGCGACGGTCGCCGCTCCGACCACCTCACCGCCGGCCTGTCGGAGGGCGCGCCGGGCCTCCAGGAGGGTGGCGCCTGTGGTCACGATGTCGTCGACGAGCAGGATCCGGCTGCCGGCAAGCGGCCTGGTCGCCACCAGCGTGCCGCTGCGGTTGTCCATCCGCTGCTGCCGGCCCAACCCGACCTGGTCCGCGACGCCGGCACGCGGCCGCAGGAGCGCGCTCCCGCGGAGGCCGGCCCGGCGGAGGAGCAGGTCGACGGGGTGGAACCCGCGCGCCCGCCAGGCCCGGCGGGAGGACGGCACGGTGACCAGCACGATGCCACTGGAGACCTGGGTGTGCTCTGCGGCGACCAATGCCGCCCCCACGGCCAGGCGAAGCGCCACGGCGAGCGCCGGAGCGGCATCCGTTCGACCGCCGTCCTTGTACGCCACCAGCACCCTGCCCACCACGCCGGTGTACTCCAACGCGGACCAGACCGTGAGGTCCTCCCGGTAGACCGCCCTCGGCTGGGCACGCAGCGCGCTCAGGCAGGCGGCGCACAGCGCCCGGTCCGGCGTGCCGCAGCCGCTGCACTGGGTGGGCATCAGCACTGCCCAGGCATCGAGGACGGCGGCACGGGTTGCCGCGCGCACCGTCTGCATCACCCCTCGGTCGCTGGTCATCCGGTCAGACTCGCGCGTCGGGGTGATCCCTGCGACCTGACGCGCTCACCTGTGCACTGTCGGCGGCCGCGGCGGCTGGGGAGGAGGGCCGGCTCAGCCGCCGGTACCCTGCTGGGTGGCCACGAGGGTGACCGCGTCGATACGTTCCTGCCAGCCGATGCCGCGCTGCACCAGGAGTGACCCCTCCACGGACAGCGCCCGCAGGTCGCGCAACAGGTTGCTGCCCGTGATCGAGCGGATTCCCGTCGACGACTCGAGCTGCTCGCTGGTGCCGCCGATCTCGTGGGAGACGACGCGACTTTCTCCGTCTGGCTGCAGGCTCAGGTACGCCACCGTTGCCTGGTCGACCCAGGTCGCATCCATCGGGATTCCGGCGTCGGTGGCCAGCTGCACGGGGTCGCCCAGGCCGACCGGAGCGCCGTTCTCCCGCAGCACACCGGCCACCACGAGGCGCAGCTCGCCGGCCGCGCTCAGCAGCGCGATCACCCGGGTGCCGTCGCGGGAGACCTTGAGCGCGGTGATCGCCGAGGAGTCCAGCCAGGGCGTCGGAATGGCCTGCGCCGCTCCCTGAGTGTTGTACACGAAGAGCTCGTTGGGCCGGTCTCCCGGCACCGACCAGACATAGCCGGAGCCGTCGATGGACGGGGCGATGAGGTTCTGCCGCGGATCGAGCAGCCTGGCATCCTCGCCCACCCTGACTCCGTAGACCCCGGTGGCGGTGAGGGCGGCGGCCGCCGTCTGCGACGGCGACAGCGTGACCGCGCTGGGTGCGAGGGCGGCGACGGACTCCGACAGCCCCGGCAACAGGTTGATCGTCTTGCCGGTCGCGGCAAGGAACCCGAACTC
The DNA here is from genome assembly GCF_002205495.2 of Cryobacterium sp. LW097. Lineage (GTDB taxonomy): Bacteria > Actinomycetota > Actinomycetes > Actinomycetales > Microbacteriaceae > Cryobacterium > Cryobacterium zongtaii. Next base: position 720,306 of record NZ_CP021992.1, on the reverse strand, counting down.
GCCATCGCGCAGCACGAGGGCCCGCGCATCCACCCGGGGGTTCACCACGGGTTCGTTCGCGCCGAGAGCGGCGATGTCCTGAGAGTTCCGGTTGATCGTGACAGTGACCGTGAGCCCGCTGGGCAGGCTGTTCTCCAGCTGGCTCTTCATCCGCTGCAGGGTCAGCCTGTCGGCGTTCAACGCCTCGCTGTTCAGATCCACCTTGGCGTCCCTGGCCACCACGGTGACGGCGTCGGCGGTGAGGGCGGTGCCCTCGGGGAACGCCGACGTCACCGCGCCGGCGAGCCACTCACTGGGTCCGCTGAGCACGCCGTTGACGATCTTGGTCGGCAGGGATGTCCCGCGCGGGTACCACCGCACGTCGGGCACCAGGAATTGGAAGTCCGGGTCGAAGAAATAGAGCGACTGGGCGCTGAAGACGTCCTCGAAGGTGTTCTGGTCGAGAACGGTGCCGTTGGGCGCCGCACTGATCCGCCACTCGCCGTTCACCTGCGCGAACTGGTAGCGCAGTTGCACGTTCGCCGACGCGGCGTCGCCGTGGTACTCACCGATCGCGTTGACCTCGGCCACCGGTCGCACGGACACGAGCATGGTGCTGTCGTCGACGGGCACAACGATGCGCCCAGACCCGTCTTCAACGGTGACACCGGTGTCGGACTTCCAGGTGTCGCTGAAATCCGCCGTCAGGAACTCCCTGGCGATCTCGTAGTTGTTGTCCGGGCTGGTGGCGGCACCGATGAATCCGGTCAGGATCTCCTCCATCGAGGCCCCGTCCCGTGGCCGGTCCGGCAGGAAGACCGGGGCCGGGTTTTCCCCGGCCACCACGTCCTGGCCGGTCTGCACTGCCCCGGTGCGCGGAATGCTCGAGCAGCCGCCGAGCAGGAGGGCCATCGCGGTGACGACGGCGACGAGCCTGGCCGGGCTACGCATGGTGGTCTCTTCTCGGTTCGGCGTGGGGCGACACGAATCCGGCGGTGTCGGCATCCGCCGGCGGCAGCGGGTTGGGCGACACCGTCAGCGCGACGCCGGTTGTGCGGGGCAGGGTCAGTCTGAAGCAGGACCCGGCGCCGGGACTGGACCAGACCTGCAGCCAGCCGCGGTGGGCGGCGGCATCCTCGAGGGAGATGGCCAGGCCGAGCCCGGTGCCGCCGATCGTGCGTTTGCGGGACGGGTCAGCCCGCCAGAACCTGTCGAACACGTGGGTGATCTCGGCCTGGGTCATGCCCATTCCGTAGTCCCGTACCGACAGCGCCACCGCCGATTCGTTGCTGTCCACCGACACGACGATCGGTTTGCCCTCGCCGTGCTCGATGGCGTTGCCGATGAGGTTGTTGACGATGCGGCGCACCCGTCGTGGGTCCATCTCCGCGGCCAGATGCCCGCCGGGCGCGGCCAGCCTGATCTCGCTCCCCTTGGAATCTCCGAGCGAGCGCATGCCGTCGATGACGTCCTCCGCCAGATGCACAAGATTGGTGGGTTCGGATTCGAGCTCGACGGACCCGGCGTCATAGCGGCTGATCTCGAGCAGGTCCGCCAGGAGCAGCTCGAAGCGTTCCACCTGGGTGTGCAGCAGCTCCGCGGTGCGTTCGGTGGCCGGCGGGAAGCTGGCCCGCTGGTCGTAGAGGAGGTCTCCGGCCAGGCGGATCGTGGTGAGAGGGGTGCGGAGCTCGTGCGAGACGTCGGACACAAAACGTTGCTGCACCTCGGACAGGTCGGCCAGTTCCTTGATCTGGCTCTGCAGGCTGTCGGCCATGCCGTTGAACGAACGGGCCAGCGTCGCGATCACGTCCTCGCCCTTTTCGGGGATCCGCACGCCCAGGTCACCGGAGGCGAGTTTCTGGCTGGTCTGGGCCGCCACCTGGATCGGGGCGACCACGAAGCGCACCACGATCCAGGTGACCGCTCCGATCAACACCATCAGGGCCAGGCCGGCGCCGCCCAGGGTCCGCTGCACGAACAGCAGCGTCGATTCGGCGTCGGCGAGGCTGTACCCGATGTACAGCTCGTAGCGCCCGGCGACGGGGACCGTGATCTGGGAGCCGACGACGATTCCGGGCACCGACGAACCGTCGTCGGAGGCCAGAGTCACCGATTGCCAGAACTGCCCGTCGGCGTCGTCCTGCACGGCCTCCCGGATTTCCGGCGAGATGACCGCGGTGGATGATCCGAACGTCGAGGAGTCCTGGGGTGCCACGGTCGACGATTCCTGCCCCGGCACCCTGAAGACGGCGACCAACCGGCTCGACGACGCGGCGGAGATCGACGTGCGGGCTGACTCCAACAGCGTCTGCACCTGCACCCGGTCGACGGCATCCGAGGAGTCCAGGATTCCCTGGGCGGCGCTGGTGGCCCGGTTGGAGTCCACCAGAATCTGGGTCAGCCGCGACTGGAACAGGTCGTTGCCGACACTGACCGACATGTACACGCCGACCAGTCCAATGGCGGCGCCCGACGCCAGAACCGTGATGGCGACGGTGCGGAACTGCAGGGAGGAGCGCCAGCTGCGCCGCAGCTGCTGGGCCAGGCGGCGCCACGATCCCCACGATCGCCAGTCCAGCCTCCACACGTCCAACCGCGCAGCCACCGGGCCCCTAGCTGGCGGCGCCGGCGCGGTAGCCGACTCCGCGCACGGTCATCACGATGCGCGGGTTGTCAGGGTCGTCTTCGACCTTGGCGCGCAGACGCTGAACGTGCACATTGACCAGCCGGGTGTCGGCCTTGTAGTGATAGCCCCAGACCTGTTCGAGGAGCATCTCACGGGTGAAGACCTGGGCTGGTTTGGAGGCCAACGCCAGCAGCAGGTCGAATTCCAGCGGAGTCAGGTTGATGCTCTGCTCTCCGCGCTTGACCTCGTGGCCGGCGGCGTCGACGACGAGGTCGCCGATCTGCAGACTGGCGGGCGTCTCCACCGGGACCGGTCGCAGCCGGGTACGAATCCGGGCGACGAGCTCCTTGGGGTTGAACGGTTTGACCATGTAGTCGTCCGCGCCGGATTCCAGCCCCTTGACCACATCGGTGGTGTCCGACTTCGCCGTCAGCATGATGATGGGGGTGCCGGACTCGGCCCGGATCAGGCTGCACACCTCGATGCCGTCCAGCCCGGGCAGCATGAGGTCGAGGAGCACCAGGTCTGGCACGACGCTGTGAAACGCGTCAAGGGCCTGCGCCCCGTCCGCACAGAAGTGCGGCTCGAAGCCCTCGCCCTGCAGGACGATGCCGATCATCTCAGCGAGTGCGGGGTCATCGTCGACAACCAAAATGCGTGAGTTCATTGATCCGTTTTCCGCCCGGTCACCGGGCAATAACGCGCACGACACGGGCAATCTCTGGCACAAGAATAGTCGACACGGCTCCGAGATATCGCGCAGGCCACACAGTGCAGTCCGGGTATGCCAGCATGGAGGCGTGACGGACCCAGACTGGCACCCACCGACCACCTCCCCCGGCGTACCTCGCTACGGCGAATACGCCCCGACAGGCGCGCCCGGCACCCCTCCGGCGGCACCGTCCGGCGGCTACCGGCCCAGTGCGCCGCCGGCCTGGGCCCCGCCGCCCAAGCCCGGTCTGATTCCGCTGCGCCCGCTGGGCTTCGGTACCCTGCTCGGCGCTCCCTTCCAGGTTCTGCGGCGCAATCCCAAGGCCACCTTCGGCAGCGCACTGATCGTGCAGGGCGCCACGCTCCTGATTACCCTGGTCGTCGTCGGCCTGGTGAGTTTTTTCGCCCTCAGCCGGGTCGCCTCGGCGCCGGTCGATGAACAGGATGCCGTCGAGGCCGGCGCGATCCTCACCATCGTGCTGTCCGCCCTGATACCTGTCGCCCTGACCATCGTCGCGTCGGCACTTCTGCAGGGCGTGATCGTGCTCGAGGTGTCCCGGGCAACCCTGGGTGAGAAGCTGCGCCTGGGCGCGCTGTGGCGCCAGGTGGGTCGGCGGGTGTGGCCACTGGTCGGCTGGACCCTGCTGCTCAGCGCGGCGCTGCTGGTCGGCGTGCTGCTCATCGGTGGACTGGTCTTCGTGTGCGTCCTCCTGGGCGGCGGGTGGATCGCAGCGGCCGTGATCGTCGGTGTCTTCGGCGGACTGGGGCTCGTCGCCCTGGGAGCCTGGGTGAGCACCAAGACCGCCGTCGTCCCGAGCCTGATCGTGCTGGAACGGTTGGGCATCCGGCAGGCGATCCGGCGTTCCTGGTCGTTGACGGGCGGCTTCTTCTGGCGCACCCTGGGTGTTCTGCTGCTGATCACGGTGATCGTGAACGTCGTCGCGCAGATCGTGACCACCCCGCTGTCGCTGTTGTTCAGCGTGGTGCTCAGCCTGATCGACCCGAACGCCGCCTTCGACGCCTACATTCCCGCCATCGTGCTGTACGTCCTCACGCTCCTGATCGCCCTGGTCCTGGGCGCCGTGACCGCCGTCGTGCAGTCGGCCGCCGTCGCCCTGATCTACATCGACCTGCGGATGCGCAAGGAGGGCCTTGACCTGGAGCTGCAGAGGTTCGTCGAAGCGGCCCCCGGCACCAAGGCCAGCGATCCCTACCTCACCCGCACCGCGCCCGCTGCCGCCGACACTGCGGCCCGCCCCGACCCGGGGTCGCCCTGGGCATGATCGCGGGGTGGGGGCCGGTTCTGCCGTGGATGGGGATCCCGGTGGATCCCGGCGCGCCCGACGCGCAGCAGTGGCTGCGCGATGAGCTCGCCAAGGCTCCCTACCAGGCGGCCCAGCCCACCTGGTTCGACAGGCTCTCCCAGGCGATCTTCGACTGGTTCTCTTCGCTGTCCTTCGTCGGCGACGGCAGCGGGGGCTGGATCCCGCTGGTCGCGACGCTGATCGGGATCGCCCTGCTGGTGGCCGCCGTGCTCGTTTTCGGGCTGCCCCGGCGGGCACGTCGCCGCCGGAAGGCCGCGGGACTGTTCGCCGCCGATGATCGCCGCACCGCGGATCAACTGCGTAAATCGGCCGCCGCCGCCGCATCGGCCGGCGACTGGACCCTCGCCAGCGAGGAGGCCTTCCGGGCCATCGCCCAGGGGCTGGCGGAACGCACCATCCTGCGGCCGACACCGGGAACGACGGCGCACCGCGTCGCCGAACTGGCCGGCGACGCCTTCCCCGACGAACGGGCCCGGCTGATCAGCGGCGCGAGCGTATTCGAGAGCGTGCGTTACCTCGGCGGCACCGGAACCGAGCAGGGTTACTCCGCTCTGGTCGACCTCGACGCCGATCTGCGGGCCGCCCGTCCCCGCTCGACGGCGCCGGTGGCTCCGTGAGCGCCGTCACCACCGCGAGTCCGGTGTCGAGCACGCCCACGATTCGCCTCGCGCTGCGGAGGTCCGTGTTCTGGGTCGTCGCGGGGGTCGGCGCCCTGCTCGTGGCCGTCGTCGCCTTCATCCTCACCGGGGCCGGGGGCGCCGCCGGCCCGCGGCTGGGGGCCGACAACCCCGCTCCGACCGGCGGCATGGCCGTCGTCGAGGTGCTCCGCCAGCAGGGGGTGACCGTCGTGCCGGTGGACACCCTCGACGAGGCCGGCGATGCGACGGCCGCGGCCGGGAATGCCACCCTGTTCCTCTCCGACGAGTCCGGCTACCTCAGCACCGACCAGCTCGATCGGCTCGGTGATCTGGCCGGCCGCACCGTTGTCGTTGACCCCGACTTCCGTGCCCTGCAGGCCTTGGCCCCCGAAGTCGGGTTCGGCGGCGTGTCTGGCGCGGACTCCCTCGACGCCGAGTGCCCGGTTCCGGCCGCCGAGCGCGCCGAAACGATCTCACCCGGCGGCAAGACACTCGGCCTGCCCGCGGGCACCGCCGGCTATACGGGCTGCTTCCCCGGCGAGAACGACACCTTCTCGGTGATCGAACGGGTCACGGATGACCGCACCGTCACCCTGGTTGCCGACACCGCGGTGTTCGCCAACGACGAGATCGCCACCTACGGCAATGCCGCGCTGGCCCTCAACCTTCTCGGCGCCACCGACACCCTGGTCTGGTATCTGCCGACCCTGGCCGACGTGCCCGTCACCGGCCCGCCCTCGCTCGGCGCGCTCACGCCCGGCTGGGTGACGCCGGTGCTGCTCCTGCTGGTGGGCGTCGCCGTCACCGCCATGGTGTGGCGCGGCCGCCGGTTCGGCCCCCTGGTCGCCGAGAACCTGCCCGTCGTCGTGCGGGCCAGCGAGACCATGGAAGGGCGCGCGCGGCTGTACGCCCGCGGCAGCGCCCGGCTGCGGTCGGTCGACGCGATCCGGATCGGTGCGGTGGCCCGGATGGCCCAGGCCGCGGGATTGCCCCGGACCGCGCCCCTCGACCAGGTGATCCGCACTGTCGCGGCGCTCACCGCCCTGCCGCCGGAGCGCGTGCACGCCGTGCTCGTCGGTGAGGTGCCGGGCAGCGACGCCGCCATGATGGCGCTGTCGGACGCCATCGACGAACTGGAACGCGCCACCGCCCTCGCCGCCCGCCCGCCCGGCGCCGGGCCCTCCCCCACCGCTCGCCCGTCAACCGGAAGAATGGAACCATGACCAGCCACGCCCCGACATCCGCCGAGACCAGCCCAGCCGACGCCTCGACCGACAGCCTGCGCCGCGCCCTCGCGCAGGTGCGCACCGAGGTCGGCAAGGCCGTCGTCGGGCAGGACGGCGCCGTCACCGGACTGATCATCGCCCTGCTCTCCCGCGGTCACGTGCTGCTGGAAGGCGTACCCGGTGTGGCCAAGACCCTGCTGGTGCGGTCCCTGAGCCACGCGCTCAGCCTGGACACCAAGCGGGTGCAGTTCACCCCCGACCTGATGCCGGGCGACGTGACCGGTTCGCTCATCTACGACGCGAAGGCCGGCGAGTTCGAGTTCCGCAACGGGCCCGTCTTCACGAACATCCTGCTCGCCGACGAGATCAACCGCACACCACCGAAGACCCAGTCCGCCCTGCTGGAGGCGATGGAGGAGCGCCAGGTCAGCGTGGACGGGCTCTCGCTCCCGCTGCCGGAACCGTTCATCGTGGCCGCGACCATGAACCCGATCGAATACGAAGGCACGTACACGCTCCCCGAGGCCCAGCTGGACAGGTTCCTGCTCAAGCTCGTGCTCGACATCCCCGAGCGTGACGTCGAGCTCGAGGTGTTGCGCCGGCACGCCACCGGGTTCAGCCCACGCGACCTCACCGCCGCGGGCGTCACCCCGGTGCTCGGTGCCGCCGAGCTCGCCGCGGCCCAGGCATCCGTCGCCGCCGTCGGTGCGAGCCCCGACGTGCTGGCGTACATCGTCGACCTGGCCAGGGCCACCCGGAACAGCCCGTCGGCCAAACTGGGCGTGAGCCCCCGTGGCACCACCGCCCTCCTCGCCGCAGCCAAGGCCTGGGCGTGGCTGAGCGGTTACGCGTCGATCACCCCCGATCACGTGCAGGCCATGGTGCTGCCAGTCTGGCGACACCGAATCCAACTGCGCCCGGAGGCGGAACTCGAAGGCATCACCGTCGACACGATCCTGCACGGCGTGCTGCAGCAGGTCCAGGTTCCGATCTAACCGATGACACGCATCCGATGACACTGACCGGCCGCTTCGTCCTCCTCGTCGCCCTCGGCGTCGTGCCCATCGTGCTGCTCGGCGACACGTCCGCGCGGGCACTGGCGGTCCTGGCCGGCTGGCTGCTGCTCGCCCTGACACTCGGGATCATCGACCTGGCCCTCGCCGCGTCGCCGCGGCGGCTGACCCTGGACCGGGTGTTGCCGTCCAGGGTGCGCCTGGGTGAGGAGGTGACCAGCGAGCTCTATCTGCGCAACGATGGTCCCCGCCGGCTTCGCGGCATCGTCCGCGACGGGTGGCAGCCGTCGGCAGGCGCGGGCAACAACCGCACGGCTGTGACGTTGCCGGCCGGGGAACGACGCCTCGTCGAGCTGACTCTCGTGCCCACCCGGCGCGGAGAACGCACCGCGTCCCACGTGACGGTGCGCTCGATGGGCCCGCTGAGCCTCTGGGCCAGGCAGGCCACCCTCATCGCGCCCGCCCAGATCAGGGTGCTGCCGCCCTTCCACTCCCGCAAACACCTGCCGAGCCGGATCAGCCGGCTCAAGGAGCTCGACGGACGCACCAGCGTGCTCGTGCGCGGCCAGGGTACCGAGTTCGACTCCCTGCGCGAATACGTGCGCGGCGACGACGTGAGGTCCATCGACTGGCGTGCCACCGCGCGCCGCAACGACGTCGTGGTGCGCACCTGGCGGCCCGAACGTGACCGACGCATTGTGATCGTCATCGACACCGGCCGCACCTCCGCCGCCCGGGTCGCCGACGAACCACGGCTGGACACCGCCTTCGAGGCGGCGCTGCTTCTGGCCGCACTGGCGTCCAGGGCCGGTGACAGGGTGGACTTCCTGGCCTGGGACCGCCGGGTGCGGGCCCGGGTGCAGGGCGCGTCGGGAGCCGAACTGCTCAGCCGCATGGTGGACGGCATGGCGCTGATCGAACCCGAGCTCATCGAGATGGACTGGACGGCCCTTCCCGGCCAGATCCGTGGCATCACCGGCCAGCATGCGCTGGTGGTGTTGCTCACCCCGATGGATGCCCCCGGCGCGTCGACGGGGCTGCTATCGGTGCTCGGTCAACTCACCTCGCGGCACACCGTGCTGGTGGCATCGGTGACGGACCCGTCGGTCGCCGGTCTGACCCGCAGCCGAGGGACCCGCGAAGACGTGTACAGGGCCGCGTCGGCGGAACGCACTTTGCTGGACGCCACTCGGGTGGCCGCGGCTGTGCGGCAGCTCGGCGCAGACGTGGTCACCGGCGCCCCCGACGAGCTGCCGCCGGCCCTGGCCGACCGCTACATCGCCCTCAAGGCGGCGGGCCGGCTCTAGTCGGCGACGCTCAGCCGGCGAAGACTCGGGCGCTGCCGGCCTCAAACTCGGCCAGGTCACCGGTCTCGCCCGCGCGCACGGCGCGCCCGCCGAGCACCAGCATGTAGGCGAGAAAGGCCAGCAGGGCCGCAGCGCCGATGCCGATCTTCACCGGCCACGGCCATGGCGCCGGGGTCACAAAGCCCTCGATGATGCCGGACACCAGCAGCACAAAAACCAGTCCGATCGCCACCGTGAACAGCGCGCGGGCATCCTCGGCCAGGGCCTGACCGCGGGTGCGGGCACCCGGCGCGATCCAGGCCCAGAAGATGCGAAGGCCCGCTGCTGCCGCCACGAAGATCGCGGTCAGTTCCAGCAAGCCGTGCGGGGCGATGTAGAGAAAGAACGTGTCGCCCTCGTCGTAGGCGAACATCACCGCCGCGGTGACGCCGAGGTTCTGGGCATTCTGCAGGACGATGTACGGCACGTAGACGCCCAGGATGCCGAACGCGACACACTGCGCCGCGATCCAGGCATTGTTGGTCCACACCCGTCCGGCGAAGGACGCCGCGGGGTTCTCAGAGTAGTAGGAGACGAAGCTCTGGTTCGCGAGTTGCTCCAGCTCGGCGGGAGACCCGAAGTTGGCCAGCACGTCGGGGTTGTTGGTGGCCCAGACCGCGTAGAGGCCCGCGACGACAAACGTCACCACGGCCACCGCCAGGGTGAGCCAGCGCAACCTGTACAGCGCGGCCGGTAGCTGGGTGAGGAAGAACCGCGGCAACTGCGAGAGCACATTGGTGCCCGCGCCCGTGAAGCGCAGCCGGGCCCTGGACAGGAGCACCGAGAGCCTGTCGCCCTGCATCGTCGAACCGGCGGCGGTCTTGATGACCGAGAGCTGGGTGGCGCCGGCCTGATAGGCCTGGATCAGTTCGTCGGACTGGGCACCGCTGAGTTGCCGCCGGCGGCCGAGTACGGCCAGGCGGTCCCATTCGGCGCGGTGCGCCGCTGAATACGCGTCAAGATCCATCTGATTCAATAGTAGACATGGCGGAGCCCTGGAAAGCAGCCGATCACGGTGAAGATTCCCTGATCGAGCACGAGCTGGTGACCGGTGAGGCCGTTGCCCTCGATGTTCGCCCGGCGAGCGTGATCCTGCGAGGTGCGGGAACGATGATCGATTGGGTGGCCTACGTCGGCTTCTTCCTGCTCATGGCGCTGGTGGTTTCGAGTTTGTTCGGCGACGGAATCGACGAGGCTTTGGCCCAGGCGCTGGCCATCTCGGGCCTGGTCTTCTCGCTGCTGATCGTGCCGATGCTGGTCGAGACCCTCTCGCACGGACGGTCATTGGGCCGCTGGGCGGTCGGCGCGCGCATCGTGCGGGATGACGGCGGCGCCACCGGGCTGCGGCATTCCTTCATTCGGGCGCTGATGGGCGTGATCGAGATCTTCCTCACCTTCGGCGGACTCGCGGTCACCTGCGCCCTGCTCAACTCCCGTTCCAAACGATTCGGCGACCTCCTGGCCGGCACCTACAGCCAACACGAGAGGGTGCCGCGGTTCAGTGAACCCACCTTTGTGCTGCCGCCGGTCCTGGCGTCCTGGGCCGCGACGGTGGACGTCGCCCGCCTGCCCGATCGACTGTCTCGCCGGGTGGCGCAGTTCCTGCGGCAGGCCCACCAGCTCTCCCCCGACACCCGGGTGCGGCTGGCGGAGGGCCTCGCCGCGGAGGTGGCGCCGTTCGTGTCGCCCCTCCCGGCGGTACCGCCGGAGTATCTTCTCATCGGCGTGGCAGAAGTACGGCGTAACCGCGAGTACAACGGCCATCTGCTCGAGCGCGGCCGGCTTGAGAAGCTCTCTCCGGTCCTCACCGGCCGCCCGCACGACTTCCCCGAGCGCTAACCCCTCCTCTCCCCTTCGCCCGCGAGCTGTGGCTGTCGAGCCCTGGTGAGCCGCCCTGCGGGTCGTGACCGTCCTCGTCGGTCGAGCCTGTCGAGATCCGGTGAGCCGGCCGCAGGGTCGTGACCGTCCGTCGGTCGAGCCTGTCGAGATCCGGTGAGGCCGGCTCTGGGGCTCGTGAGGGGCTCGACCGGGGAGGGTGGGGTTAAACGTAGAAAAGCCACCCCGGGTGGGGTGGCTTTTCTGTGTGTTTCTAAGTTAAGTCCGGCGGTGTCCTACTCTCCCACAGGGTCCCCCCTGCAGTACCATCGGCGCAAAGAGTCTTAGCTTCCGGGTTCGGAATGTGACCGGGCGTTTCCCTCTTGCTATAGCCGCCGAAACACCTGGTGATGGTGAATCGAACCTATATTTTTTAGTTATAGAGCTCACACGCTGTGGTGTGAGCGTTGTTCTCGACCGTACATCGAGAACCACATAGTGGACGCATAGCAGCTTCTTCAAACTGAGTGTTATCAAATTATCGGCTTATTAGTACCGGTCAGCTCCAAGAGTCTTTAGTCCTCTCTTCCACATCCGGCCTATCAACGCAGTAGTCTAGCTGCGAGCCTCTCCCCCTAAGGGATGGAAATCTCATCTCGAAGCCGGCTTCCCGCTTAGATGCTTTCAGCGGTTATCCGTTCCGAACGTAGCTAATCAGCGGTGCTCCTGGCGGAACAACTGACACACCAGAGGTTCGTCCATCCCGGTCCTCTCGTACTAGGGATAGATCTTCTCAAATTTCCTGCGCGCGCAGCGGATAGGGACCGAACTGTCTCACGACGTTCTAAACCCAGCTCGCGTACCGCTTTAATGGGCGAACAGCCCAACCCTTGGGACCTACTCCAGCCCCAGGATGCGACGAGCCGACATCGAGGTGCCAAACCATGCCGTCGATATGGACTCTTGGGCAAGATCAGCCTGTTATCCCCGAGGTACCTTTTATCCGTTGAGCGACAGCGCTTCCACAAGCCACTGCCGGATCACTAGTCCCGACTTTCGTCCCTGCTCGACTTGTCAGTCTTACAGTCAAGCTCCCTTGTGCACTTACACTCGACACCTGATTGCCAACCAGGTTGAGGGAACCTTTGGGCGCCTCCGTTACTTTTTAGGAGGCAACCGCCCCAGTTAAACTACCCACCAGGCACTGTCCCTGAACCGGATCACGGTTCGAAGTTAGGTATCCAATATGACCAGAGTGGTATTTCAACGATGACTCCACCTGAACTAGCGTCCAAGCTTCAAAGTCTCCCACCTATCCTACACAAGCCACACCGAACACCAATACCAAGCTGTAGTAAAGGTCACGGGGTCTTTCCGTCCTGCTGCGCGTAACGAGCATCTTTACTCGTAATGCAATTTCGCCGAGTTCGCGGTTGAGACAGCTGGGAAGTCGTTACGCCATTCGTGCAGGTCGGAACTTACCCGACAAGGAATTTCGCTACCTTAGGATGGTTATAGTTACCACCGCCGTTTACTGGGGCTTAAATTCTCAGCTTCGCCTTGCGGCTAACCGTTCCTCTTAACCTTCCAGCACCGGGCAGGCGTCAGTCCGTATACATCGTCTTGCGACTTGGCACGGACCTGTGTTTTTAGTAAACAGTCGCTTCCCACTGGTCTCTGCGGCCTTCGAACGCTCCAGGAGTAAATCCCTTCACGCCTCAGGCCCCCCTTCTCCCGAAGTTACGGGGGCATTTTGCCGAGTTCCTTAACCACGATTCTCTCGATCTCCTTAGTATTCTCTACCTGATCACCTGAGTCGGTTTGGGGTACGGGTGACTAAAACCTCGCGTCGATGCTTTTCTTGGCAGCATAGGATCACTGATTTCGCCCTTACGGGCTACCCATCGGGTCTCAGGCTTAATGAACGACGGATTTGCCTATCGTTCGCCCTACATCCTTAGACCGGGACAACCATCGCCCGGCTCAGCTACCTTCCTGCGTCACACCTGTTAATACGCTAACCGCACCAGCATAGGGTCGCACGCTAGGCCTCACGCTTCACCCCGAAGGGATCCATCTAGAGGATTCAGATGCTTAGCATTACTGGATTAGCTTGGACGGTTTTTCATCAGTACGGGAATATAAACCCGTTGTCCATCGACTACGCCTGTCGGCCTCGCCTTAGGTCCCGACTTACCCAGGGCGGATTAGCCTGGCCCTGGAAACCTTGATCTTTCGGAGGACGGGTTTCTCACCCGTCTTTCGCTACTCATGCCTGCATTCTCACTCGTGTAGCCTCCACGGCTGGTTTACACCGCCGCTTCGCTGGCCACACGACGCTCTCCTACCCATCAACACGGCTGAACCAACACCACAAGGGTGCGGCTTACCAAAAATATCAATGCCACAACTTCGGTGGCGTGCTTGAGCCCCGTTACATTGTCGGCGCGGAATCACTTGACCAGTGAGCTATTACGCACTCTTTCAAGGGTGGCTGCTTCTAAGCCAACCTCCTGGTTGTCTATGCAACTCCACATCCTTTCCCACTTAGCACGCGCTTTGGGACCTTAGATGGTGGTCTGGGTTGTTTCCCTCTCGACGATGAAGCTTATCCCCCACCGTCTCACTGCTGCGCTCTCACTTACCGGCATTCGGAGTTTGGCTAACGTCAGTAACCTTTTAGGGCCCATCGGCTATCCAGTAGCTCTACCTCCGGCAAGAAACACGCAACGCTGCACCTAAATGCATTTCGGAGAGAACCAGCTATCACGAAGTTTGATTGGCCTTTCACCCCTATCCACAGCTCATCCCCTCCATTTTCAACTGAAGTGGGTTCGGTCCTCCACGACGTCTTACCGTCGCTTCAACCTGGCCATGGATAGATCACTTCGCTTCGGGTCTAGGACATGCGACTGAATCGCCCTATTCAGACTCGCTTTCGCTACGCATTCCCCTCTCGGGTTAAGCTCGCCACATATCACTAACTCGCAGGCTCATTCTTCAAAAGGCACGCTGTCACACCAACAAAGGGTGCTCCAACGGTTTGTAAGCAAACGGTTTCAGGTACTATTTCACTCCCCTCCCGGGGTACTTTTCACCTTTCCCTCACGGTACTTGTTCACTATCGGTCATGTAGGAGTATTTAGGCTTATCAGGTGGTCCTGACAGATTCACACGGGATTTCTCGGGCCCCGTGCTACTTGGGATACTCTTCGCGCCATTGGAACATTTCGACTACGGGGTTCGCACCCTCTATGACCAGGCTTTCAATCCTGTTCGTCTATATTCCTTTGTAACGCTCACTGTTCGGCAGAATCAGCAGAAAAGTCCCGCAACCCCGACCATGCAACGCCTGCCGGCTATCACACATGATCGGTTTAGCCTCTTCCGGGTTCGCTCGCCACTACTAACGGAATCACTATTGTTTTCTCTTCCTGTGGGTACTGAGATGTTTCACTTCCCCACGTTCCCTCTACCCGCCCTATATATTCAGGCGGGAGTCACCAGGTCACCTTGCGGGCCTGGCGGGGTTTCCCCATTCGGACATCCTCGGATCACAGTTCGTTTATCAACTCCCCGAGGCTTATCGCAGATTACTACGTCCTTCTTCGGCTCTACATGCCAAGGCATTCACCGTTTGCTCTTGAAAATTTGAAATCACATGAGTTTGAATCGATTAAGTGCCGCGAATAAATTCGCGACCGAAATTGACCAATGATCACACACTTCGAAAAGTGTGTTGATCTTTGTAATTTGACCCCGAAGGGTTCAAATTTAAGATGCTCGCGTCCACTGTGTAGTTCTCAAAGTACGGGCGGTACCCCTTACGACCAGCGGCTCCATCACTGAAGCTCGACTGCTGACCGAAAAAGGTCCAGAGGAAAAGTCCACTCACCACTCGAAAGTGATTCGTGTTCCGGTCCCTCAGGACCCAACAGCGTGCATATGCAAACCCGCCTGACCCAACCCTTTCCATTCACCGAGGTGAAGTACTGAGATCGAACCGATTGGCTCTGCATCAATGTCAATGTTCCACCCATGAGCGCCATCGAAGAACATTCGTCTTCGTATGACTTGGCAGTGTTACTCCGCTGTATACAGACGGCACTGCTGTGCTCCTTAGAAAGGAGGTGATCCAGCCGCACCTTCCGGTACGGCTACCTTGTTACGACTTAGTCCTAATCACCGATCCCACCTTCGACAGCTCCATCCCTTGCGGGTTTGGCCACTGGCTTCGGGTGTTACCGACTTTCATGACTTGACGGGCGGTGTGTACAAGGCCCGGGAACGTATTCACCGCAGCGTTGCTGATCTGCGATTACTAGCGACTCCGACTTCATGAGGTCGAGTTGCAGACCTCAATCCGAACTGAGACCGGCTTTTTGGGATTCGCTCCACCTTGCGGTATTGCAGCCCTTTGTACCGGCCATTGTAGCATGCGTGAAGCCCAAGACATAAGGGGCATGATGATTTGACGTCATCCCCACCTTCCTCCGAGTTGACCCCGGCAGTATCCCATGAGTTCCCACCATTACGTGCTGGCAACATAGGACGAGGGTTGCGCTCGTTGCGGGACTTAACCCAACATCTCACGACACGAGCTGACGACAACCATGCACCACCTGTATAGAGACCTTGCGGGGCGACTGTTTCCAGCCGTTTCCTCTATATGTCAAGCCTTGGTAAGGTTCTTCGCGTTGCATCGAATTAATCCGCATGCTCCGCCGCTTGTGCGGGCCCCCGTCAATTCCTTTGAGTTTTAGCCTTGCGGCCGTACTCCCCAGGCGGGGAACTTAATGCGTTAGCTGCGACACGGAGACCGTGGAATGGTCCCCACATCTAGTTCCCAACGTTTACGGCATGGACTACCAGGGTATCTAATCCTGTTCGCTCCCCATGCTTTCGCTCCTCAGCGTCAGTTACGGCCCAGAGATCTGCCTTCGCCATTGGTGTTCCTCCTGATATCTGCGCATTCCACCGCTACACCAGGAATTCCAATCTCCCCTACCGCACTCTAGTCTGCCCGTACCCACTGCAGGCCCGAGGTTGAGCCTCGGGTTTTCACAGCAGACGCGACAAACCGCCTACGAGCTCTTTACGCCCAATAATTCCGGACAACGCTTGCACCCTACGTATTACCGCGGCTGCTGGCACGTAGTTAGCCGGTGCTTTTTCTGCAGGTACCGTCACTTTCGCTTCTTCCCTACTAAAAGAGGTTTACAACCCGAAGGCCGTCGTCCCTCACGCGGCGTTGCTGCATCAGGCTTGCGCCCATTGTGCAATATTCCCCACTGCTGCCTCCCGTAGGAGTCTGGGCCGTGTCTCAGTCCCAGTGTGGCCGGTCACCCTCTCAGGCCGGCTACCCGTCGTCGCCTTGGTGAGCCATTACCTCACCAACTAGCTGATAGGCCGCGAGTCCATCCTTGACCGAAATTCTTTCCAACTCCTAGCCATGCGGCTGAAGTTCGTATCCGGTATTAGACACCGTTTCCAGTGCTTATCCCAGAGTCAAGGGCAGGTTACTCACGTGTTACTCACCCGTTCGCCACTGATCCAAGGAGCAAGCTCCTCTTCACCGTTCGACTTGCATGTGTTAAGCACGCCGCCAGCGTTCGTCCTGAGCCAGGATCAAACTCTCCGTAAATGTTTAATAGCCTCACCACCGAAGTGATGGGCACATCTAGTGCCGAAAGCCACCGGAATAGGCGAACAATCAGCAAGTTTGAAACTGACAGAACAAATCATTACTGACTTGCTTTGTTGTTTAAATGTTTTCCAAAGGAATCTCTTTCGCGGTATCCCCTAGAAAGGGACCCTACGACCGAGGTTTTTGGCATTTGACATTGTGCACGCTGTTGAGTTCTCAAGGATCGGACGCACCCGACTTCAGGCCATGTGATTGGCTGTCGCTCCGGGGCAACTTGACTACCTTAGCCTCCGTTCGAATCCGTGTCAAATCGACTGAGCGGCGTGTTTCCGGCAAACTAGTGCCTGAAAACGCTCCGTTCGTTCGATCCGAGGGATCTTGCGAAGAGCTGATTCCTGGCCAAAACGAAGAGCCACACCGAAACGATGTGGGTTGTTTTGACTGGGAGTTGGTCCCGCTTGAGGCCGGAAGCTCTGCGGCTTTTCCGAACCTGTGGGGTGACGAGAGATGACATTACGGGGATTCCGGAGGGGCCGCAAATTGGATCTGACACCCGGGCGTGTCGGGGTGGTTTGCCCCATATGGCGCGCCGACAGCGGGTGTCCGAGAGACGACTAGGGCGAGGGCTGAACGCCGCGTTGGGCATCCGCGATCGACACGATTCGATGCCTGATCAGCTGCCAACCCTGAGGCGGGGTGGTCACACGCGCGTGCCGTTCACAGAGGTCATAGGTGTGTGGCTCGTGGGTGCCGGCGAGCGGTCCCAGGACAGCCATCGAGTCGGCATAGGAGAACGTGAGAGTCGCCACGGCCTCATCGTTGCAGGAGATTCTTGAACACGCTCTGACTGACATGGTGATTCAGGGTACCGCCGATGCCCCGGAAGTAGACTGGGGGTATGCCTCGTTCACGCCGCACAACCGTGCAAGCACCGACCTCGCGCGGTCGGGGCCGGGACCGACACGGCCGTGGCATCCGCAGTTCTGCCACCGGACCTTTCCTTCCTCCCCTGCGTACGCGGGTGGACACTTTCGACATGACCATCGCGTCGACGGTCGACTACTTGCGCATGGTGTGGCCGGCCGAACTCGCCGATGTGTCCTTCGAGGTGGCCGCAGGGCCGCTCAACGTGATTCCCGGCGTCGGGGTGGCGCGTTACGCGGTGGATGCCCGTGAGCGTCGCATCACCTTCTTCCGGCTGCCGATCCAGCGGCTGAGCGGACTGCACCGCAATGACGAGTTCCATCAGCGCATGGTGATCGAGAGCTGCGTCTTCCGCGGGGTCGCCGAACTCCTCGGCAAGGACCCCTGGGATCTCGCGCCGGATCGATTCCGCCACTTCTAGGGCCGCATCCCGCACGCGAACGCCACGAGGACCAAACCTTTTCTGACGTGGGGACGAACCACCTGCATACCAAGCAAGCCCCCACACTCCACAGCAAAGGACTTCATCATGCGCAGCTTCACCAAGACCGCACTCGGCCTCACCACCGCAGGCCTGCTCGTCGCCGGCCTCGCCGCCTGCACCACCGACGAGGGCACCGCGTCGACGTCGTCGTCCAGCTCCTCGTCCTCCAGCAGCTCCGCCGAAGCCACCCCCACCCCGGTCGCCTCCATCCCCACCCTCACCGGTGTCGACACCTCCGTGCTCCTGGACGCCGACTTCGCCGCCGCCCTCACCAGCCTGGGCCTGACCCCCGGCACCGTCGGCACCGCCACCCTCGAAGAAGGCAGCCTGCACTTCCCCATCACCGGCGGCAACGTGGACTACTACGACCCGGCCGAGGACTACCGCCCCTACGTCCAGGGCAACATCGAACACGAGGGAAGCGGCTTCTCCCTCACCGCCGGCGAGACCGTCGTCGAACTGACCAACTTCACCATCGACCCCGGCACCTCCGAACTCTTCGGTGACGTCACCGCCAACGGCGAATCCGCCGCCACCCAGGTCAAGCTCTTCGACCTCTACGGCGGAACCCTCGAACCCCTCAAGATGGACGGCGACAACGCCATCCTCACCGGCACCACCGTGCACATCAGCGCCGACGCCGCCGCCCTGCTGAACACCACGTTCAACACCGACGCCGTCGCCGACCAGCTCCTCGTCGGCATCGCCACCATCACCGTCAACACCAAGTAACACCCCCGCACCACACGAAAAACGGCCGAGCACCAGCTCGGCCGTTTTTTCGCGCCACAAGCACCACGCACCCCGTGCCCAGACCGCGAAAGCGGGCCGTACCCGTGAACGGGGCTCTGAGGGGCTACACGACGATATGTGCCTCCGGGTAGATTCCCGGGAAAAGTCGCCTACCCTCGACAGGGGGTCGCATCGGCCGCCGACCGACATGACTGGGTACGAATGGGAGAACGCTCGACCATGACCGCCCCCACCACAACACTTCGCCGCGCACCGATTCGTACCATGCGCATCCCGGTCCGCTCGTCGGGGCGTGACGCCCTGCTCGTCGGGCTGTTCGGCACCCTGCTGACGCTGGCCTGGTCGTGGCAGCCCTCTCTCTGGTTCGACGAAGCGGCGACGGTTTCCGCCACCATGCGTAGCTGGCCGGAGCTGGGCCGGATGCTGGTGAGCATCGATGCCGTGCACGGTCTGTACTACGCCGGAATGCACCTCTGGCTCGACCTCGTGGGCTACTCGCCGTTCGCGCTGCGCCTGCCGAGCGCCGTCTGCGTCGGGGTCGCTGCCGCGCTGACGGTCATTCTGGTTCGCTCTCGGGCCGGCCGTCGCGCCGCGATACTCGCCGGCGTCGCCTTCTGTCTGCTGCCCAGGGTGACATGGATGGGCGCCGAGGGCCGGTCGTATGCGCTGACCGCCGCACTCGCGGTGGCGCTGACCCTGATCTTCCTCGCCGCGTGGCGCCGCGGGCCGGCGCCGCGGCGCATCCGCGTGCTCTGGTGGACGCTCTACGGCGCGGTCGCCGTTGTCTCCACCGTCACCTTCATCTACCTCGCCTTCCTGGTCGGCGCCCACGGGCTGACCGCGCTGTGGACGGTGTGGGCCGGCCGGCGGCGGAACCGGGCCGCCCGCGCATCGCTGTTCGGCTGGATCGTCGCCTCGCTCGCCGCCGGGGCGCTCTTGGTGCCGTTTGCCCTGGCCGTGGTAGGGCAGTCCGGCCAGGTGAGCTGGATCGCCCCGATCAGCTGGGGCAGTTGGAACGGCGTCTTCGTCACCCAGTGGTTCTACCTGAACCGGCCGTTCGCGGTGGCGGGTTGGGCCCTGATGGTTGTCGGCGTCGTCGCCCTGGTCGTCGCGGCCCGCCGGACCAGGGCCACCGGTTTCGCGCTGTCGCGGGAGCAGTCCCGAAATCCGTCGCTACTGGCGATCGCGGTACCGTGGCTGGTCGTGCCCACACTCGGGGTCATCGTCGCGTCGGCGATGGCGACGCCGCTGTACTCCCCTCGCTACCTCACGTTCAGCGCGCCGGCGGTGGCCATCCTGATCGGGGTGGCGCTCGACCTGCTGCGGCGCCGCTGGCTGATCGTCACCGCCCTCGTCGCATTGGCCGGTCTGGCCGCTCCGCAGTTCGTCGCACAGCGACAGCCGGAGGCCAAGCAGAATTCGTCCTGGAGCGAGGTCGCCGACCTCATCAGCACAGAGCGGGCCGCGCGTCCCGACGACACTGCCGCCATCATCTACGGGCCGGTGCGCCAGCATCCGGCGGCGACAACCCGGGTGATCGCGTATTCGTATCCGGATGCGTTCGAGGGGCTGATCGACGTGAAGCTGAAAACCCCGGCCGCCCAGACCGGCGGGCTGTGGGAGACCCGGTACCCGCTGGATGCCGTGACCGACCGGTTCGACGGCGTCGACGCGGTCTGGTTGGTGACGAGCGACAAGCAGGACTGGCGCCCGAGCGTCACCGCCAAGCTCGGCACGCTCGGCTATGCCCTCGACGAGGAATGGGGCCTGACCGGCGTCAACGTTCTGCGCTACGTGCGCTGACCGTTCCTGAGCGCGGCGGGGATGCGGGTCAGCGCGCCCCGCCACCGGTCGAGCGCGCCCGGACCGGCGCGTCGCACCGACACGACCACGATCAGCACCAGCGCGATGCCCAGCGAGACCCTGCTGACCGTGAGCGTGGGCACCAGCAGACGCACGGTCAGGGCGAGCGGAATCGCCAACCACTCCCACCGACCGCTGAGCGCGATGAACGGCAACAGCAGCAGCGCGTACCAGGGGTACCGGGGGCTGAGCACCAGAAGGGTGCCGCCGATCATCACGAGCTGGCCGAGCCAGGGACGCTCGGGGTCGGTCTTCCAGATGGTCAACGCGGCCAGACCGGCCAGCAGGATCGCCGCGACGACGATGGCCGATCCGCCCGGCGCGATCAGGGAGACCAACGCGAATCTGGACCCGTCCTCGTAGCCCTCCTCGGTGAGGTAGCCGGGCAGGTAACCGAGCACGCCGATGCCGGTGGCCAGCACATACGGCAGATACAGAAGCGCGAAGGTCACGATCGCCGCGACGACGACCTTCCAGCCCTGTCGTTTGAGCATGGCAGGCGCGGCGATGGCCGGGATCAGCTTGACCCCGATGGCCATCCCGAGGAGGATGCCGCCGCGGACATACTTCGCGCTGCTGACCCAGAACGCGGCGGCGACGACGAAGGCCACCCCCAGCAGATCCACGTGCGAATTGGTGACGCCCTCGGTCGCGACCAGGGGGCACCAGGCCCACACCGCCGCATAGCGCTGGTCGATGCCGCGGCGGCGCATGCCGACCAGCAGCATCCCGGTGATGCCGACGCTCAGCAGCAGACCGGTCAGCTGCAGCGGCCAATAGCCCGCGTCCGCCCCGACGACGGCCCGAACGGCGGCGAAATAGATTTCGGCGGCCGGCGGATAGATGGTGGGCACCGTCGTCCGGTTCAGCGCCGAGCAGAGCGGCAGGCCGGCACCCCGGTCCACGGTCTCTATTCGTTCGCCCACGCAGTCCGGCCCGCCGGCGCCGGACACCGGCGCCGGGAACAGCCAGTCCGGCCGCAGCTCGTCGAGTCTGTCGTCGGCGGGCACATAGGCGTACGGCGAGATGCCGGCGTTTTGCACGATGCCGTCCCACGCGTAGCGCGCGGAGTCGGTGCTGGTGTTCGGCGGGCCGACCATCGCGGCCCCACCGATCAACACGGATCCGGCGAGCACGAGCACCACGACGGCCCGGCCCCGCACCCTCCGCAGGACCACCAAGGCCGCGGCGAAAAACAGCCAGAGCACAACGGTGCCCAGCAGCAGAGGCACGGTGTCCCGGTGCGGCCTGAACAGGTCGAAAGCCAGCACGATACCCGCCGTGAGGGCAGCGCTGGCGGCCAAGAGGACCGAGACAATGGCAATACGCACCCAGCCATCCTCCCGCACCCGTCGACGGGCGCCCCGACGGGCTGGTGGCGGCGTCATTGAACCGTAAGGATTACCGAGGCTCCCGGCGTCGATGAGGTGGTGGAATGGACTATGCGCCGATTGATGTACGAGGCTAGGGCCCAGCTCGCCTCTCCGGTGCGAAACCCGCGGATGGCCACCGTCATCGGCCGCCTCCTCGGACTGGCCTTCCTGCTCTGCTTCGGCACCGGCCTGTACAGCCATTTCCTGCAGCAGCCACTGCCGTGGATGACCTTCCCCACCCGACCTGTCGGCCTCTATCAGGTCAGCCAGGGCACCCACATCATCGCCGGGATCGCCTGCTTCCCGCTGCTGCTGGCCAAGCTCTATGTGGTTTTCCCGCAACTGTTCCAGTACCCGCCGGTCACCTCGTTCGCCAACTTCCTCGAGCGGGCATCGATCGCGCTCTTCGTGGGCGCCTCACTGGTGGAGATCACGATCGGCCTGCTCAACACGTACCAGTGGTACCCGTTCCCGTTCCCGTTCAAGCAGGTGCACTTCGCGCTGGCCTTCGTGATCGTCGGCTCGCTTCTGGTGCACATCGGCGTGAAACTGCCGCTGATCGCGGCGCACTGGCGAGCCGAACCGGCTCCCGGACCCGAAGAACGCCACCCCGTCGACACCGTCGAGGCAACGTCAGCCGATGACGAGGGGTTGTCTCGCACTCGCGGCCTCACCGGACGGGTGCTCGCCTACATCGACAGCACCCCGGAGCTCCCCGCCCGCACCAGCCGCCGCGGGTTCCTGGCCACCGTGGCGCTGGCCGTCGCGGCCGTCGTCGGGCTCACGGCCGGCCAGACCTTCGCGCCGCTGGACGCCGTCAACGTGTTCGGACCGCGCAAGAAGGGCGTCGGCCAGCAGGGCGTGCCCGTCAACCGCACTTCGGCGCAGGCCAAGGTGGCCACGGCGGCCCTGTCGGCCGACTGGGTACTCACCCTGGCGGTCGGCGACACCGAACGTTCGTTCAGTCGGGCCGACCTGGCCGCACTCCCGCAGACCGATGTCGACCTGCCCATCGCCTGCGTGGAGGGGTGGAGCCAGATGGCCGCCTGGCGGGGTGTGCGCCTGCGTGACCTCGTCGACGCTGCCGGCGGCTCCCCCGAGTCCGACCTCAGGCTGATCAGCCTGGAGCAGCGCGGCGGCTTCAAACAGACCGAGATGGGCAGCGAGTACGTGCGTGACCCGCTCACCCTGGTCGCCCTCGAGTTGAACGGCGAGATCCTCGACCTCGAGCACGGCTATCCGGCGCGCATGATCGCGCCGGGCCGGCCCGGCGTTCTTCAGACCAAGTGGCTCAGCCGGATCGAGGCGATCGACGCATGATGACAACATCATCCCCGGCCCTGCCATCGAGCCGGATGCGGGCGGCGCGAGTGGTTCTCGTCGTCGTCGGCGCGCTCGGACTCGCCTTCGGCGGGTACCTGATGGTCGACACCGTCGCTCTGCGGCGGCTGCCGGGAGTCGCTCTCTGGATCGGCGCGGCCATCGTGCTGCACGACGCCGTGATCTCGCCTCTGGTCTTCGGGCTCGGAGTCCTCACCCGGCGCGCCGGGCACCGGCTGGCCGGCGCCATCATCGTGACCGTTCAGGCCGCCATCGTGCTCGGGTCACTGATGACGCTCATCGTGCTGCCGGCCATTGCCGCGCAAGGCCTGGGGCCCAAGAACCCCACCATCCTGCCGTTGGACTACGCGCGGAACCTGGGCCTGTTCTGGCTCACGCTCGCCGTGGCCAGCGCCCTGATCTCCGTATGGCTCTACGTGCGCACCAGGCGGGCGAACCAGCGGCCGTCGCGGATCCAGTCCTGATCCACCCGGAACCCCGCCTCTTCGGCGCGCGCCCGGAGCGGCACGATACCGATCTCGGCCCACGGGAACACGCCACTGCTGCGGCCCTGGGCGTCTTCGAGGGTGCCCTCGAAGGCATGGTCGCGATCGGGATCCTGGCTGACCTCGACCACGAGCGCGCCGTCTGCGGCGAGAAGTTCGGCGCACCGGGCCAGCAGCGCCCCGGCGTCGCCGCCGATGCCGATGTTCCCGTCCAGGAGCAAGGCCGTGCCCCAGCCGCCCTCGAGCGGCATCGGGGCGAAGACCGAACTGTTGAGCACCGTGAGGCCCGCCTCCGTGGCAATGCGCACCGCGGTCGGGGATACGTCAACACCGAGGGCCGACAAGCCCAGGTCCATGGCCGCCCGAACCATCCGGCCCGGGCCGCAGCCGATATCGAGCACCGGCCCGGCGGCGCCGGTCAGCACGTCGAGGTCGGTGGCGTCGGCGCCCGCGCTCCAGCGGCCGGCATCCATCGGAGCCGCCGCCGGGGCCTGCGCCGCGGTGTTGCGCAGGTACAGCACCGCGGATTCGTCGCGCAGTGCGGCAGCGTATGGTTCGGTGCCGCCGGAGCCGAACGTGGGGTCCGCCTCGAGACCGGCGCGGCCGGCGAGGAGCGTCATCGGGTCACCTCGCTCAGCTGGAGTGCGCCGAAGCCGGCCAGTGCAAGCGCGAACCGGCTGTGCGGGGCGAGAGCGGCCACCACGTGGGCGTCCTCGATGTGATCCACGTCGGTGAGGGTCGGCAACAGGCGCACCCGAAGCCCCGCGGCTCGGAGCCGGGCGAGCTGGTGCATGCCGGTGTCACTCTGGGACATCGGCACGCCGCGGATCAGGTCGCCGTCGGGGTGACGCAGGCCGAGGGCCCAGAATCCACCGTCGGCGGCGGGGCCGAACCAGGCGTCGACGTCGTCGGGCCAGTCCTCGAACAGCGGGGCGAGCACGTCGGCGGTCACCTGGGGGGTGTCCATGCCGATCAGCACGGCAGGTCCGGTGCAGCCGTCGAATATCGCGCCGAGGCGTTCGTCGAGGCCACCGGCCACCTGGGGCAGGATGTCGTAGCCGGCGGCGGCGGCGGGCGCCACCGCACCGTCGAACGCAAGCACCCGACGTGTGGCGGGCAGCGCGGCGACAGCGGCGAGGGTGTCGTTGAGACTGGCGGAGGCCAGCTCCGCGGCCTGCTCGAGGCTGAGCGGCGGGTGCAGCCGGGTCTTCACCTTGCCGGGCAGGCATTCCTTGGCTATGACGATCAGGGTGGTCATCGTCTGGCCTCCTTCAGGAGCCGCGACATATCGGTGATCGCCGTGAGGGTGCCGCGCACTGTGCCGGTGACCTTGCTGCGGCCGACCCTGGGAGCGTACGGGGTATCGACCTCGCGGATGCGCCAACCTCGTGCGGCGGCCTTGAGGAAGACCTCCAGCGGGTAGCCGCTGCGCCGGTCCTGAAGGTCGAGGGACAGCAGGTCGTCTCTCCGGGCGGCCCGCATCGGGCCCAAGTCGTAAATGTTCACACCTGTTGTTCGGCGCAGTCGCCAAGAAAGAGTGGAATTGGCTATCCGGGCGTGCACGGGCCACGATCCGGCTGTCGTCGGACGGCGCCGGCCGAGCACCAGATCGGCTTCGCCGGCTCGCACCGGGTCAACCACGAGTGGCAGGTCGCGTGGATCCATCGACGCGTCGGCGTCGCAGAACGCCACGATGGGAGCGGTCGCCCGCAACAGCCCGGCGTGCGCGGCCGCACCGAACCCCCGACGGGCCTCGGTCACGACCAGGGCCCCGGCCGCCTCGGCGATGCGCGCCGAGTCATCCGTCGAGCCGTTGTCGACAACGATCGCCCGGTACCCCTCCGGCAGCCGGGCCAGCAGCCAGGGCAGCGCCCCCGCCTCGTTCAGGCACGGCATCACGACATCGACCAGGTTTTCGCTCACCCCTCGACCCTAGGTCGGGGGGCGTGCCGACACTCCGCAGCAAACGTTACGGACTGGGGAAATATCTGTGGCAGAGCCGCCGCGGAGCCGGAGCGCCTATCCTTCAAGGGTGAACCCCTCGCCGACGACCGGGCCCCCCGACACTCAACGCCGCATTCTGGTCATCGATGACGACCCGACGGTCTCCGAAATCGTCTGCCGCTACCTGGTGGCGGCAGGATTCGTTGCGGATCGGGCACCGGACGGGCGCCTCGGCCTCCGCCAGGCCGAGGCCCAGCGCCCCGACCTCGTGGTGCTGGACCGAATGCTGCCCCTGCTGGACGGCATCGAGGTCTGCCGCCGCATCAAGACCACTTGGGCGATTCCCGTGATCATGCTGACCGCGCTCAACCAAGAGGAGGACCGGATCGAAGGGCTGGAGGCCGGCGCCGACGACTACCTCGCCAAGCCTTTCTCACCCCGCGAACTCGTGCTGCGCGTGCAGTCTGTGTTGCGCCGCACTGTCGCCGAACCGGCCCGCGGCGGGACCGTCGAGGCGGGACCGTTCACGTTGGACCTGGCGGCGCACGAGGTGCGGATGCACGGTGCCGCGCTGGTGCTCACGGCCAGGGAGTTCGATTTGCTCGCGCATCTGATCGGTCGTCCGCACCGGGCGCTGAGCCGGGAGGAGCTGCTCAAGTCGGTTTGGGGCTGGGACTTCGGCGACCTGTCCACCGTGACGGTGCACGTGCGCCGGTTGCGGGAGAAGATCGAGGCCGACCCGACCCGTCCCCAGCTGTTGAAAACAGTGTGGGGGGTCGGCTACAGGTTCGACCCCGAGCCCCTGGCCGCCGGCCGGGCCGGCGATCTGGACCCGGGAGTCCTCCGATGACGGTTCCCGGGCTGGTGAGTGTGCTCGTCATCGCACTGGCCTGCGCTCTCATCGTGGGCACCCTTGGGCTGATCAGCCTGCGCCTGCTCGCCAGATACTCGCTCGTGTTGCAGCTGGTGGTGGTGGCCCTGGCCACGATCGTGTCGGTGGTCAGCGGGATGGCCGCGGCCGCGTCGCTGATGTACGTGTCAGATCACGACCTGACGGTGTTCTACTTCGTCGCCGGGGTGGCGGGGAGCGTCTCGTTGCTGATGGCGGGTCTGTTGGGACGGTGGATCGCGCGGGACAGCCGGCACCTCACTCTGGCGGCGGCGAGCCTGGGCCGGGGCGAGCCCGTCACGTCCGCGGAGCGGCACAGCAATACCGAATTCGCGGCTCTGGCCGAGCAGTTGACCGCGACCGGGGAACGGTTGCGGGAATCCAGGGACCGTGAGGGCAAGATCGAGTCGGCCCGTCGGGAGCTGGTCGCGTGGATATCCCACGACCTGCGCACGCCGTTGGCCGGCATCCGGGCGATGGCCGAGGCCCTGGAGGATGACATGGTCGAGGATCCCATCCGCTACTACGTTCAGATCCGCGGCCAGGTGGACCGGTTGAACGGCATGGTCGATGACCTCTTCGAGCTGTCCAGGATCACGTCGGGCACCCTCCGGCTGAACCTGGCGCGGGTTGCGCTCTACGACCTGATCAGCGACACCGTGGCCGACCTCAGTCCCGTCGCGCGGGCAAAATCGCTTGACCTGCGCTTCGAGGGCGCCATGGGCCTGACGATCCTGGCCGACCCGCGCGAGCTGGCCAGGGCCGTCGGCAACCTGGTGATGAACGCGGTGCAACAGTCGGCGCCCGGCGGCACCATCGTGGTGTCGGTCACCGAACACACCGACGGGCGCGCCGTCATCTCGGTGCAGGATTCGGCCGGCGGCATCGACCCTGCGGACCTCGAGCGGGTGTTCGAGCCCGGTTGGCGGGGCACCGAACCGCGCACACCTGAGGCCGAGTCGGCGAGCCAGGGCCGCGCGGGACTCGGCCTGGCCATCGTGGACGGTATCGTGGCGGCACACCACGGCGAGGTCACCGTGCAGAACACGCCGGGCGGATGCCGGTTCGACGTGCTGCTTCCCCCGCACCCCGGGCCTGCCGGGGCGTGATCCCGGACGCGGGCGCCCGGCCGCAGGAGTCAGACCACGGCCGCCCGCAGCGGGGCCGTGGCGAATTCACGCATCCCCTCGTCGAAGCTCACCGACGGCGTCCAGCCGAGTTCGGTGCGCATCCGCTCTGACGACGCCGTGATGTGCCGCACGTCGCCGAGACGGTATTCACCGGTGACGACGGGGGCCGGCCCGTCGGCGGCCGTGCTCAGGGCCTCGGCCATGTCACCGATGGTGTGCACGGTGCCGCTGCCGACGTTGAACGGGCGGAAGGTTCCGGCCGGGGCGGTGCCGGTCCAGTCGATCGCGGCGAGGTTGGCCGAGGCGATGTCGCGCACGTGCACGAAGTCGCGGCGTTGGCGGCCGTCCTCGAAAACCGTGGGGGCCTCGCCGCGTTGCAGGGCGGACCTGAACAGGGACGCAACCCCGGCGTACGGCGTGTTCTGCGGCATCCCCGGGCCGTAGACGTTGTGGTACCGAAGCGCTGCTGCGCGGCCGGTGGTGCTGCGACTCCAGGCCGTTGCGAGGTATTCCTGGCCGAGCTTGCTGCTCGCGTAGACGTTGCGGGGGTCCAGGGGGTCGTCTTCAGCCACCAGCGCGGGTTCCAGCGGTTCCCCGGTGGCGGCGTCGGTCGGATCGAAGAGGCCGGCGTCGAGGTCCGCGGCGCGGCGCGGGCCCGGCCGGGCCACCCCGTTGGCGCTGCGGTAGCTGCCCTCGCCGTAGACGACCATCGAGGAGGCCAGGACCAGCCTGTCGATCCCCGCCGCGGCCATCCCCGCCAGCAGCACCGCGGTACCGAGTTCGTTGCTGTGCACGTAGTCGGGCGCATCGGAGAAGTCGACGCCGAGACCCACCTTGGCGGCCTGATGGCAGACCACGTCGATGCCGCGCAACGCGTGCGCGACGACCGCAGTGTCTGTGACGTCACCGACCACGAACTCCACTCGGGGATCGACCGCGGGCAGTCCGCCGTGCACGTCACGGCGGAGGGAGTCGAGTACCCGCACCCGCCAGCCACGCGTGAGGGCTTCATCGACGATTGCCCCGCCGATGAAGCCGGCGCCGCCGGTGACGAGGAGGTGGCGGCCGCTCGGGCGTCTAGCGCCCGGTGCGTTGCTGGTCTGGGTCACGGCGGGCTCCTTGGAGGACGGGGTCAGTGCGAGTAAACCGGGATGGCGGCGGCCAGCGGCCCGATCGGGCTGAGAGTGAACGACGCGGACTGGCCGTCACCGGTGTACCGGACCGACGCGGCGATGCCCGTTCCGCCGGTAACCACGTGGCTTTGGGATCCGGCCAGCGCCACCACGACGGATTGGCCGGCGGCCACGCTCACGTCGATGACCGACCCGGTTTCGGAGGTGATGGTCAGGTCGGTGTCCGCACCTGAGGTGTTGGCCAGGTGCAGGGCCGGCGACGGACCGTCGGCGACACTGACCAGGAAGTCGCCGTCCTGGGGCGCGGCCGCGGCGGACCAGGCGAAGTCGGCGGCGGCGCTTCCGGCCGTCGTGGTGACGGCCGCGGCGACCAGCGGCTGGTCGGCGTTCAGCTTGACCGTGTAGTTGCCGGCGACGACTCCGCTCAACGGGATCTCGGTGGCGATGCCGGCCTGAATTTCGACCTCGAGGGAGGTCCCTGTCGACGCGCCGTCCTCGCTTTGCACACCGACGCTGACGGTCGCGTCAGTGTCGCCGGGAACCAGCACGCGCACCGACGGGGTGTCGTCGGACACGGCACCGACATCGGCAGAGGCTTCTGCGCCCAAGGCGGTGACGGCGACGCCAGGGATGGTCTGGGTCGTGGACGGTGTGGTCGTCGGCCCGCTGAGATCGACCCCGCCGGGCTGGATGCCCCTGACCAGGCTCTGCTGCAGGGCCGCGGCGACCTGCCCACCGGTGGCCGTGACGTGCACGACCGGGGACCGCAGGTTGGGCGCGAGCCCGGCGAGGGACACGATCCGCTGGCTACCGGGCTGCACGAGGATGCCGGTGGAGCCGGGGGCATCCACCGGGCCGGCTTCGCCGTAGACGGCGAGGTCGACGGACGCCACGACGGTGGTGGGATTGCTCAGCAGCACGAGGCTGGTGCGGCCGACGTCGGTCGACCCGCTCACCAGCCAGGAGTCGCTGGACGCTTCGGTGCAGGCGGCCGCCGCCAGCCCGCCGACGGACTCGCCCGTCGCGGTCTGTGATTGGGAACCGGCGACGAGTGGGGCGTCGGTGGCGCCGGCCTCTACCGGCACGGTCAGCACGCTCGGGGCGCCGTCGCGTGGTGCCTGCGAGTTGTCTGTTGCGGTGAGGTCGGTGCGCTCTACGGGGACCTCTTCGGCGCCGGAGCCTGTGCCGCGCGCCGCGTACACGGCCGTGAACGGGCCGACGGACGTCGCGGCATCCGCCTGGGTGGAGTCTTCGGCGAGGGTGAGGAGGGGGCCGGGGCAGACCCGCAACTGGTCGCTCGCGACCGGCGTCACCAGGGTCGACGGCGGGTCGCTCACGAGGGAGGGCCAGGGCACGATCGCGGCACCACCGACGGCGACGACGACGACTCCGATGCCGATCAGGCCCGCGGCATACCTGGCGCCGAGGACGGCGACTCTGCGCTTAGTTGCCATGGTCTGAATCCTTCGGGCTGCTGGTGTCCGCCGACGGTAGGTCAGTGGCCTCGGCCGGCTCGGCCGGAGCTTCCGTCGGTGTCGGCGAGGCCGAGTCCTCGATGCTGGGGAGGACGCCCTTGGCGCGCCGGCCTGCCGGACGTTTCATGCGCCGGGGCCGCGCGGGCCGCGACGGACGCGCCACCCGGGTGGGCTTGGCCGGTTTGCTCAGGCGGGAGGCGCGTCGGATCGCTTCGCGGCGCGCCTGCCGGACGGCCTCTCTACCGGCCCCGGTCGGCACCGACAGGAGCACCGTCGCGCCGATCACGAACACGGCGATCAGGCCGGTCACCAGCCCGAAGATTCCGCCGGCATCAGCGGGGACCTGCCCGTTGACGGCGGCGTCGGTCGGCACGTCAGAACGCCACAGCCGGCCGAAAGCGGTATCACCGACGGGTGCCAGGGCGGCGTTGCCGTCGAGGGAGGTCGTGGTGCGGGTGGTCGTGTCGCTGGCCGCCTGCGTGATGCCGATGTCGTCACCCCACTCGGCGGGCTCGGCGGCGGCCGGCAGCAGCAGGACAAAACGAATGCCGAACTTCGCCAGGTCGGCCGAGGCGTCCAGTCCGCTCTGTGAGGCGAGGTTGCCCGCCAGGGTGGCCAGCTCGGTCTGTTCGTCGGTGAGAGTGCCGGCTGTGCTGTTCAGGGTGGACTGGGCGTCCAGGCGCACGCCGGAGCCCCGGACGATGGTGGCGAGGATGCCGCCATCGGGCTGCGGCACGATCTGCAGGGTGCCGACCCTGGGCTCGACAGCGGCCTCGGCGGTGACAAAAGCGGGCTGCGTGCGACCGATGCCCTCGTCGACGGCCGAGGTGCCGAGCGGGATCGCCCCGGCCAGCGGCAGGGAAACCACGGCCAGGGCCAGGGCCGTGACCACGAGCGGTGCGATGGCCATGCGGTGCAGGCCGCGGGCGGCGAAGACCACCGCTCCGACGAGACCAAGCCAGTACAGGCTGAGTCCGGCGCCGGGCCAGATGCCCACCGCCTGGGAGCCGAGCTCCGCCACCGACAAAGAACCGGCGAGAATGGCCGTGCCCAGCCCGAGCAGGGCGGTGACCAGCGCGAGCGCTGCGCCGCGGGCGCCGGGCAGGAGCAACGCCATCAGGGCCAGGACGGCCATGGGGATCAACAGCAAGGGAACCAGGTAGCCGGCCACGGCAGCGTCGCCGCCCCAGAGCGGCAGCAGCTGGGTCCAGCCACCGAAATCGCCGGCCGGGAAGCCGAGGATGAACTGCCAGGTGGGCACGGGTGCCGTGGGCACCGGAACACCGGGATCGGCCAGCAACGCCAACCAGTTGCCGCGCAGCGCCTGGTCCCACAGCAGGGGGATGGCCAGCGCGAGCGCCGGCAGGGGGATCCCCACGAATCGCATCACGCTGCGGCCGCTGACGAGCACGCAGATCAGCCAGCCCACCAGCAGCGCCGGAGCGAGGGACGGCGCGCAGGCGACGATCGCGGCGAACAGCAGAGCGGCCGATCCGGATGCCGACCAGGACCGCGCGGCGGCGAAACCGGCGAAAAACAGCCACGGCAGCAGCAGGTGCACGATGATGGCGGCAGGCCGGCCGGCCGCGAGAGCGGTGAGGAAGGTAGGCGAGAGCGCCCACAGCACGGCGGCCACGGCGCGGATCGAACCCCGGTGGGTCACTCGGGTCGCGGCCATCCAGGCGCCGACGGCGGCCAGCGGGAGGGCCAACAGGTACACGAGGACCATCGCGAAGGACGGTGACCAGAAGGTGATGGTGCCGAGGACGGCGAGCACCACCGCGAACGGGTCAGCCGCCCCCGTGAAGCCCAGGCCGATGTCCCGCCAGCCGTAGCCGACGTTGGCCCAGAGGTCGCCGACAGTAGACGAGAGCGGGAGCAGGCCACCGCCGGTGAGCGACTGAGCTCCGATCAGCGGTGCCAGGATGGCGACGCCGACCATGGCGGCGGCGAGCAGGGTCCAGGCCCCGCCGCCGGCGAAGAACCGGATTTCCGGGCGGTCCCCGCGGAGTCCGGTGAGGGCAGCTTCCCTGGTGAGGGCGTGCCGACGGCGCACTTCGGCGGCCGACACGCGCAAGGAGGAGATCGACGACCAGGCGAGTGTGCGGGTGGCGGCGAGCCGCCGCCGAGCGGTGAGCACCCTGCCGCCCTGGAAGGCGGCGGCGAAGGCTGCGGCGAATTCACCGAGGATCGACCCCGGTTCCTTGCGCAGGAGGTTTCCGATGGCGCGGAGGAAGGCGAGCGGGATCAGGGAGATCCAGTGCACCGGCAGCGCCCAGGCCGGGGCGTAGACCAGCCGTCGGTGCAGCTGAGCGGACCGTTCGGCGCGCGCCCGGCGACGACTGGCCCGGCCGCGGGAGGAACCGTCGGGGCCGGCAACGCCGTCCCCGGCCGAGCTGACCCTGGCGGCGGCGACCACGGAGACGCGGTGGCCCGCGAGGCGTACGCGCACGCAGAAGTCGAGGGAGTCGTCGACGATGGGAAGCGCGGGGTCGAAGCCGCCGAGTTTGTCCCAGACGCTGTGGCGCACGAGCATGCCGCCGGCGCTGACGGCCAGAACATCACTCATGCCGTCGTGCTGCTCCTGGTCGAGTTCACTCTCGACCAGCGTCACGGTGGCGCCGTACGGCGTCATCGACTCGCCGAAGTCGTGGATGTAGTCGTCGGCGACCCACTCCATGACCTTGGGCCCGGCCACCGCCACTGACGGCGCGACCTCCAGTGCACCGATGAGGCTCTCCAGGGCTCCGGGCTCCGGAGCGCTGTCCTGCGCGAGGAGCCAGAGCAGCTCGTGGTCGCCGGCTGGAGGACTCATCACCCGGGTGGCGGCGCTGATGGCGGCACCGAACGACAGGTCGGAATCCGCTGAGATGAGATGGGTGGGCCCGAACGCAGCCAACAGTTCCGAGGTGGTGTCGCTGGAACCGCAGTCAACCGCTATGACCGTGTCGGGCTGCCGGGTCTGGCGGCGGAGGGCCTCGAGAGTTCGCTCGAGGTGCGAGGCGCCGTTACGGGCGACGATGATGGCGGTGACTCTGGCTTGCATATCGGGAACAGCCTAGGTCGGTTATCGGTGAAGATCGCTGAACCGGTCAGGCGCGCCCTGAATCCGGCCGTCCGGCCTCGCTCCGCGGATCGGGCTCAGCCCGCCCGCTTACGGAGTTTGCGTCGCTCACGTTCGGACAGTCCGCCCCAGATTCCGAAGCGTTCGTCGTTGGCAAGGGCGTACTGCAGGCACTGGGGGCGTACCTCGCAGGACGCACAGATCTTCTTGGCGTCCCTGGTGGAGCCGCCTTTTTCCGGGAAGAAGGCCTCCGGGTCGGTCTGGGCGCACAGGGAGTCCGACTGCCAGGCGAGCGGATTGTCGTCCGCGCCCTCCACAATCGTCGGATCCTTGCGAACGCCGGGCACGCCGAGGCGTACGGGATCGACGAACCAGTCTTCAGGTACCCCAGAACGATATTCAGACAACGTCATATCGCCTCCACCCATCAGCTCACGCACGTTTTCGCGCTAGAACTAATTACACCGGTGTAGTTCACATCCGTCAAGTCGCGGATCGTAAACCCTCAATGCGGGCTGGAGAGTTCAGACTCGCCCACTATGCCCGAATCGTGTCGTTGATCAGACGGTGGATGCCTGCCGGGATTCCCAGGCGCTGCGCACCATGTCTTCGAGGGTGTGTCGCATCTGCCAGTCCAGGTCGCGCGCGGCCATCTCGCCCGACGCGACGATGCGGTCGGGGTCTCCGGACCGACGCGGGCCGATCTCCGGGCTGAACGGGATTCCGGTCACGGCCGCGACCGTGCTCATGATCTCGCCCACCGAAACGCCCTCGCCACTGCCGAGGTTGTAGACCGGGGCGATCGTCAGGCCGGCGTCCAGCCGCCGGGCTGCGGCGACGTGCGAGATCGCGAGGTCGGCGACGTGGATGTAGTCGCGCACGCAGGTGCCGTCGGCGGTCTGGTAATCGTTGCCGTTGATGCGCGGGGTGCGACCGTCGATCAGGGCCTCGAAGACCATCGGGAAGAGGTTGTGCGGGCTCGTGTCGCGCAGGTCAGCGCTGCCGGAGCCGACCACGTTGAAATACCGCAGCGAGGTGTGCGCCAGTCCCGCGGCGACGGCCTGATCGCGCAGGAGCCACTCACCGATCAGCTTGGACTCACCGTACGGCGACTCGGGGCTCTTCGCGGTCTCTTCGGTGACGAGGTCGGTGAACGGGGTGCCGTAGACGGCGGCGCTCGAGGAGAAGACGATGCGGCCGACGCCGGCCTCCTGCATGGCCGCGAGCAGCAGGGCGGTCGCCGTCACGTTCTGCTCGTAGGTGTGCAGCGGGCGGGACACCGAGACACCGGCGTACTTGAATCCGGCGACGTGCACGACGCCACTGATCGGGTGCTCGGCGAAGGTCTTCGCCAGCAGCTCGGTGTCGAGCAGGGTTCCCTTGATGAAAGGAACTCCGGCCGGCACAAAGTCAGCGTGCCCGCTGGACAGGTCGTCCAGGACGACGACCTCGATGCCCTCGGCGAGGAACGCGCGGACGACGTGGGAGCCGATATAGCCGGCCCCTCCGGTTACAAGCCAAGCCATGTGGTGCCCCTGCGCTCTCCGGGCAACCGTGTGCTGCCGCTTCAGACCACACTATCGCCCGCGCGGGAACGGTTCGGGATGCCGGTTACGGCGTGCCAGTTCGGCCTCGCCGTACCCGTCGGAGCGCATGGTGACGATGCTCGCCGCCACGGCCCAGATGGAGAGGGCCAGCAGTACACTCAGAAACAGGATCATGGCACTAACGGTAGGTCTTGCGACTTTCTGCCACGAGTGGCAGAGTTGCCGTTTACCCGCACATTCCTGCCATCGTCTCCGAGGACCTCATGCTGAAGAAGATTGTCTGCGTCGCCATCCCCGGCATGGCCCCCTTCGAGTTCGGGGTGATCTGCGAGGTATTCGGTATCGACAGGTCGGAACACGGCGGCCCGGCCTTCGATTTCCACGTCGTCACGGCGGTGCCGGGTGCCCTGCGCACCAAGATCGGCTTCGACATCGTGGTGCGCGACGACCTCACCGCGGCGGCGGACGCCGACCTCATCGCGATCCCTGCCTACGAGGCCGGCAGCGAGATCCACCCCGACGTTCTCCGCGTCGTGCGTGAGGCCGAGCAGAGGGGCGCCTGGGTGCTCAGCGTGTGCAGCGGCGCGTTCATCCTCGGCGCCGCCGGCATCCTGGACGGGCGCCGCAGCACCACTCATTGGATGTACGCCGAGGCCCTCGCCCTGGCCTACCCGAACACCACCGTCGACCCCGATGTGCTCTTCGTGGACGACAATCACGTGGTCACCGGCGCGGGGACCGCCGCCGGCATCGATGCGGCACTGCACGTCGTGCGCCGGGAACTCGGCGCCGCAGCTGCGAACGTGATCGCCCGGCGCATGGTGGTGCCGCCGCAGCGTGACGGCGGTCAGTCCCAGTTCATCCAGGCGCCGATCCCCGAACAGCGCAGCGATTCCTTCGCCACGATCACCGACTGGATGTTGCAGAGCCTCGACCAGGACCTCACCGTCGACCAGCTCGCCAGGCGCGCGCTGATGTCGCCGCGCACCTTCGCGCGCCGGTTCCGGGCCGAGCTGGGCACCACACCGACGGCCTGGCTGAACCGGCAGCGCCTGATCCTGGCCCAGCAACTGCTCGAGGAGACCGACGAGACCCTCGACCTCATCGCGGCGCAGACCGGATTCGGGGCCGCGAGTGTGATGCGGCACCACTTCGTGCGCAGTCTTCAGACCACACCGACGGCGTATCGCCGCACCTTCGGCCGGCGCCGGACCGCGCCAGACTACGCCGGCATGGTTCCGGGCGGGCCGGACTACGGCGTGGTGGCCAGGAAGACTTCGCCGGAACCCGCGAAGGTGAGCGTTCCCTCGTCCGGCGTGATGTAGACCGACTCTCCCCTGGCCAGCGAGATCGACGAGCCCGCACCGGCGACCAGGAACCGGCCGGCCGTGCAGATCGCGATGCCGGGTCCGGTGAGCGCCAGCTGCCGCATCGGCACGCCGGCCGGGCCGGATGCTGTGGCGGACGCATCCGCCGGCACAGAGATGTGCGCCAACTCGAAGTCGGGCACGTCGGGCCTGTACACGGCGACGCCGTCAGCCTGCGGCTCCGGTGCCAGGTAGGGCACCGGCAGGGGCGCGAAGTCGAGAACGTCGAGGAGCTCGTCGACGTCGATGTGCTTGGGGCTGAGGCCGCCTCGCAGCACGTTGTCCGACGCGGCCATCACCTCGACGCCGAGGCCGGACAGGTAGGCGTGGATGTTGCCGGCGGGCAGGAAGAGCACCTCGCCGCGTTTCAGCGACACCAGGTTGGTGAGCAGGGAGATGACGATGCCGGGGTCGCCCGGGTACGCGGCCGAGAGCGAGCGCACGGTGTCGAACTCGGCGGCGAAACTCACCCTCGCGCCGCCGTCGATCAGGAACGCGGCCTGCTCGGCGAGGGCCACGACCCGCTCGACCAGCCAGGACACCTCGCCGGTGTCGCCGCCGCGACCGTCGCGCAGCAGCCAGTCCACGACGTCGTGGATTGCGTCGTCGCCGATCAGACGGTTTTCCAGGCCGAGCAGGGCCGCGGGCTGGGGATCGTCCATGGTGGCGTCCAACGCGCGCAATTCGGCGAGGATCGAGCGGATCTGACGCGGGTCGCGGAAGCCGCACAGGGCCTGGAAGGTGTCGCTGAGCGCGAAGATGATCTCCGGCTTGTGGAAGGGGTCCCGGTAGTTGCGGTCGGCCGCGTCGATCGGGATGCCGGCCGCGTTCTCGAGGGCGAAGCCGGCCGCGGCGCGGGCCGGTGACGGGTGCGCCTGCAGCGAGAGCGGGCCGTGGGCGGCGAGGATCTTCATCAGGAAGGGCAGGCGCGCCTGCCCGGCGTGCGCGGAACCGAGCGCGGCTGCCGGGTCCTGGTCGATCCACTCGGCGAGGTTGGCCGCTCCCCCGGTGAGGGTGGGGTCGGCGATCACCGATGGGCAACCGGGGTGGGCGCCGAGCCAGAGCTCGGCTTCGGGGCCGCCGGATGCGGGCCGGCCCAGCAGGTCGGCGATCGCTGTCGGCGAGCCCCAGGCGTAATCGCGCGGTGTGTTGCTGATGCCCACAAACATGCTTGGCTCCTGAACCTCGAGGTTTAGACCAAACTACCAACCGCTTTCCTTCGCCCGGCGCAGAGTTCTAGGCTGAACGTCCCGGTCAACGCGCTCGCGCGGCCGGCATCTAGTGCAAGGGAGCCAGATGACTTTCGAACCGCTCAGCAGTGATTTCTTCGGGTACGAGAACCTCCTCGCGGAGAACGAGAAGGCCGCGCTCGCGCGCATCCGCTCGTATCTCGAGGCGGATGTGCGGCCCGTCGTGAACGGATGCTGGGAGCGGGCCGAGTTCCCGTCCGAGATCATCAGGCCGCTCGGCGCCCTCGGCGCGTATTCGTTCGGCTGGGAGGAGACCCGGCCGTTCCCGAACTCCGCGGTGTTCCGTGGCTTCGTGGCGCTCGAGCTGGCCCGGGTGGACGCATCCGTTGCCACCTTCGTCGGCGTGCAGAACGGTCTCGTCGCCGGATCGATCGCCGCCTGCGGGTCGGCGGCGCAGCGGGCCCTCTGGCTGCCGCGCCTGGCCACGGGTGACGTCGTCGGCGCTTTCGCCCTCACCGAGCCGTTGAGCGGCTCCGACTCCGCGCAGGGGCTGCGGACGACCGCGACCCTGGACGGTGACACCTGGGTGCTCAACGGGCAGAAGCGTTGGATCGGCAATGCGACCTTCTCCGACATCACCATCGTGTGGGCCAAGGACACCGCGGACGGCGCCGTCAAGGGTTTCATCGTGCCCACGGACACCGCCGGGTACACGGCAACCAAGATCGAGGGCAAGATCAGCCTGCGTTCGGTGCAGAACGCCGACATCACGCTGGAGAACGTTCTGGTGCCAGAGCACAACAGGCTGCAGAACGCGAACTCGTTCCGCGACACCGCCAAGGTGCTGCGCTTCACCCGCGCCGAGGTGTCTTGGGCGGCCGTGGGACTGGCGATCGGCGCCTACGAGGCCGCAGCGGCGTACGCCGTGGAACGGGTACAGTTCGGCAAGCCGATCGGCGGCCACCAGCTTGTGCAGGACCTGCTCGTGAAGAGCCTGGGCAACATCACGGCCAGCCTGGGCATGGTGGTGCGGGTCTCCCAGATGCTCGACGACGGCACCCAGCGCGACGAGCACTCTGCCCTGGCGAAGTCGTACACGACGTCGCGGATGCGGGAGACCGTGTCGTGGTGCCGTGAACTGTTCGGCGGCAACGGCATCGTGCTGGACTACGACATCGCCAGGTTCTTCGCCGACGCCGAGGCGATCTACTCCTATGAAGGCACCCAGGAGATGAACACCCTGATCGTCGGCCGCAGCATCACCGGTCTGGCTGCGTTCGTCTGACCGGTCCGGGCGGGTCCGG
Source organism: Cryobacterium sp. LW097 (assembly GCF_002205495.2). GTDB lineage: Bacteria > Actinomycetota > Actinomycetes > Actinomycetales > Microbacteriaceae > Cryobacterium > Cryobacterium zongtaii. The sequence continues at coordinate 681,714 of NZ_CP021992.1, read as the reverse complement.
CTAACCCTGACCGGGACTTCGGACGAGAAAGTCATACTGGCGAACTAAGCTCTCCCGCATGCGAACCTCAGAAGCGGCCCGCGGCGCCGGAAGTCTGGTGATCATCCCGACCTACAACGAGTTCGAGAACCTGGAAAAGATCGTGTCTCGCCTGCTGACGGCCACGCCCGCTGCACACGTGCTGATTGTCGACGACGGCAGCCCGGACGGCACCGGCGCCCTGGCCGACCGGATGGCCGAGGCTGACGACCGCATCAAGGTCGAACACCGCACCGGCAAGCTCGGCCTGGGCTCCGCCTACGTGCTGGGCTTCATGTGGGGACTGGCGCGAGGTTACGAGTTCTTGATCGAGATGGATGCCGATGGGTCACATCCGCCGGAGCGCCTGCCCGACATGATCGGCCGGGTCGCCTCCGACGAACCCGGCGCCCCCGACCTCGCCGTCGGCTCCCGGTGGGTGCCCGGTGGCAGCGTGGTCAACTGGCCGCGGCACCGGCAGCTGCTCAGCCGAGGCGGGAACACCTACGCGCGCCTGGTGCTCGGTCTCTCGCTCAAGGACGTCACCGCCGGCTTCAGGGTCTACTCGTCGGCGACGATCGCGGCGATGGATCTCGCGGACGTGTCGTCGAAGGGCTACTGCTTCCAGGTCGATATGACCCTGCGGGTGCTCGATCAGGGCCGCTCGGTCGTAGAGCTCCCGATCGAGTTCCGCGAACGGGAGGCCGGCGAGTCGAAGATGAGCCAGGCCATCGTGATCGAGGCCATGCTGCGGGTCACCCAGTGGGGATTCCAGCGTCGCTTCACGAGGATCCGCTCCGGCCGGGCGCAGGCCACGGTCCGTTAGATGGTCACCGTGCGGCGGGGAGCGCCTGAGGTGGACGCGATTGTGGTCGGCTCCGGCCCCAACGGGCTCGCTGCCGCGGTCACGCTGGCCAGGGCCGGCCTCTCGGTGCGGGTCTACGAGAGGTCCGCGACCGTCGGCGGCGGCGCCGAGACCGCGGAGCTGACCCTGCCGGGTTTCCACCACGACGTCTGTTCCGCCGTGCACCCGCTCGCGCTGGCCTCCGAGTTCTTCAAGCGGTTCGGGCTCGCGGACCGGATCGAACTTGTCGTCCCCGAGGTCTCCTACGGGCATCCGCTGCTGGGCGGCACCGCCGGGCTGGCCTATCGCAGCCTGGAACGCACCGCCGCCGAGCTGGGCCGGGACGGCGCGGCCTGGATCCGGTTGTTCGCTCCCCTGGTGGCACACTCCGAGCGGGTGGCGGAGTTCACCGGTGCGCAGCTCCTGCGGCTGCCGAGGCATCCGGAAACCGCGCTGCGCTTCGGTCTGCGGGCTCTCGAGCAGGGCAGCCCCCTCTGGGACCTGCGCTTCGCGGGGGAGACGGCGCCAGCCCTGCTCACCGGCGTCAGTGCGCACACGATCAGGGCGCTGCCGAGCATCGCCACCGCCGGCGCAGGCCTCACTCTCGCCACCTATGCGCACGCGGGCGGCTGGCCGATCCCCGTCGGCGGCAGTGGCGCGATCGTGACCGCGATGGTCGACGACCTGCTCGCCCACGGCGGCGAGATCGTCACGTCAACCGAGGTGCGGCGGCTGAGCGACCTGCCGCCGGCCCGCGTGGTGATGCTCGACCTGACGCCCCGGGCGCTGCTGCGCCTCGCCGAGGGCGAGCTGCCCGCCGCATACGCGCGGCGGCTGCGCGCCTTCAGATACGGCAACGGCGTCGCCAAGGTCGACTTCGCGCTGTCCGACCCGGTGCCGTGGCAGGCGGCCGGACTGCGGGCGGCGGGCACCGTGCACGTGGGCGGCACCCGGGCGCAGATCCGGCGAGCCGAGAACACCGTCGCGCGCGGCCGGCACGCCGAGGAACCCTACGTTCTCGTGTCCCAGCCCAGTGGCCTCGACCCCAGTCGCGCCCCGGCCGGTCAGCACACCCTCTGGGCGTACACCCATGTTCCGCGCGGCTCCGCCATCGACCAGACCGAGGCGATCGTGCGCCAGATCGAGCGCTTTGCTCCAGGGTTCCGCGACACCATCCTGGCCAGCGCCGCTCGCAGCGCGTCCAGCGTGGAAGCGCACAATCCCAATTACATCGGCGGCGACATCTCCGCCGGCGAGGTGAGCATGACCCAACTCGTGCGGCGGCCGGTTCTCTCGCCGGACCCCTGGCGCACTCCCCTGGACGGCGTCTACCTCTGCTCGTCGTCCACACCGCCGGGCCCGGGCGTGCACGGCCTGGCCGGCTGGCACGCCGCCCTCAGCGCTCTTCGTCACGACCTTGGGGTGCGCACCGCCCCCGATCTCTCCCCGACCAATCAGGAATAGGTGACACCGTGGCCGTTAACCATCGCACCATGAACTGCCCGCCCGAAAGCGTCTTCGCCGTTCTGGCGGACGGCTGGTTATACCCGAGCTGGGTCGTCGGGGCCTCCCGGATGCGGGACGTCGACCCGGCGTGGCCGATCGCAGGAAGCGTCATCTACCACTCTGTAGGCGTCTGGCCCGCCCTGATCGACGACACCACGTCGGTTCTGGAGTGGGATCCACCCCGGCACGCGCTGTTCAAGGCCCGTGGCTGGCCGCTCGGTGAGGCCCACGTGGCGTTGGATGTGAAGGCTCGCGGCGACGGATGCGTCGTACGCATCACAGAGGACGCCACCGCCGGCCCCGCCCGGTTCGTCCCGTCCTTCCTGCGTGAACCGGCCATCAAGATCCGAAACGAAGAGACGTTGCGCCGGCTCGCCTTCCTCGCCGAGGGCGGCGCCGGGTTCAACTAGCCCCGCCGCCGCCGACGGGCGCGCCTGTCGAGACCCCGCAACCCGTCCTCGACAACGTGCCCGTCCCGTCGGTCGAGCCTGTCGAGACCCCGCGAGCCATCCTCTGCAGTTAGGAAATGTTTTCGATATCCGTTTCGGAACTTGCTGACATTTCCTCGCATATAGGTGCGATTCGTGAGAGAATGGGGGTATGGACGACGAGCTGGATAATGGCTCCACCGCACCGACGGGAACGACTCCCACCGGGTCGAACCTGCACGACTGGAACACCGGTATGGCCGGTCCGGATCCCCTCTCGGCCGTGGATGCCGCCAGTCTGAGCGGCACTTCCGACACGAAGGCCGCCGCTGCGGCCGGCCCCGCGACGGGCTCGTCCCGTCCCGGTCGGGCCGGTCGGGGTCCGTCTAAGCCGCGGCCTGAGTGGCGGGATCCGGCCGAGTTGCTGGGGGTGCAGCGCGCGCACACTGGTGCGTTCGGTCAGAAGCTCCAGGCGTTGGATGATGCGGCGCGGATGGTGATGGCGGTGATGGATTCCATTGACGTGAACGCGTTGAGTGACCCGGAGGTGGTCGCGTTGACGCAGATGGTCGAGCGCACCGGCCGGCCGGTGGATGCCGCCCGGGTGGCCACGGCGACCGTGGTGGGTTACCGGTCCCGCAGCGGGCTGGGCACGGAGTCGCTGGCCTGGCGGTTGGGGGCGTCGCACCAGAATGATCTGCTGATCGGGCTGACCGGCACGTCGGTGCCGGAGATGAAACGGCGCGTGGCCCTGGGTGAGAAGGTCGCCCCGCGGATGTTGGGCGGCATGGTCCTCGAGCCCGAGTTCCCGTTCGTGGCCGCAGCCTTGGCGGCCGGGGAGATCGGTATTGATGCGGCGGAGAACATTGTGAAGGGTTTGGCCGACTACAAGGTGCACGGCCGGTTCGACGCGGACCAGTTGCTGGTGGACGGCGGTGAAGCCGAGCTGGTGGAATCGGCAACCGGGTCGGTATTCGGCCGCACCTCCGGCCCCGGCGACACAGCCGACGACGCCGTCTGCACCGGCCCGGTCCGGCGTCTGGGTGCGTCGGCGGGGTTCACCTTCCCGGCGGACCGGATCCGGGAGATGGCGGCGACGTGGCAGGCGGTGTTGAACCCGGACGGGGCCGCGCCCACCGCGGAGATCCTCGAGGCCAAATCCACGTTCTCGTTCGGCAAACTCAGCCAAGGGTTGCACCCGCTGCGCGGCGGGGTGACGCCGGAGCTCAAGGGCATCATGCAGACCCTGTTCAACACGTTCCAGTCCGCGCGCAGCGCTCCCGCGTTCCCGTCCGCGGAGGAGCAGCAGCGTATCGAGGCCGGCGAACTCGTGCCCGGCGAGATCCTCGACGAGCGCGACGGCGGCCAGAAACGCGCCGATATTCTCCGCGGCATCCTGGTCCAGGTCGCCCAAGACCCTCGCACCCCGACCATGGGCGGGATGCCGCCGACGGTGATGGTGCACGTGAACGCAACCGACCTGATCAACGGGGTCGGGGTCGGTTGGATCGACGGCGTCGAGGGGCCGATCTCGATGAAGACGATCAACCAGATGGTCGACAACGGCGGCTTCCGGCCGATCTTCTTCGGCGGCACCGGCGCCGTCCTCGCCCTCGGCGATAAGGTCCGGTGCTTCACGCCGCTGCAACGCAGGGCGATCACCGCCCGAGACGGCGGCTGCATCATCCCCGGCTGCACCTGCCCACCGCAATGGACCGAAGTCCACCACGTGCAGCCGTGGCAGCACGGCGGCCCCACCAACGTGAGCAACGGGGTGTTGCTGTGTTGGTATCACCACCACAACATCGAGACCTCGGGGTGGCACATCCGCATGGTCCTGGGCATGCCCGAAGTCAAAGCCCCACACTGGATCGACCCCACCGGAACCTGGCGAAAACCACCCCAACACCGCGCCCACGACCCCAAATACCGCCGGCAAGACGAGTAGCCGCGGCACCTCGACTCGTGGGCGCCGGGTCAGGTCAGGTCAGGCCAGGGCGAGGAAGAGCTTCTCCAGCTCGTCCACGGTGAGTGATTCGGCGTTGTCGGGGTCCGCGATGCAATCCCGCATCGCCGAGGAGACGATCGTGAACCCGGCCCGGTCGAGAGCGCTCGACACCGCGGCCAGCTGTGTGACGACATCCTTGCAGCTACCGCCGGCCTCGACGGCAGTGATGACCGCACTCAGCTGCCCCTGCGCGCGACGCAGCCGGTTGAGCACTTTCTTCTGGTTCACGGCACGCTGGTCGTCGGTCACGACCGTCGCCACTGGAGTCGACTCGGTCATGACCGGATCCCGTCCAGCGCCGTGGGCAGGCCGGCCTGCTGCCAGGCGTTCATGCCGCCGGTCACGTTGACGGCCTCGACTCCGTTGCGTTCGAGGAATGCGGCGCCCTGCAGGCTTCGGCCTCCGGCTGCGCAGATGACGTAGACGGGGCTGTCCCGCGGTACCTCGTCCAGCCGTTCGCTCAGTTCACCCAGGGGAATGGGGATGGCACCGGCCGCGTGACCGGCCTCGAATTCGTAGGGTTCGCGCACATCGACCACGACGGGATCGGAAAGGGCTGCGAGTTCGGTAACCGAGATGTCGGTCATGTGGGGTCCCTTCGGAACGGAGAGCGGGGCACGACGGTATACCCCTGAGGGTATCAGAAGATGGGGGCAGGTTGAGAGGAGGTCGCCCCAGTACCCTAGACACATGCCCGCCGTTCAGAGCCGCCTCACAGTTCGCCTGTTCGCGACCCTGGTGTTCTTCAGCGTGTTGGCCGGCCAGTTCTGGCGAAACCTGCTCGGCTGGTGGGGCTTCGGCGCCATCGCCGTGTTCATTCTGGTCGGCAGCATTGGTCTCCTCGTCTCCCTGAAGCCCGAGTGGACCTGGCGCGGCTTCCCGAAGTCCCTGGCCGCGTTCATGCTCGTCGCCACGGTGTCCCTCGCCTGGTCGGCATATCCAGGGGCGAGCGCGATCGGTATCACCCTGCAGTGGATCACCACGATCACCGCCCTGTTCCTGGCGCTGTGCCTCACCTGGGCCGAGCTCCTGCGCACACTCGCGGTCGCTCTGCGGTGGATCCTCGGCCTCTCGATACTCTTCGAGATCGTCGTCGCCGTGTTCATCGGCCACGCGGTGCTCCCGTTCTGGGTTGAATACACCGGCAAGATCCCGGCCGCGTTCTACTGGTCGCGCGGACTGCTGCTGGAAGGCGGCCCGATCGAGGGCATCGTCGCCAGCCGCAACCTGCTCGGCTTCATCGCCCTGCTGGCACTGATCGTCTTCGCCGTGCAGCTCTTCGCCGGCACCGTGGCCCGCGGCCGCGGCATCGCCTGGGTGACCGTGGCCCTCATCATGCTGTGGCTGACCCGGTCGGCCACAGTGTCCGTCGCCCTCCTCGCCGTCACCATCGCCCTGCTCTTCACGCTGTGGGCCCGCCGGCTGCCGCCGATGGGCCGGCGCCCGCTCTACCTGAGCGCCGCCGCGGTCCTGGCCACCGTGGTGGTCGGGCTCGTCGCGTTCTCGCCCACACTGCTTTCGATGCTCGGCAAGAGCGAAGACCTGACCGGACGTTTCGACATCTGGGGCCGGGTCATCGATCTCGCCGGCGAACGCCCCCTCGTGGGCTGGGGCTGGGTGAGTTACTGGGTACCGTGGGTCGAACCATTCGACGGCCTCGCGGTGCGCAAAGGCGTGCAATACCTGCAGGCCCACAACGCCTGGCTGGATGTCTGGCTCCAACTGGGCATCCTCGGCCTGATCATCTTCGCCGCGCTCACCCTCTCGACCCTGTGGCGGTCCTGGTTCCTGGCCGTCGACAGGCCCCGCCTGGGCATCGCCGACACTGAAACCTACGCCGTCTCCTCGATCCTGCCCCTCCTGCTCACGGTGGCGCTGCTCGCGCAGAGCCTGGCCGAAAGCCGGATCCTCGTCGAATCCGGCTGGGTGCTTCTCGTGATCCTGGCCGTGCGGTCCAAGCGTCCCGGCGCAGACGCGGAGCTGCTCGGCCTGGGCCGGCGATGACCGGCCCCGCACGGCCCCCCTACGTTCCTGACGCCATCACCGTGGTGCTCGCATCGCCGCGGTTCAGCGCAACCCTCACTCACCTGATCCTCGGGTTCGCCTTTTCAACACACCTGCTGCGCAGCCTGATGGGCTGGCCGGGCCTGCTCGCCGCACTGGTGTGTCTGGTCGTGCTTGCGACAGCCTCCATGATCGCCCGGCGGCAGAGCATTGAGTGGCACGGCCTGCTGCCCCTGTCGATCCTGGTCTTCCTGGTCTGGTGCGCACTGTCGGTGCTGTGGAGCGGGTATGCGCTGCAGACCGTCAGCGGCGTCGCCTACCAGCTGGCCTTCGCGTTCCTGGCGATCTACGTCGCCCTGGTGCGCGACACCATTCAGATCGTTCGAGCCACCGGCGATGTGCTCAGGCTGCTCCTCGGGCTGTCCCTGGCCCTCGAAGTGCTGTCCGGACTGCTCCTGGACCTACCGATCGCATTCCTCGGCGTGCAGGGCAACATCACCATGCTCGGCCCCATCCAGGGCGTTTTCGGGTCGCGTAACGCCCTCGGCCTGGTATCCCTGATCGCCGCGATCAGCTTCATCATCGAGTTGCGGTCCCGCTCCGTACGACCGGGCCGCGCCGCCGCCTCGATAGCGCTGGCCCTGCTCGGCCTGCTGCTGACCCATTCCCCGGTGTTCGTCGTCGTGGCGAGCGCCGTCGGCATCGCCGCGCTGGCCCTGTACTGGCTGCGCCGCACCCGAGCCGAGGACCGCTGGCTGCTGCAGCTGAGTCTGCTCGGCGCCACGGTGCTCGCTGCCCTGTTCGCCTTCGTCGGCCGCACCGGCATCATCGACCTGCTCAACGCCGGCAGTGAATTCGAGACCCGGTCATCGCTGTGGCGCGAGATGTGGCGGCTGGTGGAGGTCCATCCACTCGAGGGTTGGGGCTGGACCGGGATCTGGCCACAGGACGTCAGTCCGTACGGCTGGCTCGACTTCGTCACCGGTAGCCGGCACTCCTCCGCCCTCAACGCATTCCTCGACGTGTACTTCCAGGTCGGCCTGGTCGGGTTCCTCTCATTCGTGGTGTTGGTGGCACTGGCCTTCATCAGGTCGTGGCTGCTCGCCTCGAACAAGAAGCCCGTGGTGTACGTCTGGTCGCCGCTGGTCCTGGTGGTGCTTCTGGTCACCTCGGCGGCCGAGAGTACCGTGCTGGTCGAGTTCGGCTGGCTCCTGCTGTTGATTTGCTCCGTCAAGGCCGCGCAGGGCCAGAGCTGGCGCCGACTGCTATCGCCCAGCCCGCGCAACGAACTGATCTGATCTGATCTGATCTGCTCTGCCCGGCTCCCCCACGGGTCAGCGGATCGTGGAGATGGTCAGCGTGGCGGTCGTACCGTCTGATGCGACATAGGACCCGCTCGACTGCGGCACCAGGATGTCGGCGTACCGTGCGGCCCAATCATTCGAGCAGCGCCCATCGGTCAGCACCAGGGTCGCGCTCGCCTGCCGGGCCGCCACCGGGTCGAGGGCTCCTCCCGCGGCGACGATGGCGTTGACCGCGCCGAAATCCTCCGGCCACGCCATCCCGTAGTGGAAGTACGCGATGGGGACCCCCGCGGTGACCTTCACGACCCGCGGATCCAGGCACGGGCCCACGATAAGCAGCGTCCCCGGACTCTCCGAAGCCGATTCCCTCGCGAGGCCGGCCGCAACCCGGTACCGGTCGGAGTCCGTGTCCATGAGAGCCCTGGCCTGGAACGCGCCGGCGAAGCGGACGAAGTCCCCCATCGACACGAACGCCAGCACGGCCACCACCGCGAACCCGGCCAGGCCCACCCACCGACCCACCGATAGGGCCCGAAGGTCCCTCGCCACCAGCACCAGCACCGGAAGGATGGTGGCGGCAATAAGGAAGAACATATCGATCCACAGCCGGTACGGTTCCGCGTTGGCGCCCCACAGGTCGTTCGACGCCAGCAACAGCCAGGCCGTCGCGCCGCCCAGCGCGTAGGCGGCCCATTCGGGTCGCCGCCGGATCAGGCCCGCGATCGCGATCCCGACCAGCGGCACGATCAGAACGGTGCCGCCCAGCAGGCCCGCGGCTGCCGGCACCCCGAGCTGGGAATTCGACGCAACCCTGTACAACAGGAACGGGTCACCAGCGGCCAGCCCGCCGACCGTCGCAGCGATCTGCGGCGAGGCCCCGAGCGCCGCGGCACCGAAAAAAAGCACGACGACCCCCCTCGTTCGCACAATCAGTACCCCCAATCCGGGCGCCATCGGCAGCAGTCCGAACACGAGGGCGGGCAGCTGGCCGAACTCGGCGGCGACCCGCGGACCCCAGACGAAGAGCACCGGGATCAGGCCGATGCTGACAACAGCGAGAATCAGCCAGCGCCCGCTGACGATAGTCAGCACGGCGAGTACCCCGGCAAGGAAATACACCGCGGCGATGAAGGAGTAGGTCTGCACGTTTGCGAGCAGACCGATCACCAGGCTGAGCCCGATGGTGCCGAACAGGCGCACGCGCTGTCCGTGCGGCCGCCACCAGAGCCAGCCGAGACTGAGCAGCACCATCCCCGCAATCGACAGGGAGACGGCTTCACCGTTGAGCGGATGCAGCACCGCGAACGGACCCCAGAGCACGGCGTGGGACGCCAATTCGGTGTACCAGCCGTCGCCCTGGAACGCTGCGAAGGTTCCCAGCAGGAACGGAATCGGGGCCAATAGGCCCATCCACCACCGGTTTCCGGCCGTAATGAGCACCGTGGCGAGCACGGCGACCAGCACCAGCTGCGCCACCAGGCCGGTGATGTTCCACGCAGTGATCGGCGTCAGCCCGAACGCCCGCGCTACCAGTCCCGCGAACTCGTAGTACGCCCGCGGGTACGTGTTCGACCCGGTCTCGGTGTCCGGCTCGACGTCCTGGAACTGCCCCTCAGAAAAGTTCGTGACAATTGCCAGGTAGCCCAGTTGATCGTGCTCGAAGAAGGCACGAAACCGGTTGATCGACCAGCCGGGATTCGCCAGGTACATGCCGGCCTGCGTGGCCGCGAACACGGCCACCGCCACCAGAACACTCGCGCCGCACGCCAGCCACCCGCGTACGGATGTCCCCGCCGACCGTTCAGAGTCCACTGGCTCGCCCTTCCGGTGCCACGTGTGATGCTGTGTCGGTGAACTTAGTGGGCGATCGAGATCCGCGCTTCCCCCTATAACGGGATTTCAGGAGCGGGGACTGAGAAGTCTAAGCTGGCATTTCACGAATCCGCGGATGCGCTACGGCTCGCCAGGCCCGCCGCCCGCACCATCCGCTGAACAAGTGCAGCTACAATCTTGCGAGCTCTCCGGCCGCCCCGCGCGGGAGAGAGCACACAGTCCCTGACGCAGTCAAGTGATCGGAACCAGTTCGAGTGAGTCAAAAATTTCCTGCTGACCTGAGCGAGTTCACGGTCCCCGGCCACAGCCGCGGAATCATCGACGCCCTGTCGTACCGGTACCTTCTGCGGCTGCTGATCCGGAAGGGCACCCTCACCCGCTATCACGGCTCGGTTCTCGGTTGGGTGTGGTCGTACGTCAAGCCCGCCGCCCAGTTCCTGGTGTTCTACCTGGTCTTCGGGTTCTTCCTCGGGCTCAACAAGGGGATCGACAACTTCCCGATCTATCTCTTCTCCGGCATGATCGCGATCAACCTGTTCGGCGAGGCCTTCGGCAACGCGACCAGGTCGATCGTCGACAACACCGCCCTGGTGCAGAAGATCTATCTGCCCCGGGAACTGTTCCCGATCTCTGCCGTGATCGTCGCCTTCGTGCATTTCCTCCCGCAGGTCTTGATCCTGGTCGTCGTCTGTTTGTTCGCGGGCTGGGTACCCACCCTGGTCGGCATCGCGAGCATCATCCTCGGCATGCTCATCGTCGTCACCCTGGCCATCGGTCTCGGACTGTTCTTCGGGGCCATCAACGTGGCGTTCCGCGACGCGCAGAACCTCGTCGAACTGATCCTCCTCTTCGCGACCTGGACCTCCCCGGTGCTGTACGCGTGGACGATGGTCGCCGACAAGGTCTCACCCTGGGTCTTCAACCTCTACCTCTCCAATCCGCTCACCTCCGCAGTTGAGTTGTTCCACGCCGGCTTCTGGTTCAGCACCACAACGGGCTCCCTGCCCCAGCCGCCGCACCTGGCCGCGTTCAGCCTGATCGGCCTGCTGATTTCGCTCATCATCCTTGCTATCGGGCAACTCGTCTTCAAGCGTCTGGAGGGGCACTTTGCCCAGAACCTCTGATCCGGCCCTGCCGCGCATCATCATCGACGGCGTCGACAAGACCTTCATCCTTCGGCACACCCACTCGTTCAAGGAATCGTTCATCGCCAAGCTTCAGAAGAAGAAGACGACGACAAGTTTCTCCGCGCTTTCCGACATCGGTTTCACCGTTCAGGAGGGCGAATCCGTGGCCCTGCTGGGCTACAACGGCTCCGGAAAGTCCACCCTGCTCAAGCTCATCTCCGGGGTGATGCGACCCGACTCCGGCCGGATCCTCACCCGCGGGCGGGTCGCCGGCTTGATCGAGGTCGGTGCCGGGTTCCACCCCGATCTCTCCGGCCGGGAGAACGTGTACCTGAACGCCGCGATTCTCGGCATGAACAAGGACGAGATCGACCGCCGGTTCAACGACATCGTCGAATTCTCCGAGATCGGCGAGTTCATCGACACCGAGGTCAAGCACTATTCGTCGGGCATGTTCGTCAGGCTGGCGTTCTCCGTGGCGATCCACACCGAACTGGACATCCTGCTGGTCGACGAGGTTCTGGCCGTCGGTGACGCCCCTTTCCGCGAGAAGTGCAAGAAGAAGATCCAAGAGCTCACCGATCAGGGTAAGACCATGCTCGTGGTGAGCCACGATGTCGATATGGTCACCCAGGTCTGCAAACGGGGGATCGTGCTGCGCGACGGCAAGGTCTGCTTCGACGGCGCGGTCAACGACGCTGTCGCCTCGATGCAAGGGAACGGTGCGTAACGCTGTGACGGCCCAGAGCGCCGACGAGGAAGCAGACCAGAAGTCCTCTGGCTTCATCCTCATCGTCGCGGCCACCGGAATCGTGGGCATCGCGGGGTACGTCATCACCTGGCTGGTGCCCGCCGTGATCGGCGTCGGCCCGTACGCCGTGTTCGCCGTGTTCTGGTCGTTCATCTTCCTCGTCGCCGCGGCGCTCTCGGGCATCCAGCAGGAGGTCACCAGGGCGACGCATCCGCGCGACACCGGCAACACCAGCTACCGCAACCGAGCAGGCGTCTTCGCTGTGGCCGCGTTCCTGGTCGTCCTGGCGCTCGTGCTGGGCACCGCCCCGCTCTGGCAGGCTCAGGTCTTCCCCACCGACGGCTGGTCGCTGGTCGTGCCGTTGGCGGTCGGCGCCGCCTCCTATGTGCCCCTCGCGGTGCTGGCCGGGTCGCTCTACGGCATCGGCCACTGGAAGGCCCTCTTCGGCCTGATCGTCGTTGAAGGTGTGCTGCGGCTGGTGCTGATCGGGATCGCGCTGGCCTTCCTGCCCGGTTCAGTTCCGCTCGCGTGGGCTGTCGCCATCCCGTTCCCCGTCACCGTGCTGGCCATCTGGCCCTTCGCCAGGTCCCGCGTCGTCGGCAAGACCCAGCTGGACGTCGCGCTGCCTGCTCTCACCTGGAACGTCGTGCGCACCATCGTCGCAGCCGCGTCGATGGGCCTGATGGTCAGCGGGTTCCCGCTCGTGCTCAGCCTCACCTCACCGGCGGTGCCCGCCGCCGAACTCGGCCTCGTCATTCTCGCGGCCACCCTGACCCGGGCTCCGCTGATCGTCGTGGGGATGGCCCTGCAGAGCTTCCTCATCGTCTTTTTCCGCGGTCGACTGGACCGGTTCTGGCGATCGCTGCTGCAGCTCGAGGCCCTGGTCCTGGGTCTGGGCGCCGTCCTGGCCGTCCTCGGCTTCCTGGCCGGTCCCGCCGTGTTCGCCTTCCTCTTCCCCGGCCAAAGCGTGCCAGAGGGCTGGGTCATCGCAACCTTCGTGGCCTCCTCCGCGCTCGTCGGTGCGCTGTGCGTGAGCGCTCCCGCGGTGCTCTCCCGCAACGCGCACAGCGCCTTCACCGCCGGCTGGGTCGTCGCCGCCCTCACCACCGTGGTCTGCCTGCTGCTGCCCGTCGACTTCCTCGAGCGCACCATGCTCGCGCTGCTCGTCGGACCGGCCGCCGGCGTTCTCCTGCACGGCGTGTACCTCGCCGTCGCACGGAACGGCGAAGCCGCACCCGTCGCCCCTGACGCGCTGGTCACTGACTGATGTCAGTCCCTCCCCTGCCGACCACCTCGACGAAAGACACCTCCGCCATGAACCGCACCGGCCCGCACAGGCTCGCCGATCTCAAGTGGCTGGCGCTGACCGCTCTGACCGTCGGTGTGCTCGCACTGGTTCCCCTCATCTGGAACCGACGGTTCTATTTCCAGGACGACTCGGAGAACGGCGCCTTCGGCGTCTGGTACCACATCGGACAGAACCTCCTGGCCGGAAAACTCCCGGTCCTCAACCCGTCGGTATGGTCAAGCGGCAACTACCTGGCAGAGGGTCAGTGGGGCACCTGGAACCCGCTGATCATGCTCATCGGCATCGGCGCGTACCTCGGCACCAACGCGGTGCTGTTCATGACAGTTCTGAAGGTGCTGCTCCTGATCATCGCGGGCTGCGGCGTGTACCTGCTGGCCCGGTCCTACCGTGCCGCTCCGCCACTGGCCTACGTGGCGGGTTTCGCCGTCACCCTCAACGGTTTCACCATCTACTTCGACGCCCCATCCTGGGTCACCGGTCTGCTGGTCTGGGCGCTGATTCCCTACTTCTGGGTCGCGCTGCGGCGGCTCACCCAGCGTTCGGCGAACCCGCTGCCCGCCTTCCTGGTCGGCTATCTCATCGTCACCGTCGGCTACGTGCAGGGTGTCTTCGCCATCGGCTTCGTGCTTCTCGCCGTCGGCGTCGACTGCCTCATCCGCCGGCACTGGGCCAAAGCCATGCGCGTCGTCGGCGTCGGCGTCGCGCTGGTGCTCGTGGCCGTCACGGTCTTCCTGCCCGGCGCGCTGACGGGGTCGGTCACCAACCGTGCCGTGAACATCGTCGGCAACGACGGCATGATGAGCGTGGACCTGGGCGGCATCTTCAGCTCCACCATCGCCACGGGCTACCCGCAGGTGAGTTCCTGGTGGTGGTCCGGGCCCACCGCGACCAGCCCGGTGGTCTACATCGCCTGGTTCCTGCCGGTGCTGTTCTTCGTCGATTGGCGCAAGGCCCTGCAGAACCGCGCACAGGTGCGGGACCTGACCATCGTGATGAGCCTGTCCCTGCTCTACGTGCTCCTGCCGACCGTGATCGGGCCGCTGCGCTATCCGGTGCGCTTCATGCCGTACTTCGCCCTCACCCTGATTGTCCTCACCGTGGTCGCCCTCAGCCGGGCTGGCGTGCCCCGGCCGGGCCGCAACCGGATCTTCGGCGCCGCCGCCGTGATCATTGCCGCGGTCTACCTGTCCTGGGCCCAACTTCCGCCGCACTATCTCGCCCTCATCTTCAGCGGCCTGGTGGCCATCCTCGGTCTCGGCGCAATCTGGTGGTTGATGCGCCGGCGCCCCGAACACAGCTCGGTCTGGCCGACCGTGGCCGCCGTCGCCCTCGCCGTCAGCCTGGTGCTGACGGCTGCCCAGCACTACGACACGCGCTCAAGCCCGCTGTCGATGAACAACGTGCCCGCCGACACGAGCATCGCCAAGGGCGTGCTCGAAGGTATCGAAGGCGACGTGATCGTAGTGGGCGACCCCCTCATCTACGGGGCCGACCCCGCGGCCTGGCGGGAGACGCTGATGGCCAACATGTGGTACCTCAGCCCGGCCCAGGTGCAGAACCGCTACCAGCTCATCGGGTTCGCCGCGTACAACTCGGCGCTCTGCCTGCAATACCTGGGCGGCACCTGCCCCGAACTGCTCACCACCCTCTTCGAGCCGCGCGAGGCGACGGGGCTGCTCCTGGTGGACCAGCTCTCGATCGACAACATCCAGATTCTCAAGGCCGCGTTCGACGACGACGACGACGAATGGCGCACACCCCCCGCCGGGTGGAGCATCGAGCGCGACACCGGATTGACCGTGGTCTGGAGCCGGGACGAACCCGTCGGTTCCGCCGGTGACGTGGTGTGGAGCAGCGACGGCACCAGCGTCGAGACCCTGTCCCAGACGGACACCTCCGTCACCATGAAGGTGCTCTCAGCGCCCGCTGACGGGGGCACGGTGGCCCTGAGCCGCTTGGCTTGGCCCGGATACTCGGCCGAGAACGCCACGCTCAGCACGGCGCCTGTGGACGGTTTCCTCCTTGGGGTGGATATTCCGCAGTCGTCGGTCGGCGAGGTCGTCACCGTCACCTTCCAGCCGCCGGGCTGGGCCATCGAGGTGACCGCCTGGTTGACCGCGCTGGCGGGCATCCTGATCTGGACGCTACTCGTCTCGGTCGGCCGACTGCGCCGCCGCTCCACTGCCGCCGCCTAGCCCCACGCAGGCGCACGAGAGCCCCGGCTGGATATCCAGCCGGGGCTCTCCTCTGTGCAGTGCGGACCGTGCGACGAACGCGTCAGACCTACTGAGGCGACGTCCGGGGGAACACGACGGCCGGGTTGAACCGGATTCCGGCCAGCAGGCGACCGTACATCCGGCGCTGCAGCTTGCCGGCGACCCGGCCCCGCCGCATCATCAGGGCCACCCGGGCGCACAGGTACAGGTAAGCGAAGAGACTCTGGTGGTGCAGCCTGAAGGACGCCTCGTTGCGGATGCCGTAGGCGAATTTCCACGCATTGGCGTCATCGATCAAGCCGAAGTTGACGCCCTTGTTGTCGCCCATGTCGTGCACGACAACGCTGTCGAGGACCTGCACACCCGGGCAGGCTCGGGTGATGCGCAGGGTGTACTCGTGGTCGTCGAACCAGATGAAGTACTCGGAGTACGGCAGGCCGTGCTTCTCGATCACCCAACGAGGAATGAGCACCGACACGAAGGAACAGCTCTTCACCGTCACCGAACGCTGACCCTTGGACACGAGCCTGGCCCAGTCCCAGGTGGGTTCAGGGTTGTTCATCTCGCAGATGGCGCCGTCGATGTAGTTGACCAGCGAGCAGGAGAACGGCACCTCGGGGCCGAGCTCGGCGACGGCGGCGACGAAGCCGTCACGCAGCTTCTCGAGGGCGTCGGGCTGCGGGTAGCAGTCGTCGTCCATGATCCAGACGAAATCGGCGCCGAGCTGATAGCCGCGCTCCATGCCCGCCGAGAATCCGCCGGCCCCACCGGTGTTCGTGGGCAGGGACATCACCTCGAGCGGGATGCTGGTCGTCAGCTGACCGAGGTATTCCGCGGTGCCGTCGGTCGACGCGTTGTCCACGATGATGAGGCGGGTGGGCGCGAAGGTCTGGGCTTCGATGGAGGCGATCACCGTCTTGAGCTTCGCGAGCCTGTTGAAGGTGACGACGACGGCGCTTACTTGATCCATAACTCGAACAGCTTTCCGGCCCAATCGTGGGCGCTTTCATACTCGGTGAATTCCTGGGCCAGGGCGACTTCTCGACGCCAGACGTCTGTTCGATAATCCTCTGAGCCGGCCATCCGGGTGACGATTTCGCTCGCCTCGGTCAGGAACAGGCCGGGGTCGCGGGACACCAGGGCGTCGGGCACGATGACGGTGCGCTGGGAGCCGACGTCGGTGGAGATCACGGGCACACCCGCTGCCAAGGCCTCCAGCGTGGTGAGGGTGAGTCCTTCGTTCTGCGAGCTCAGGACGAGGCAGTCGATCCGGGCGAGGGTATTGCTGACCGGAGATCCCTCGTCCACCCATTCGACCAGGCCGGACAGCTTGTGGCTGTCGATGTCCCGCCGGACGAACTGCTCGAGTTCGCCGCCACCCTGGATCACCACCCGGATGGTCAGCCCCTCGACGTCCTGAAGCTCCCTGACCAACTTGGTGAACAGGTAGGGACGCTTCTGCGCCGCGAAGCGGCCGATGAAGCCCAGAGTCAGCACCGACTCATCGACGCGCGCACGCGCCACCTCGGCGACCGACCCCGTTGTGGTGAGACCGATCAGGGGCGCCAGCGCCACCTTCGCCGGGTCCACGCCCTGCACCCGAACGAACCAGTCCTGCAGCTGCGGCGAGATCACGTGGTGCACGTCGATGAACTCGTCCAGGGCCGCGCCGATTGCCGGGTAGCCACCGCCGTTGTATTCGAGGATGTGGTGGGTGGTGGCCACGTGCAGCCCCGGGATGCGGTTGCGCAGCCACGGCAACCGGTCGTAGAGCCACCGGCTGTGGTGCACGAATGCGCCACGGATGTCGAAGTTCGTGGCGAGGGCCTCGAGCACCGGTTCTGAGTGCTCTGGCTGGTTGACCGGGTGCGTCAGTGTGAGAACGATGGCACCGTCCAACTCGGCCTTGGTGATCCACGGGTGCGTCGAGGGCACATCGGTGATGACGATGGGTCGCAGCCCGCTGTTGCGGGCGAGCGCGATGGACTCCATTGCCCAGCGCTCTGCACCGCCCAGCTCGAGCCAGTGCAGGCCGATGATGACGGCGGGTTCCAGGTCGGTCGCGGTGCCGCCGGTCGGCACGCCGGTCAGGTCGACAACGCGGCGCGCCACGACGGTGGAGTTCAGCGAGGACTCACGTCCGCGCAGCAGCCACTGCCGCAGCCGGTCGTACTCGAACGGGTACCGCCGTTCGATGCCGCCGCGCAGCCGCCAGTACAGGCTGGCCCGCCCGACGGTCGCGGTGGATCCGGGTTCGCGCTCGGCGTCGATCACGATGTTGCGAACCCCCGTTTCCGGGTCGGTCAGCCAGCTCTTGCGGGTGTGGGTGTAGTGCGGGTGCGGCGAGCCGGCCACGGTGCTCACGATGGTGAACTCGGCCACTCTGGTCGCTTCGGCGGTGACCTTCTCGTGCCGGGTGCCGGCATCCGTCAGGTGCGCCCCGAGGCCCGGGCGGTTGATGTGCACCACGATGCGCAGGCGGGCGCCCGGATTGTCGAGGGCGTGGAAGTTGGTCGCGGAGACCAGCAGCGCCAGCTGCCGCTCGGTCAGCGCAGACCCGAGCTTCTCCGCCGCCGGGGCTGAGAGGTCGGCGGTGAACAGTGCGGGACGACCGAAGGCCGTCGAGAGAAGGTCAGACATGGTGAAGAGGGTACTTTCACTTCGCTTGGCTGGCAGGAGTCGATGCCCGGTGGCACCGTCGACTCCCGCAGCCGACCGGATCAAGCACGTGGTGCCTCGATGCCGGCCTGTTTGATGGGCACGTCGTCAACGGCGCGTTCGGGGATGTTCTGGAGGGACATGCGTCGCATGGCGCGGCGGGCCGGTTCCTCGACCCACTTCCACAGGGCGAAGCCGAAGATCGTGGCAAGCGCGGGGACCAGGAAGATGAGGATCTTGCTAGCAAGTGTACCTTGCGCCAGGAATGGGAGCCTCTCCTGGGCCGTCCAGACAATTTCGATCAGCGGCATGTGCACAAGATAGACGCTGTACGACGCCATGCCGCCGATCACGAGCCAGCGGTGCCCGAGGAGACTCATCAGGCCCTTGCGGCCCACCACGATCGCACCGACGAAGACCAGCAACGCGGGGACCACGAGCACTCCCCACCGCTCGTTGACCCTGCCGTTGAGCAGGTAGGCCACGATCAGCACCACCACGATCAGTGCGGGTGCCAGCCAGTTGGCGATGCGCTGAGCACCGGGCCGGTTCTGCACCCGTTCGAGAGCGTAGAAAAGCAACCCGCCGGCCACGAACTCGCAGAGGATGCGGATCAGCCACATCCAGGGGGCGTACAACGATCCGAGGGCGAGGGCGAAGAGCACCACCGGCATCACCGTGACGACAGCGAGGATGCCGAGGCCGCGGGTTCCGAGCACCCGCGACAGGCGGAACAACAGCAGGGCGAGGATCGGGAACAGCAGGTAGGCCAGGGCTTCGACCGACACCGACCAGGCGGCGCCGTTCCAGGTCAGCCGGTTGAAGTCAGCTTCGGTCCACTGCACGACCAGGGTCGACTGGCGCAGGAAGCTCCACACGCTGAAGTCACGCGGCGCGACGGGGTCGGTGGCGCCGAAGATCAGGAAGCTGCCGTGCCAGACCGACACGAAGGCCAGCATGACGAAGTACGCCGGCCAGATGCGCGACAGCCGGGCCCACCAGAACTTGACGCTCGCCTTACGGTCGAGGGAGCCACCCATCTTGCGCCCGTAGTTCAGCGTGATGACGTAACCGCTGAGGATGAAGAAGAGGTCGACGCCGTAGTCGCCGTGGGTGATGATCGGAGCGAAGGCGGCGTACACCGCGGGGAACTCTGCGGCGATGCTGAACCGGATGTGGAACAGCACCACCCAGAGCGCGGCAAGGATCCGCACACCGGTCAGGGCATGGATCTGCCTGATGGGGGCGGCGCCGACCGGAGTGTCGGCGAGGGAGGTTCCGGACACGTCAGCCTTCCGTGTGGCCCACGACCGGGTCAGGCCGTGGCGTCCGTCGCGAAAAGCGGACGGAGCTTGTTCTCGAAGGTGGACAGTGCGGCACCGATCGCCATGTGCATGTCGAGGTACTGGTAGGTGCCCAGTCGGCCGCCGAAGATCACGTTGGGCTGCTCGGCGATGCGCTCCCGGTAGCGCAGCAGGCGTTCGCGGTCTGCAGCGGTGTTCACGGGGTAGTAGGGCTCGTCGGCTTCCTCGGCGAAGCGCGAGAACTCCCGCATGATCACGGTCTTGTCGTTCGGGTAGTCCCGCTCGGGGTGGAAGTGCTTGAACTCGTGGATGCGGGTGTACGCGACGTCGGTGTCCGCGTAGTTCATTACCGGTGTGCCCTGGTAGTCACCGGTCTGGATGACTTCTTCCTCGAAGTCCAGGGTGCGCCAGGACAGCGGCCCCTCCGAGTAGTCGAAGTACCTGTCGACGGGACCGGTGTAGACGACGGGGACCGTGCCGACGGTGTCGCGGATGTTGATTTCCTGGTCGAGGTCGAAGAAGTCCGTGGACAGCCGCACCTCGATGTTGGGGTGATCGGCCATGCGTTCGATCCAGGCCGTGTACCCGTCGACGGGCAGTCCCTCATAGGTGTCGCTGAAGTACCGGTTGTCGTAGTTGTACCGCACGGGCAGGCGGCTGATGACCTCTGCGGGCAGCTCCCGCGGGTCGGTCTGCCACTGCTTGGCGGTGTAGTCCCTGATGAACGCCTCGTAGAGGGGACGGCCGATCAGGGCGACGGCCTTGTCCTCGAGGTTGCTCACCGTGGCGAGCTCGCCCTCCGCGGCCTGTTCGCTGATCAGCGCGCGGGCCTCGGTGGGCGAGTAGGCGCTGTGGAAGAACTGGTTGATGGTGCCGAGGTTGATCGGCAGCGGGAAGACCTCACCCTTGTGGGTGGTGTACACCCGGTGCCGGTAGGCCGTGAAGGACGTGAACCTGTTGACGTAGTCCCAGACCACCTTGTTCGAGGTGTGGAAGAGGTGGGCGCCGTAGCGATGCACCTCGATTCCGGTCTCGGGCTCGACCGAGCTGTATGCGTTGCCACCGATGTGGTCGCGCTTGTCGATGACGACAACCCGCAATCCCAATTCGTTGGCGCAGCGCTCTGCCACGGTGAGGCCGAAGAAACCGGCTCCGACAACCACAAGGTCAACGTTCATAACACCCATCCTCACTTACAGCCGGCCAGTTCGACCAAACTTCGATCCTACTGGGGCGTGTCTGTGTGCTTGCTCACGGCCATTCGGCGATACACGGCTCGTCGGATGACGACCGGAACGAAGCGATACCCGCCGCGCACGATCACGTTGCGGAGGAACTGGCCGGGCGTGACGAACCCGTCCGCCAGTAGTCGGCGCTGCAGGGCCAGCTCGCTGCGGAACAGGGACAGGCCACCTCGCCGGTTGTATGCACCGGAGTCGACCCTGTACATGACCAGCGGTTCGGGCAGGTTGCGCACGGTGGCGCCGGCCATGATCATTCGCGCGAACAACCAGTAGTCCTCCATCAGCGGAAGATGGCGGTAGCCGCCTGAGGCCTCGACCGCCGACTTGCGATACACCACGGTGGGGTGGTTGAACGGGTCGCGGAATCTGGCCTGACGGCTGATTTCGGCCTGCCCGACCGGCGGAACCCGGCGGCCGAGGATCTTGTCGAGCTCGTTGAATTCGAGCATGCCCGTTCCGACCAGGTCGCAGCCCGCTTCGATGGCGGGCAGCTGCCGGGCGAATCGTTCCGGCAGCGAGATGTCGTCGGCATCCATTCGGGCGACCACGTCGAACCGGCAGGCGGCCAGCCCGCGGGTCAGCGCGACGGCCAGACCCACGTTGACGTCCAGGTCGACCCGGCGAACCTCCACCGGGGAGGCGTCGATGGCCGTGCTGATGGCCTCGGCCAGTGCCGGGCTGATCGGGCCGTCCCGTACCAGAACCACCTCGGTCGGGCGACGGGTCTGGTCGGTGACGGCGCTGGAGAACGCCCGGGTGAAGTACTCGGGTCGGTCCCCCAGGTAGACGGGCAGCAGCAGGGAGAAGGGCAGTCCGGGGCTCGTCACGACGAGGCCCTGGCCGGACCGGCCTCCGCCGCCTGGACGGACTCGCTCACCCGGCCGAACCCGGCCAGCACCTGGGCGTTCGTGGCCGGTCGGGTGGTGAGGCCTTCACGCAGGCCCTCCCGGAGGCCGTGCCGGAGCGTGGCCCGGTCTGCGGAATGCACGAAAGTACTGATCCAACTGCGGGCCGTCGCTCCGGCGTAGAGCACCCGCTCGAAGGGGGACAGTGCCGGCGAGAGGCGCAGCAGCCACAACTTGTTGCGCACCTCCAGCCGGAACCGGGGCCCGGGGTCGATGTTCGTCGAGCCGAAGACCTTGGTCTTGTGCACCACGATGCTGCGTCGGCTGAGGTATCCCGTCGACCCGCGCAGGATCCGGGCGGTGTACTCGAAGTCATCGTTCCAGAGGAAGTACCCGGCTACCGGCAGACCGTGCTCGGCGACCGCGCGCGCGTCGATCATGACCGACACGAACGACGCCGACCGAACCGGGTAGCAGTCGAACTCGCGGGCGCGCTCCAGGGATCGGCGCGCGGCGAACGGCCGTGCCCGTGGCATGTTCATCGGGTGTTCCCGGCCGTCGGTCCAGTGCACTGTCGACGCGAGGATCCTGGTGGACGCCGGAGCGTGCGCGCGCGCCGTCAGGAGCTCCGCGAGTGCGGTCTCGGTGGGCACGGTGTCGTCGTCCATCAACCAGACCAGGTCCGCGCCGAGCGGCCCGACGGCCTCCGCCAGGCCGGCGGTGAAGCCGCCGGCCCCGCCGGTGTTCCGGTCGAGCACCACCAGGGTCACCTCGGGGTGCGCCGAGCGGACGGCCTCTGCAGTGCCGTCGGTGGAGGCGTTGTCGATCACCAGGACCTCATCGGGCCGGCGGGTTTGACCGGCCAGTGCGGCCAGGCTTTCCAGGAGCAGGTCGCGACGGTTGAAGGCCACGACCACGACCACGACCTTCTCGGCAGGCGTCTTCGTCATGACTTCTCAACTTTCAGTGGTTCGCGGAGTTCCCTGACCCAGTTCGGTCGCGCCCGCTGTGAGCCCGCCCGGTCTCGTCCCCACAGCCTGAACACTCCCCAGCCGAGCAGGAGCACAACCAGCAGAACGCCGGAGAGGATCTGGACCGGCCAGCCCGGTGCCCGGAAGGACACCGTCACGACATCGCCGGCGGCATCGGCGGGAATGTCGATGCCCATCAGGAAGCCATTGACGAGTTCGTCCGACACCTTTCCACCGTCGACCTCGTAGCCCGGCCACGAAATCCGGCTCAGGGCGACCTGGCCGCCGTCTTCGCCGACGGCGTCGACACGGAAGGAGACCCCCATGTCGTCCTCGTGGAGCACCGTCACCTCGGTGTCGTCAGAGCTCCAGACGACACTGCCGGCGCCAGGCACCGGGGTGTCCCGCACGATCAGCCGGGTCAGTTCGGTGTCCTGGGCCACGTGCCAGCCGTCGGGCGTCTCGGCCCAGAGTTCTTCCGGAACCGAGCTCTTCACGATCAGGACCGAGCTGACACCCAGGTCGTCGACGAGATTCTGGCCGGTGTCGATGCCCGCCGTGAACAGCTTCGGTAGCAGGTCCGCGCAGGTGACACCCTGGTAAGCCATGCAGAGCGCATCGCCGTAGCCGGGGTAGAAGACCGAGGTGTAGGCGTTCTGCACGGGGGCCTCCGGGATGTACCAGAGGTTGGCCACCGTGGTTTCAGCCCAGTCGCCCGGCTGGATCGCACCGTTCTGCGGTCCGCCGACCACGAGGACATCTCCCTCGGCGTCGGTGAGCAGGTCCCGATAGCTCTGAACCGAGCTCGGCACCTGGTAGTTCAGCAGCGGACCACTGGTGTGCACGATGTGCTGGGGGTAGATCACGCCGAGGGTCACGATCACCGCCAGGGCTGGGAGAAGCCAGACGCGTGAGGCGCGCGCCCGGTCCCGCAACGGTGCGGAGAGTCCCGGCAGCCCGCCGGGAGAGGTGATCCGGTAGAACACCCAGAGCACGACAAGAACAGCGACGGTGG
Organism: Cryobacterium sp. LW097; assembly: GCF_002205495.2. Classification (GTDB taxonomy): domain Bacteria; phylum Actinomycetota; class Actinomycetes; order Actinomycetales; family Microbacteriaceae; genus Cryobacterium; species Cryobacterium zongtaii. The sequence continues at coordinate 658,329 of NZ_CP021992.1, read as the reverse complement.
CCAGGGCCACCACCCCGGCGTACTGCGGACCCTGGAACACCGTCAGCATGGCGCCGAAAAGGGTGTACGCGCAGGCGGCCAGGAAGCGCCGGCGGGAGATCACCTCGACCCTGGCCAGAGACAGCCCGATAGCCAGGATCAGGAGCACCGCGATCGCCAGGTACGGCATCATCCGCAACGGAATGCGGAGCGGCCCGACGTCGCTGGGCAGCAGCACACCGATCAGCGCGACGCCGAAGAAGATCACCACGCTCAGCCGGGTGGCCAGCACCGGCATCAACCGCTTCCACGCGACGAACGCGAACAGCGGGAGCATCCAACTTATATAGACCAGCGGCGCCGACGGGAAGAAGGCACCGAAGAAGCCGACCTGCGGAATCCCGACGGGCGTGTTCGCCGCCACCAGGCCGCTCAAGTCCACCGTCAGGAGCCCGGTGTTCACGACGCCCTTGGTACGCCCGGACGTTCCCGCGGTCAGGAGCCCCGGCAGGTGCACGATGACGGCGAACAGTCCGGCGCCGGTGGCGATCAGGAAGGCGCGCACGATGGATGCCCGGTGCCGGGCGATGAACGCCTCGGCAATCGTGGCCGCCAGGGCCACGGCCAGGAAGATGGTGGCGTGCACGTAGCCGATACCGACGGTGCCGATGCAGGCCAGCAACGCCAGGGTGGGCGACTTGGCCGAGAACACGGCCCGCCGAGTCAGCGCCCAGGCCAGAGCCCACATGCTCCAGGCCAGCAGACCGTTGACCCAGGTGGTCGCATCCAGGTAGAAGGTCACGCCCGTGAACGGCAGCGCGACGGCGACGGCCGCCGCCCAGCCGCGGCCGGCTTGGAAGGTGCGGGCCAGCAGGTACGCGCCCAGCGAACCCGCGACCAGGCAGAGGACCTTGACGACAGTGGAGAAGATCAGGGCGTTGCCCGCCCAGTGCGACCAGATGCCGATCAGCCAGAGGACCGGGCTGAAGATCCCCCACGCGCCCTCGGCGAGATAGTTGCCGGACTGCCAGACCAGGGGGTTGATCAGCGACCAGTTGCCCTCGAGAATGCGGGTGCCGATCTCGTACCACTGCCCGAAGGCACCCGACTGGGTGTCGTCGATGAAGTAGTAGCCGCGGTTGACCAGCAACGGCAGGGCAGCCCCGACCAGTACGGCGACGACCACAATGGCGGGCCATACGAATCTCGACTTCAGCAACAGTTTGCCCTTTTCTCGCCCTGATCAGGATGTGACGGTCGTCACTGTGCGCGCCCGCAGGGGTGATTGCCGGCCCGCTCTGAGCGAACCGCCTCCCCATTCTCGCTTAGGGTCGCCCCGCGCGGGGACAGAGGTCGCTCAGGACCACCCGGTATCGTGAAGGCTCAGCACTACGAAGGATGCGAGTCACACTTAACTTATGACACACGATGCGACGTTCCCTGATGATCAGCCTCTCGTCTCGATCGTCATCCCCGCCTACAACAACGCGGACTACCTCGACGAGACCATGAAGAGCGTGCTCGGCCAGACGTATACCAACCTCGAGGTGATCGTCTCCGACCACGCGTCCATCGACGACACCTGGGCCGTCATGCAGCGTTACAGCGCCGACCCGCGCGTCACCCTGCTGCACACCGAGGGTGGCGGCGGGGCGCTGCGCAACTGGAACCGAGTGAGCCAGGCGGCCACCGGCGAGCTGATCAAACTCGTCTGCGGCGACGACCTGCTCTACCCCACCATCGTCGCCCAGCAGGTTGCCGCGCTCATGAACGAGCCCGGCGCCGTGCTGACCGCCTCCCCGCGTGACATCGTCGACGCCAACGGCGCACCGGTGCTGAAGAACCGTGGCCTGGCCGGCCTGATCGGTGTGCACGACGGCGCCGTCGCCGTGCGGAAGACCATCACCCAGGGCACCAACATCTTCGGCGAACCCGGCTGCGTGATGATGCGCCGGAGCGTTCTGGAGAAGGTGGGCTGGTGGGATTCGCGCTGGCCGTACCTGATCGACGAGACCTCTTATTCGATGGTCCTGCTCGAGGGAAAGTTCGTCGGCGTACCCGGCAGCCTGGCCGGCTTCCGCATCTCCGACAGCCAGTGGAGCGTGCGCCTGGTCGCCGAGCAGGCCGAGCAGGCTATCGGCTTCCACAACTGGATGGCCAAGACTCGCCCCGACGTCGTGTCCAGCACCGACCGGCGGATCGGCAACACCCGCGCCAGGGTGATGGCCCAGGTGCGCCGGCTCGCCTACATCTGGCTCGGCCGGCGCATGTCCAAGGCGGTGACGACGGATGCCGCAGCCAACTGACCCGGCCGACGAAACGGCCCGTGTGATAGGTTCTGAACCCGTGACACTCCCCTCTGCAGAACCCGACGTCGCCGACCACAGCATCTCGATCGTCATCCCCGTCTATCAGGGAGAACGTACCCTCACCGGCGTTCTCGAGGAGATCGAACCGCTCACCCGGCTGAGCATCACCCCTGATGGCTACAGCTTCCAGGTCGAAGAGGTCCTGCTGGTCTTCGACCACGGTCCGGACGACTCGGCGTCGATCATCCGCACCATCACCGACAGGTTCCCGTTCGCCCGCGGCATCTGGCTGAGCAAGAACTTCGGCCAGCACGCGGCGACCCTCGCCGGCATGGCGTCCTCCGGCGGCGACTGGATCGTCACCCTCGACGAGGACGGCCAGCACGACCCCCGCGCCATCGGCGGGATGCTCGACACCGCCATGCGCGAGCAGGCCAGCGTCGTCTACGCCAAGCCGACCAACCCGGCCCCGCACGGCCCCGTGCGCAACGCGGCCTCGAAGACCGCGAAATACCTGCTCACCAAGCTGTCCGGCACCGGCGCGGCCGCTGACTACCAGAGCTACCGGCTGATGCTGGGCAACATCGGGCGCAGCGTCGCCGCCTACGCCGGCTCCGGGGTCTACCTCGACGTCGCCATCGGCTGGGTCGCCTCCCGCGTCACGACCTCCCCGGTCGAACTGCGCGAGGAAGGTGAACGCAGCTCCGGCTATTCGGCCCGACGACTGTTCTCGCACTTCTGGCGCATGATCCTCACCACCGGCACGAGGGGGCTGCGGATCGTCAGCGGCCTCGGCGTCATCTTTGCCGTGATCGGTGTGATCTTCGCTGTCGTCATCTTCATCCAGCGCCTCGCCGGCGACATCGCCATCCAGGGCTGGGCGTCGCTGAGCGTCCTGGTGCTGCTGAGCGCGGGGTTCATCCTGTTCTCCCTGGGCATCATCGCGGAGTACATCGGCATCAACGTGAACATGGCCATGGGCAAGCCGCCGTACCTCATCACGACCGACCCGGCGGATGGGCCTCTCGGGCGGACGCGCAAAGCGGCCAAGTGACCACCTACGTCTGGGTGATCGGGGCCCGCGGCCTGCTCGGCGGCGCCACGGCCGCCGCGATCAGCCGTCGCCCCGGCTGGGTGCTGCTGAACGCAGAACCGCTGCCGTGGGCCGATGACGACGCCCTGGCGGCCGCCGTCGCGGCGACCGCCGCCCGGCTGCTCGAGACCGCCGCAACCGAGCGCACGAACTGGGCGGTGCTCTGGCTGGCCGGAAACGCCGTCACCTCCACACCCCCGGCTGCGATCGATCGGGAACTGCGTCAGCTGCGCCTGGTGCTGGACGCTGTCGGTACCGCCGCCGCCCACCAGGGCACCTCCGGCGCCGGCGCCGTGTTCTACGCGTCCTCGGCCGGCGGCGTGTACGGCGGTTCGGCGCATCCGCCGTTCAACGAAAACAGCGCACCGGTGCCGATCTCGGGCTACGGACGGTTCAAGCTCGACGCCGAGGCGAGCCTGTTCGCCTTCTCCCGGGCCAGCGGAGTCTCGGTGCTCGCCGGCCGGATCGCGAACCTGTACGGGCCCGGCCAGAAGCTGGGCAAGATGCAGGGCCTGATCTCGCACCTGGCCAAGGCCCAGTTCTCACCCAAGCCGGCGTCGATATTCGTGCCGCTGGAGACCATGCGGGACTACATTTTCGTGCGTGACTGCGCCGAACTCGTCGTGGACTGCGTCGCCAGGCTGCTCGAGGTCACCGCCGCCACCGGACGCACCGAGGTGATCAAGAACCTCGCCTCGGGTCAGGCCGTGACGATCAGCAACCTGCTCGGCCAGATCCGCAGCCTCGCCAAGGGCCAGCCGAACGTGATGCTGGGCTACTCGGCCGAGGCCTCGATGCAGGGCCTGGATCTGCGTATCACCTCGACGGTGTGGCCCGACCTGGACCGGCGGCAGCTGACCAGTCTGCCCGCGGGGATCAAGGCCACCATGGACGACGTGCTCGCCCACATCCAGTCCGGCGGCTGACACCCCGCCCAGGCGGCGCCATCGTCCAGATGCCGCAAAAGGCCCCATGGAACTCATCCATGGGGCCTTTAGCCGTGATTCGGCCGGCTGTTAGTCGGTCTTGAGCAGCCCGTTCAGGTAGACGCCGTAACCGCTCTTGGCGAGCGGGGCGGCGAGACGGCTCAGCTGGGCGTCGTCGATCCAGCCGGCGCGCCAGGCGATCTCTTCGATGCAGCCGATCTTGTGGCCCTGGCGGTCTTCGATGACGCGCACGTATTCGGAGGCCTGCATCATCGATTCGAAGGTGCCGGTGTCCAGCCAGGCGGTGCCGCGGTCCAGGACCTGCACGTGCAGGTTGCCCTGGTTGAGGTAGCGCTCGTTGACGGTGGAGATCTCCAGCTCGCCGCGGGCGCTGGGTTCGATGGACTTGGCGATCTCGACGACGGAGTTGTCGTAGAAGTACAGTCCGGGCACGGCGTAGTTGCTCTTGGGCTTGGTCGGCTTCTCTTCGATCGACACGGCGGTGAAGTCGTCGTCGAACTCCACGACTCCATAGGAGGTGGGGTTGGACACGTGGTACGCGAAGATCAGGGCGCCGTCGATGTCGGCGTTGTTGCGGAGCGCCGAGCCCAGGCCGGCGCCGTGGAAGATGTTGTCGCCCAGCACCAGGGCGACGCTGTCATCGCCGATGAAGTCCTCACCGATGGTGAACGCCTGCGCGAGGCCGTCCGGGGAGGGCTGCACGGCGTATTCGAGGCGGAGGCCGAGCTCGCTGCCGTCGCCGAGGAGGGCCTTGAACTGGTCGTTGTACTCGGGGGTGGTGATGATGAGCACCTCGCGGATACCGGCCATCATCAGCGTCGAGAGGGGGTAGTAGATCATCGGCTTGTCGTAGATGGGCATCAACTGCTTGGAGATGCCCTTGGTGATCGGCCAGAGGCGGGTTCCTGAGCCTCCGGCGAGAATGATTCCGCGCATGGTCTAGTTCCGTTCGTTGAGCGACTGGTAGTAGGCGCGGGCGGCGTCCCAGGTGGGCAGCAGTCCGCTCGCGGCGGCCTCGGCGAGGCTGGGTGCGTCGGTGTCTTTCGGGGAGAGCAGCAGCTCTCCGGCCGAGGACGGGAAGATCAGGCCGACCTCGTCATCGAGCGGGTTGATCCCGTGCTCGGCGCCGGCGGTGTAGGTGGAGGAGACCAGGTAGCTCACGGTGGCCTTGTCGGTCAGGGCGACGAAAGCGTGGCCGAGGCCCTCGGAGATGTAGACGGCCTTACGGTCGACGTCGTCCAGCAGTACGGAGTCCCACTGGCCGAAGGTGGGCGAACCGACCCGGATGTCGACGATGAAGTCGATGATCGCACCGTGCGTGGCGGTGACGTACTTGGCCTGGCCCGGCGGGATGTCTGCAAAGTGGATGCCGCGCACGACGCCGCGGCTGGACATGCTGGTGTTGGCCTGACGCAGGTCCAGCGGGTGCCCGACCGCCTCGGACAACTTGTCGAAGCGGTACCACTCGAGGAAGACTCCCCGGTCGTCCCCGAACTGCTTGGGGGTCACCTCGTAGGAATCGGGGACGGAGAGTTCACGAATCTGCACGTTTGCCAGCCTAGCAAGGCGTGTCCAGTAGAATCGCGGAGGCACCTTTACGCAAACGGAATGGTCACGTATATATATGAAGATCCTCGTCACCGGCGGAGCCGGGTTCATCGGCTCGAACTTTGTTCGTCGCACCCTGCAGGACGCTTACCCGGGCCTGGAAGGCGCCGAAGTCGTCGTCCTGGACGCCCTCACCTACTCCGGCAACCTGGAGAACCTGGCCCCCGTGGCCGATTCCGACCGCTACACCTTCGTCGAGGGCGACATCCGCGACGGCGCTCTGCTGGACACCCTGTTCCCGGGCCTCGACGCCGTGGTGCACTTCGCCGCGGAATCCCACGTGGACCGCTCCGTGCGGGACGCCTCGATCTTCGTCGAGACCAACGTGCTCGGCACCCAACAGCTGCTCGACGCGGCACTGCGCAACAACCTGCCCAGGTTCGTGCACGTGTCCACCGACGAGGTCTACGGCTCCATCGCCGAAGGCTCCTGGAACGAGGAGCGCGCCCTCGAGCCCAACTCGCCGTACTCCGCGTCGAAGGCCGGCAGCGACCTGCTCGCCCGCAGCTACCACCGCACCCACGGCCTGAACGTGTCGATCACCCGGTGCTCGAACAACTACGGCCCGTACCACTTCCCCGAGAAGGTCATCCCGCTGTTCGTGACCAACCTCATCGACGACCTGCACGTTCCCCTCTACGGCGAGGGCAACAACATCCGTGACTGGCTGCACGTGGACGACCACACCCGCGCCATCGCGATGGTGCTGGTCTCCGGCCGCGCCGGCGAGATCTACAACATCGGCGGCGGTACCGAGCTGACCAACGTCGAGCTCACTCAGCTGCTGCTGGACGCCACCGGCAAGGACTGGTCCTACGTGGACCGGGTCGCCGACCGTCTCGGCCACGACCTGCGCTACTCCGTGGACATCTCCAAGATCCAGGCCGAACTCGGCTACTCCCCCGAGGTGCCCTTCGAGAAGGGCCTGGCCGACGTGGTGCAGTGGTACCGCGACAACCGCTCCTGGTGGGAACCCCTCAAGGCCCGCGCGGCGTTGAGCTGAGCCTGCTGACATGACCCGTTATCTGATCGCCGGCGCGGCCGGGATGCTCGGCCGCGACCTGCAGGACGCCCTCTCCGACCGTGATGTCACGGCCGTGGACCGCAGCGAGCTGGACATCACCGACCTCGCCGCCGTTCAGAAGGCCGTCACCGGCCACGACGTGATCATCAACGCCGCCGCGTACACCGCGGTGGACGCGGCGGAGGAGAACGAGGCCGCCGCGTATGCGGTGAACGCCATCGGCCCGCGCAACCTCGCGATCGCGGCCGCCGCCAGCGGTGCGAAGCTCGTGCAGATCTCCACCGACTACGTCTTCGACGGCACCGGCAGCACGCCGTACCCCGAAGACACCGCGATCGACCCGCTCAACGCGTACGGCCGCACCAAGGCCGCCGGTGAACAGTTCGTGCTCACCGAGAATCCCGCCGGCAGCTACATCGTGCGCACCGCGTGGCTCTATGGCGCACACGGCCCCAACTTCGGCCGCACCATGCTCACCCTCGCCGCGGGCCGGGACACCGTCTCCGTCGTCGCCGACCAGTTCGGCCAACCCACCTGGACCGTCGACCTGGCCCGCCAGATCGTGGCGATGCTCGACGCCGACGCGCCAGCCGGCATCTACCACGGCACCAACGCCGGGCAGACGAACTGGTTCGGGTTCGCCAGGGCCGTGTTCGCCAACGCGGGCCTTGACCCTGACCGGGTGCTGCCCACCGACGGCCGCACGTTCGTGCGTCCGGCACCACGACCGTCGTACTCGGTACTCGGGCACGACGCCTGGTCCGCTGCCGGCCTGGCCCCGATGCGGCCCTGGACCGAGGCCCTCGAGGACGCCTCGACCCACGGCGCTTTCACCCCGTCATGATCACCCTCCGGGTCATCGTCGACCAGATGGTCTCGCCCGTTCCCGGCGGGCTCGGCCGGTACACCGAGGAACTCACCCGGTCGCTGATCGCCACGGCGCCAACCGACTGTGCGGTCGAAGGCATCGTCTCGGCCACCTCGGCGGAGCACTACGACCAGATCACCGACGCCCTGCCCGGCCTGGCGGGCCTGCACAAGATGGCACTGGCGCGCCGCGAACTCGCCGCGGCCTGGCAGCTCGGTGTGGCGACCTCGGCCGGCCGCGGCCTCGTGCACGCCCCCGGCCTGTTTGCTCCGCTGCACCGGCACGACAGGGTCAGGGACGAGACCCAGGTCGCCGTGACGGTGCACGACGTGCTCGCCTGGACGCATCCGGAGTCGTTGACCCCGACCACCGTCTCCCGAACCAAGCTGATGCTCAAACGCGCCCGCAAGCACGCCGACGCCATCGTGGTGCCCAGCCACGCCCTCGCCGACCAGCTCGGCGAGATCATGGACTTCGGCGACAGGGTGCGGGTGATCGGCGGGGCCGTCAGCAGCGGCCTGGTGCTGCCGACGAATTCCGCCGCCGCCGAAGCCATGGCCGTGGCCCTGGGGCTGCCCGACGAGTACATCCTCACCGCCGGCACCCTGGAACCGCGCCGCGCCGTGACCGCCCTCATCACGGCCCTGGGCCGTCCGGGCGCCGCGGAGCTGCCGCTGCTTGTTGTCGGACCGGATTCCTGGGGTGAGCTGACTCTCGCGTCGGTGGCCGACGAGGCCGGCCTCGCTCCCGACCGGGTGCGCGCGCTGGACGGCCTGACCGACCAGCAGCTCGCCCTGGTGATCTCGCGGGCGTCGGTCTTCGTCTACCCCAGCCTCGAGGAGGGCTTCGGCCTGCCGATCATCCAGGCTTTCCACTTCGGCACCCCGGTGATCCACTCGGATGCGCCGGCCCTGGTCGAGGCCGCCGGCGATGCGGGCTTCGTGGTGGAGCGTGACGACCCGGCCGGCTACCCCGATCGGCTCGCCGCCGCCCTGGACCGGGTGCTTGGCGACACCGCCCTCGCCGACAGGTTGCGCATCTTCGGCGGCGACAGGGCCAGGGCGTTCAGCTGGCGGGACACCGCCGAACGCGTCTGGCAGTTGCACGCCGACCTCTGAGCCCATCGGGCCCGATCAACGGCTCAGGGTCAGGGTGCGGGGGTCTCTGTGACCGGGTTCAGCGCGGCGTCGATCAGGCCGGCGATGTAGTCGTAGTCGGGGTCTGTCGGGTCCACGTTGTTGGCCGGCACCAGTTCGACGGCGCCCACCGGGAGTTCCTTGGTCTTGGCCGCGAGGCGGGTGAAGTAGCCGAGCATGCCCTGGGGCACGTCGGTCTTGACGACCTCCTGGCCGGCCTGGGCCACACCCTGGAACTTGGTGAGGACGTTGCCCGGGTTGAACTGCTGCAGGATCGCCTCCTGCAGAACCCGCTGGCGGGACATCCGGTCGTAGTCGCTGGTGCCGTGCCTGGCGCGACCGTACCACAGGGCGGTGAAACCGTCCATGTGCTGCGGACCGGCCTCCACCCAGCCTTCCACGTCGCTGAGGTCGTCTTCCTGACCACCGATGGGCAGCCGCTCCGCCACGGTGATGTCCACGCCGCCGAGGGCGTCGATGAGCTGAGAGAAGCCCTGCATGTCGATGAGCACGTAGTACTGGATGGTGAGCCCGGTGACGCCGCTGGCGGCGTCACGCATGGCCTCGATGCCGGGTTCGCTGCCCTCGGCCACCGCGTTGGGGTACATCTCCGGGCTCTTGAGCTCCACCTCGGTGTAGATCGAGTTGAGCTGGCAGACGTCCACGTCGCAGACGCCGTCGTAGCCGTAGCCGTCCGGGTACGAGGCGTACAGGGGGGAATCCTCCGGGAACGGCACGTACTCGAGGTCGCGAGGGATGCCGATGATGTCGGCCTTGCCGGTCTCGGCGTCGATGCTGACCACCGAGGTGCTGTCCGGGCGCATGCCCAACCGGTCGGAACCGGCGTCGCCGCCGAGCAGCATGATGTTGTATCGGCCGTCGACCGGCGGCTCCGACGGGCCGGCCGCGAACACCGACGACAGGAACCCGCTGGCCGTCGTGGCAACGTAGGCGCCGTAGGAGGCGGTTCCGGCCACAGTGACCATCACCACTGTCGCCAGTCCGGCGATGAACGGCCGGGCCTTGGGCCGGGCCTTCACGAGGCGGGTCAACCGGATGGTGTCGAAGGTCAGGACCACCCAGACCAGGGCGTAGAACACCATCACGATGGCGAGGATCCACAGTCCGATCGAGTTGGTGGCCACGGTGAGCAGGATCTCGGGGTTCAGCGCGTAGACGATGCCGGCGATCACGCCGAGGCCGAGCAGACTCAGGCTGGCGCGCAGTCCGAACCGGCCGAGGCCGCGGCTTCCCGCGAGTACCTGGGCGGAGCCGGGCAGAAGGATGTTGAGGACCACGAGCCACCAGGCCCGGCGGGTCATGACCTGCCTGGAGCCGGAATTCGGGTGCCGGATCGGGCTGCTGGCGCTCGTCATAGTTTCGCTTGCAGGGCCGTGTTCTTCTGCTCCACCTGCTCGGCCAGCTGGTCGGCGTAGCCTTGCAGCTTGAGGCGCAGCGCGTCATCCGCCGTCGCCAGGATCTTGATGGCGATCAGGGCCGCGTTGCGCGCGCCGCCGATCGAGACCGTCGCGACGGGAACGCCGGCCGGCATCTGCACGATCGATAGCAGTGAGTCCAGGCCGTCCAGGCGGCCCAGCGGCACCGGAACGCCCACGACGGGAAGCGTGGTGACCGCGGCGAGCATGCCCGGCAGGTGTGCGGCGCCGCCGGCGCCGGCGATGATCACCTTGAGGCCGCGGCCCCAGGCTTCGGCGCCGTAGCGCATCATCTTTTCCGGCGTGCGGTGCGCTGAGACCACCTGCACCTCGTGGGCGACACCGAATTCGGCCAGCATGGCCGCGGCGTCGCTCATGACGTTCCAGTCGGAGTCCGACCCCATCACGACGCCGACGAGCGCGGCTGAGGAGGGGGCGGACTCGGGGGCGGGAGTCGCGAGGTTGTCTGGCACGGTGACGATCTTAGGCTTTAGTCCTGAAAATATGCCGCAGTGGCACGCGCCTGGTAGCTGACCGAGTCCAGATCGGGCCCGGATGCCGTCACGTGGCCGATCTTACGTCCGGGGCGGGGGTCCTTGCCGTAGTTGTGCACCTTGACCGTCGGCTGCTCGGCGAACGCGGCCGGGTACCGGGCCGCCATGCTTCCCTCGGCGGGGCCGCCGAGGACGTTGACCATCACCGACCAGGGGTCCCGGAGCGCCGTGTCGCCCAGCGGCAGGTCGAGCACTGCTCGCAGGTGCTGTTCGAACTGACTCGTGGTGGAGCCGTCGATCGACCAGTGACCGCTGTTGTGCGGCCGCATCGCGAGCTCGTTGACCAGCAACCGGCCGTCGGTGGTTTCGAAGAGTTCCACGGCGAGCACCCCGGTGACACCGATGCCCTCGGCCACCCGCTCGGCGATGTCGGCGGCGAGCGCGCTGAGCCGGCCGGCCGACTTCGGTGCCGGCGCGATGACCTCGGCGCAGACGCCGTTCTGCTGCACGGTCTCGACGACGGGCCAGATCGCGATCTCACCGGACGGGCGTCGCGCGACGACCTGGGCTAGTTCGCGGCGGAAGTCGACGAGCTCCTCGACCAACAGGTCGCCGCCGTTGGCGTCTTCGGCGAGCGCGAGGAACCAGTCGTCGGCCTCGTGGGCGTGGGACACCACGCGCACCCCCTTGCCGTCGTAGCCGCCCCTGGCTGTCTTCACGACGGCCCGGCCACCGTGATCGGCGAGGAACTGCGCCAGAGCGTCCGCGTCGGCCACCCGCGCCCAGTCGGGGACGGGCAGGCCCAGCTCGGTCAGGCGTTCCCGCATGAGCAGCTTGTCCTGGGCGTAGAGCAACGCGTCGGGTCCGGGGTGCACGCTGATGCCCCGGTTCACCAGTTCGCGGAGGATCACCTGCGGAACGTGTTCGTGGTCGAAGGTCACCACGTCGACGGTCTCGGCGAAGGCGAGGACGGTGGCCAGGTCGCGGTAGTCCCCCACCGACACCGCGGCGAGGTGCGCGGACATTCCGTCGGCCTCGGCCAGGACCCGGAGGTCGAGGCCGAGGTTCACCGCGGCGGGGATCATCATGCGGGCCAATTGGCCTCCGCCGATCACACCAACGATCGTTCTCATTTGTTCACCAATTTCTGTGCGACCGTTCATCCGAGGGGCCGGGAACTCCCAGGATGAGGAATATGCCGGGACGTAGACTGCGAGAGAAGCGCGTTTTCTCGCTACACGTTCCATTTTCACCTATCGGCCGGACGGATGCATGTCGAGAACAACCTTCAGCAGGTACCGGGTGCTGGCGTTCGCGACCCAGCTCGCGAAGTTCGGCATGGTCGGACTCGTCGGCTTCGCGGTGGACATCACAGTGTTCAATCTGCTGCGGGCCACCGTCTTCTCCCCAGAGGCCCTCGCCTCCGGCCCGATCTGGGCGAAGGTCGTCTCGACGGTCCTCGCCATCCTGGCCAACTGGGTCGGCAACCGGTACTGGACCTTTTCGAAGGACCGCCGGTCACAGACCCTGCGTGAGGGCCTGGAGTTCTTCGCGGTCAGCCTCGTCGGTATGGGAATCGGGCTGGCCTGCCTGTGGGTGAGCCACTACGTTCTCGGGTACACCAGCGTCATCGCCGACAACATCTCCTCGAACGTGATCGGCCTGCTGCTCGGAGCCGTCTTCCGCTTCACCCTGTACAGGTACTGGGTCTTCTCACCGTCCCGCCGGGACGCCACTGCGGTGCCCACCGGCACGGCGGCCACCGGTCCGGTGACCACCAGCACGGCAGCGCTGCGGCTACAGTCCCGCGCGGAGGCCGAATTCGTCACCGAGCGCTGACTGCTCCTGCCGGCGCGAGGCCATCACGCTCTGTGACTGCTCCATCAGGTCCTGCAGCACCTGCTGCACGAGGTCGGCGTCCGGCACGTCCCGCAGCGACAACGGCTGTTCCAGCCCCGAATTGATCCGCACCGTCCCGGACCGAAACAGCGACTGCAGCCAGTTCTTGCGCACGGTGACGTCGTAGCCCCTGCTGTGCAGCAGTTCCTGCCGCTCGTGCACGAAGATGCCGTGCACGAAGATGATCCGGCGGCTGGTCACCGTGTACCGCCGGGTGAGCCAGGACACCAGCGGCAACAACCAGAGCAGCACGACGACCAGGCCGGCGCCGACCAGGAGCATCACGTTCTGCCACGGCTCGGCCAGGCTTCCGGAGTAGTAGCCGGTCACGCCGCACGCGCCGATCAGGAACAGGGTGGGCCAGAACAGCGCCCTGGCGTGCGAGCGGAGCCGGGCGATGACCACCTCTGGCGCCGTCGTCGGCACGCCGGGCATCACTTGCGCTGGGTTGGTCATATACCCATTAATACCTCAGATTCAGTACCGCAGATGGGTCACGTCCCCCGCGGCGACGGCCTGTAGTTCGCCGTTCGTCTGGTCTTCCACGATCAGCCGGCCGTCCCCGTCCAGCCCGACGGCGGTGCCCACCAGGTCCTGCCCACCGGGCAGTTCGACGCGCACCGCGGCGCCCAGGGTGCCGCACAGGGCGGACACCTCGGCGTGCAGGCCGCTGGCCACGGGATCCGCCCCGGCGGCGAGGAAGTTCGCGGTGAGGCTCCGCAGCGCGTCGAGGTACGCGGCGAGCACCTCGTCGGCGTTCGGGATGCTACCGGTGACGAGCATCAGCGAGGTGGACGTGAGGGTGGGCAGGTCGTGCTCGTCCAGGCTCAGGTTCAGTCCGGTGCCGATGCACAGGCCGCTGGCATCCGGCAACAGCTCCGAAAGGATGCCGGAGACCTTGTAGCCGTCGATGAGCACGTCGTTGGGCCACTTCAGCGTCACCTCGTGCCGGGGTGCCTCCTCGTCGCCGGGCGGCGGCGCCGCGGCCTGCACGACCGAACGCACGGCCTGGGTCATGGCCGCGCCGGCGAGCAGGGGAAACCAGCCGTACCGGTTCGGCGGCAGCCGGCCGCTCTCCAGCCGTGGTCGCAGCAGCACCGAGATGGCCAGCGATTTGCCGCTGGGCGCCAGCCAGGTGCGGCCGAGCCGTCCGCGGCCGCTGGTCTGGTTGTCGGTGACGATGACCGACAGGTCGGGCCAGGCCGACGCATCAGGGCCCGTGGCCCGGGTCACCAGCACATCGTTGGTGGAGCCGGCCTCGTCGAGGTACTCGAACCGTGCCCCAATGCCGCGGCTGATCGGAAATTCCATGCTGACGCCTCTTCTCACACCCCGCGGGGATCATAACTCCTGCAATTCTGCCCAGGTTTGGTGGGGCACCGGGCCGACACGCTCTGGGGGCGGTGCGGGGTGAGGCCGGTAGAGTGAACGGCGTGACTGAGAACCCGACCGGACCCGACCTGTACACGACGGCTGGCAAGCTCGCCGACCTCAAGATGCGCTACCACGAAGCCGTGACCGCGAGCGGCGAGGCCGCCATCGAGAAGCAGCACGCCAAGGGCAAGATGACCGCCCGCGAACGGGTGGCCGAGCTGCTGGATCCGGGCTCGTTCGTCGAACTCGACGAATTCGTGCGGCACCGCACCGTCGCGTTCGGCATGGAGAAGAAGCGCCCGTACGGCGACTCCGTCGTCACCGGCACCGGCACCATCCACGGCCGTCAGGTGGCCGTGTACTCGCAGGACTTCACGATCTTCGGCGGTTCGCTCGGCGAGGTGGCCGGCGAGAAGATCATCAAGGTGATGGACCTGGCTCTCAAGACCGGGGTGCCCATCATCGGCATCCTCGACTCCGGTGGAGCGCGCATCCAGGAGGGTGTCGTGGCCCTGGGCAAGTACGGCGAGATCTTCCGCCGCAACACCGCCGCATCCGGCGTGATCCCGCAGATCTCGATCATCTGCGGCCCGGCGGCCGGCGGCGCCGTGTACTCCCCCGCCCTGACCGACTTCGTGATCATGGTCGACAAGACCAGCCAGATGTTCGTCACCGGCCCCGACGTGATCAAGACCGTCACCGGCGAAGACGTGGGCATGGAGGAACTCGGCGGCGCGCTGACCCACAACACCATCTCCGGTGTGGCGCACTACCTGGCCAGTGACGAGTCCGACGCCCTCGATTACGCGCGCACCCTGCTCGGCTTCCTGCCGGACAACAACCTCGCCGAGCTACCCGTCTTCGACAGCGAGGTCGAACTCGAGACCACGGATTCCGACCTCAAGCTCAACACGCTGATCCCCGATTCGCCCAACCAGCCGTACGACGTGAAGACCGTCATCGAGCACATCGTCGACCACGGCGACTTCCTCGAGACCCAGCCGTTGTTCGCGCCCAACATCGTGGTGGGCTTCGCCCGCATCGAGGGCCGCAGCGTCGGCATCGTCGCCAACCAGCCCAACGCGATGGCCGGCACCCTCAACATCCAGGCCGGCGAGAAGGCCGCCAGGTTCGTCAGGTTCTGCGACGCGTTCTCGATCCCGATCCTCACCCTCGTCGACGTTCCCGGCTTCCTGCCAGGCACCGACCAGGAATGGACCGGCGTGATCCGTCGAGGCGCGAAGCTGCTCTACGCGTACGCGGAGGCCACGGTGCCGCTGGTCACCGTGATCCTGCGCAAGGCCTACGGCGGCGCCTACATCGTGATGGGCTCCAAGCAGCTCGGCGCCGACATCAACCTGGCCTGGCCGACCGCGGAGATCGCGGTCATGGGCGGCCAGGGCGCCGTGAACATCCTCTACCGTTCCGAGATCAAGAAGGCCGAAGCGGCCAACGAGGATGTCGCTGCCGTCCGCAGCCGGCTCGCCAACGAGTACACCTACAACGTGGCCAGCCCGTTCCTCGCCGCCGAACGCGGCGAGCTCGACGGGATCATCGAACCGTCCGCGACGCGGGTGTCCGTCGTCAAGGCGTTGCGGGCGCTGCGCACCAAGCGCGCCAGCCTGCCCGCCAAGAAGCACGGGAACATCCCGCTGTAGGCGGCGCTGCCATGACAGTCTCAGAGAACCGCGCCGGCTTCGACCCGGCCGAGCTCACCTTCGTCACGACGGGGGTCTCCGAACAGGAGGCAGCCGCGGTGACCGCCGTCCTGCGGGCCCTGCTGCGCGCCGAGTCGGACAACCTGCGGGCCACGCCGAACGGCCCCGCGAGCCCCTGGCAGGACAGCCAGCGGGCCATCAGGGCGCCGCTGCCGCGGGGCGACGAGCGCTGGCGGGGCTTCACGGCCTGAGCCGCACTCTGTTGTCCCCCTAAATGACGACTTTTCAGCGGATCACCGGGTCGGCATTATTGGTATTGCTGGGTGTTGCTCTCGGGCAACACGACCAATCATTCGCCGACTAGGGTAAGCAGGCGAATGTGTTGGGGGCGCGTCTAGGCGACATTCGGGTTGTCGCCCTGACACGGAAATGTCGGAAGGGGATCCACCCCCGGGTGGGTCCCCTTTCGCATGCCCGGTCAGTGCCGGCGGGTCGGCTGGCCGGCCGAGGCGCCCGGCGCGTGCACGGCCCGCGGGATCTCCAACCACAGGTCCACTTCTTCGTCGGGCGAGTCCTGGCCGAGGGCGCTCAGCCGCGGGTCAGGGCTGTTGATGCCCACCACGGTGATGGCGGTCCCCGAGCCGTCGGCCGCCGTCCTGGCGATGATCGTGGACGCCGTCGTGGCGGCCATGGCGTCGGCCAGAGTGTTCAGCACGACCTCCAGATCGGTGCCGGTCAGGTCGTCGATGCCACCCTCGTCGAGCAGGGTGACGATGGCGCCGCGCCGCCGCGCCGCCATCACCTCACGGCGTACGGCGTCGTTGAGCAGCCGGCGCCCGCGGATCTCGTCACGGATCGCGGCCTCCAGGTACCGGCACTCCAGACGCTGCCCGTCGCTGAGCGTGCCGCGTTCCTGGATGATGCGGCGCAGCATCGGCGCCGCCAACCGGATGGTCTGGGCCAGGCGCACCTGACGCTCGTACAGGTGCGCTTCCTGCGCCGCCTGCCACTCGGTGGCCTCCCGTTCGGCGAGGCCGTACTGCCGCGCGTCCCGGCCCGCCTTGGCCAGCGCCCTGGCCAGCGTCACGGCCACGAACACCCACACGGCGCTGCCGATGACGCCCATCGACGCGAGGGAGCCCGCACCGGCCCAGACGACGGTGTGAGCGACGAGGAAGCCCACCCCGACCCAGGCGAGGGTCGCCCGCCTGCGCGTGGCCGTGATGGTCATCAGGGTGCCGACGGCGGCCACGTACCAGGTGGCGTAGCCGTTGTCGGGCACGGACCCGTCCAACTGGCTGCCCACGAGCAAAGGAACCGCGATGCACACGGCCACGTTGAAGAACCCCAACCAGTGCGACATCCGGGCCGGACTGGTCGGCCATAGGCTCGCCACGGTGGCCGCGGCGTAGAGCAGGATCGCGATCAGCGCCGGTACCGGCGACGCCGGCACATCCAGCGAGTAGAGGGCCAGGATCACGTGATAGGTCGAGAACAGGGCGGCCAGGGAGATGATCAGCCCTCGGGGGACGGAGATCATGCGCGGCCACCGCGCTCACTCAGCGGCCACTCGATCAGGATCGACGTGCCCCGGCCGGGGCTGCTGTTCACCTGGACGACGCCGCCGGCCTTCGCGACCCGCTCCCGGATCGAGATCCGCAGGCCCAGGCGTTCGCTGGGCACGGTGGCGGGGTCGAACCCGACACCGGAGTCGGCGATCTCGATGACGCAGCCGCCCAGCAGATTGGAGTTCATCCGCACCGACCTCGTCACCGGGTCGCCGGGGACACCGGCGTGCTGGATGCTGTTCACGATCGCCTGGGCGCTGGCGGCGTAGAGGGCCTCGCCCGCGTGCGAGGGCAGGCTGAGCCTCTCGGCATCGCAGTCGATGAACTCGATCGGCTCGTCGAACCGGTCCGCGATCGTGCGGATGCGTTCCTTGAGGGTGCTGAACAGGACCAGGCTGTCGTCGGTTGCGGGAAGCGAACCGGCCTCGGTGAGCCGGGCGATGGCGTCCTCCGCCATCGTGGCAGCCAGCTCGGCCGCCTTCGGCGTACCGGCTGCGGCGGCGGACAACAGGGCGGCGAGGACACTGTCGTGCACGAGGGAGTCCACCTGCACCCGTTCCACCTCGGTGGCGTGCTGGCGCACGGCGGCGGAGTACGTGGACAGCGCGTTGGTCTGCGCGATGTCGACCCCGGCGGTGGCCTGGCGCAGCATCGTGATGATGATCAGAATCACTTGGCCGAGCAGGATCGCGTAGACGGCGTCGAGGGCGCCGAGCATCGGATCGGCGCCACCGCCTGCGGGCAGCACCCGCACGATGCCGTAGGCGATCGGGGCCAGGAAGGTGTAGGTCATCGCCCACCACTTGGAGAACGAGACGGCGGCGAAACCGGTCGCGACGGTGCAGAGATACCAGAGCCAAGGCTTGCCCTCGAGGGTGCCCTCCGGGGTATTCAGCATCGCCGGCCAGCCGATCAGGGCGACGAGGTACACCCCCGCGAACACGCCGCTGGTGACTCTGACGTACTTCTTCACCAGCGTGGCGATGATTGCCACGCCCAGGCCGCCGAAGATCGCGATGCTGAGCGCCACCCCGAGACCGGGCTTGAGGCTGTCCAGCTGGCCGAGCATCGCCGGATAGGTCTGCAGGGCGAAGATCAGGCCCACGCCGCCGGCGGCCCGCGAGACCACCCGCTCGATCTGCGCGCGACTGATGGGCTTGCGCGGCTGCTTGGATTCGTTGAGGAGGTCGGCACCGAGCTGGTCGGGTGCGACACGGCCCGGCGACAGCCTGAACGACCGGACCGGCACGACCTCGGCCGGACTAGGAGCGCCCATCCCCGCCTTCCAGGTCGAGACCCGGCAGGATGCCGTCTTCCACGGCCCTGCGTAACAGGTCGACCTTCGTGGGTGCCGGGCGGCCCACCTCGACGTACTTCACGCGGATGCGGTCGAGGTACTCCCGGGCCGTGGAGTGGGCGATGCCCAGCTGCATCGCCACCATCTTCAGCGGCAGGCCGGAGGCGTAGAGGTGCAGCACGTCGCGTTCACGGCGGCCCAGTTGGGCCTTGGCGAAGTCCCGGTCGGCGTCGATGGCGGTGGCCCACTCGAGGTTGTTGAGCACGTCACCGCGGGCCACGGAGGCGACGGCGGCCATCACCGTGGTCGTCGGCGACGACTTGGGGATGACGCCGGCAGCGCCGGCGGCCAGGCCCTCACGGACCAGGGCGACCCTGTCGGCGATGCTGTGCACCAACACCGACGCGCCGGTACCACGGGCCAGGTGCACGTTGTCGGTGACGAGGGACCCGTCGCCGAGGGACAGGTCGAGCACGATCACATCCACCGGGCGACCGGCGATGCCGTCGACGAGTTCGCGTACCGTCGCGGCCTCGAAGACCACCTCGAAGCCGGTGTTCTCACAGGCGGCCTTGAGGCCCAGCCGCACCGACTCATGGTCGTCGGCGATGCCCACGCGTACGGGGCGGTCGGCCAGGTCGGTCGCGGTGTCAGGCTCGGTCACGGTTGTCATCTCTCGTCTTCGTTCTTGGTGCTAAGACTAGCTATCTGGTGAGCAGGGCGACGGCTTCGACGTGGTGGGTGTTGGGGAACAGGTCGAAGGCGCGCAGGCTCCGCAGCGTGTACCCGAGCCCGGCGAAGAGGGCGACGTCGCGGGCCAGGGCCACCGGATCGCAGGCGACGTAGACCACCTGGGCCGGCGCGAGGAACGCCAGGGTGTCGACGACTTCGCCGCCGGCGCCAGATCGCGGCGGGTCGAGCACCACGGTGGCTGCCTGCAGACGGGCCCGTTCGGCAGCGTCGGCGTCGCGGGTGAGTCCGGTCAGGAATGTGTCCACCCTGCCGGTCTGCGCGGTGGCGCCGACCCACTCGGCGAGGTTAGCGCCGGCGTTCTCGGTGGCCTGGGCGTCGCTCTCCACCGAGGTGATGCGCACGTCGGAACCGAACCTGTCGGCGACGGCGGCGGCGAGCAGCCCCACACCGCCGTACAGGTCGAGGTTGGCGGCCTTGGGGTCGAACAGGTCCGGGTCGATGGCGTCCTGCACGGCGGCGAACAGGGTCTCCGCGGCACGCGCGTGCACCTGCCAGAAACCGGCGGCGTCGAGCCGGAACTCACGGTCGCCGACCCGCTCGGTGATCGGTTTGGGCGCGGTGCGGCGCCGGCGGCCCTTGTCGTCCTGCTCGGCGACCAGGATCTGCACTTCACCGACGCTGGGGGCGACGACGTCGACGGATGCGGCGCCGGCGAACAGCTTGTCCAGCGGCGCGGCCATTTCGAGGGCGTGTACGGCCAGCGGCAGGTCGTCGACGGGGATCACCCGGTGCGAGCGGGCGGCGTACGGGCCGACGATGCCGGTCTCCGTGACATGCAGGCGCACCCGGGTGCGCCAGCCGGTGCCGTCCATGGCGTCGCCCGGCGAAGCATCCGCTGCCACCGGCACGGCCTCGACGGTGACATCGCTGTCGAGTCCGGCCATCCGGTGCAGTGCATCGGTGAGGACCTGGCGCTTGAGCTCGCGCTGGTGGCCCAGTTCGATGTGGCCGAATTCGGCGCCGCCGGCACGGTCGGCAGGGTCCCGGTCGATGGCCGCTGCGGCCCAGATGTGCGGCTGACGTTCGGGGGCCGCGTCCAGGACCTCGACGGTCTCGGCCCGCCAGAAGCTCTTCTTGTTCGCGTCGGTGAGCCTGACGCGCACCCGTTCACCCGGGAGGGTGTCGCTGACGAAGACCACACGGCCCTCGTGCCGGGCAACGAAGATGCCGCCGTGGGCTACGTTGGTGATATCGAGGTCGAGTTCGGTGCCGATCTCGCCCTCTGGAGTGCTCTGACTTGCCTGACGATTAGTGTTGGTGCCCATTGAATGAGCATCCCACATCTGCCTGCCGCCTGAAGGGTTCCATGCGCCTCTACCTCGCCTCCACCTCCCCCGCCCGGCTGGCGCTGCTGCGCGCGGCGGGCATCGAACCCGTCACCATTTCGCCCGATGTCGACGAGGATGCCGTCGCGGCGGCCGAGGCTGAACGCCTGGGCGAGCCCCTGACTCCGCACCATGTGGTCGAGCTGCTGGCGCGGGCGAAGGCCCAGGCCGTCGCGGCCGTCGGTGCCGAGCGGGGCATCGACGGGCTGATCCTCGGCGGGGACTCGGTCTTCGTCCTCGACGGTGTGATCTACGGCAAGCCGCACACCAGCGAGCGTGCCAGGGAGCGCTGGCACACCCAGCGCGGACGCACCGGGCAGCTCTATTCCGGCCACTGGCTGATCGAGCACATCGACGGTCGGCCCGGCCGTGCCGTCGGTGCCGTCGCCGTCGCCGACGTGACGTTCGCCGACGACCTCACCGATTCGGAGCTCGACGCCTACATCAATACCGGTGAACCGCTCTTTGTCGCGGGCGCTTTCACCATCGACAGCCTCGGCGCGCCGTACATCAGCCGCATCGAGGGCGACCCCTCCACGGTCGTCGGACTGTCGTTGCCGACCCTGCGCAGATTGGTGCTCCGGTTGGGCTATGACTGGCCGAGCCTGTGGAATACGGGCACTTCGGCCCTACCGGACTGACCGTTCTTTCGGGGCCTTTGTAGCCCCACGCAGTGTTCTTGCCGCGGTTTTTGTGGGAAAGAACCAAAATTGCGGGGGTTCGGACCAATAGGCTCAGTACCTATGTCGCGTATAACGAAGGTCCTCATCGCCAACCGGGGCGAGATCGCCGTCAGAGTGATCCGAGCGGCAAAGGACAGCGGCATCCTCTCGGTGGCCGTATACGCCGACCAGGACCGGGACGCCCTGCACGCCCGTCTCGCCGACGAGGCCTACGGGCTCGACGGCACCTCCAGCGCCGAGACCTACCTCGTCATCGAGAAGATCCTCTCCATCGCCCGCCGCTCCGGCGCCGACGCCGTGCACCCCGGCTACGGCTTCCTCGCCGAGAACGCCGCCTTCGCCCGCGCCGTCCTGGACGCCGGCCTGATCTGGATCGGCCCGTCCCCGGAGGCCATCGAGCAGCTCGGCGACAAGGTGTCCGCCAGGCACATCGCCGAGAAGGTGCACGCGCCGATGGCGCCCGGCACCCTGAACCCCGTCGCCGATGCATCCGAAGTTCTCGACTTCGTCGACCAGCACGGCCTGCCCGTGGCCATCAAGGCGGCCTTCGGCGGCGGCGGCCGCGGCCTGAAGGTCGCCCGCACCCGCGACGAGGTACCGGAACTGTTCGACTCCGCCGTGCGTGAGGCCGTCACGGCCTTCGGCCGCGGCGAGTGCTTCGTGGAGAAGTACCTCGACAAGCCCCGGCACGTCGAGACCCAGTGCCTCGCGGATGCCCACGGCAACGTCGTCGTGATCTCCACCCGCGACTGCTCCCTCCAGCGCCGCCACCAGAAGCTCGTCGAAGAGGCGCCGGCACCGTTCCTCACCGAGGCGCAGACGACCGAGATGTACCGGGCGTCCAAGGCCATCCTCCGGGAGGTCGGTTACGTCGGCGCCGGCACCTGCGAGTTCCTGATCGGCCAGGACGGCACGGTCTCCTTCCTCGAGGTGAACACCCGCCTGCAGGTGGAACACCCGGTCTCTGAGGAGGTCACCGGCATCGACCTGGTCCGTGAGCAGTTCCGGCTCGCCGAGGGCGGCACCTTGGACTACGACGACCCCATCGCCGTCGGCCACTCGTTCGAGTTCCGCATCAACGGTGAGGACGCCGGCCGCGGCTTCATGCCCGCCCCCGGCCCGGTGCACGTGTTCAAGGCCGCCGGCGGCCCCGGTGTGCGCGTCGACAGCGGCGTGCAGTCCGGCGACGAGATCTCCGGCTCGTTCGACTCGCTGCTGGCCAAGCTCATCGTCACCGGCGCCACCCGGGAACAGGCCCTGGAACGCGCCCGCCGCGCCCTCGACGAGTTCGAGGTGGCCGGCCTGCCCACAGTGCTGCCGTTCCACCGCATGATCGTGCGCGACCCGGCCTTCGCCCCCGCCGACGGCGCCCCGTTCTCGATCTACACCCGCTGGATCGAGACCGAGTTCGAGAACACCATTGCCCCCTGGAGCGGCACCGTCGAGGACCGTCCGCGCTCCGACGCCCGGCACAGCGTGGTCGTCGAGGTGGACGGCCGCCGCATCGAGGTGAGCCTGCCCAGCAAGCTGCTGCCCGGTACCGCGTCGGAGAAGACCGCCGGGCCGGCCCCGCGCCGTCGGACCGCCGCTCACTCGGTGAACACCGCAACGGGCGATGCCGTCAAGGCGCCCATGCAGGCCACCATCGTGAAGATCCTCGTCACGGAGGGCGACACCGTCGTCAAGGGCGACCTGCTGCTGGTGCTGGAGGCCATGAAGATGGAACAGCCGCTCACCGCGCACAAGGACGGCGTGGTCGGGGTCATCGGCGCCGCTGTCGGCTCGACGGTCTCCTCGGGCCACCTGCTCATGACCGTCGGCTGACACCCCCCAGCTGCGCAACTGTGCCCGAACCGGACACCTGCGCCCGGCGTACCGGGCGCAGGTGTCCGCACGGGCGACAGTTAGTCGCGGATGCGGCCGGGGTGCCGGGTCAGTAGTGCACCTTGTGCATCGCGCGTGCGGCATCCGTGATGGACCCGGTCAACGACGGGTAGACGGTGAACGCCTCGGCGACCTCGTCGACGGTGAGGCCGTGCTCGACCGCGAGGGTGAGCGGGAAGATCAGTTCGCTGGCCTTGGGGCCCACGATGACGCCGCCGATGACGGTGCCGGTGCCGCGGGAGGCGATCAGCTTGACGAAGCCGTCCTTGATGCCCATCATCTTGGCGCGCGGGTTCGACTCGAGCGGCATCTTGTACACCTCGCCGCGGCGCACACCCTCCTCGATCTCCTTCTGGGTCCAGCCGACTGTCGCGATCTCCGGCTGCGTGAAGATGTTGGCCGCCACATTGCGGATCTCGATCGGGTTCACCGCGTCGCCCATGGCGTGGTAAACCGCAGTGCGGCCCATCATGGATGCGACGGACGCCAACGGCATCTCCGTGGTGCAGTCGCCCGCGGCGTAGATGTTGGGGATCGAGGTGCGCGCCACCCGATTCACCCGGATGTGGCCGGACTCGTCCAGCTGAACGCCGGCCTCGGCCAGGCCCAGGCCCTGGGTGTTCGGCACGGCGCCGACGGCGATCAGGCAGTGGCTGCCCTCGACGGTGCGGCCGTCGGTGAGGGTCACCAGCACGCCGGTGTCGGTGCGTTCGGCGGTGGCGGCGCGGGACTTGTTCAGCACCACCATGCCGTTGCGCTTGAACACGTTCTCAATCACGGCGGCGGCGTCGACGTCTTCGCCGGGCAGCACCTGGTCGCGGCTGGAGACGAGGGTGACCTCGGCGCCCAGGGCCCGGTAGGCGGAGGCGAACTCCGCGCCGGTGACGCCGGAGCCGACGACGATGAGGTGTTTGGGCACCGACTTGAGGTTGTACAGCTGGGTCCAGGTGAGAATCCGCTCGCCGTCGGGCATCATCGTGGGCATCGTGCGGGGGCTCGCGCCCACCGACAGCACGATGGTGTCGGCCTCGATCCGGTCGAAATCGGTGCCTGAGCCGTCGTCTCCGGTGGACACGATGACCGCGTCGCGGCCGTCCAGCCGGCCGTGGCCGCTCTGCAGCTTGACGCCGGCCTTGACCAGGGTCTCCCGCATGTCCTCGGACTGCTCCCTGGCCAGCGCGAGCAGGCGCTTGTTCACCGCGGCGAGGTTGATCGCGACCTCGGGGTGCAGCGGCTTGCCCTTGGCGTCGCGCACGAAGAACTGCACGCCCAGGTCGTTGGCCTCACGGATCGAGTTCGACGCTTCCGCGGTGGCGATCAGCGACTTCGACGGAACGACGTCGGTGAGCACTGCGGCACCGCCGACGCCGACCCGTTCGATCAGGGTCACCTCGGCGCCCTGCTGCGCGCCGGCGAGTGCCGCTTCGTATCCGCCGGGGCCGCCACCGATGATAATGATGCGTTGTTTTCGTTCGAACTCGTAAGGCATTCACTTATTCTGTCCTGCACCGCGCGACCCGCCAAACCACGGCTGCCCCGCAGGCAATTAGAGTAGGGGGATGCTCACGACCGAGATCAATCCTCTTGACGCGCCGAAAACCAACCCGTTCGACGTGGCCGCCACCGCCGCCCAAGAAATCGCCGACGCCACCGGTGTCGCCCATCACGACATCGCCCTGACGCTGGGAAGCGGGTGGGGCAAGGCCGCCGACCTGATCGGCGAGACCACCCACACGATCCCCGCGCAGGAAATCACCGGTTTCAGCGCGCCGGCGCTGGCCGGCCACGCGGGCATGTTGCGCTCGGTGCTGCTTTCGAGCGGCAAGCGTGCCCTGGTGATCGGCGCCCGCACCCACTACTACGAGGGCCACGGCGTGCGCCGGGTCGTGCACAGCGTGCGCACCGCCGCCGCGACCGGGGCGACGACCATGATCCTCACCAACGGGGCCGGCGGCATCCGCGAGACGTGGAAGCCGGGCACCCCGGTGCTGATCAGCGACCACATCAACCTCACCGCCGACTCGCCGCTCGAGGGCGCCACCTTCATCGACCTCACCGACCTGTACTCCCAGCGGCTGCGTGACCTCGCCCGAGGCATCGACCCCACCCTGGACGAAGGCGTCTACTGCCAGTTCCGCGGGCCGCACTACGAGACTCCCGCCGAGGTGCAGATGGCCAAGGCCATCGGTGGCCACATCGTGGGCATGTCCACCGCGCTGGAGGCCATCGCCGCCCGCCAGGCCGGCATGGAGGTACTCGGCATGTCGCTGATCACCAACCTCGCCGCCGGCATTCAAAAGACCCCGCTCAGTCACGGCGAGGTGCTCGAGGCCGGCCAGGCCGCCGAAGCCACCATCAGCGCCCTCCTCGCCAGCATCGTGGCCGCACTGTGAGCCACGGCGACGAGACTCCGACCCAGCCCGGCACCCCCGCCGAGCCGCTCCTCCCACGCGGCGCGCACGCCGGCGACGACGAACGCGAACCGCAGACCGCCGTGCTGAACACCGTCGACGGACCGGACGAGACGGCCGGAGAGGTGCCCGCCGCCACGGCAGTGCTGGACACCACGGCCACCGACCCGGTCAACCTGCTGCTGGTCACCGCGACCGACTGGCTCGCCCAGGACCCGGACCCGGAGACCCGCGCCGAGCTGCGCGTGCTGATCCAGCAGGCCCAGGATCGCGACCCGGCCGCCGTTGCCGACCTGCACTCCCGCTTCGACGAGCGCCTCGCGTTCGGCACCGCGGGCCTCCGCGGCGAGATCGCCGCCGGCTCCAACCGGATGAACCGAGTTCTGGTGAGCCAGGCCGCCGCCGGACTCGCCGCCTATCTCCTCGCCGCCGCGGCGAGCAGCCGGCCCGGCAGCATCCCGTCCGTGGTCATCGGCTACGACGGCCGCCGCAACTCGCACGTCTTCGCCACCGACACCGCCGCGATCATGGCCGGCGCCGGCGTGCGCGCCGTGCTGTTGCCCCGCCTGCTCCCCACCCCGGTGCTCGCTTTCGCGGTGCGCCACCTCGGCGCCAGCGCCGGTGTGATGGTCACCGCCTCGCACAACCCGCCCAACGACAACGGCTACAAGGTCTACCTGGGCGACTCCGATGAGGGCTCGCAGATCGTCTCCCCCGACGACATCGCCATCGCCGCCCAGATCCAGCACGTCGCCGACACCCAGCTCGTCACCGAGCTGCCGCGGGCCGGGTACGAGACCGCTCCGGAGTCCGTCGTGCAGGCCTACGTGGATGCGACCGCCGCCATCGGCGCGTCGCCGCGCGCGCAGGTGAGCGTTGTGTACACGG